>MHBK01000062.1 GCA_001804865.1 Lentisphaerae bacterium GWF2_57_35
CACTTGGTGACGGGAGAGCCGGATGCGGGAAATCTGCACGTCCGGTTCGGAGGGAGGGGCGGCTCAACCCAATGAGCCGTCCCTACCCCTATCCGATATACGATCGTGCAGATGGCGGTTTTGACGGGAGGGACCGCGGCCCCGCGGTCCTCTTTACGGGCTTTCAACATAAAAGCTGGCTATTTGCTCCGTTTTTGTCGGGGGCAGAAAATACCAGGCCAAACGATTATGGCTTTTTCGGAAACCTTCTGAACGCATTTCGGGCAAGGCGTCTTAGTCAGGCGAAAGGAAGGCGGTTATAAGGCCTCTCCTTATTACGCTATGGCCGGAAACATGGTAGCCTATCACATAACAATCCTGGAGGTGATGTATGGCGCGACCCAAGAAAGAAAAATCAGGCCCGATTACCGTGGAGAAGTATCTCAAAGGGATGGATTATCCGGCTGGAAAAGAGGATTTGATCGAACATGCGGAAGATCTTGAAGCTCCGGACGAGGTGATTTCGATTCTTAATCAGCTTCCCGACGAATCCTACGAAACGGCGGCCGATGTGACGAAAGCGATAGGAGAAATTCAATAAATTACAACGGCCAATGACCTGACGGCCCGGAAGATCGTCGTATCGTCTTCCGGGCTTTTTTATAGAGCTTACAGACCAAAAACATGAGCGCCAGATGAGGGAGGCGCGCTCCCTCATCTGGCGCTCAAAACTTTGATTGGGCTCTTTACCCGTTTTTTATACACAGAATTGAGGCAGTCTTATTTCTTCAAGACCTTCAGATGAAACCATTCAGGTGAACAAAGGTGGCCCGGCTTCTCCCTGCCCGCAACGCTTCGTGTAGCGATGCGCAGGCGGGCGAAGACGGGCTCTTCGGGTCCGGAAGCCGCGTTACGCCCGCCGGCATGGCTACGCCATGTTGCGGGCAGGGAGAACGCGGCCCACCTACAGAATCCAGTCCTTCACTTCTCTTATCTATGATTACAGATGAATTCCCTGCCATCAATTTGTGTATAAAAGACAGGCCCTTTACAAGGGCTACACGATCTTGCTTTCAGGCTCGTATCGTTGCTTGCCCAGAAGGCTCCCTGCTATGGAGGCGATCAAACCCGCCACCATGGTGATAAAAGCCCAGAAGGCCGCCATGGCGGTTGCCTTAGCGGCTGCATCGGCCGCTTCTTTCGCTTGCTCCTTGGCTTGCTGATAAGTCTGTTCCCATCGATTCACCATTTGATTGGCTTCCGTCTCCGATCGTCCCGTTTTCGTCAGCGCTTGCACCAAATCGGTTCGCGCCTGTTGATTGTCCCGGCTGTCTGCGCTAAAAAACTTTGTAGCGGCTTCTTTGAGATTGGTTGCGACTTCCTGCGCGTTGGTTTGTCCGGCAGGAACGATATTCTTCAACAATTCTTCGGGATTGATTCCCATATTCTGCAACAATCCTTGTGCTTGTTGCGGATTCTCGGAGGCCGCCTTCGCTGCGCCACGCCCGACCGACGCAACGCCTTGCCCGGCTGCCGAGAGTCCTTTCCCCAACATGGACGCAGCCCCTCCGGCGATTTTTCCTGCCGTGGTGGTAACGATCAAAGCCGAAATCAAGTATACCAGGCTCCAGACGACTACGCCATGCAAGGCCCTGGCCATTGCATGATCGTAGAGATACGTAAATCGTCCCGTCACCCAGCTTCCAGTAAATAGAGCGATCAAGGCGGAAGCAAAAGCCCAGATAACCGTTCCAATTCCCAAGGCCTTGCCGGATGGAACGTCGCCTTCCTGGATGTCCAGCGTACTGGCCCCAATGCCAATGCCCAGCAACGTCAGCATCATGTAAATTACCATGGCAACCGCAACGCCTGCGAATATGGCCCCCCACGACAGCGGCCTGCATTCTGACGTCACGATTTCATATTCGGTTGTATTTGATTTGTTGTTGCGATTCTCTATGTTGTCGTCTCTCATAAGTTTCTCCTTCAGGTTGATCACAATCCATACTTCGCCATACTAAATAGGCCGCTTGTAGGGTTGTTGCCATAAGGGAGAGCCTGAGGAACAACAAAAGAATGTCTTAGAGACTGTCAGACCACCCGCATTAGCCGCGGTCTTTCTGTCCCTTGCATTGAAAGAGCCAGCAGGAAAATTGCATGGTCCGGGCAAAGAGACGCCCCTTGGGCAGCAAGTGCCAGCGATCGTCCCGGCGTGCAATGAAATGCCGGTCCGCAAGGACATCCAGGCGGCGGCGGATCATCTCGTCGACGTCGTATTTGCTTCGGACCGACTCGATGGTGGGATTGCTCTTCGCGTCGTTGAGCAGTTCGATCAGGATGCGCAAGGTCACGGCGCGTTCGACGTGATAGAAGCATTCGACGAAAAGAAAGTACAGCAGTACGCTGGACAGCCCGGCCTGGAGCAATCCCATCCAGATTGAATCGCCGACGTCTGCCGGATGCGGCGTCAGCCCGGAGGGCGCGAGAAAATAAAACGCCGGGATGAAAGGCAAGCTGAAGAGCCAGCAAACCGTCATGGCCTTGAACCGGTTTTCCGCGGGACGCCGCTGCATGAGCAGCAGGTGAACAAGCATCCAGGCGGCCGAGACGATGATAGCCGTGAGTAGTCCTCGTTCCATGTCAGCCTCCTGCTCCCAGATTTAACATTCCTTTCAACGCGATCGCCGTTCGCGCGATCACCAGCCCCTTGGTGGTGAGGCGGCAGGCGCCCGTGGCCGGTTCGATGCGGATGCAGCCCGTCTCGATGAGGTGGGGGACTCTCCAGCCGTAAATCTTGTCCGTGCCGTCCGGGTTGTAATAACCCTTCACGATCTCGTCCGATACGATTCCGGACGGTTCGGCGCGCAGGATTTCCAGCATGAGGGACATGGAAAATCCGCCGTTGAACCCGTAGAAGAAATCGAAAAAGCTATGGCAGTTCAGGACGTAGACGACGAAGCCGAAAGTCACATCGAGCCAAACCGTTTTGGCCATCCAAGCGGACGGAAGGCCTGGGAAGTTGGCGGGTGTCAGGAAATAGACCAGGAAATAAACCGGCATCCAGGCGAAGATGGGATACAACAGTATTTTCCCGTGGGTTTTCGGTTTCAGGATGTGCGACAGTACGATGGTGGATAGCACGTAGACCGCAAAAATAATCAGCGATACGATCAAGCCTTTCATGGCAGAAGAATTCCTCCATTATCCAGGGCGGCGAATTTGTGGATGGCCTTGTCGAGCTGCATCCGCTTGCGGGTTTCCTCGTCCGAGCCCTGGCCGGCAAATTTCCGGCGCGCGGAATCCGTCGGCAGGAAGTCGTTCAGGATGATGCAGCACCATTTGATTTGGTACGCCGGCATGAGCAGCTTGATGCGTTGCCGGCAGGTTTCGGCGTCTCGAAGCCCGTCGATCGTCCGTTTCATGAACTCGGCCGCCGAGTCGGCCGGCGCGGGCACGGCCACCTGGCAAAAGAAATCGCACACCATCTTGGCGGGGTCGTCCAGGCCGGCGTATTCGAAGTCGATGAAACGAAATTGCCCGCTGGGCTCCAGCAAGGCATTGTGAAAGCCGAAGTCGGAGGGCGAAAGGCAGGGAACGGCTTCCCGGGCGGTTTCGCCGGAAGCGCATTGTTGTCGTATCGATGCGCCCAGCCGATCCCAGATGGGCCGCAACTCTTCCCGGATAAATCGACCCGCTTCCCGGTCGATGACAGACGTCTCGGCGATCCGGTCCAGTCGCGAAACCCGGCGGTCCACGCAAGCGAGGTGGTCCTCGACGGTAAAGCACGATTCCGAGGCCCGGGGAAGCTGCTGAGCGTCGGGATCATTGACGAACTCGTTAAGCCGGCTGAAAAAGCGGGCGGCTTGCGCGACGGCGTCGGCTTGAACTTCCTCGGGCGTGATTTTCCGGCCCCGGATAAATTCATACAGCGCAAACCCGTGGCTGCGGTTCATGGCAAACGGTTGGGGAATGCAACGAAGCCCCCGATCCCAGGCGAACCGCGTGAAGGCATACTCGGCGCCGAGCCGGTCCCGGCGGTCGTTCGGGTGCTGGAAATATTCCTTCAGGAAAAGCGACCGGTCGCCGGAGCGCACCTCGTGCGCGCGATTGTTGCCGCCGCCGGAAACCGGCAACAACTCGATGTCCGGCGAAAAGCCGGTTCCGTTCAGTTGCTCCCTGACGGCCTGGATCAGCGTTTCGTTATTCACAATCTTTCATCCTGTCTTGCACCAGCCTGGAGAATTCCGCCCACGACGTCACGCGCCGTAGCCGGTCGTCGACGGGCGCGGATGCCGAGGGATCGAACAGAATGCGCTCCACGCCGGACGGGAAACCCGGGTCCAGCAGGAACTCCGGCAGATCGTCCAGAAACAGGGTGCATTGCTGGGCGGCGATGCGTTCGAATTTGGCGTTCTTGGTCAGCTCGAAAAAAACGTCGTCGGACGAAAGCCCGCCTTTTTGCCCGTCCAGAAACCCATTGGCTTCGATCCATTGCCGGGCCGCCGCGTGTAAATCGTAAGACGGGCCCATGTACGGCGTGCGCGTTTTATGGCTGATGATGAAGAGGGGCACGTTCCATTCCCGGCGCCGGACGAAGAAATCGAGCGCCCCGGGAAACATGTCGACGTCGCTCATGCGCGCGCCGTACACATAGCCCTGCATCAGCGTCCATTCGTCTTCCCGATCGATGCGGCGCAGATAATCGCGGACATGGCCCTTGGTGGCCGGCAAGTCCGCCGGAATGAGATTCTTTTCCCGTGCGACGCGATGGAATACGCCGTCGTAATTGACAATGGTATTGTCGAAATCGACGCCTATTCGTAACGATTTGTTTTTCGCCATGTCTGTCATCTTTGTTGTTTGAGCGCGGCTCTTTGCATCGGGCTCGGCGGGGCACTATAGAGCAACGGTCCGTCATTGACAAGGAGTTCGGGCTCTGCATTAATCATCGTATGAATTTTTCAAGCCAGTATCTGAAGGAATGTATCGATGTGATTCAAGCTCTTCCGGTTGCTCCTATCGAGGCGTTGACCGAGCGCTTGGCTCGTTGTCGTGCCGAGCAGGGCCGGGTGTTCGTGCTGGGGGTAGGGGGCAGCGCCGCGTCGGCTTCCCACCTGGTCAACGATCTCCGCAAATTGTGCCAGATCGAAACCTATGCGCCCACGGATAACGTTTCCGAATTGACCGCGCGGACCAACGACGAAGGCTGGGCCAGCAGTTTTATCGGCTGGTTGAAGGTCAGCCGCCTGTGCAAGACCGATGTCGTTTTTATCTTGTCCGTGGGCGGCGGCGACGCGGAGAAAAACATCAGCCCGAACCTGGTCGAAGCCTTGAAATATGCCCGCGAAGTCGGCGCCGGCATCGTGGGCGTGGTCGGACGCAATGGCGGCTATACCGCCCAGGTGGCCGACGCTTGCGTGATCGTTCCGGTGGTCAATGCCCAGCACATCACTCCGCATACCGAAGCTTTTCATTCCGTCGTCGGACACCTTTTGGTTTCGCATCCCAATCTGAAAGCCGCTCCCACCAAATGGGAATCGGCTGTGAAATAGAACCCCTGGAAATCATCATGAGCAGCGGACAATCCGTACCCAAACTTCAGGACCTGAAAATCAAAATCTATTCCGACGGCGCCGATCTCGATTCGATCATCGACGCTTACAACCGCGGGGTGGTTAAAGGTTTCACAACCAATCCCACCCTGATGGCCAAAGCGGGCATTACCAACTACCTGGCTTTTGCCGAGGAAGTGTTGCGCGTCGTGACCGACCGCTCCGTATCGTTCGAAGTTTTTTCGGACGACTTCGACGAGATGCGCGAGCAGGCCCTGCGCCTGGCGGCGCTGGGGGATAACGTCTATGTGAAAATCCCCGTCACGAACACCGAACGGAAATCGGCGGCGCCCCTGATTCGCGATCTGGCCGCCCGAGGCCTGAAGCTGAACGTCACGGCGATTTTCTCCCTGCGCCAGGTGCAGGAAGTGGCCGAGGCCTTGAACCCTTCCGTTCCCGCGATCGTTTCCGTTTTCGCCGGACGCATTGCCGACAGCGGCTTGGACCCGATGCCCATCATGCAGGAAGCGTTGAAGATTCTGCAGCCGTTGCCCCAGGCCGAATTGTTATGGGCCAGTCCCCGCGAAGCGCTGAACATCATTCAAGCCGACGCGATCGGATGCCATATCATCACCGTCACTCCCGACCTGTTGGCAAAATCCGCCAACTTCGGAAAGGCCCTCGAAGATTTCTCCCTCGAGACCGTGAAAATGTTTTACAACGACGCGCGAAAGAGCGGGTTTCAGATCTGAGGCAGCATGGAAAGCAAGAGGGAAACAGGACAGTGGATTGACCATTTGATAGTCAAAGAAAGCAACGCAATTTACGGAGAAGTTGCCCTGGAAGAAACTCCGTCTTCCCAACGCTCCATCACTCCAACACTCCATTACTCCAGAGGCACATCATGATCATTACACGGACACCATTTCGAATCACCTTGGGCGGCGGCGGGACCGATCTGCCTTCGTTCTATCGCGAAAACGGCGGGTTTGTCTTCGCCATGAGCATCAACAAATACATGTATTTGATGCTCAATCGCAGGTCGGTCGCCGATCGGAAAATCGTCATCCGTTACAGCCAGGTGGAAACGGTGGACAGCGTGGACGAAATCAAGCATCCGCTGGCGCGCGAGGCCTTGCGTCTCCACGGCGTGAAGGAGAACATTGAATTGACCAGCATAGCGGACATGCCCGCCAAGTCCGGGTTGGGTTCGTCCGGTTCGTATCTGGTGGGGCTGTTGTCCGCCATTCGCGCCTATAAATGCGAGGTGGCTCCCGCGGCCGTCTTGGCCGAGGAGGCCTGCCGCATCGAGATGGAGATTCTCAAGGAACCCGTGGGCAAGCAGGATCAGTACATGGCGGCTTTCGGCGGCTTCCGGACGTTGACTATTTCCAAAGAGGGCCAGGTGCAGGTGGGCGTTGTGCCGGTGGATTTCATGACGGTCAACGAACTGGTGAGCAAGGCCCGGATTTATTACACCGGCGTTCAACGCTCGGCCACCGCCGTGCTCAAAGGGCAGGATGACGCCGCCCGTAAAAAGGAAAGCCCGGATCATGCCCGGGTGGTCGAAAGTCTGTGCCAGATCAAGGAACTGGGTTACCGCATCCAGAAGGCTTTTGAAGACCGCGATCTCGACGCCTTCGGCCGGATGATGGACGAGCACTGGATGTACAAGCAGAAGATGTCCCGGAGCATCAGCCTGAGCGTGCTCGACAACCTGTACGACGAAGTCAAAAAGCAATTCGGCGTGCTGGGCGGAAAGATCATCGGCGCGGGCGGCGGCGGCTTTGTCATGCTCTATTGTCCCAAGCAAGGCCGTGAACTGGATGCCTTCATGGCTAAAAACGGCATGCCGCGCGTGGATTATTTCCCAACGCTGCAGGGCTCGAAAGTCGTCAGCGATATGACGCCGTTCGACGATTTCAACGTGGGGTCGTAAGAAAATGGAGCGATGGAGTGGTGTGTTTTTCTTAAACCAACACTCCCATCTTTAACTCTGCTTCGCCATCGAGGACTGTTCGGTTTGAGTCGCTGACGCCGCCACTGACATATCGGCATGCGACGGGTCGCCGCCGGCCATGGCGGCCTGGCGGATGATGCGGGCTCTTTGAGCGGACGCTTTAGGATCGGACGAGCCTGTATTTCGAACTTCCGTAGTGCCTCCAATGGCATAAGCTCTGCCGTCAGGGCCGACTTGATAATCAAAGTGCATGGACCCGGCATACGGTCCCAGCGCGGCCACATGGCGCATTTCGTGGGAACGAACCTCCGCATCCCGGGCTTGAAGCCGGCGGATCAAGTCCTTGTCTTCTTCGCTCAATTCCTTTTTCATGGAGGGCAGCTTCGTGGTGGAAGCTTCTTTGAGCGTCTGGGTGAGCAGATTCTTGCGGGAATAGGTGGCCGATGGGGTTTCCTTGTCGGCTGGCTTAAATCGATCGCCCTGCGCGCCTGCTTGTTGCTGCTGAGAACTCTCGTCGTCTTCGCTGGAAGGACCGTTCTGACCTTTTTCCACTTCCTGAATGGGCGCCGCCTTCTTTTTCTGCATCTGCTCTTGAAGAAGGTTCCGGTAATAAGCTTCCAAGCGCGATTGCTCGTCTTGCGGTTCTTCCGACGATATAAGAGGAATACTACTCATAACCGATCTCCCGTGGATTATCGTCACGAAATCGGCTGTTGGGCTTGCGTCTTAAGCGAATCGGCCGCAATCGACGCGTCTGAGCCCCGAAAGGGCTCTTTTTGCCGCAATGAAGCCCCGTGTGGCCTTACAACCTCAAAAAATCGGCTATTTCGATTCTTCGGCGACTATTTTGCGGCACTTTTCCAACTCGTCCTGCAATTTTTTCTTTTCATCCGCATTCGTGACGATTACGAACGTCTCGTCAGTGCGTTCAATAGGATTCAAACTGTCTTGAGCTTCCTGCTCATGAATGGCTTCCAGTTGTTTTTCGATGTGCTTGATTTGTGCCTCGGCTCGTACTTTTCGCAACGATATGGTCATGATGAACTCCTTAAAGACGCACGGACATCTTGAGAAGAAGAATAGTAACCCGATTGCGTTCATATGGCAAGTCGCATGCCCTCAAGCTCTTTTGGATGGGTGCATCTTGACGCGGCCCCCGCGCATACGAATAAGAATCCACGTCCTTACGGACGCGGCTACGTAGCCGCCGGCGTAAGCCCTGTCTCTTATACACAAAATTCTCCAAGAGAGTCTGGCCTTCAACCAAGTCCTAATTCCTTATCCGTGGGACGCTTTGCCATCCGTGGGGTAAATCTTCTCGGATTAGAAGGATAAGCAACGAATAAAGAACTGCTCCACCCAGCGCTGGATCGCCGCACGGGGTGCGGCTCCTACAAAAATCAATGGCCTTCCGGTAGGAGCCGCAACCCTTTGCGGCGATTTGAGCTTAGCCGAACACGAAGCGCAAAATATGTGTATAAAAGACAGGGCGTAAGCCGGTGGTTTCTTTCCAGTGCCAGACGTTGAGGAGGGGCCGTCAAGATGCACCCAAGAGCCCAAGAGCATAAGGAATCGCATATATGTGTTTACGTATCCGATTTGACGGCTTATTATGAGTCAATTCAAATAGGATTATAAGGATACTGTGATGCGACCGTTATTGGTAAAAGATGGATATCTTCCGATTGCTGGGCTTCTGGCCGGGTTTGGAGTCATGGGCGTTCTTTTTGATTTCTTCGGATGCCCTGGGCTGAGCACTCTTTTTTATGCGCTGGCGGTGATTTCTTCCGGCTTCATGGTTTATTTTTTCCGGGATCCTGAGCGCGAATCTTCCGCGTCGGAAAATGAATTTCTTTCCGGGGCCGATGGAGTGGTTCGTGCGGTGGAATTCATTCGCGAAGACAATTATTTGAAGGCGGAAACGGTTCGAATCAGCATTTTCCTTAATCCCTTTAACGTTCATGTCAACCGTACTCCGATGGCGGGCGTGGTCAAAGCCTTGAATTACACGCCGGGCCGCCACCTGCTGACTTTTCAAAATGCGGCCTCGGAATTCAACGAACACAGTTCCATTTTGATCGAAAACAGCAAGACGCGTTGCCTGGTCAAACAGATCGTGGGCCCCATCGTCCGGAGGGTGGTCTACTGGCTGTCGCTGGAGCAGTCCCTGGCCCGCGGCGAGCGTATTGGCATGATGAAGTTTGGCTCGCGAATGGATATGTATTTTTTGAAGTCGGATGTTCGGGTTTGTGTTAAAAAAGGCGATCAAGTCAGGGCGGGACTCACGGTGGTGGCTACCTTAACTAAGGAAAATGGAACATGACGTTCAAGCAAGTTGTTCCCAGCTTATTTACCGCTGCGGCTATGCTGGCCGGTTTTTCCAGCATGCTGGCCAGCGCCGAAGGCGAATTCGTTTTGGCGGCCCAATTAATCCTGGTCTCGATGATCCTGGACGGCATCGACGGCACCCTGGCCCGGCTCTTGCGGGCCACCACCAAGTTCGGCGCCGAGTTGGATACCTATGTGGATATGACCAGCTTCGGCCTTGCTCCTGCTTTTTTGCTGTACGAGTTGATCCTTAAAAACGAAGGCATCCTGGGCTTGATGATGGTGTCTGCAATTGTCCTTTCCGGCGTGATCCGATTGTCCCGCTTCCGGGTGGTCGATCCGTTCCGGGGGCAGCACGGCTATTTGGGTTTGCCCATCACCACGGCGGCCGGCTGGATTACCGCCTTTGTCATCGCTACGCAGAATGCCCCGGTTGACCAAATTTGGCTGTCTTTGGATCATGGCCCTGTGGCCACGCTGTTCTGGATATCCACCCTGGCCATGATCTTGTTGCAGGTGTCCCTGGTGCGGTATTCGAAGCCCACCAAGAACCCCTTGGTTTTTGTGCCGTTCACCGTAAGCCTCATCCTGTTGTTTTTCAATGGCCCCCTGGCGATTGGATCGGCCTTGATGATGGCCGCCTATGGCTTCTGGTTCGCCTTCGTCTCCCCCTTCTTCCGCCGGCAGCATCTGGTCTTGGCGCCGGCTGACGAAGACGAGGACGAAGAGCACCCGGTGACCCTGCATCATTCTTGAGTCCAAAGTCCAAGGTCCAAGAAGTCCAAAGAGTCCAAGGTCCAAAGTCTGGAAGGGGTTTGGAGGGCTGTCTCTTATACACAAATTGATGGCACGGAATTCATCTGTAACATCGATAAGAGAAGTAAAGAGCTAGATTCTGTAGGTGGGCCGCGTTCTCCCTGCCCGCAACATGGCGTAGCCATGCCGGCGGGCGTAACGCGGCTTCCGGACCAGAAGAGCCCGTCTTCGCCCGCCTGCGCATCGCTACGCGAAGCGTTGCGGGCAGGGAGAAGCCGGGCCACCTGTTGTTTCATCCGAACAGTTTCATCCGAAGGCATTGCAGAAAATGACCGCCTCAAATCTGTGTATAAGAGACAGGGTTTGGATGGTTCCGCTCTGTCGGAACCATCCAAGTCAGGGATTTGCCAACAAGCCGTTGGTTTTTCTTCAAAAGAAAAGACCGGGTCTTACAGCGGCTTCGAGAGATAATCCTGCAAGGCAAAGACATCCCAGCCGTGGGTTTTCATGTATCCAATGGACGAAACCGTCGCGCGGGCGCCGGCTTCGGTGGTTACGATGGGCACACTGCGTAAGATGGCTTCGGATCGGATGACGACTTCGTCCAAACGAGCCTTGGAGCCGCTAGGGGTGTTGATAAGCAGGCTGATCTTGCCTTCACGCATCAGATCGAGAACATTCGGGCTCTGCTTTTCGGCCAGTTTCTTCAAGACCTCGGTTTCGATGCCTGCGGATTTCAGCACTTCCGCCGTGCCTTCCGTGGCAACCAGTTGGAAGCCCATTTCCTTCAGCTCCCAGCCGATTTCGACCATCCAGGACTTGTCCTTGTTGGCCGCGCTCAGAAAGATCGTTCCCTCGGTGGGGAGAATCTGTCCGGCCGCCAACTGGCTCTTCCAGTAGGCCAATTCAAATGAAGGATCGATGCCCATGACTTCGCCGGTCGACTTCATTTCGGGGCCGAGAATGGGATCTACGCCGGCAAAGCGATTGAAAGGCAACACGGCTTCCTTGACCGCGTACCAAGGCATTTTCGGCGCGCGGGCCTCCAAGCCCATATCCTTCAGTTTCATGCCTACGGCGATTCGAGCCGCAACCTTGGCCAGGGGAACGCCCGTGGCTTTGCTGATGAAAGGTACGGTTCGGGATGCGCGCGGGTTGATTTCCAGGATGTACAGCTCGCCATTTTTGACGGCCATCTGGACGTTCATCAAGCCTTTGACGTTCAGCGCGAGGGCGACGCGGGAGCAGGCGTCTTCGATCAATCGTTGCAGCGCCGGGTGCAGCGTATGCGGAGGCGTGGCGCAGGCGCTGTCGCCGGAGTGAATGCCCGCTTCCTCGATGTGCTGCATGATGCCGCCAATATAAACCGACTCGCCATCGCAGACGACGTCGACGTCGATTTCCGTCGCGTGGTCGAGATAGCGGTCGATCAAGACGGGGAAGCCGGGGCTGGCCTTGAAGGCCGCGCGGATGAACGGCCGGGCTTCGGTCTTGTTGTTGGCCACGATCATGGCGCGTCCGCCCAAGACATAGGAAGGCCGGATCATGACGGGGAAACCGATGCGCGCGGCGACTTCCACCGCTTCGTCTTCGGTCATGGCCGTTCCGCTGTCCGCCTGCTTTAACTTCAACTCATCCAGCAACACCCGGCATTGCTCGCGGTCTTCGGCTTTGTCGATGCTCTGCGGCGAAGTGCCCAGGATGGGAACGCCGGCTTTCATCAGAGGCACGGCCAGATTTAATGGAGTTTGGCCGCCCATCTGCACGATGACGCCCAAGGGCTTCTCGTTTTCGTAAATGTTCATGACGTCTTCGAACGTCAACGGCTCGAAATAAAGTTTGTCCGCGGTGTCGTAATCGGTGCTGACCGTTTCGGGATTGCTGTTGACCATGATGGTTTCATAGCCCAGTTCACGCAATGCCTGGACGGTGTGCACGCAGCAATAATCGAATTCAATGCCCTGTCCGATACGGTTGGGGCCGCCGCCGAGGATCATGACTTTTTTCTTATCGGTCACGCGGGACTGATCCGCTTCCGCATAGCTGGAATAGAAGTAGGGGGTATAGGCTTCAAATTCGGCCGCGCAGGTGTCGACCAATCGATACACCGGCTTGATGCCCAGATCCAACCGATATTTCCGGATGCTGAGTTCCGTCTCGCCCGGGCGCAAGGCCGCAATCTGACGGTCCGAAAAGCCGGACATTTTGGCTTTCTTGAGCAAATCGCGGTCCAAGGGTTGGTCCTTGGGCGCGTCCATCAGTTCCTTCTCGATCTCCACGATCTGGGCAATGTTGTCGATGAACCAGGGATCGATGTTCGTGATGGCGGAAATTTTCTCGACCGACATCCCTTGCTTGAGCGCGTACTTGCTGGTGACGTGCCGGTCGGTTTCGGTCAACCCGAGCAGGTGCTCCAGATTCTCTTTGACGATGCGTTCCTCGGCCTTCAAATCCAATCCATCGACGCCAATTTCCAATCCGCGGAATGCCTTCTGCAAGGCCTCGCGGAGGTTGCGTCCGATGGCCATGGTCTCGCCGACGGATTTCATGCTGACGCCCAATTTAGGATCGGCGCCGGGGAATTTTTCGAAGGCAAAACGGGGCACCTTGACCACGCAATAGTCGAGGGTCGGTTCGAAACTCGCCGGGGTCTCCCGGGTGATGTCGTTGCGAAGTTCGTCCAGCGTATAGCCGACCGCCAGCTTGGCCGCGATCTTGGCGATGGGGAAGCCGGTCGCCTTGCTGGCCAGGGCCGAACTGCGGGACACGCGGGGATTCATCTCGATGACCACCATGCGGCCGGTCTTCGGGTTGACCGCGTACTGCACGTTGGAACCGCCGGTCTCCACGCCGATCGCGCGCATGACCTTGATCGTGGCATCGCGCATCTCTTGATATTCGGCATCGGTCAGGGTTTGGGCCGGGGCAACGGTGATGCTGTCGCCGGTATGGATGCCCATCGGATCGAGATTTTCGATCGAGCAGATGATGACGACGTTATCCTTGCGGTCGCGCATCACTTCCAACTCGAATTCCTTCCAACCTACGACGGACTCTTCAAGCAGGACGGTATGCTTCAAACTGGCCTTCAAGCCATTGGCGGCGATGTGAAGCAGCTCTTTCATGTTCTCGGCCGTGCCGCCGCCGGTGCCCCCGAGCGTGAAGCTGGGCCGCACGATGATGGGGAATCCGATTTCCTTGGCGACCGCCTCGACTTCTTGCAGATTGCTTACCATCTTGCTCTTCAGGCATTCCAGGCCCGCTTCCTGCATGGCCGCCTTGAAAAGCTGTCGATCTTCTGCGCGCTTGATGACTTCGGCATTGGCGCCGATCATTTCCACGCCGTATTTTTCCAAGATGCCGCGCTCGGCCACTTCCAACGCAACGTTCAATGCGGTCTGTCCGCCCAAGGTGGGCAGGAGGGCTTCCGGACGTTCCTTGGCGATGATCTTTTCCACGGCTTCCGGCGTGATGGGCTCGACATACGTGCGATCCGCCACCTGCGGATCGGTCATGATCGTGGCCGGATTGCTGTTGATCAGCACAATCCGATACCCTTCTTCCCGCAGCGCCTTGCAAGCCTGCGTGCCCGAATAGTCAAATTCACAGGCCTGTCCGATAACGATCGGTCCGGACCCGATCAGCATGATAGTTTTGATGTCAGTACGTTTTGGCATAGTCAGACCTGGTTTTTAAAACATTTTTCAACCACGAATGAACACGAATTCACACAAATGAAATCAGTGGTTCTTTATTCGTGTCTATTCGTGTTCATTCGTGGTTTGTCTTCTTCTTTTGTTAACGTCGCTATTCCCATTCGATCGTGCTCGGCGGTTTCGAGCTGATGTCGTAGACCACGCGATTTACGCCGCGCACTTCGTTGATAATTCTTGTCGAAATCCGGTCCAGAGTCTCGTAGGGGAGGCGGAACCAGTCGGCCGTCATGCCGTCCAAGCTTTGGACGGCGCGGACCGCCACGACGTTTTCGTACGTTCTCTCGTCGCCCATGACGCCGACGGATTGCACCGGCAGCAGGACCGCAAACGCCTGCCAGATATCTTTGTAATTGCTGAGCTTCAAAATTTCGTCCTGCACGCGCAGATCGGCCTGTTGCAACAGATCCACGCGGTCTTTGCAAACCTCGCCGATGATGCGCACGGCCATTCCGGGACCTGGGAAAGGTTGGCGATTGATGATAAAATCGGGCAATTCCAGTTCGCGGCCCAATTCGCGAACTTCGTCCTTGAACAGTTCGCGAAGCGGTTCGATCAACGAAAATTGCAGATCGGGGGGCAGCCCGCCGACGTTGTGATGGCTCTTGATCGTGACCGAGGGGCCTCCCAGCGGGGAGACGCTTTCGATGACGTCGGGATAAAGCGTTCCTTGCGCCAGATACTTCACCTGGCCCAGCTTGCGGGCTTCTTCGGCAAAAACGTCGATGAAAGTCGCGCCGATGATCTTGCGTTTCTTTTCAGGATCCGTGACGCCCGCCAAACGGCCGAGGAATAAGTCCTGGGCGTGGGCCACATGCAAATCCATGCCGAAGGTCTTGCCGAAGGTGTCTTCCACCTGTTCGGCTTCCTTGAAGCGGAGCAATCCGTTATCGACGAAAACGCAATGCAGTTGTTTGCCGATGGCCTTGTGGAGTAGGGCGGCCACCACGGAGGAATCGACTCCGCCGCTCAAGCCGCACAGGACATGATCGCTGCCTACCTTTTGCCGAATGGCCTGGATGCTTTCTTCGACGAAGGCCGACATCTTCCAGTTGCAAGCGCAACCGCAGGCGTCGACGATGAAATGACGCAAGATCTCTACTCCCCGGGGTGTGTGCACCACCTCCGGATGAAATTGCAGTCCGTACAAATTGCGCTTCCGATCGGCCATGGCCGCGATGGGGCAGGTGCCGGTCTTGGCCAGGACGCTGAAGCCCGGCGGAAGTTCTTCGACCTGGTCGCCGTGGCTCATCCACACTTCGAGAATGTTGGGAAGATCCTTGAACAGCAAATCCGGGTCCGTCACCGAAATGGTCGCGCTGCCGTATTCGCGCGCTTTTCCAGGGCGAACCCGGCCCTTCAAATCGCGGCCCATGAGTTGCATGCCGTAGCAAATCCCCAGCACGGGCACGCCCATTTCGTAGATCGCGAGATCGACGGAGGGCGACCCGTCGGCCAGCACGCTGGCCGGCCCGCCGGACAGGATGATTCCCTTGGGCTTGCGCTTGGCCAGTTCGACCGCCGGGGTGTTGAAACGTACGATTTCGCAATAGACCTGTTGTTCCCGAATGCGCCGGGCGATCAATTGGGTGTACTGCGACCCGAAATCTAATATGGCAATCCAATCGTGCTGTTTCATGCTTACCGGCGCTCCGACATCAATTTGATGAATCGTTGAAATAAATAAGTGGAATCATGAGGTCCCGGGCTGGCTTCCGGATGATACTGCACTGAAAATACCGGCAACTTCAAATGCCTCATGCCTTCCGAGGTCTGATCGTTCAAATTGATGTGCGTCGTTTCGACCAACGCGGGATCCAACGAATCTTTGTCGACGCAGAACCCATGATTCTGCGAGGTGATTTCCACCTTGCCGGTGGTCAGATCTTTGACCGGCTGATTGCCGCCGCGATGACCGAACTTCAGCTTGTAGGTCCGTCCGCCCAAGGCCAACCCCAGAAGCTGATGCCCGAAGCAGATGCCGAACGTCGGCAGGCCGCTCTGGACGATGTCGCTGATTTGTTTCACGACATGCGGAACGCCTTCGGGATCGCCGGGGCCGTTGGAGATGAAAAATCCATCGGGCTTTTTCGCCAGGATATCGGAGGCCGTGCTGCCGTTGGGATAAACCTCCAACCGGCAACCCATCCGCTCCAACAAGCGGAGCTGGTTCAACTTGATGCCGCAGTCGAGCACCGCGACCTTATAAAGATCCTTCTCGGACGGCTTGCCCAGGAAGTTGTCGTATGCCAGCAAACCTTCGGCCACCGGGGAAAACTGCTGATAGGCTTTGTACGGGCCGGGCCACGTATATTGTTCCTTCGTGCTGACTTCCGTGGCGATGTCGCGGCCAACCAAGCCCAAGGACGCTTTGGCTTTTTTCACCAGGCTTTCGCGGTCCAAATCGGTCGTGGAAATGACGCACTTCATCGCGCCTTTGGAGCGGATGTGCAGGGTGACGGCGCGCGTATCGATTTGATCGATGCCCATGACGCCGTTTTCGTTCAAATATTGCGGCAGGGTCTTGCGGCAGCGCCAGTTGCTGGGAATCCGGCTGCACTCGCCAATGACCAATGCGGCGGCCTGGGCTCGGGACGATTCGATGTCTTCGAGGGTGATGCCGTAATTTCCAATGAGAGGATAAGTCAACGTAACAATCTGCCCGTGATAGGAAGGATCCGTCAGGATTTCCTGATAGCCCATCATGGAGGTGTTAAACACTAACTCTCCATAGACTTCACCCTGGCCGGCAAAAGCCCGACCTTCAAAACAGGTTCCGTCTTCCAACGCTATAATTGCCTTCAAAATCTGTCTCCTATCGACCCGTTCGGTGTCAACGTCACTAGAGTCGGACGTTAATACTCATGAATGGGAAAAATTTCACGCAAAAAAAGCAGGAAAAACGCCTGCTATCTCTTTGTGGCGGCTTTTCGGCGGGATTTTGCCTTCCCATTGGAGGTCGGAACATATTCCAAGGCCGCGCCAATAAATGCCTTAAATAACGGATGCGGCACCATGGGCTGGGATTTCAATTCCGGGTGGAATTGACAACCGACAAACCAAGGATGACCTTCCAGCTCAACAACTTCTACAAGATTTTTGTCGGGAGATAGCCCGGACAAAATCAAGCCTTTTTCTTCAAATCGCTCGCGATACGCATTATTGACTTCAAACCGGTGGCGATGCCGCTCGCTGATTTGAGCCGCGCCGCTATAGGCCTTCGCCGCTTTGGAGCTCTTCTTGAGGACGCAAGGCCAGGCCCCGAGTCGCATCGTCGCTCCCAAGTCGACCACCTTTTCCTGCTCTTCCATCAAACAGACCACCGGATGCACCGCCTTCTTGTCCACTTCGGTCGTATGGGAGCCTTTCAAGCCGCAGACGTTTCGCGCAAACTCCACCACGGCCATCTGCATGCCCAGGCAAATTCCAAAATAAGGAATGCCGTGTTCGCGCGCATACCGAATGACCTCAATCTTACCTTCGATCCCGCGCTCGCCGAATCCGCCAGGCACCAGGATGCCTGAAACTTCTTTCAGCAAATGCAGGCCTTTTCCGCTTTCGACATCCTCGGCCGCAATCTTAATGACCTCCACCTCGGCTTTGTGCGCAATGCCGCCATGCTGAATGGCTTCAAAAATGGATTTATAAGCGTCCTGCAGCTCGGAATATTTGCCCACTACCGCAATGCGGACCTTCTTTTCCGGGTTAATGATCGCGTCGACCATTTTCCGCCACGGCGCCATCTTGGCCGGCGGCCGCGCCATTCGGAAATGGACCAGAATCAATTCGTCCAGCCCTTGCTCCGACAGGACCAACGGCAGCTCATAAATCGTGTGCTGGACATCCTGCTCCTCAATGACCGCATGCAGGGGCACATTGCAGAACAACGACAGCTTTTTGCGCACATCGTCCGGCAGCTCGACTTCCGAACGGCAGATCAGCGCGTCGGGCAAAATGCCGATCTCGCGCAGCTTGGCCACGCTTTGCTGGGACGGCTTCGTCTTCACTTCCTTGGCGGCCTTGATAAAAGGCACGTACGTCAAATGAATGTACATGACGCTGTCGCGGCCTTCCTCCAGGCCGATTTGCCGGATCGCTTCCAGGAAAGTCAGCCCCTCGATGTCGCCGACCGTGCCGCCGATCTCGACCAGGATGATATCGACGCCCTTTTCGTCCAGTGCGCGAATGCGGGCTTTGATCTCGTCCGTAATATGGGGAATCATCTGGACCGTGCCGCCCAGGTAGTCGCCGTGACGCTCCTTCTTCAGCACTTCCCAGTAAATCCGCCCCGCCGTGAAATTACTTTTGCGCGACGTAGGCTGGCCCGTGAACCGCTCGTAATGCCCCAAGTCCAAATCCGCCTCGGCGCCATCGTCCGTCACATAGACTTCGCCATGCTGATAGGGGCTCATCGTGCCCGGATCCACATTGAGATAAGGATCCACTTTAAGCATCCGAATGCTTAACCCCCGACTGATCAACAATCTGCCCAAGGAAGCCGAGGTTAAACCTTTACCGAGAGAGGAAACTACGCCGCCAGTGATGAATATATATTTTGCCATGTCGTGATTGCCTGCTTAAAAAAGTTGCGTTCGATCCTACCGCGCTTTCCGGCCAATTGCACTCAAATAAACAGGAAGAAATTCCGCTTTTCCAAGGGTTGTAAAAATAGGCGCAATTTTTTCCAAACATTGGAAAATCCCAGGCCCGCTCCAAACATTAACGGCCTGCTGTAGGCCGACTCTATCCGTGCGGCTCCTTCTACCCCGAGAAGAGTTACCCCACGGATGACAAAGCGGTCCCACGGAACACACGGAAAGAACAGCCATTGTAATTATGAACCAAAAGGTGGCCCGGCTTCTCCGAAGACGGGCTCATTTTCAGGTCAAACCGCGTTCGCCCGCCTGCGCATCGCTACGCGAAGCGTTGCGGGCAGTGAGAACGCGGTCCACCTGTGGAGATTGTCATAATTACAATGGCTGTGGAAAGAAGAGGGGGGTGCATGGTCAACGCAGCATCCGCTACGCAGTCGCCTGTCGTTCGCCAAAAAAGATCCACGATTTTGGATGGTTCCGCTCTGTAGGAACCATCTTCTTCCGGTCGCGACAGAGCGCGCCCATCCCAAAATAACAAACCTTCTTGTCGCGACAACTCTTCGCTGCAATCCTTCTTGCCCCAGCAGTCTTTGCGCATAAAAAAATGGCGATTCGCTCCGCTTCTCGCCGTTACACACCGTGTCCTTCAAGGCCTTCTCTCACTCCTCGAATTCCACAATCAACTCGTCCATATCTTCCTCCGAAGTAGTCTTTATACAAAGAGTCCTTGGCCAACTGACTCCTCCCTACATAAAGACTACTACGCTTACAAGACTAAAAGTGAACGTACGTTCACAACCAATTGACGACAAGCTCTTTTCCTTCACGCCCCAGCCCTCGTTCCATTTGTTAGCCGCAGGGGCAGAATCCGAAAACGCCCGCTGCATAAAGACTACTTGGAGAACAGAGGATCAAAAGGTAGTCTTTGCCCTTCTGCTCGCTCATCACCTAAAGACTACTGCGCCCGTCAGACTGCCAGGGAGCCGATGCTTATTAATGTTTATAAATAGTTGACTCCAAGCCTTTTCACCCTTGACCCGCCTCGACGCCATCCTGTACCCTCAAGGGCGAAACATGCTTAAGCGACCGTTGCATAAAGACTACTTAAAGTACGGTCAATAAATACTGTTGAACGGAACCGCTAACGCGGAAGGGGATCGGAATAAAATTCCCGTCCAGGACTCGCCCGATGGCTCTACATTGACTCCAAGCT
>MHBK01000063.1 GCA_001804865.1 Lentisphaerae bacterium GWF2_57_35
TTATCCTACTAATTCGAGAAGATTTACCCCACGGATGGCAAAGCGGTCCCACGGATCGTCAAGTCTGAGGCTTAAGGGACATGCCACCGCCCAAAGTGGACCTGAAGGTGGCCCGGCTTCTCCCTGCCCGCAACGCTTCGCGTAGCGATGCGCAGGCGGGCGAAGACGGGCTCTTCGGCTTTCTGAGGCCGCCATGAAAGGATGACTCTTCTGGATACTCTTTTATCCGTGGGACCGCTTTGCCATCCGTGGGGCCGCTCTTCCAGAGTTAGAAGCAGCCCCGCAAATAAGGAATTCTGATGCCTGGCAGAATTTGTGTATAAAAGACAGGGCGTAAGCCGGTGGTTTCTTTCCAGTGCCAGACGTTGAGGAGGGGCCGTGTCAAGATGCACCCGAATCCTGGGCGCCCAGCTTCAGAGGGGTGTTATTGTACGGCAACCAGGGCGTTGGAGGTCGTACCGAAATGGTGCCGAGCGGCTTCCTTCAGGTCGTCCGGCCAATCCTCCACACGGCAAGTGCTCTCTCTGATGGCTGCGATCACGTCTGCCGGACTGGGATATGCCCACAGGAAACCGCGCGAAGATCGTTTGTATTCGGGGGCGGTTTCGCAAGCCAAGCCCGCTGCTTGAACGGCCTTGGGCCACGAGCCGAAAATTTTGCGGGCGGTATAAAAAAGACCGGGATCGCAATTCGCTTTTTCTCTCGACCGAAGCGCCTGGGCGTTGAGCGGCAAGCCGGCTTTTTTACGCCCGCAAATCGCCTCCAGAATCTCTTCCTTCCCGGCAAAACGGGGTTGTTTTTTGCCGGGGATTTCGTCGCACGAGAGTCCTGCGAGCGTTAAGCATTTCTCCCACGAACCGAATAGTCTGCGCGCGGACTTATAGAGCGTATTTTCCGTCTTTCGCACGGACGTTGCATTCAGCGGCGAGCCTTGGGTATGCAGTTCGCGAACGCGTTCCGCGACGGCTTTTTCGTTTTCGTAGACGAACGCCCGCGGCCGCTTTCGCGCCGGATCGATGCCCGCTGCTTGCAATGCAGCCGGCCAGCTCTCGAACTCGCGAATGACCGCTCGCAAAAGGGCCGGATCGGTGTGCGCTCCCACGGTAAGCTCGCGCCTTTTCAGCCCCATGCCCTCGTCGCGGCGGCGCTGAATCGCCGTTACGACGGAAGCGGCGTCAGGATAATTCACGAGTTTACGCAAGTTTACTTGCAGTACTCGCTGTTCATTGGACGGGAGTCGTTCGTTTGGCATGGGGCGATCGTCCGGTTGTTTATCTTTAGGCGTCTGGTCCACGACTCCGGCTTTTGCGAGAGCGGCATACCAGGAGCCAAAGTGCTTCCTGGCCGCATACCATAATGCGTTATCGCCGTTGGCGCCATCCCGTGTCTCGGAAGAGAGAAGCGACAAACCTTGGTTGTGGCGGTGTCGAATCCCCTCTATTACAGATTCGGGGCTCGAATACAGTCCTACTTGCCGTAAGGCGCAATGGGCCAAGCCCGCCATTTGGAGAGCCGTTGACCATGTCCCGCATAATCGTATAACGGCCGTGTATAATCCTCGATCCGGTTGAGGTCCGCGTTGCACTTGATCTGAGGAGATCGGCAAGCCAATCGCGTGCCGTTCGCGAAGAGCAGTAATCACATCTTCCGGATTTCTATATTTCCATTTGCTCATAACCCCTTTACCCATAGCTTCGTCACACGAGGAGGTCAAGACCAAGGTTTGGCTAATCAAGCTATTCCTGAGAGCTATTAGGGTCAAACCTAGAAACTAGCACTCCAGGACACTTTTCGCGTGTTTAGCGGGCGATTTGTCTTCTGAAGCGCCTGCCAACGCGGTTTTTGCCCATTTTTTTTGCGTCTTTTGTGCCTTTTCGCGGCCATTTCAAAGCGGCCTACTGCAACGCGAGAACGGCCATTGCGGTGGTGTAAACCCGGCCTCCGGCTGAACTCCATGAATCGGTGGGTTCGCAACTGCCGGTGTGTTCGCCGGAGCGGGTTTGGCGGGCGAGCAGGAGTTGCTGGATGCGGGTTTTCAGGACGGCGGCTTGCCGGCTGCCTTCGGCTTGCAGGGCGCGGGTGAGGAAATAGCAGCGGTAATAGTCGACTTGGTCGGTGCTCTGAGCGACGGTGTGAACGGCGTTCAGAATGCGCGACAATCGGTCAGGAGTTGTTTCTGGACGGCTATTCAGCAGGCACCAGGCGCCGGCGGCGGTCAGGGTTTCATGGCCGTTGGGATATTCGTTGCGGCGGCTGTAGCCGATGCGGCCGGATGGATCGCTCATGCCGTCGAGCCAGGCCAGGGCGCGGTCGATTTGCGGGCGCGTGTCCCAACCGAGTTCCGCGGCCTTGAGCAGGGCTTGTATCTGCCAGGCGGTGATGGAGGTGTTGCCGGCGGCGTCCGGCTCGCGGGGATAACCCCAGGCGCCCGACGTTCGTTGGGTGGTCCGAATATAGGCCAGCGCCCGTCCGATCGCTTCTTTCCATTCGGGCCGATCCTGGACTTCAAACGCTTCCAGGAGCGCGAGGGTTCCAAGGCCGTGATTATAGGGCGTACCGCTGTTGAGCGAGCCCAGACGGCCTTCCGTGTTTTGCTGCGCGATCAAGTAGCGAAGGCCGTTTTCGACGGCGGACGCCTGGGGGCCGTAGAGAATGTCCGAGTCGGTTTTCAAACAGGCAATGAGCGCCAAGGCGGTGATGCCGACGGTATAATGTTTTTGCGCGCCCCATTTCGCCGCTTCCCAGCGGCCGTCGGCTTCCTGGGTTTTCAGCAGCCAAGTCAAGGCCGCCTGGAGGAAGCGCTTGTTTTCGGGAGCCGTCGCGGCGCCAGCCGTTCGGTGATGTGCAATCAGGCCGTACCCGCCGGCCAGCAGACACAGGAAAAGCGCAGCGATACGAAGGAGCGTTGCAAAATATATCAGGCGCGGTTTCTTCCACGCTTCCGTGGGAATCCGGGCCAGGATGTCCGGCGCGAGATCCCGGGAGGGGGAATTTGCCGGCGGTTGGGATAATTCGTTCAGCAACGGTTTGAAGTCCTCGACATACCCCCTGCAAGTCGAACATTCCTGCACATGCCGTTCGAACGAGGTCTTTTCTTCCGGCGATAGTTGGCCCCGGAGATAAGCGGGTACGTCCACGGCAAATAGGCAGGCCGGTTGGTCAATCGTTGGGTTTTTCATGAAACAGTTCCTTCAGCCGGTTAAGGGCAGTAAAAACGCGCGATTTGACGGTGCCCAGCGGGATGTCGAGCGCTTGGGCGATTTCTTCGTAGTTCAGTCCCTGATAAAGGCTCATGACCAACACCATCCTCAATTTGTCCGGCAGCCGCTTCAGCGCCTCCTGGGCGTCGAGACGTGCTCTCGTCGGCGACATGCAGCCGTCGTCGGTTTCGCAAGCTTCGCTTTCCAAGAGCCCGTACAAGCGCTCCCTGCGTTCCGTCTTTCTCCAACGGTCGGCCCAGGCATGTCGCGCCAGCGTATACAGAAAGGTCGTAAACTTCGCCGAAGGCCGGTACTCAAACCGATACCGGAACAACTTCAAGAAGGTCTCCTGGACCAGATCTTCCGCATCGTTATTAGCGCCCAAGCGGCGGAAAAAGTTCAGTAGGGAATCCTGATGGCGGCGGATCAGGATCGCAAAGGATTCCTGTACGCCCTCCTTGATTTGGTCCATCAGTTCGAAGTCGGACAACTCGTGCATCCTCCTTTGCATTCCAAGTTTTGGCTGGAAGATCAATGCAAAAGGGATGAGAATAAACTTTTCTGTATTTGAATGAACCGTTGGGCGAGGTCTGGCGCTTATACGCATTGATGACCTCTAATTCCTATAAGAAACTCCCTATGAGGCAAAGCCTGAGGCCTGATTACAATGGCTGCTCGCAGTTGCATTCTGTTCCAATTGAGATAGTATCGACCTATGATTATCGAACCTCATATTCATATGTATTCGCGGACGACCGACGATTATACGGAGATGTATAAGCAGGGAATTCGTGTGGCGGTGGAGCCCTCGTTCTGGCTCGGCGCCAATCGGCGCTATGCCGGGACGTTTTGGGACTATTTCAACTTGATCCTCGACTTCGAAACCCTGCGCGCCAAACGTTACGGCATCGATCACTATGCCTGCGTTTCGGTGAATCCCAAGGAGGCCGAAAATCTGGACCTGGCCAACGAGGTGATCGACGGCATGGACGAATACCTCAACCACGAACGCTGCGTGGCCATCGGCGAAATCGGCTTCAACCGCATCACGCCGCACGAGGAACTCGTCTTTCAACGCCAGTTGGAAATCGCCAAGAATCGCGGAATGCTGGTGCTTATTCATACTCCGCACGATACGCCGGAAGTCAGCAAACGCAAAGGCGTCGAACGGACGCTTGCGATCTTGCGCGAGCTGAATTACGAGAACCACAAGATCATTGTCGATCACAACACCGAAAACACGATGGACCTGACGCGCAAGCTGGACGTTTGGGCGGGGTTGACGGTTTATCCCTATTCCAAGCTTAACCCCGAGCGCGTGGCGGAGATCCTCAAGAAGTGGGGCATCGAGCAAACGCTGGTGAACAGTTCGGCGGATTGGGGCGTCTCCGATCCGACCAGCTTGCCCAAGGTGGCGAAGTTCATGCAACTGCAAAACTTTCAAACCAAACAGATCGACAAATTGCTGTTCGACAATCCGCTGGCGTTTTACCGGCAGTCCCAGAAGTTCAAGCCGGAGTTCGACCTGCCGTACATCGATCCCAGCCAGTATCAGCGATGAAGCCTTTCTCCTTCATACGAACGTGGCTTCAGTTGTTTCGCGCGCCGAATCTGCTGACCGTGCCCGGCGATCCGCTGGCCGGATTTCTCCTGGCTGCGCCGGGCGGCGACATGAAGCGCGCGGCTTGGGCCGCGACCGCGAGCCTGTGCTTCTACGGCGCCGGCCTGCTTCTGAACGACGCGGCGGATTACCAGGAGGATTTGCAAGCCCGGCCCGACCGCCCGTTGCCCTCCGGCCGGGCAACACGCCGGAGCGTGAGCCTGCTGGGCGCCGTGCTGATCGCCCTGGGCGCGATTCTTTGCGCGCAGCTCGGTCCGATGGCCAGCCGCGTCGGCCTGGCTTTGATCGCCGCCATCCTGCTCTACAATTTCGGCGTGAAAAAAATTCCCGTGGCCGGACCGCTGACGATGGGCGCCTGCCGAGGACTTAGCGTCCTGCTGGGCGCGGCGGCGGCCTCGACGACGCCGGCTTTTTTTCCGCAGGTCCTCATCGCCGCACTGACGATCCTGGCGTACATCGCGGCCGTCACTCAATTGGCTCGCCACGAAACCGCCCCGGAACGCACCGGCCGCTGGCGTTCCCTGCACGTTGGCGTGCTCGTGGCCGGCTATCTGGTTTTCCTGGCGCTCGCGCCCCCGCTGAACAGTACCGCCTGGCTCGGATTTATCGGCGCCGGGTTGACGTCGATTCTGCTGGGGCTCACGGCGGCCTACCGGTTGATTGTCTACCCCGCCAAAATGGCCAAGGCGGTGGAAGAACGCTGGTCGGAGGACGAGCGGGTTGGCGTCAGCGAAGCGACGATCGCCGGCGGCGTGTTTCCCGCCACTATCGGCCTGCTCATCAGCAATCTCCTGTTCGTTCAGGCCGCCTTCTGCATGTCGGCCGCCTGGAATATGCCGACGCTTTGGATGGGCGCCGCGTTGATCGCCCTGTGGCCGGTGAACCGGATGGTGGGGCGGGTGTTTTATTCGAGTTAAGAAAACGGTTATGAACCAAACAGGAACAAAGCTCCTCGTGATCCAGGTCGCTGCCCTAGGCTGGGACTTGGTTCAACGCCATTTTCCAGCGATGGCCGGGCTGACGTTTCGGAAAACGGAAACGATCTTTCCGGCGCTGACCTGCACGGTGCAGGCTTCCTTTCGCACCGCCGCCCTGCCTTCGCAACACGGCATGGTTGCCAACGGCCTTTACGTTCGCGAATTGAACAAGCCGCTCTTCTGGGAGCAATCGGCGCGATTGGTCGAGGGGGATCGCATCTGGAGCCGGCTGCGCGCCGAGGGTCGGAAGGTCGGCCTGTTGTTCTGGCAGCAAAGCCTGGGAGAGGCGGCGGACATCGTGTTGTCGCCGCGCCCCATTCACAAGCATCACGGCGGAATGATCCAGGACTGCTATAGCCAGCCCGCGGATTTGTACGAACGCTTGTCCGCGCAAATCGGACGTCCCTTCAACCTCATGCATTATTGGGGCCCCCTGGCTTCCCAAAAATCCAGCGAATGGATCGCGTCCGCGACCGAGCTGGTCATGAGGGACGATTCGCTGACGCCCGACCTGTTGTTGACCTATCTGCCGCACCTCGACTACGACCTGCAGCGGTACGGCCCCGAAAGCCGGCAGGCTTTCCAAGCATTGGAAAAAACCTATGCCCTTCTTTCCAACCTTTGGAAAACCGCGCAGGAAACCGGCTATGACATCCTGATCTTCGGCGATTATGCGATCGAGCCGGTTTCCCGCGTCGTTTATCCCAACCGTCTGCTTCGGGAGAAGGGTTTCATGCTCACGCGAAGCATTCGCGGAATGGCTTATCCCGATCTCTTTGCCGGCCGGGCCTTCGCCTTGGTCGATCATCAAATTGCGCAGGTCTACATCCCGTCTCCGGCGGATGTGCCGGCTGTGCGGGACGCGCTTTCCGGCTTGCCGGGCGTGGCGGCTGTTTTGGATGCGAACGGCCGGCAGAAGGCCGGGCTCCAGCATGCCCGCTCGGGCGAGCTGGTCTTGCTGGCCGAAAAAGGATCTTGGTTTGCCTATCCGTGGTGGACCGAGAAACGCGAAGCCCCGGACTATGCCTCGCACGTGGACATTCACAATAAGCCCGGCTACGACCCCTGCGAATTGTTCTTTGGCTGGCCTCCGATGAGCATCGGTTCCGATCCCTCAAGAATCCGCGGCTCGCATGGTCGCGCCGGATCGGACTATCCCGTGGCTTGGGCGTCGAATCGGCCTCTGCCCGATCCTGCCGATGTGCGGGCGCTGGCGATGCAAATCGGATAAAAAGAAAATCTCTTCAAGCGGTAATGTCGACGATGGTCCCCGTCTCGAGCGAACCGGACATCCAGGGCACTTCTTCCTGATTCAACGGCCCCAAAATCGCGTTTTGGGAGTGCAGCATGTCGCTTTGGAAAGAGGTGTTCCTGTTCGGGGCGGGCGCTGCGGCGGGGGCGTACCGATTGTTGAAGAGGGGTGCAAAATCGACCGCGCCGCTGAATTGGACGTCCATGACGTTCTCCTTGTCGCGCTGCTCTGACTGAAAACATCGCGTCCGTGCAACAAGTCGGTCTTCAATCCGTGGAAGAACCCCATCGAATGGCGGAGTCAATATACCGGAAGCGGAATGGATTGTATATGAAAGCAAGTAACGCCGATGAACGGAATCGGCGTGGCTTTCTAACCCAGGCTAAATGGAATCGACCTTGGACTTCAGCGCCCGTTCCTCGGCGGTCAACTGCTTGATCTTGGACAGCAGTCGTTTGAAGCGGGGATCGTTTCGTAAAGGGAGCAATTCCTGATCGGTCTGCATCCAGCGATAATCGTCGTAACCCATGCTGACCGCTTTGCTTAGTGCGGCGACCGCCTCGGTGGTCTTTCCCGTCATGGCATAGCAGGCGCCCAGGTTGTACCAGGCGTCGGCCTGATCGGGGATCATGGCCACCACATGCTGAGCGATTCTCAATCCCTCGTCATGGCGCCCGTTGGAATTGTTCAATTCCAGAAGACCTTCGAGTATCCGGATGTTTTCTGGCAGGCGCTGTTGGAGGGCTTCAAGGAACTTCAGCTCGACCTGGGCTTTTCGCGACAAGTTTTTTGGAGATCGTTTTTGCATATCGTCGTCTCCGCGATTTTTTCCGGTCCCGCGCTTTGTCTACATTTATTGATATCGGAAGAGCTGTCCCGAAAGTTAAACTGGACAATACATCCTGCGCGCAACCGGCAAAAATGGATAGGGTGGGCGATCTGTTCTGCAAATCATAAGCGAATCGCAATTTACAGGAGCGGTCTAAACGAGTATTTAGTATGACGTATTTGAGCATTTGAGGGAAGGAGGTTTCTGGAAAACAAATGAGGTTGCCCACCGGATTGTTACCTAACAAGTCGTATATTTTCAGCAAAACAAAGGAGAGAAAGCAACGTGTATAAGCATCTCGTCGGATTGTTGGTTCTTGCGTTGACGTTGGGCGGACAGACGCTTTGGGCTGGAGGAACGGCGCCGGAAGCGGAGGAAATGGTACAGAAGGGTTTGGATTTTATTAAAGCCAATGGAAAAGAGAAAGCCGTCGAGGCCTTTAGTAATCCCACCGGCGAATTCGTTAAAGGCGATTTGTATCTCTTCATTGTGGAAAATCAGGGCTTGACCCTTGCGCATGGCGGCAATCCCAAATTGATCGGTAAAAACATGGCGGAACTAAAAGACGCCAACGGCAAGCTTTTTATCAAGGAAATGATCGACTTGGCCCAGACGGGCGGGGGCTGGGTAGATTACAAATGGACCAATCCTGAGACCAAAAAGGTTCAGGACAAATCGACTTTCGTAAAACCTATTGAAGGCATGCAGGCCTTTCTGGGTTGCGGTATTTACAAATAGAATGATCTTGGCCATCCGGACGGGAACGTCTGTCCGGATGGCCGTCTGATTCCAAGGAGTTCCCATGAAACTGCAGTCCAAAATCACGTCCGTATCTTTGATAACGATTTTTTTCATGGCCATCCTCGGCATCTATTACTTCAGCGGTTTGTCGTACCAGAAAAAAAGTTTGGCGGAGATTGCTTCCCGGTTTAAAAATCAAAACGAGAGCGCGGATATTGTCCTGCGGCTGACGGACGTTCAACTTAACATATACAAAGGCTTGGCGTGGGCCTCCTCGGATTACGACGCCGCGCAGGTCGAAGAGCTGTTTAAGTCGCAACTCGCGGAATTAACCCGTGTGATTCAGCAGTTGACGCAATTGCAGGCGCCCGAAAACGCTGGAACGGATGAGGAGGAAAAAGCCCTGGGGGGAAAGGCCTTGCCTTCCCTTTTGAAGTATCAGGATTGGGCCGTCAAGGTTGCCGACATGGCCTCCGTCGATGTGGCTACGGCGTCCATGATGATGGGTTCTGCGGAGGATGCTTTTCAAGAATCGAAGGCGGTGTTAGGCCAGCTCTGCGAACTGGAAACCACTTTAAGCCAGGCCAAACTTGAGGTCTGCAAGCAATTTGTCAAAACAGCGGTCTCGACCTTTATCGTGATTTTCTCCGTCGCGTTGATCGCAGGATTGTTCCTTTCGGTCACGGTAGCGAAGAAAATTGCCCGACCGCTGAAAGACATTATCAGCCGCCTGACTTCCAGGGCGGAACAATTGGCGATGTCATCGAGCGAGATCTCTTCCACCAGCCAGTCGTTGGCGCAAGGCTCCAACGAACAAGCGGCCAGTTTGGAGGAAACCTCGGCTTCGCTGATGGAAATGTCTTCCCGGACGAAGCAGAATGCGGACAACACTTCGCAAGCGGACTCGCTCATGCAGAAGACCAAGCTGGCCATCGACACCGGCGTCGGCTCCATGCAACGAATGACCGGTTCCATTGACCGGATCAAGAATTCCACCACGGAGACGGCCAAGATCATAAAAACCATCGACGAAATCGCTTTCCAAACCAATCTGCTGGCGTTGAATGCCGCCGTGGAAGCGGCGCGCGCCGGCGAGGCAGGCAAGGGTTTTGCCGTGGTGGCAGAGGAGGTTCGCAATCTGGCGCGTCGCAGCGCCGATGCGGCTCGCAACACCGCCGATTTGATCCAGGAAGCTCAAAAAAATGCGGAAGACGGGCATGCCGTCACCCAGGAAGTGGAGAAAGCGTTATCTACGATTCAGGAAAGCGCGCTGAAAGTGGCGGCTTTGATGGGGGAAGTTTCGACGGATTCCAAGGGGCAGGCGTTGGGGATCGAGCAGGTCGGCAAGGCCGTTTCGGAGATGGAGTCGGTAGTGCAGCAGACGGCGGCCACCGCCGAGGAGTCTTCCAGCACGTCCATAGAGATTTCGGACAATGCGCAGGATTTGCATGGCCTGGTCATGGAACTGAACGAATTGTTGGAAGGCAGAAAGAACGGCGCGAAAGTTGTCGCGTCAACCGCTTTGGTTGCCGTGGGGTAGTCAACGAACCAACCCGTCATCTGTTGTTTGTGAAGGAATGCGTAGGAGCGCATTCCTTTTATTTTTCCGCACCTGGGGATAAACTGGCCCGTGACGGCTGGAGGCGGGGCCGCCTGGCCCCGCTGCCGGGGCGAGGTCGCCTGTCTTTTATACGCAAATCCTCCTTCCTGTAGAGCGGGGCCAAGAAGGATCGCCGCAAAGAGTTGCTGCTACAAGAAGACTTGTGTTTTGGAGGGGCGCGCTCCGTCGCGACCGAAAGAAGCCGGTTCCGACAGAGCGGAACCCTCCAGCCTATTTTCGATCTTTTCGGATTGGGCAACGAATAAAGAGCCGTTCCATACGCGTCTTTCATTCGTTGCTTATCCTATTCGCTGCCACCTCTCTTGGTTTGAGTTTCCAAAGCCGAAGAGCCTGTCCGCCTTCAGGTTCACTTCGGATCGGTGGCATGACCTTAAGGCTCAGACTTGACGATCCGTGGGACCGCTTTGCCATCCGTGGGGCTGCCTCTTTTCCGATCGGCACATCATCCCTGGCCGCCCTTTGTTCCTGCCGGCTGTAGAGGCCTGGAGGTCGGTTCAAGATATACGCTGATAGGTCAACAATCCCAGAGAAAAACGGTCGATTGACAAAGTAAGTTAGCCTTTGGCGGAGTAAGTGAGCCTGGGGTGCAGTTAGTCTATCCGAAAAGGGGGCTGAAGGCGCACGG
>MHBK01000064.1 GCA_001804865.1 Lentisphaerae bacterium GWF2_57_35
ATGCGTTTTCCTCCATGACGACCTCCTCTTGTTGTTGTCGTCATGAAAAGTATCGCGTGTTATGTATCCCGCCTAGATGGGTTCACCGGACGCTTACGTTATTGTCACAGATTCCAAAGGTTGATTGGATCGTTATGGAGAATACACGTGGGGAAGCTTATGGATGTGATGCTTCGTATCGTGAAGAGAACGGATTGATGCAATTGCGTGCTTTGAAGCCTCTCTTAACTAATGGTACAGGTTTTGGAAGTTACTCCATGGCGCATAACTATATTGAGCCAGAGACAAATGGAACTTTTACATACAGCATTGCATATATGACGCAAGATGTTGCTTATGCCTTGTCCTCTGAGTTTCAGTCAGAAATCATTGTGCCCTATAACGACACAGTCCTGGTTGATCAGGATGGATATACGAATGTGGATTATCAGAAGGTCACATACGTTGCAGAGATCGCGTCAAACTGGAATAGGGTTCGCTTTGAATCTCTCATGGAGCATATCGCAAATCACACCCCAGCAGGCGGTGTATATACAACTAACGAATTGATTAACTTCTCCTGGAGTTCATTGGAGAAGGTGGCGGGATATGATTTGATGTTTAGCACGAATCAGTTTTTCGGATCTTCGATAACGAACTTTGTTATCACAACCAACGATTGTCAAGTGGCTTCTCAGTCTTTGCCGGAAGGCCAAGATGTGTTTTGGCGCGTGCGTGGTGTATACCATGTCCTACATATTAAGGACTTAGGTGATGTCACGTCTACAGACACGTATTATGGTGCATGGGCTCCTGCTCAAAGCCCTGTCAGAATTGAAGAATAGGGTGTAGACGATACTGATGAGAAGAAGTTCTTCGGAGCAGTTTTCTTCGATTACTGCCCAATACCCACGCTGTAGAATCTTTGTGTTGCTCCGGTCTTGTCCGGATCGTCGAATGTGATTTGCTGGTCCAGCACGATGTTTGTGGCTGCTTCCCGCCACTGGAGGAGGTTGTCGGATATGCGCGTGACGATTTTTTGTCCTGATGCGGCGGCGACTTCGAAGCGGTGGGGTGTTTCCATGTTGGCGATGGCTGGCGGCGGTTCTATGAGGCGGCTCATGCGCAGGCCGTTTCCATAACTCGTGACCCAGGCCTCGTTGGGATTCCAGGGGTTGAAGAATACACGCGTGGGAAAGCGGAAGGGATAATTCAATAGCGGTGCGAAAGTCGGATTGGCTGACAGTCGATTGGTGCAGAGCCATAAACCCTGCGCTTCGGTCGTCACGTACAGTTCGTTGGAGCGGAGCGGATTGACGGTGCAGGATTCTACGGCGGTCAGCTCGTCCGTGAGGCGGACCCAACTGACGCCGCGGTTGGTGGTTTGATATAGCCCGCCCAGGCCCGAGGATTTTCCCCACTCGCCCCAAACGCCGGCGTACCATCGTTGTTGCGTGGTGTCGAAGGGGTCCACGACCACGTCCTTGGTATAATACTGCATCCCCGCCGCGCTTCGGTCGAGCCAGGCGACTCCATGGTTGGTGCTGACGAAGACGCCGGCGCTGTTGGAGAAATTGCCGGAGTTGATGCGCGCCGAATAACTGCAAAGAAGGGCACCGTCGTTTAGAACATGAACGTTGTAGGCGTGACCTTGGGTCCGGGGTGGAGAGGCCAGCTTGATCCAGGCGGCAGACGGGCCCGAGAGCAGATTCGTGGTGCGATAAATGCCGCCGCTGGAGCTGTGCGCCAGGCTGACATACATTTTTTGCGGATTGCCCGGATCGAGCGCCAATCCCACGACCGGACGGCCAAAGCTGCGGAAGGTCTGCCAGCTTGCGCCCTGGTTGGTGGAGTAAAGCAGGGCGCCGGTTCCGTTGTCGATGTAGGCGTCCTGGCAATAGCGATCCCAGGCGTACAGGTCATGCACGGAGGAGGCCGTCGCAAAAATCCAGCGGTTGGAGGGATGCACGATGGCCTGATAGGTGCTGTTGAAATTCAGTCCCGCCGGGAACGACCACGAAGCGCCGCCGTTCGTGCTGCGCATCCCGCGGATGTCCGTGAAGGCGGCGTAGAGCGTGTTGCTCTCGGGCCAGGCCAGCCACCAGCAGGAGGTGTCTTCAATGCCGACGCCGTGATAGCTTTTCTGTTTGTCCGTCGGCGTGTTGATGGCGTTTTGATCGGAGGGGTGCGCATACGCCTGCTGCCAGGTCTGCCCGCCGTTGGTGGTGATATGCACAAAGCCCAGGTCGGTGATGACCGCGCACGATGGATCCGACGGGCAGACTTGAAAGCCGAGCGCATATTCGCCGAACGACCATTTTCGCCAATTCCAAGCCCCCGGATCGTCGCCCTGCCAGCCGGTCGCGATATTCTGATTGCCGCCGGACTGAAAGACTGCGCTCCAGGATGTTCCTCCGTTGGACGTCTTGTATACGATCGGGGCGTCGTTGTCCGAACCGCCTGCGACATAGGCGATCTGAATGTTTGTCCGGCACATCGAGACAAAGAACGGATGATCGGCCGAGGCGACGCCGGCCACCTTCGAGGACCACGTGCTGTCGCGCCCGTAATCCAGGCGATACATGCCCCTGTACCCGCCGTGATCGCCGCCCGTAACTCCGGGATACACATCGCCGGCCCCGAGCGTGACGCAAAACAGGCGGATAACGCCGTCCTCCGAGGCCCCCGCAAACGAGACCATCGCTTCCGTGCCCGGCACGCCTCCGATGGGGGAAAGGGCGAAGGTCTGTCCGTAGTTGGTGGAGACGACCAACCCCGCGCGCGTGCCAATGAAAATGCGCGCGCCGTCGAAGAAGGCCCCCGCAATGTGGCAATCGGATGCGCTGAACCGCAAGGCATACGAGCGACCGCTGTTCGTCGAGAAGTAAAGGGTCGAGTAATCGGAAATGAAAAGCCGGTTGGTCCTTTGATCGTCGGCAAAGAGGCTGTAGGCGGAGAGGGTCCATTGATCCAGAGGAATCGGCGTCCAAGTCTGTCCGGCGTCGTCGCTACGGGAAGGCGTGTTGCCGTTCAAGCCGTAGCGGACGTTCGGGTCGGCGGTGAACTGCACCCAGCTCGTCAGGTTGCCGCCCTGCATTTGGCGGAAGTCCAGCGTGTCCCAGGAAACGCCGCTATCGCGGGTGTGAAACACATCGCTCATGTCGGATCGGATGTACATTTCGGAAGGTTGAAACGGGCTCATGGACGGCGCGAAAAACGCCCCGCCGCCGCCCGGTCCGCGCGAGATCCAGCGCGCAGGCATCTGTGCTTGAACGCCTTGGGATGCGAGCACAAGAAGCAGTATGAAAACACGACCTAAAAACGATTTTGGCATAACGTTATTTTTAAAGCAGAAGTTGTGCCAAAATGTTGGACGCTTAATAGAGATTGATTTTGGTAATGAAGATCGGTATAAACGACCTGCCATGATTGAACGTTCCGCTATTGTTCAGAATGCGCAGGGGATTCATTGCCGGCCTTCTGCCGTCATTATCAAGGAGTTTCAGCATTATCCGGGGGATATCTTGGTCGCCTTCAACGAACATTCCTGCAATCTTCAATCCGTCATGGGCTTATTGGCGCTGGGGCTTCACAAGGACTGCAAAGTGACCATCCGCGTCTCCGGTCCTGACGAAGAAACCTCCTGCAACCGAATCGTCGAATTGTTCGAAACGGAGTTCGATTTTCCTCCCCGTCTGCCGGAAGAGGATGCGCTTGGCTCTGCGTCGCACATGGAACCCATATGAAGCCCCTTTGCTTCGCCGCCTGCATTGGACTCTGCGCCTGCCTTGGGCTTGGCCTGTCCGCTTGTAACGAATCGGATGACGAGCAGGAGGTCGTGACGAACGCCGCTACGACCTCCCAAACCCATCGCAGTAGTCCAAAACCTGCTTCCACGAACACCGCCCCCGATACTCCTGTCGACCCTTTGGCGGGGCTTTGTCTGCCGGCTTGGAGCCCGGCGCCGGACGAAATAGGCACCCTGACGGATTCATCGAACACGATCGTTGTTACCAGCGAGGTCATTCCTTTTCCGGATGGCAGTTCGTGGACCAATCTTTATGAAGAGGTGTCTGACTACACGAGTCAGACCCTCACCTTTGCCGATGGGACGATCTTTCTTCACAACAGGGCGTATGAGTCGTTTTACACGAAAACCATGACCAGCGAAGTAATGGTTGCCGATGGAAATACCGACGAAACCCTCACAGCTCCCGACGGGGCGATCTGCGCGGCGACGGAAGTTATCTCGACCGTTCCCGGCAGTTCCCCGGCGACCCAATTCACGGCGCATGTGGAATGCCCGGGCGGGGCGTTGACGGTCATCGACCGTGCGACGTTCGATCTCATCAAGGCGAAATTGGGCCTGTAGCAGCCAACCATTGGAAAATTTTTGGGCGATTTTTCCAATGATTGGAAAATACGCTGTCATTTTTTCCAATGTTTGGAAAAATGCAGGGCATGGAATTGAATTGCACCTGCTCACAAAAGGATGGGGCCTTTTGGATGCGTTGTTTTTGGGTGGGGATTGCGGCGTTTTATGCGGCGCTGTTTCTGTTTTTCTTCAACCGGGTCGGGCTGAACGACAACGACCAATTTCTGATGTTCCATGAGCTGCAATTCTGGAACTCGCGGTTGTTCGGTTTTTCCAAGCAGTGGTCGCCGATGTTGGTCGGCGGGATTTCGTTGGCGGGCGATCCGCAGGTTCCCTTTCTCTCGCTGAGCATGATGTTGAGTTATGTGCTGGGGCCGTTTTACGGATTGCGCGTGGCGACGATCCTGTATTTTGTATTGGGGTGGGCCGGGGCCTGGTTGTACAGCGGCTTGGTTTTCAAGAAATCTGAATTTCGGGCGCTGGCGGCGTCGCTGTTTATCGGGAACGGTTTTTTTGTCTGCCGCATGGCGCATGGGCATATCGATCATATTCCTTTCCTGACTCTGCCGCTGGCGCTTTGGGCTTTGCATCGGTTGACCGATGCGTTTCGCCGCATGACCGCCGGTCGCCGGCTGGTGGTGGGGCTGGCGGCTTCGCTGGCGTTTGGGGCGGGGATTAGTGTGGTGGTGGATGGCTCCCCGGTGGCGATTCTTCATTATTTGTTCTGGGTCGCGGTTTATGCCGTTGCCCTGGCGGTGATCAAGCGATCCTGGGCGCCCATTGTTGTGCCGGTATTGGGCGGGGCGGTGGCGGCTTTGCTCGATGCCGGCTTCTTGTGGCCGATGCTGATGGAACAGCAGTACTTTCCCCGGTTGTCGAAGAATTCGTTTACGAACCCGCTCTGCTTGCTGTGGTTCATGCTGCTGCCGGTCGGCGGACGCGTGATTCCGGCCCCGGAAAATGGACATGAGTACAGTGTCTTTATCGGGCCGATCCTGGCCTGGTTGATTTGGCGATATCGCAAGGAAATTGCCGCCCAAATTCCTGCGGAAGCCCGCTGGCCGTTGCTGTTGACGGCGGTGACGGCGATCGTGCTTGGTATGGGAAGCCTCCATGCCGTGGGCGTGCCCCAATGGCTGAGCCCATTGGACCTTTTACGTCATTTGCCGGGCTTTCGTTCCATGAATGCCACCGGGCGCTTTTGGGGGTTTCTTTCGCTCCCGCTTTCGCTCATGGCGGCTGTGGGGATTCAGTATTTTCTGCAAGAAACGGCAAAGCCCCACCGAGTCGGCGTCTGGCTGCGCTGGGCGATTGTTTTGCAGTTTGGTTTTATGTCGGCCTTTCTGATTCGCAGCATTCCTTTTTCGGCGCCGTATGAGCCGGTTCCGTACCAGGGACTTTTCCCGGAGGGCGGGGCGGATATTTCCTATAGCAAAGGAGGCGCGAGAATTTATCAATACGATTTGGTCAGTCCGGTGCGGGGTCTGCTCGATGCGTATAATATGGGCGATTTCATCCATCCCGATATGGATCCCGGGGTCCACCTTTTCCGGGGGGCATTTCTGGACGAGAAGGGGTTGCGGACCAGCCAATGGGTGAAGGGCCGGTTCATGAGTTGGAATTGCATTCGGGTGGATTTTTTGAAGACGGCGCCTTCGGCCATCCGGAATGCAGAGCATACCTTGACCCTGACGTTCAACCAAGCCTGGCATCGGTATTGGTCGTGCTCTAAAGGTCGGGTCTACTCGATCAACGGACGCAACCTGGCGTTGGATATTCCCGTGCGGGCCCTCGACGGAGCTCCGGTCGATTTGATCTTTCACGACCCGGTCAGCGAACTCGGCGCCAAGGTGTCGAAGGCGGCATGGCTGGCGTGGATGCCTTTGATGCTGCTTCTGGGCGTGCTTTCGTTTCGCGCTTTTTCTGGGGCTATTGAGAGGGTGGATTAGAGCTTTAACGCAAGTCCCGCTTGGCCCTTCGACCCGCTCAGGCCGGGCTGCATGGGGCAAAACGGGGGCGCGCCATCTTGGTCCATTGGCTGCGTTGGCGCAGGCCGGGCGGACAAAAGTCCTGCCCGGCCTGCGCCGCCTTGCCACTGAACCAAGCTGACGCGCCCCCGTTTTGGGCTCACTGCGTTCGCCGACCCCATGCGCCCTGGCCTGAGCGGGTCGAAGGGCCAAGCGACAGCCACCCCCATGCCAGTAAACTGGACATGGGGGCCCATTGCGGTAGTTTGTTTTGTTTGGAGCTGGGGCGATCCGCCTGTCTTTTATACACAGATTTCATTTAAGGATGATCTGCAACAACTTCTATTCCAGGAACAGGATAGACATGGCGATGAAAGGATCGCTCCTTTCAGATATTCTTTTATCCGTGGGACGCTTTGCCATCCGTGGGGCCAATCTTTTAGGAGAAGGGCCCCACGGATGGCAAAGCGTCCCACGGATAGGAGCCTATTTCGGCAGGCTCAAGCGCACACATTTTCATTTGTAACTCATCTTCTCGCGTCAGCTCCCCGTTTTTATCTTCCTCTTAATCATAATCTTAATCGTAATCTTAATCTCTCATTGTTGTATCGATGAAGAGATTATGATTACGATTAAGATTACGATTAGGAAGCAGAGGGGGGGACCTACTGAAACAGGCTTTAAAGAATGATGACTCGTTAGAATACCGAATTCGCTTGGAGAATTTGTGTATAAAAGACAGGCGACGCCGCCCCGGGTTTTGCCCGCAATGCATACGCATAGTGGCCCGGCTTCATCCGTTCCTAGCCCCCCACGTGAACGCCGATCAGACGCCCGATCCCGAAGGTGACGGCCGCCGCCACGAGCCCGAAGAGCACCTGGCGAAAGCCTGACCAAAGAATGGATCGGCCGGTCATCAGGGTGATGGCCGCTCCGATAACGAAAAGGCCCACCGCGCTGCACAGCGCGCTGACCACGACGCTTTGAATGCCTTCCATGAAGAAATAGGGGAGTACCGGAACGATGGCTCCGACGGCGAAGAGAAGAAACGAAGCGCCGGCCGCTTCCCAAGCCGAACCGCCGAGTTCTTCCGGATCGATGCCCAGTTCTTCGCGGGCCAGCGTGTCCAGTGCGGTGGCCGGATCGGCCAGCAGCCGGTCGGCCAGGCGTTGGGCTTCCTCCGGAGCGACGCCCTTGGCCTGGTAAATCAGCGCCAGTTCCTCTTTTTCTTCCTCCGGCGCCTCGGTCAGTTCGTCCTCTTCGATCTTCATCTGGTGCGTGTACAATTCCCGCGAGCTCTGCACGGAAAGCCACTCGCCCAGCGCCATGGAAATCGCTCCGGCCAACAGGCCGGCCAGACCGGTCAGCAGGATGGCGGCGGATTGCATCTCCGCGCCCGCGACGCCCATGATCAGGCTGAAGTTGGACACGAGCCCGTCGTTGGCGCCCAGCACCCCGGCGCGCAGCGCATTGCCGCCTGTCGTCTTGTGTCGCCCCTCGAAGCGGGCTACCGCCCGTCCCTCCATGCCGCCGGAGGTGCGCGAGAGATACTGAAAAACGCGCGCGTGGGATTTCTCTTCGGAAGCCATTTGCGCGATTTCGCCGGGGCCCTGTGCATCGTATTCCGAGCCGGCATTTTGCTCGAGGGCTGTGATGGTCGGCAGAACGAGTTTCGTGCCGAAGCGGCGCGCCAGCCAACTGAGCAGGCGGGTTTTGCCGTTGGGTTTCATGTTCGGGACTTCGGCGCCGGCTTCGCGGATTTTTGCTTCCCAGAAAGCGGCATGCTTGCGCTCCACATCGGCCAGTTTCCCGTAAACCGCTGCGAGTTCGGAATTCGGCTCCGCGGTCCGGAGGTTGTCGTAGAGGACAATGGCATTTCGCTCGGCCTTCAGATTTTCAATGTATCGCTTCAATGGCTCCAACTTCATGGCGCCTCCTTTTCGGTTCGTGAATTTTGCTTTATAACAGAAAATCATTCATAGTATCCATCAACCAAATCGAGGATTATAAAGGAAGGGCGATTTATGGAGGTTTCCAAGGCTCATGTGGCGATTGTCGGAGCAGGGTTCGGTGGGTTGGAGGCGGCCCGACAGTTGGCCCACGCTTCGGTTCGCATTACCATGATCGACCGTCACAATTATCACCTCTTTCAGCCTCTTTTATATCAGGTGGCCACGGCGGGTTTGGGTCCCACGGATATTGCGCGTCCCGTCCGGGCTATTCTTCGCCGCCAGCGCAATCTCGAATTTCGCATGACCGAGGTCACGGGCATAGAGCTGGCGGCTCGCAAACTGGCGACCTCCACCGGCGAAATTTCTTACGATTATCTGATTCTGGCGGTCGGCGGCGAGACGAGTTTCTTTGGCCTGCAATCGGTGGCGGCGCACGCTTTTGGGCTCAAGGATCTGGACGATGCCGTACGGGTGCGAAATCATGTCCTCGAAATGTTCGAGTTGGCCGTGCACGAAAAGAATCCTGAAGTCCGTCGCGCCTTGCTTACGTTTGTGGTGGTGGGGGGCGGTCCAACCGGCGTCGAATGCGCGGGCGCCTTGTCGGAACTCATCCGGTTGGTTTTGATTCGCGACTATCACGGCTTGAATATTAAAGACGTTCGAGTGCTCTTGTTGGAAGCCTCCGACAAACTTTTACCCGTCTTTCCAGAGACGCTTCGCGAATCGGCTGCCAAGGCTCTTTGGGAAAAACACATTGAGGTTCGATTTGGAGCCATGGTGACGGAATTTGACGGAAAGCAGCTCGTGTTAAAAAGCGGCGAAACGATTCCGGCGCACACCATGATTTGGGCGGCGGGCGTTCGCGCGGTGCGTTGGTTGGATTCGCTGGGCTTGCCGCAGGATCGGCAGGGGCGGATCAAAATCAAACCTACGATCCAGACGGAGGCTCATCCAGAGGTGTATGTGATTGGCGATGCCGCGAGTTTGCCGGACGGCGATGGGCAGGCCCTTCCTATGGTGGCTCCCGTGGCTGTTCAGCAGGCGCGCACGGCCGCGGCGAATATTCAACACGCCTTGAGGGATGAACCGCTCGAATCGTTTGATTACCATGACCGGGGTTCCCTGGCCACCATCGGACGGAACGCCGCGGTGGCCCGGTTTGGGCGCTTTGGCTTTCATGGCTTTTTTGCCTGGCTTTTGTGGTTGGGCGTTCACATTACGTTCTTAATTGGCTTCAGAAACCGGTTGATGGTCCTGATCAACTGGGCGTGGGATTATTTGCTTTATGACCGCGCTGTCCGTTTGATCACGCCGAACGGCGCGAAACACTGAGCGGACAAAAAAAGATCGCCGCAAAGAGTTGCAGCTGCAAGAAGACTTGTGTTTTGGAGGGTCGCGCTCCGTCGCGACCGGAAGAAGAAGGTTCCGACAGAGCGGAACCCTCCAATATTTTTGAGATCTTTTTGCCAACGCTGGGAGGAGCGCCAGAATTCGGAGGGGCTGCCTGCCGAAACAGGCTCTTATTCCGCCGACTTGATCTCGTCCCAGACCTTCACGTACTTCGCGTTGTTCTCGCCCAGATCCAGGTTGACCTCGGCAACGGTCTTGATTTCTTCGGGTACGATGATGGCCGGGTTTTTTTGTGAGGCCTCGTCCAGCAGCGCGTAGCTGTCCTTGTTCGGGCAGAGGTACTGGGTGAACCCCGTATTTTCCGCCGCGACCTTTGGATCGAGCATGAAATTAATATACTTGTGGGCAAGCTCAATGCTTTTAGCGCCTTTCGGAATCACCATGCAGTCGCAGGTGGTCACGAAGCCTTCTTTCGGGAAGAATATGGCGATGTCGGGATTTTCCGCCTGGATTTGCAGCAGGTCGCCGACATAGCCGTGCACCAGCAGGAATTCGCCGGACGCCAGGCCCGGCTTGTACTGCTCGTTTTCGAATTTAGCCAGGTTCTTTTTCCAGCGGACGATCACATCGCGGGCGGCTGCCAATTCCTGTTCGTTGGTCGTGTTGGAGCTGTAGCCCAGAAAGCGCAGCCCGGCGGCAATCGTCTCGCGCATGTCGTTGAGCATCGTCATGCGTCCCTCCAGATCCTGGCGGTCGAACATCGACCACGATTTCACGACGTTCGAGACCTTGCTCTTCAGATAGGCCACGCCGGTGTAAGAAACGGTGTAGGGGACCGCGATCTTCACTTCCGGATCCAGCGAAACGTTGAGCGACGTGGGGTCCAGGTGGATAAGGTTCGGCAGCCAGTCGTGGCGGAGCATTTCCAGCATGCCCTGCTCCTTCATGATCTGGACCATGTAGCTGCTCGGGAAGGCCAGGTCGTAGCCCGTCGCGCCGGCCTTCAATTTGGCGTACATGTTTTCGTTGGAATCGAAGGTGTCGAGAATGACCTTGCAGTTGTTCTCCTGTTCGAATTGGGCGATCAACTCGGGTTTGACGTAATCGGCCCAATTATACAGATGCAGAACCTCCTGCTTTTTCCCACAACCGCTCATCAGCAGAATCGATGCGAACGACAACATAAAAACGAACTTGACGTTGATCTTGTGCATGTCCATCCCCTTGTAAGAATTGGAAACGTATTCTGGAAGAAATGACGTCGATGACAAGCGGATTCGGCAATTCTTTATCGGACCGTCCGTATCCTATAAAAGCCCTGGCTGGGCGCGCTGGGGACATTGAGGGCGTTGGTCGCCGCGGTGGGCGGCGTGTTGGTGGCGATGACAAGCCAGGCGTCCAGCAACCCGTCACACCATTCCAGATATTGCGTGACGCTCAGGCCGCCTGTCCAGCGGAGCCAGGAGTCGCCATCGAGCCATATTTGTTCCATGCGCAGGCAGGAATCCGAACTCGTCGGGCTGGTGTCGGCGGCGTATTCCTGTCCGGAGAGAATTCCATCGCCGTCGATGTCGGCTCCTGCGTCCGCTTCAAAATTGGTCAAGCCATACTCTGCCAGCCACCATTGCGGGGCGCCGGTGTTGGTGGTCAGGTTTGCCGCAAAAACCGCCGACAGCGTTCCGTCGGCCGTGACATTGGTCCAGACGAAGACATCGAATGGCCCTTGCGAAATGCCGGCCTGCACGACGTCCGCCGCATGATAGTAGGGGGCGGGCGTGAGGGCGAAGGTCTGGTCGCTGTGCGCCAGGACGCGCACGGCGCCCGTGGGATTCAGCGCGCCATGAGAGCCCGCGGTTGCCGTCAGCGTGTAAACGATGGTTTCATAAGCGCCTAGATCCACCCGATTCGTCCAGATACGAGGCTGGCCATCGAGGTCCTGCGCCGACTGCACCCAGGCGTTCTGGCCGGTGTCGATGCAGGGCGACGAAATTTGCAGCCGGTAGTTGGCGTGAACGGAATCGATGAACCGCGGATCGGCGTTGAGATTCCCGAGTCCCGCGGCCAGCGGCGCCGCACAGGAATAGCTGACGTCGCTGCTGTAGTAATTGGGGCCCGATGTGGCCGCCCGATTGCTCACGGCAATGGAGTTGATCAAGCGGCCCTCATAGGCGCCGCCGCCGAAAGTGGCGGAGTTTTCGACCAGCGTACAGTTCACATTCGTGCTCCGAAACATGCCGCCGCCGTAGAGCGCCGAGTTCGAGTAGATCAGGCAATTTTCCATGAACGTTCGGTACGCGCCGCCGCCGTATTGGTCGGCTCTATTTTGCGCAAGCAGGCTGTTGACTACCTTTCCATAGTAGACTCCGCCTCCATACATAAGCGCATAATTCCCGGTTACGATGCATTGGCTGACGAGCATGTTGGGCGAGCCGGCGTTGTAGATGCCGCCGCCGTACTGGCCCGAGGAGGCGCCGTTGGCATAGCCCCCGCACACGGTCAGGCTGTCCAACAAGGCGTTGTCGGCGCCTTGGACGACGTGGTAACAATTGTCGGCAGGGTTGCCGGCGACGCCGATGTCTCCGCTGAGAATGGTTTTGTACAAAGCCGGATTGCGTTGTTCCAAATCCGTCTCGATCCCCGAGAAACCGCCATAGACTTCCACGCCGGAAGGAAGGGTGAAGTAGGTCCAGCGATTGGAGCCCGGGGTGTACACGCCTTCCGCCGCCAGGATAGCCGTGCCAGGACCAACGCCGGTTAAGGCCTCCTGCAAATTCGTGAAGGCATTCGCCCAACTCGATCCGTCGTTCGCGCCGGCGGCGTCCGTGTCGACATAGATCATGAACCGCGCGGCGATATTTTCCGCGAACAAGTTGGAGGACACGCCGGCATACACGCGGGAACCCGAAGCCAGGCTGTACCGCTCGCGGGCGTACATTACCGTCCCGCTCCAGCTCTCGGGAACGGTGAACACGTAGTAGCCGCTCGCGTCGGTCGTGACGCAGTTCAAGCCGTCGGGGCATACCGCCACGCCAGGGACCCCGATTTGCCCGGCCCGTTCGATCTGCCCGGCCACGACGAAGCCGGTGCTGCCGACCGCCGGCAAATCCACGCCCCAGCGATTGCCGCAGTTGCCGTAGGCGACCGAGGCGCCCGCGTGCACCAACCGCTGCGGAAACCGCAATGCTCCGTTGGTGACGGTTATCGTGTAATCGGCGTTGGGCGTCAAACGGGTAAAGGCGTAGATGCCGTTGGCGCCGGAAAGCATTTCGTTGGTTGTGCCTGCGCCGGTCAGGCGCACCAGACTGTTGGTCAGGGGCAGGCCGTTCGAGGACAGCACGCGGCCGCTGACGATCTCCCCGCGGCCGTTGGTGTAGATGTTGTAGGTCACCGTGCTGAGTACGACGTAATGATAGGGTCCTGCATCGATGTCGGGCAGGGCATACCAGGCGTCATACGAGCCGCCCCAGCCCATGTTGATGTGATGATACAGGGTGGAAAGATTGTAGCCGTAACCGTCGCACAGGACCAGATGCCCTCCGCCGGGCCGCTGGACGGAGAGGGGCGTCGGCAGGCGGGCATCCATGTTGGCGTTAATCATGTTCATCAGGCCCCAGTTATCGCCATCTCCCTCCACGACGTTCCCGAACCGGAAAATGTTCGTCAGCGACGACGGCGGCATGTAGCCGCTCGAACTGCCCGCCGTGTAACTCATGTGCGCCGCCAAGCCGGCGTCGTAGCAAACCGCGCCGATGTCCTGTCGCTCGGCCGCCGTCAAGCCCGTCCACGGCATAAGCGGCATGTTGGTCCAGTTATACGGGCCGCCGCTGCCATTTCCGCCGCGCAAGGTGCGGGTGGTGGGCGTTCCATCGATGTAAATTTGATAAGAACCGACGCCGACGCCCACGGTCGGATATTGGAAGTATCTCATGACTTGGGCGTAAGCCGTGGCCACGCAGCCGCTGTAGTAATTGCTGGCGGTCCCCTCGGCGTAGGGCGGCGTGTAATAATTGTAGCAGGCTACATTCGCCGATCCGTTCCATGCCGTTTTCTGGTTCCAGCGGCTGCCGACAAACGAGGCCACCCGCAGATCGTCTACGCTGGCGATGCCCTTGGGCGCACGGGGCGACGCTTGGGCCAGCAGCCGTTCCCATTTATTTACAGAGGCGGGTTGCAGGCTGGTCGAGGCGGCCGCGGTTTTACTTGAGGTCGTCGCGCTCAATCGGGCGCGCAAGTCTTTTCCGACCAGCGAAAAGAGGGGATTGTTGTCGGTCATTTCGAAGACGTCGCCTTCGGAAAAGGCCAGGATGGGCTCCAACCGGGTGTCCGGCGAAACCAGGACGAAACCCGACGGCTCTAAATAAATCACATGAAACAAGACTTGGCCGCCGTCGTCCTGATACGATTCGGATCTCAACACGTGCGTCCCCATTTGTGCGCCTAACGGGCTTTGTCCGGTCGAAAGCCAGCCGGCGACCGCGTGCTCGGCATCGGTCGTCGAGACGGTCTCGCTCAAAACAGAAGAAGCATTCAAGAATGCGGACCCACACACGCAGAAAGCGATCCAGCTCCAACGAATATTGTTTGCAAATAGCTTCATGATGATCCATCCATCTCTTCCTAGCTGAAAATACGCCTTCAACAAACCCATGATTAGAGCAGGTTTCATGCTAATTGGTCGTTGCGAAGACGAAAATAGACGGAAGATCGCGTCCTTAGCCCGGATTTCTCGCCAGGCGGTGAGAAATCCGGGTTAGCGGCAAAGACCGTGGTCTGCACATGGGTGTGAACTCTTTTTTCCTGGATGCTTTGCGGCGTGTTTCTTGATCTAACTTGAAACGCGTCCATAGTAAGGGAGCTTTTATTTAGTGTAATGAAGGGGTGGAAGGGTATGAGGAGTTCATTCCATGAAAGCGAATGGATGGTGCGATGGGTGATTGGGCTGTACCTCCTTTTTTCTTGCGTTGTTTGCGCGCAAACGCAAACGAACGTCGCGCCTCTCCGAATCGTTACCGTGGTGATTGACGACGATTATCCCCCGTACAGCTTCCGGGATGCGGCTGGAACTTTGCAGGGCATCGTGCCCGATGCCTGGCGTACGTGGACAAAACACACGCAGATTTCGGTGAACCTGATTGGGATGGAGTGGGAGAAGGCCCTTCAATTTATGAAAGAGGGGGAAGCGGATGTCATCGACACGATCTTTTACACGGAAGATCGAAAGCAGCTCTTCGATTTCTCTCAACCCTATACGCAGATCGAGGCGCCTATTTTCGTCCAAAAAGACGTGGCAGGCATTACGAATCTTGCATCTCTTCGGAATGTCACGATCGGGGTAAAAGCGGGGGATGCGGTAATCGAGGTGTTGAAAAGCCACAGCCTTACCAATTTGATGAAATACAATAGCTACGCCAGCGTTATCCAGGCCGCTGTGAATCGGCAGCTTCAGGTTTTTTCCGTCGATATGCCTCCCGCCCGCTATTATTTCCAAAAGTTTCATCTTCAAAACGAGTTTCGATATCCCATTGTTCTCTATACCGGCGCCTTTCATCGCGCGGTCACTAAAGGCAACCTTAGTCTACTCCAAACGGTTGAAGACGGGTTTGCCCGGTCAAAAAGGGAATGCCGCGCGATCGAAAGCCATTGGCTGGGCGAGGGCCTCGTCCGTCCGACCTATGTCCGGCTGCTCAAGTTCGTGGCGTTGGGGATTGCTTTGCTTGCCCTCGTGCTGGGCGTCTTCAACGTGGTTCTGCAGCGCAAGGTCAGGACAAAGACCGCCAAGCTGAACGAATTGGTGCGGCAGCTCACGCGAAGCGAAGAAAAATACCGGACCTTGGTGGAGAACATCAGTGCGGGGGTTTATCGTGTCGCCGTTGAAGATGGGGGACGCTTCCTTCAGGTCAATCCCGCCTTGGTTAAAATGCTGGGTTACGAATCGGCCGATGAGTTGATGAACGTGCCTGCCGAACAGATTTACCTGGATCCGACGGATGGCTGGCATGCCTTGAAGAAGATTCGGGAAACGGGAGCCTATAAAAACGAGGAAGTACGGGCCCGGAAGAAGGACGGATCGTCCTTGTGGGTATCCAGAAGTACGCAGGCTATATTCAACGAACAAGACAAACTCCTCTGGCTGGATGGCATCGTCGTGGATATTACGGAGCATAAGCAGGCGGAGGAAGTTTTGCGGGCGAATGGGGATAAGCTCAAGAGCATCTTTCGTGCGGCGCCGGTGGGCATCGGCATGGCTGTCAACAATACGATCCACGAGGCCAACGAATATCTGAGCGATATGATCGGATATTCGCAGGACGAATTGCAGGGGCAACCCATATGCATTTTGTTTCCGACCGAGGAAGAATTAGATTCCGCCGACAAAGAAAAATACCGGCAGATTGAAGAGAAAGGAATCGGCGTTCTGGAGACGCATTGGCGAAAAAAAAGCGGCGAAGTGATTGCCATTCTCTTGAGCGCCGCGCCCATCGATCCCTCCAATCTGTCTCTCGGCGTTACTTTTGCCGCCCTGGATATTAGCGACCGGAAACGCGCCGAAGAAGAGCTGCGGGATTCCCATGCCTATTTGCAGGCCGTTTTCGATTCGATCGACGACGCCCTGTTTGTCAACGATGCCAACACCTTCCAAATCATCGATGTGAATCGGCGCTCATGCGAGATGTATGGTTATTCCTATGAGGAAGCGTTAAAGAAGACAATCGGCGATCTTAGCTTCGGCTCTCCGCCCTATTCGCTTAATGACGCGATGGAATGGATGAGGAAAGCCCGTGACGACGGCCCCCAGACTTTCGAGTGGCTGGCCCGGCATCATACAGGCCGCACTTTCTGGGTGGAGATGAGCATTCGTTATGCCCTGATCGGGCAGCATGAAAGATTTCTGGTCGTGATTCGCGATATTACCGAGCGCAAGCGGGAGGTGGAAGACCGGTTGAAGTACGAACGTCAGATTCAGTACGCACAAAAACTGGAGAGTCTGGGGCTGTTGGCCGGCGGCATCGCCCACGACTTCAACAATCTCCTCACCGTGATCCTGGGCAACATGAACCTGGCGCTCAGCCAACTTCCCGCCGCGGAGCCGGCTCGGGAGCATATACAGGAAGCCGAGAAAGCGATACATCGTGCGGCCGATCTGTCGATGCAAATGCTCGCCTATTCCGGCAAGGGTCGGTTTGTTGTACAGCCGCTGGACCTGCGGGAAATTGTGAAAGACATGGAGGGTATCCTTCTGTCCGTCGTTTCCAAGAAGGCGTTGCTTCAGCTCAAAAGTGAAGAACGAGTTCCCTTGATCCAGGGCGACGCCACTCAAATCCGCCAGGTCATTATGAATTTGGCGATCAATGCGTCCGAAGCCCTGGGCAATCGAAGTGGAAAGATCGTCGTCACCGTGGGAGCGAAAGAATGCCCGCCCAATTCCGGTGCGATCACCCGGAACAATAAATCCCTGCCGAAAGGTCTCTATGCGTATGTGGAGGTCTTCGACAATGGCTCCGGCATCGAAGAAAAATATCTGGTCAAGATTTTCGATCCGTTCTTTAGCACCAAATTTACCGGCCGGGGCTTGGGATTGGCGGTGGTGATGGGGGTGGCCGATGGCCATAAAGGGGGCATAGAGGTATTGAGTCATCCGGGAAAAGGAACCACCATACGGGTGCTGTTTCCTTCCATGAAACAGCCTGCCCAGAAGCTTGAAAAAATGGAATGTCCATCCTATTGGAAAGGACATGGGGTGGTCTTGCTGGTCGATGACGAAGAAAACGTTCGTTCCACGGCCAAGAAGATGCTCGAACATATGGGTTTTCAAGTGCTGACGGCTTCCGATGGGTATCAAGCCTTGGAAGTTTATCGCGTCCACTCCGACGAAATCTTGTGCATTTTATTGGATCTGACGATGCCGCGAATGGACGGCCAGGAGGCGTTGGCGGAGTTACAACACATTCAGCCTGACGTGCGGGTGGTGATTTGCAGCGGATACAGCAAGGAAGAGGTTGTAATTCGCTTCAAAGATCGAACGGTGTCGGGATTCCTGCAAAAGCCCTATTCGCTGGATAGCATGAGAGATATCCTGCGGCCTATATCCGAATCCTTCGATGCGGAGGTTCGGGATCGTAAACAAAAGATGAAATGATCGCTTTCTGTGAGTTCTAAATCCAAAGAGTCTAAAGAGTCCAAAGTCCAAAGAGTCCAAGGGGGATTTGGAAGAGTCTTTGAGTTTGCTTGGAGGGCGGGCATTCTTGTCCGCCATTTTTACTATTCGGCCTTTGGACTTGTTGCATTTTCCTCGCCATAGACGCCCATGACTCGGAACTTCTGATAGCGCTGCTCCAGCAGGACCTGGGGCGGCAGGGTCTTGAGTTCCTGCAGGTGGCGCGAGATGCAGTCGGCCAGCGTCGAGGCCATGGCTTTGGGATTGGAATGCGCGCCGCCGAGTGGTTCGGGCACGATTTCGTCGGCGAGCCCTCCCTCCAGCAAGTCGCTGGACGTCAGCTTGAGCGCCGCCGCCGCCTTGTCGGCAAAGGAGCGGTTTTTCCAAAGAATGGCCGCACAGCCTTCCGGCGAAATGACGGAGTAATACGCGTATTGCAGCACCAGCACCCGGTCGCCGACGCCGATGCCCAGCGCGCCGCCGCTGCCGCCTTCGCCGATCACGGTCACGACGATGGGCACCGGGAAGGTGAACATCTCCCTCAGGTTGACGGCGATCGCCTCGGCGATATGCCGCTTTTCCGATTCGATGCCCGGGAAGGCGCCCGGGGTGTCGATTAACGTGACGATGGGCACGTTGAACTTGGCCGCCAGTTTCATCAGGCGCAGGGCCTTGCGATATCCTTCCGGATAGGCGCAGCCGAAATTGCATTCCAGATTGCTCTTGGTGTCCCGGCCTTTTTGCGTGCCGATGACCATGACTTTCTGTCCGTTCAAATGGGCAAATCCGCCAATGATGGCCCGGTCGTCGGCATGAATCCGGTCGCCGTGCAGTTCCACGAAGTCGGTGAAGATTTCGCGGATGTAATCGTTGGTATACGGACGCAGGGGATGGCGCGCCACCAGTACTTTTTGCCAGGGCGTGAGATTCTCGAAAATCTTCAGCCGGGTCTCGGCGATTTTTTTCTCCATCCGCTCGATCTCGAGCGAAACGTCGATGTTCTGATTCTGGCTGAAGGTGCGCAGCTCCTTCATCTTGTTTTCCAGTTCGATCACCGGTTTTTCAAATGGTAAAGCATAAGAGGCCACAGACGTTCTCCCTGTTCGATTATTCTGCAATTTTAACCGGCGTGCCGATGGGGACGAGCGTAAAAAGCTCTTCCACCTGATCGTTGGCTAGACGGATGCACCCCGCGCTGGTTGCCTGGCCGACGCTCTCCGGCTCCCAGGTTCCGTGAATGCCGTACCCCGGAACGTTCAATTTCAGCCAATGCGTGCCCAGCAGGTTTTCCGGATCTCCATAAGGGATTTCCTTCCCGTCGGGGCGCCACCACGTCGGTTGGGCGATCTTGTCTTCGATGACGAAATCGCCGATGGGCGTGGTGCCGTATTTTCCCGTGCCCACCCGGTAGCGCTTGAAAAACCGGTCGTTCATTTTCAACAGCAGCGTATTGTCCGACTTGTCGACTTCGATCGAAAACGCGCCGCCGAAAACCCGCAAGCGTTGGCCGATTCGGATAATCTGGCCGGAAACATTGTTTCCTTTGCGGATGACATCCACCGTGGTCTTGAATTTCTTGGCCAGCGCGGCCATGGAATCGCCGGATTCGACGGTGTAATCCGTTTTTTCCGGCATGGCGCGGGGGCTCAGCACCAGGGCGACATCGACTTCGCCCAGCAAGGCTTCCGCTTCGGACCTGGCCGCCTGGCTGGAGGCTTGATCGAGCAAGACCAAGGCTTTTTCCCTCGCTTCGAGCAGCCGATCCTCGTTTTTCAATTGGAGGGCTTCGTCCAGCAAGCCTTTGCTGGAGCCCTGAGCAATCGGAGCGGGCGCTGCGGGCGCCGGTGGAGCCGCCTGAGGCGGTTTGGGCTGTACGGGGGCTGGGGGCGGCGGGGGTACGGGCGCCGGCGCCTTCACGGGCGTTACGGCTGTAGCGGCTGCCGGAGCGCCGGTCGTGATCGGCTCCGCAGTTTGTTTGCGAATCGGGTGGAATTTAATCCAATAGAAACCTCCGGCCAAAAGCGCGACCAGCAGCAGGATCACCGCCAGCAGGCCTTTTTTCCGGGGTTTAAGGGGTCGTAGATAAATATCGGTCATATCAGTGCTTCCAGATCGCGTATCACCAGGGCCATGTCGGGGTACCGGTCTTCCGGTTTCTTGGCCAGGCATTTCAAGACCAGCGCTTCCAATGCGGCCGGCACTTGAGGATTATATTGCTTCAGGCGGGTCGGCGGGATTCTCGGATCGACCTGCGCCAGCCGCACCTGGTCCAGCTTGTCCCCTTCGAAGGGTTTGTGATACGTCAACATTTCGTAACAGGTCACTCCAAAGCTGTAGATGTCCGAACGTTCGTCGACAATGTGTTTGGTCAACGTTTCGGGGGCGATATACGAGGGAGTGCCCGGCATTTGTTTTATTTTTTTCGTCCAGCGTTTGCTTCGAATCGCCAAGTCAAAGTCAATGATCACGACTTGGCCGTCGTTACGTACCAGTATATTTTCAGGTTTGAAATCCAGATGCAGGTACTTTTGGGCATGGACATAAGCCAGCCCATTGGCCATCTGGCGAATCAGGGAAAGAACGTTGTTGGTCAAAAGAGGGTCGCGGTACAGGATCAAATCCCGCAAGGTGCGCGATTCGACATATTCCAGCACCATATAAGGCACTTTATCCTGATATCCCAAGCGAATGAACCGCACGATATTGGGATGATGAAGCTTTTCCATGACTTCCGCGCTGTGGAAGAAGCTCTTGCGGAGCTTGCGGATGCGTACGGAATCCGCGGTCAAATGGCGGATGACCACACGGGTTTGCTGGGCATCCAACGCCACATAGAGTCGGGTCAGCCCGCCTCCCGCCAGATTCCGTGTTATCGAATAACCTGCAAATTCCTGAGTACTCATGTCCGGGTACCTTAGCATGATGGGGAGTGTGTGAAAACGAAAAAATTTCCTTTGAGCTCTAACGCAAGTCCGACCAAGCCTGACGAAAAGCCTTCTCGAGGAATGCCTGTCTTGACAAAGTCGTCCGTCTGTCTTTTCATCGCGGCGGACAAACAACCAAGGGAGCCCATGGATGATCGCCAACGATAAACAGTCGCCCCGGCTTTTTGGGGCGGTCGTGGGGCTTTTTGCCGGCGCGGTGCTGGGCGGGGCCTTGCTGGCGCCGCATCTTTACAATTTCATCCTCTATCTGGGCCGGCATTTCCAATCATTGGAAAGTTTGCGCGATACCGATTTCAGCAGCGTCGCGTCGCGCACCATGTCGATTTTGCTCGTCGTCGGGATCTATCCTGTTTTTCGCTGGAGCGGGGTTCGCAGCCTGGCGGCGATCGGGTGGGGGGTGGACCGCGACCCTTCACCCCGATGGCCCCGGATGCGCCAGTTGTTGTTGGGGTGGGGCATGGGTTGTGCATCGATACTGTGTATTTACACCCTGGGAGTGGTATCCGGCGCCTACAAGGTAACCAACCCGGGCGATTGGTCGATTCTGGGTAATGTTCTGGGGTATCTGGCGGGGGGCTTTTTGATCGGGTTCCTGGAAGAGACGATTTTTCGCGGCGCTTTGTACGGAGGGTTGCGGAGTCTTGTCGGCGTGGCCGGGGGCGCGGTGATTGCGAGTTTTCTATTTTCCGCGGTTCATTTTGCCGATCCGGAGCCGTTTGTCGGGGTGGCTTATGGGCACTGGTATTCGGGGCTGGAGCTTTATTCCCAATTGTTTAATGCGGTGAAATTCGATGTTTATTTTTTTCCTTTTTGTCTGACGCTTTTTGCGATGGGGTTGGTGTTGTGCGTTTCGTATGAGTATTTCGGCAGCCTTTTCTTTGCGATGGGACTGCACGCGGGCTGGGTCTGGGTCATGAAAATGGGCGACTACTTCATCGTGAAAAACGGCGACCGTTGGTCGTGGGCGTTCGGTCATGACGAAGCGATTGCGCGCAGTTATGCAGCTTTGGGGCTGTTGCTGGTGTTTCTGGCGGTTGGGGTATGCCTTCTGCTGCGCCGGCGGCGGCGAGAGGCTGGGGGCTGAGGTCATGGCGATTTCCTGGACCACGTTGCTCGATTTGGTGTATCCGCGGGCCTGCGAACTCTGCGGCAGCAAAATAGGACCCGAGCTGCATCACATTTGCTGGGATTGCCTGGCGGGGCTGAGTTACGTGACCGATCCCTATTGTTCGGTCTGCGGAGATCCCGTGGATGGGCGGGTCGATCATGACTTCGTCTGCTTCAACTGTTCGGAGACCCGTCCGCACTTTGAACTCGCCCGCTCGGCTGCCCGGTATCGCGGCGTGTTGAAGGATCTGTTGTGCGACTTCAAATATCGGCACGCCCTCTGGCTGCGCAAGGATTTCGTGCGATTGCTGTCCTCCTGCCTGTCGCTGGACTTCGATTTGTCGGCCGTGGATGCCGTGACCTATGTGCCTCTGTATCCCTCGAAACAGCGCTTTCGCTCCTTCAACCAAGCCCGGCTGCTGGCCGACAGCCTGGCAAAATTGATTCACAAGCCGTTGTATTCAAAAGTATTGAAGCGTATACGTCCGTCGATATCTCAAACGAATTTGACAGCGAAGGCTCGGGCCTCTAACGTTAGAGGCGCGTTTGCAGCCGGGAGGACGTTCCGATTGAAGGGGCGTGGAATTCTTCTGGTGGACGATGTGATGACCACGGGGGCCACGGTCAACGAATGTGCTCGCGCTTTAAAGGAGGGTGGGGCACAATCGGTTTTTGTGGTTACGGTGGCGCGAGGCTAGGAACGGCAATTTGAGGAAGTTCAGACTATGCCATTATTCGGAAAAAGGAACTACACAACGGTCAAGGTTCGGAAGCGGGACATTCCGAACGGCTTGTGGTTGAAATGCCCTTCCTGCACGGAAATCATCTTTAAGCAGGAATTGGATGCGGGTCTTGGCGTTTGCCCGAAATGCGCCCATCATTTTCAAATGGATCGCAAATCCCGCATCAATATGTTCATGGAAGAGGGGTCTTTTCAGGAATGGGATGCGGGCTTCTACAGCGTCGACACCCTCGGCTTTACCGGAACCGCCTCCTACCAGGAAAAGCTGGACGATAACATCAAGAAGACCGGCTACAAAGACGCCATTAGCTGTGGACGCGGCCGTTTGGGGCCTCACGATGTGGCCTTTGGCGTGATGGATTTCGAATTTCTAGGCGCGAGCATGGGCTCGGTGGTGGGCGAGAAGGTGACGCGGCTGATCGAACGGGGCACCGAATTGCGGTTGCCCGTCGTTTTGGTTTGCACCTCGGGCGGCGCGCGCATGTATGAAGGCATGCTGAGCCTGATGCAAATGGCCAAAACCAGCGCCGCTCTTTCGCGACATGCCCAGGCGGGACTGGCCTATATTCCCATCCTGACTCATCCCACCATGGCCGGCGTAATGGCCAGCTATGCTACTTTGGGGGACGTGATCGTGGCCGAACCCGGCGCCCTGATCGGTTTTGCCGGCCCCCGGGTCATCAAGGAAACAACCCAGCAGGACTTGCCGGAAGGATTCCAACGTTCGGAATTTCTTCTTAAGCACGGATTGTTGGATATGGTTGTGAACCGCAAGGAACTGAAACCGACCATCGTTCAGATCCTGGATTATATGTCCGGAGCGGAAGCCGGCCGACGTCAAGCCAGCTCCTGATGGCTACGCCAAGGCCCCATCGTTTCCGGACGTGCAACGCTGGAAAAATATAAGCCTTGAATCTTCCCGACCAACTACAACAGCTTTTTGCCCGTACAGCCCACGACGTCAAGTTGGGGCTGGAAACGGAACTAGCCTTATTGGAGCGTTTGGGCAAACCGCATGAGGCTGTGCCCTGCATCCATGTCGCGGGCACGAATGGCAAGGGTTCCGTTTGCGCGATGATCGAAGCGGTCTATCGCGCCGCCGGGTATCGTACCGGGCTCTACACGTCCCCGCATTTGGTGCGCTTCAACGAACGCATTCAAATAGGCGGCGTTCCCATTTCCGACGCCGAGCTGGCGGAGGTTTTGCAGGCGGTGGACGAGGCGGACCGGCATAATGCCGCGTTGCCGGGGGGACGCCTGGCGACGTTCTTTGAATTCACGACCGCGCTGGCCTTCGAATGCTTTCGGCGGCACGAATTGGATGTGGCGATCCTGGAGACAGGCCTGGGCGGACGGCTCGATGCCACGAACGTCGTGCAGCCGCTGGCGGCCGTCATTACGCCGATCGACATCGAGCATACCGCCTGGCTCGGCAAGACCCTCGAAAGCATCGCCGCGGAAAAAGCGGGCATCATCAAGCCGGGCTGTCCGGTTGTACTGGCCAAGATGGAGCCCCAAGCGCTTGAAACCATCGAGCGGATCGCGGCGGAACGGCATTCGCTCGTGGTGCATGCGGAAAAATATGTAAACGTGCGCCGGATTAAGCAGGACGAAAAGGGCCAGAAGATCCAAATCGAAAGCGAATCCGCGCTTTATCGTCCCTTGGTGCTTCCTTTACTGGGCGCTCACCAATTGGGCAACTGCGCCACGGCCGTGGCGGCTTTGGAATATCTGAACGAAGTTTCGCCCCTTTCCTGGGAAGAAGACTCCCTGAAGAAGGGGTTGGAAACCGTGAAGTGGCCCGGCCGCTGCCAGATCCTCGGACAGAACCCTCTCACGATTCTCGACGTGGCTCACAACCCCGCCGCCGCGCAACGGCTCGCGGCGAGCTTGAAGGAAATCGGCGCCAAACGCCCCGTGGCCCTGGTGGCCGGACTTCTGTCGGACAAAGATGCTCCCGGTTTCTTCCGCGCGCTTTCATCCGTCGTTAAAAAGGTTTGGCTGGCGCCCCTGCCGGGCGAACGCAACATGCCCATGTCGCAACTAAAGCAAGGCGCCATCGAAGCCGGACTCAAAGACGTCGTCGAAAGCACGATTCCCGTCGCTCAAAAAGAAGCGGCCGAATGGGCGATTGCCAACGAAGCCGTCGTATGCATCGCCGGATCGTTGGTGTTGGCGGGGGAGATCTTGAAAGATCGAATGTCCTAAAGTTGCATTCAGGCCGTCGAACAGCAATAAAGGAAAAGCATGACAGAACTGCCCATCGAAATCCTGGCCAGAGGGGTTTATGTTCATAACGGCCGCCTGCTGGTGTGCCACAATCGGAAAAAAGACAATTACTTCCTTCCCGGCGGGCATGTAGAGTTCGGCGAGTCGGCCGGCTACGCCCTGAAGCGCGAAATCAAAGAAGAAATGGGCCTCTCGTGCACCCTCGGAGCTTTCCTTGGCGTCGTCGAGCATGCCTTCCGTTATCGTGGAAAAAAAGTCTGCGAGATAAATTTGGTCTACGAAATGAAGTTCAAGAATCTGCTGTCCTCCGCGCCGGCGCCCTCGAAGGAAAAAAAACTCGAATTCATTTGGATGCCGCTTCGGCAAATCGCCCGCTCGAAGTTCGAGCCCGCCGTCGTGCGCAAGTCCCTGACCCAATGGCTGCGCGCCTCGGCCCCCCTAATCCTCACCGCGCCGGCGTTGAAAAAATAATGAAAGAACCGCAGCCATTCCTGGCTGCGATGGCGGACAAGAATGCCCGCCCCGCCCATGAAGAGCCTCTCGTCAACGCAGATCTTAAATCCTATCTTATTCATAATCTTAATCGTAATCTTAATCTCCGATTGAACGACGGGTTGGAATGTCCTAAACTTGACCGTCATGTTAACAGACGCAACAATACGCAGCTTTGTTCGGGAGATGGCTGAGCAATACCGCCCGGAGAAAGTCGTATTGTTTGGATCGTATGCTGCCGGGCGGGCAACCATGGATTCTGATGTAGATTTGCTTGTGATTATGCCTCTTCACGATAATCCTGTCGATAAGTCAGTGGAAATGCGCATGAAGCTGCGGCCACATTTCCCTTTGGATTTGATCGTTCGCACGCCAAAGAAAATTCGTGAGCGTCTGGCAATGGGCGATGACTTTATCAAGGATATTCTTGCCCACGGAAAGGTTCTCTATGAAGCTCGCCACAAGGGAGTGGATCCAAAAAGCCGAAGGTGATTTTGAGACCATGGAGCGCGAATCTCGGGTCCGAAAACATCCGAATTTCGATGCGGTGTGTTTCCATGCTCAGCAATGTGCTGAAAAATACTAAAAGCACGAATGTGCGAGGCCTGCGTTCATGTCGATAAAATCCATGATCTGGTCGCTCTTTTGGAGCGTATTGTTGCTCTCGAACCGGCTTGGGAAGCGTTTCGCAAACCGTTGGCCTATCTTTCGGATTTTGCCATTCAATTCCGTTATCCGGGGGAATCTGCTGACCGTGACGCAGCTAAACAAGCTCGCACGTACTGCCGTGAATTCAGGAAGATAGCCCAAGAGGCATTGCTTTAACGCCCAATGCCCTGGCGCTGATGGTTAATTATGACTCAGGCTTTGACTCATTGGGAGTTTGTTAAAGAACCGCAGCCATTCCTGGCTGCGATGGCGGGCAGGAATGCCCGCCCTCCCATGAAGAGCCTCTCGTCAACGCAGATCTTAAATCCTATCTTATTCATAATCATAATCTTAATCGTAATCTTAATCTCCTTCTGAAGAAGAATATGAAGATTATGATTATGATTAAGATTACGATTACGAGGAGGAATCAGAACGGCATCTTACCGGAATAGACGAATGAGCCGTTCGATGCGTCTTGAGTCGTAATCACAATTGCTGCCTGCCAATTCTTGAATCTTGAGACGTGGCTCTAATGGCCTTCGATTTTGGAGGGTTCCGCTCTGTCGGAACCTTCTTCTTCCGGTCGCGACGTAGCGCAACCCTCCAAAACACAAACCATCTTGTAGCATCTTGTAGCGGCAATCCTTCTTGGCCCAGCTCTACATGAAGAGATTTTTTGTATAGTCCACCTTGGCAAACTGACTCCTTCCCGCATAAAGACTCCTTCGCTCGCAAGGCTAAAAGTAAACGTGCGTTCACAAGCAGTTGACGGCAAATCCCTTTTTCTCCATGCCCTCGCCCCCGTTCCGTTTCGTCCGCTATGCTCGCCAGCGAACCGATGCTCATAAATAGTTGACGCCAAACTTTTTTGCGCCCTTGACCCGCTTCGACGCCATCCGGTAACCTCAGGGGCAAGCATGGTAAAGTGGCCGTTGCATAAAGACTCTTTAAAGTGCGGTCAATAAAGACTGTTCGAGCGGGAGACAAATGAGTACGACACAGGTCAAAGACATCATACTTGATCGCATCAATGTCGAAGTGTTTCTCGGACACAATGCGCTCGGCGTCTACATTGCACTCTCGGATCATTCATCCATACTAAACGCGCTGCCTTTCCGTCAGGCGTTGGGCACGATTCAACGCCATGCTCTGGATTCCTTCATTCTCTCGCTGTGCAAGTTGTATGAGAAACCAAATCAGAAGTATCCCAACTACAGTATTCCAACAACGCTCGCACTCCTGCAGGAAGATCGATTTAATCTGGCGGACCGAATCCAGAATCACGTTCGTCTCGAGCAGTTCATCCAGGCTAATGTTGACAATAGCTTTGTCGTTCGTTGCTCAGACGACATGACTCGGATTCCGGCCCTGCTCCTCGACCATTTCTCGGAGCAGTGTCCCCGGACGCCCCCACGAGACAGGAAAGAACTGGACTACATTCTCGACGCACTGAAGGTGCTTCGTGACAAGCGCGTCGCCCATCATGAAAATGCCGACCTCGCGTCCCTCAGCAAGGCCAATTTGGACGGCGCACTTCGGTTGCTCGCCTTTGCGCAGACCTACATCAACCTTGTAGGCTACGGCTTCTTCGGATTCTCCCAAGAAGCCGAGGTGAACTCAGATGGATTTGCCCCCAGCAAGAGCGTCGTGTGGCCAGAACTGAACCGAATGATAGGACTGCTCGAAGAAAGTGGACACGTACGCAAGTAAGCCGCGCCGCTTCGCTCTGCGGCTCACTTGCGCCGGTCACTTTCGGCGTTGTGCATATGATGAGAAGGATGGATGACATGCGTACAGGTCATGTAAAACCAATATGGCTAAAAACTGCAATATCCTTCTCTTTCATATTTACCTGTGGAATTATCGTGCTCAGCCTTGTGCGAGCCGTTATCCCATTTGACAGCATGTTCGCGGAATATCTTCATGCGATCATATTTTACGGATCGCTTCCTATTCTTTGGATTATTGAGAAGAGTCTTGCCTCCTGTGGTATCTCTGGAGACCGATCAATGCTGTATATCGTTCCGATATTCATTATCATCATATTATACTGGGCTGCACTAGGTTTTGTGATTGGAGCCATCATTGGATCTATTAAGAAACAGGATGAAATGCACAATAAAATGCTCGGTACAGTGTAAACGCCGCCCGAGATTTTCGACGTTGGCCACAGATAACATGTCACCCAGTCGCATAGTCACAGTGATAGGATTGGCGATGCTTGCAGTGCTGGCGATTGCGCACAGCAAGATACCGGGGCTTCGTCGCCTATCCTCGCACTTGCCGACGCCACGGGCCGTTCTTGGATCAGGCGCATCAGTAGGTGGCGCGGCAATGCTCGGATGCGTGGGCGTCATTATTGCTCTGGTCTGCTATGGCATGCTCTACAACGCGGGCATCCTTTTGGTAAGGCTTGCAACCTGGGGAAGAGTATCGTGCGCGCCATTCCGGCTGGATGTGCCGCGTTCGCCTCAGTTCGCACGGTCACGAAAGCGATTGGTCTCGATGAATCTGTGCATGATGCTTGGGTTGTTGTTCTGGATCGTTATCTTTGTTGCTCTAGCGTATACAATGCACTGAAAGGAGAGTTTTCACAATGGACATTCCGCGGATCTTCAACATCACCGAAAGTGCTCACCGCATCCATAACCCGATCACACCCGAAAAGCTCGCCGCTCTCGGCGCGGCGCTGCGTCTGGAAACGGGGGTCCGCGTGCTTGACCTCGGCAGCGGTTCCGGGGAGATGCTGTGCACGTGGGCACGCGATCACGGAGTCATCGGCACGGGCATTGACATGAGCCCGTTGTTCACCGAGCACGCGAGAATCCGCGCTGAAGAACTCGGCGTGGCCGATCAAGTCAAGTTTATCCACGGCGATGCCGCGGGCTACGTCTCTGACGAGAAGGTCGGCGTGGCAGCCTGTGTCGGCGCCACTTGGATTGCTGGGGGAGTCGTCGGCACGATCGAGCTTCTGGCGCAGAGCCTTCACAACGGAGGGATCATCCTCATCGGCGAGCCCTACTGGCGGCGCTTGCCGCCGACGGAAGATGTTGCCAAGGGGTGTCTTGTCGGCTCCATCTCCGACTATCTCATGCTTCCGGAACTGCTCGCGTCTTTCGGCCGCCTTGGCTGCGACGTCGTTGAGATGGTTCTGGCAGACCAAGACGGCTGGGACAGATACGAGGCGGCCAAATGGCTCACCATGCGCCGATGGCTTGAAGCTAATCCCGACGACCAGCTCGCGCAGGATGTTCGAGCCAGGCTGGCCTCGGAACCCGAGCGTTACGCCGCTTACACGCGTGAATACCTAGGCTGGGGTGTGTTCGCGCTGATGAGGCGATGAGGAGTTGGGGCCTCCCGGCGGAGCGCCGTGTTTTCCTGAGGAGACCGGACTGACTTGACGGACTTCCATAGCGGTGATATGGTTTTCCATATGAAGACAACACTCAACATAAGCGATGTGACCATGCGCGAGGTGAAGAGGGAGGCTGCGCGGCGACAGCAAACCATGTCCGAAGTGGTCGAGATGGCTCTGCGCATCATCATCGAGCCGAGGAAGGAGCCGGTAGCGTTGCCGGCTCTGCCCGAATTCAGCAGCGGGGGACTGCGCGTCGACATCGCCAATCGCGATGCGCTCTATGACGTGATGGGAGGCTAGTCATGTATGTTGTCGACACCAACATCCTGGTCTATGGCGCCGACAGGGACTCGCCCGACCATGCGAGATGTCGTGCGTTGCTGGAGCAGTGCCGTTCAGAAACGACCCCTTGGTATGTGACGTGGGGCATCGTATATGAATTTCTCCGCATCGTGACCCATCCGCGAGTCCTGATCCGTCCTTTCTCGGCTGCACAGGCATGGGCGTTTCTGGACGCCTTGTTCGCTTCCCCGAGTCTTAGGATTCTGACCGAAACAGACCGTCATCGTCACGTTGCGGCAGAAGTGTTCATCGAGACCCCAGGCATCTCAGGCAACTTGGTCTTCGATGCGCACACGGCTATTCTGATGAGGGAAAACGGGATCAAAACCATCTATACGCGAGACACGGATTTCAACCGGTTCCCTTTTGTCGACACGGTCGATCCCGTCTCAGATCACCGCCGAACAAGCGCCTCCGCTTTACGGCGCGTTCCGCGCCGAAAGTGAGGCGTGCCGTTTGGGCTTCGGAAAGAGGATAAGATGATTGAATCAAGAAAACAGATGTCAGCGATTCTGAAGGAGATGGCTCTCACCGTACTTGATAGTCCAGAGTCAGTACCTTCTTCAGAAGCGGCCAGCGCCGCCCTGTTGCTGTCGCATGTTGCATGGCAACGAGCCAACGGCGACGAGATCACGCTCGCAATGTATCGATCGGCGCTCGCAGAGATGCAGAAATCCAGGCCTGGTCTTTGGAAAGAACTCAAGTCGGCCGATCCTGAAGCGCTTATCGCTGAGTTGGTTAATTTCAAGAACCAGAACTATCCCCATGACAAACGAAGGGTCGTCGCCTGCGGGACCTACAACAACAAAGTCCGTGCGGAGTGGACCGAATGACCACGACATGAAAGTTGATTCCTCGATGCCTGACCCTGGTGGACCTCGAACCCGTTGTCGTGCGCAAGTCCCTGGCCCAATGGCTGCGCGCCTCGCCCCCCTAATTCTCGCCTTGACGGCGTTAAAAAGATAATGAGCCCAAGTCTTTGATCCTTTTAAACTTTGGCTATGGACTCATCGCACTGGCGCTGATGGATAACGATGTGATTGTCATAAAGCATCGGATGGTGTATATTTCATGCGTAAATTATGACTACAATTACATTACAGTGTCCAGATGAGCTAATGATGGCTTTAGGTCGCCGGGTGGAAGATGCGGCGAGCGAAATCGGTCGTGCGGCCGCTCTCAAGCTATTTGAATCCGGCCGCATATCGAGCGGTTTAGCGGCCCAGCTTTCCGGTATGTCTCGTGTAGAATTCCTTTATTCGTGTGGACAGAATGGCATTTCTATTTTTCAGCAGAATCCCGATGAGATAACGTCAGATTCCAAGGCTGTTCTTCATGCGCGTAATCGTTAATACTTCGCCTTTAATTGCTTTGGATCGCATTGGTCGACTCGGCTTACTTCGTCAGTTATTTGTGAATATTGTTCGACCTCAAGCTGTGTTGGATGAGTTATTGGCTGGTCGCCATCGGCATGAAGGATCAAAGGAATTATATGATGCGGAGTGGATCAGCACCGAGCCCAATCCTCATGGCATGAATTTGCGCAAGGAACTCGGCGCTGGTGAAACGGCGGTTATTATATTGGCGATGAATACGCAAGCTGATCTTGTCTTATTGGATGATTTGCAAGCGAGGATTGTTGCGGTTGGGGTTGGATTACAAGTTGCCGGAACTCTTGGTCTTGTTCAGGCTGCATGTGACGCAGCTCTTATTCCTGATGCGAAGGTCGTCTTCAATGAATTACAGCGTTGTGGATTTCGAATGCCGCATCACTTACTTTAACGTCGGCCTGTCATGCGAATCCCGCAAAGAATGAACCCATTCTTGCATTACTCTCTCCGACTGCATAAACTGCAAACTCCTTTTTGAAAAGCGAGGTTTGTTATGTCGGCAACGTATGCGCAGAGTACGGATAAAATCGATGTGCGGTATGTCGCTCATCTGGCGCGGTTGAACCTGACGGAGGAGGAAGTTGTCCTCTTTCAGTCGCAACTGGATCAGATTCTGGCCCACGTGAAGGAGTTGACGGCGCTGGATGTGGAAGGCGTGGAGCCGACGGCTCATGCCTGGCCGGTGCAGAACGTTTTTCGCGCGGACGAGCCGCGGGCTTGCGTGGATCGCGAAAAGGTCCTAAAAAATGCGCCGCTCGAACGAAACGGGCAGTTTGTCGTGCCGAAAATCATAGAATAATCGGGGTTTTATGAGCGATTTGCACAGTTTATCACTACATCAGGCTTCCAGCCTGCTGGCCGGGCGTCAATGCAGCTCGGAAGAGTTGGTTCAAGCGCTGCTGAAGCGGATTGCCGCCGTGGATGCCTCCGTTCAGGCGTATGTTTCCCTCGATGCCGAGTCGGCTCTTGCGCAGGCTCGCGAGGCGGATCGCCGTCGTGCGTCCGGCGGAAGCGTCGATCCCTTGCTCGGTCTGCCCATTGCGGTCAAGGATGTGTTGAATGTGGACGGGCAGCCCTGCACTTGCGCCTCGCGCATTCTGGAAGGTTACATTTCGCCTTATGACGCCACGTGCGTGGCGCGTTTGCGTTCTCGCGGGGCCATTTTATTGGGCCGGGTGAACATGGACGAATTTGCGATGGGGTCCAGCACGGAAAACTCGGCGTTCAAGGTTACCCGGAATCCCTGGAAGCTGGATCACGTTCCCGGCGGCTCCAGCGGCGGTTCGGCGGCGGCTGTGGCGGCCGACGAGGCGCTGGCCGCGTTGGGCACGGATACCGGCGGTTCGATCCGCCAGCCGGCCGCCTTTTGCGGCTGCGTCGGGTTGAAGCCGACCTATGGGCGGATTTCGCGTTATGGATTGACCGCCTTCGCTTCGTCGCTGGATCAGGTCGGCCCTCTGACCAAGACGGTGCAGGACGCCTCTTTGCTGTTGCGGGCCATGTCCGGCCACGACCCGATGGATTCGAGTTCCGTGGATGTTCCCGTCCCGGATTATTCCCTGGCGCTTCGGCCTGATCTGAAGGGCATGAAGCTAGGGTTGCCCAAGGAATATTTTGTCGAGGGCATGGACCCGCAGGTGGAAAGCGCGGTTCGCGCCGCGGTGGAGCAATGCCGGGCGTTGGGCGCGGAGATTGTCGAAGTGAGCCTGCCGCATACGCGCTATGCGATTGCCGCCTATTACGTCATCGCCACCGCGGAAGCCTCGGCCAACCTGGCCCGCTTCGATGGCGTGCGCTACGGCAAACGCGTCGAGGGCGAAGACCCGATCGATATGTACGGAAAGACCCGTGCGGCCGGTTTTGGGCGCGAAGTCAAACGGCGCATCATTCTTGGCACCTACGTGCTCAGCAGCGGTTACTACGATGCCTATTACCTGCGCGCCCAAAAAGTGCGCACGCTGATTCGCAACGATTTCCTGAAGGCCTTCGAAACCTGCGACGCTTTGCTGACGCCGGTCGCTCCGACAGCGGCCTATCGCATCGGCGAAAAGAAGGACGATCCGCTGCAAATGTATTTGGGCGACATTTTCACGGTCACGGCCAATCTAGCCGGCATCTGCGGGCTTTCGGCGCCCTGCGGGTTTACCGGCGGCGGCCTGCCCATCGGCCTGCAAATCCTGGGGCCGGGCTTCAAGGAAGAAAACATTTTGAGAGTGGGTCATGCCTACGAGCAGGCCACCGAATGGCGCCTGAAAAAACCGGAGTTGAAAGGATAAGCCATGTCGCCATCCAACTATCGCGCAACCGTCGGACTGGAAGTTCATGTCCAGTTGAAAACCCGGACCAAAATGTTTTGCGGCTGTCCCACGGAATTTGGGGAGCTGCCCAACACGAACGTCTGTCCGGTCTGTCTGGGGTATCCCGGCGCCATGCCGGTCATGAACGCGGAGGCGATTCGACTCTGCGTGAGGACCGGCCTGATGATCGGCTGCCGGATCAATCCCTACAGCAAGTTCGACCGGAAGAATTACTTCTATCCCGACATGCCCAAGAACTTCCAGATTTCGCAGTACGACCAACCGCTTTGCCTGGGGGGCGAGGTCGAAATCGAAGTCGACGGCCGCAAGAAAATCATCCACGTGACCCGCATCCATCAGGAAGAGGATGTCGGCAAAAACATGCACTTCGAAAGCTCCAGCGGCATCGATTTCAATCGGGCGGGCACGCCCCTGATGGAGTTAGTGACCGAGCCGGAAATCGAGTCCGCGGACGAAGCCTTTGCCTTCTTGCTGGCCCTCAAGCAAATCCTGGTCTACGGGAATATCAGCGACTGCAACCTCGAAGAGGGCAATCTGCGTTGCGACGTGAATTGCAGCGTGCGGCCCGAGGGGCAGAAAGAATTGGGCGTCAAAACCGAACTCAAGAACATGAACACCTTCAAGGGCGTTCATCGGGCGCTCTCCTATGAAATCAAGCGACAGATCGATGTGGTGAGCAAAGGCGGGACTATCCGGCAGGAAACCCGCCGCTGGGACGATGCCGCTGGCGTCACGCTGGCCATGCGCTCCAAGGAGTATGCCCACGATTATCGTTATTTTCCCGAACCCGACCTGATGCCGGTCGTTTTGCCGACCGCCCAGATCGAAGAATGGCGCCAACAGCTTCCCGAGCTGCCGGCCGCCCGACGCGCCCGATTGATTCGCGATCTGGGTTTGCCGGAATATGACGCCGAGGTGCTGGTTGCCGACAAGGCCGTCGCCGACTATTTCGAGGAAACCGCCCGGTTGTGCGGCAATGCCAAGGCCGCCTCCAATTGGATCATGACGGAGATGCTTCGCGCCCTGACCGAAAAAGGGCTGGCGATCGGCGCCGTTAAAATCCAGCCGGTTGCCCTGGCCGGTCTGATCAAGCTGGTCGAAGCCAAGACCATCAACATGCCCAGCGCCAAAGAAGTTTTTAATATCCTCTTCGAGCAGGGTGGAGACCCCGAAAGCATCGTCAAGGCCAAGGGAATGGTGCAAGTCAGCGATTCCGGCGCCCTGGAAACCTTTGCCGACCAAGCCATCGCGGCCAACGAAAAAGTCGTCGCCGATTACAAAGCCGGCAAAAAAGTCGCCCTCCAATTTCTGGTGGGCCAGGTGATGAAGCTCAGCAAAGGCAAAGCCAATCCCCAGGTCGTGATGCAGATTCTCGAGAAGAAACTGCAATAAGAATTGCCGAATGCCGAATTGAGGAAAAATTTTCCGGCTGCGTCTTTTCTTGTATTTCTTCATTTGGCAATCGGCATTTCCGCATTTCCCTAAACGTGCTCTTCCAAACCCGGTATGTTCGCTTTCGGCTTCCAGGTTCGTTGACAGCAGAGCAACCAACATGATAATTATTCTCAGGCTTCGATATAAACGTGGGTTAAGGAGTTATTCTTGACAGCGAACGACGATTATATTCTTGAGATTCTTGAAAGCGTCGGCCTTATTTCTCGCGAGCAGGTCCGGAAGGCGCGGGAATCTGCCCTTAAAGACGATAAAAGCGTCATCGATGTTCTTGTTCGAGACCATGTCGTCCTCAAGATGGACATTCTGAAAGCCCTGGCCAATCAATTTGGCATGGATACTATCAGCCTGACCGGGTTGGAACTTCCGCAGGAAGTGCTCGACTTGGTGCCGGGCGAAGTGGCCAAGCGGTACAAAATTGTCCCGGTATTCAAGAACGACAGCACCTTGACGGTGGCCTTGAACGATCCCCTGGATGTCGAAACCCTCGACGGTTTGCGCTATATCCTTAAATGCAACGTCGAAGGAGTGGTCGCGCCGCTCGAAGAAATCGAGATTGCACTATCCCACTATTATGGGCACACCGGCAGCACGGTGGAGTCGATGCTGGAGGAAATCACCGAAGGCACCGTCACCATGCCCGGTACGGCCGGCCAGGAATTGATGGCCGATGGGGAGGTATCGGAAGCCGATGCCCCGATCATCAAATTGGTCAGCTTGATCATTCTGGAAGCGTTTCGAAATCGCGCTTCGGATATTCATCTGGAGCCGCTGCCGAAGAAATTCCGCGTCCGGTACCGCATCGACGGCGTAATGCACGAGGTGGAGAGCCCGCCCAAACGCCTGCAATCGGCCATTATCAGCCGCGTAAAAATCATGGCCAACATGAGCATCGCGGAAAAGCGCCTGCCGCAGGACGGCCGCATCCAGATTAATGTCATGGGCCGCGATCTCGACTTGCGCGTATCGTCCATTCCGTCCAACCACGGCGAAAGCATCGTCATGCGTATTTTGGACAAGGAAGGCTTGTTGTTGGGCTTGCCGCAGTTGGGCTTCTTCTCGGACGATCAGCAGACCTTCGAGCGCATGATCGGTCTTTCCGACGGCATTCTGCTGGTCACGGGGCCCACGGGGTCCGGAAAAACCACCACGCTGTACGCCTGTCTAAACTACATCAACCGGCCCGACCGGAAAATCATCACGGTGGAAGACCCGGTCGAATATCAGCTCTCCGGCATCAACCAGGTCCATGTGCGCTCGGACATCGGGCTGACGTTTGCCGCCGCGTTGCGGTCCATTCTCCGCCAGGCGCCGAACATCATCATGATCGGTGAAATTCGCGATATGGAAACGGCGGAAATCGCCGTCAACGCCTCGCTGACCGGTCACTTGGTCTTCAGCACGCTGCATACCAACGATGCTCCCAGCGCCATCATCCGGTTGATCGACATCGGCGTGAAGCCCTTCCTGGTTGCCTCCTCGACGCGCGCCATCATGGCCCAGCGCCTGGTGCGCAAAATTTGCGACAAGTGCAAGGAGGAGTATAAACCCTCCGACAGCGAGCTGCGCCTGATCGGGCCCGCCGCCCAGCAATTGGCCGAGGCCCAGTTGTTCCGCGGCCGCGGCTGCAACGACTGCTCGTTCTCCGGCTACCGGAGCCGGCGCGGTATTTTCGAGATTTTCCTCGTCAACGATGAAGTCCGGCACATGATTTTCGAGCGGGTTTCCGCTTCGGAACTGCGGACCAAGGCCCGTCAACTCGGGATGCGCACCCTGCGTGAAGACGGGATTCGCAAAGTCGTGTCGGGCATGACCACTCTGCAGGAAATATTGCGCGTAACCATGGGAGATGTGGACTAATGCCAGTGATGTTGTCGGCTGATATATCCATGAGCGATCTTCTCCAATTGGTGGTGGAGGAGGGTGCGTCCGATCTTCATTTGACGGTCGGCGCCCCGCCGGTGCTTCGTATTCACGGCCAGTTGAATCCGCTGGATGCCGAACCCCTCAAGGCGGAAGACACGGAACGGTTGATGAAGAGCATCACCTCCGAGGATCATCAGCAAAAAATCCGCGAACAGGGCGGCACCGACTTCGGTTTCGGCTTCGGCCATGTCGCCCGTTTCCGTGTCAGCGTGCTGCGGCAAAAGGGTCATATTGGCCTGGTCCTGCGCCAGATTCCGTCCAATCTGATGTCGCTCGAAGAAATCGGTTTGCCGGCGCAGATCAAGGACATGCTGTTCAAGCCGCGCGGATTGATTCTTGTGACGGGGCCGACCGGCTCCGGAAAAAGTACGACGCTGGCCAGCATGGTCAACGTCATCAACATCGAGCGCGATTGCCACATCATCACCATTGAAGACCCGATCGAATATTATCACTCGCACAAGAAAAGCGTGGTAACCCAGCGCGAAATCGGGGTGGATGTGCCCTCCTTCAAGGAAGCGCTGCGCCGGGCTTTGCGCCAGGACCCGGACGTGATTCTCGTCGGCGAAATGCGCGACTTGGAAACGATGGAAGCGGCCATTACGGCGGCGGAAACCGGACATCTGGTGTTTGCCACCCTGCACACGACGGGCGCGGCGCGGACGGTCGACCGTATTGTCGACGCGTTCCCGACCAATCAGCAGGATCAGATTCGTACGCAGCTTTCTTCGAGCATCGTGGCGGTGGTCTCGCAGCTTCTGTTGGGGCGCAAGGACAAACCTGGGCGCGTGGCCGCCTTCGAGATCATGATCGCCACGGCGTCCATCCGGTCCCTGATCCGCGACAACAAGACCTTCCGGATCACGTCGGACATTCAAACCGGCGCGCGCTACGGCATGGTTACGCTGGATTCCCATTTGATGGCCCTATACGATCATGGATACATCAGTTACGAAGATTTGATCACCAAAGCGCAGGACTCCGAAGCCGTGATCCAGAAGATCCAGGCGACGAGCGAGAAAAAGAAATAGGAACCGACATGGCCGGCATCGAATATAACGATCCTTTGCTTCAGCAGTTGATGGATGAGCAGTTGCTGACCCCTCAACAGGCGGAGGAGGTTGTCGATGAGCACGAGCGTACCGGCAAGCCGGTGCGCGAAATCCTGTTGAACATGGATTTGGTGGCCGAAGAAAAGATGCTTGAGGTCGTTTCGACCCTGCTGGGCTGCGAAGTCATCAAGCTGCGCGATCTCGACATCTCCTCCGAGGTGATCAAGACGGTGCCCGCCAGCATTGCCCGCATGTATAACGTGGTGCCGGTCAAAACCGGCGTCAATTCGGTGGATATGGCCACCTTCGACTTGCTGAGTCCCGAGGTGGTCGACGAGCTGGCGTTTGTGCTGACGCGCGACATCAACTTTGTCGTGGCCCGCGAAGAAGACATCAAGAATTACATCGTTCGCTACTACGGCGACGAGAGCGAGTCCGTCAGCGAAATGCTTTCCTCGCTGGAGTCGGAGCTGCAGGACGCCGGGGATTTGATGGAGGTGTCCAAGCGCGGCGACGATATCGTCCAGGTCGAACAGGCCGCCAACTCGACCCCCGTGGTGCGCTTCGTGAATCTGGTGCTTTACCAGGCGGTTCAGGATCGCGCCTCGGACATTCACTTCGAGCCGTTCGAAAACGAATTCAAGATTCGCTACCGCGTCGATGGCGCCCTGTACGAAATGGCGCCCCCGCCGAAGCATCTGGCCTTGCCCGTCACCTCGCGCATCAAGGTCATTTCCGGGCTGAACATTGCCGAACGCCGCCTGCCGCAGGACGGACGCATCCAACTGACCGTGGCCGGCCGGCCCATCGACTTCCGCGTATCGACGCTGCCCACCCAGTTCGGCGAAAGCGTCGTGTTGCGCGTGCTCGATCGAAGCATCGTTTCGTTGGAGCTCGAAAATCTCGGGATGCCCGACGACGTCTATCAGAATTTCACCGAGGACATCGACAAGCCCAACGGCATCGTCATCGTGACCGGCCCGACCGGTTCGGGAAAAACCACTACGCTGTATTCCGCCCTGCGCAGGATCAATACCATCGAGTCCAAGCTGCTGACCGCCGAGGAACCGGTGGAATACGACATCGAAGGCATCATCCAGATTCCCATTCACGAAGCCATTGGATTGACGTTTTCGCGCGTGCTGCGCGCCTTTCTGCGCCAGGATCCCGACATCATCATGGTCGGCGAAATCCGCGATTTGGATACGGCCGAAATTTCCATTCAAGCGTCGCTGACCGGTCACTTGGTGTTCTCCACCCTGCACACGAACGATTCGTCCGGCGCGGTGACGCGGTTGATCGATATGGGGGTGGAACCGTTCCTGATCGCCTCGACGCTCGAAGCGGTGCTGGGGCAGCGTCTCGTGCGGACGATCTGCCAGAACTGCAAGACGGCTTACGAACCTACGCCCGACATCCTCCAGCAGCTGGGTTTGAACGAAGGCTCCATGCAGGGCCGGAGTTTTTACTACGGCGCCGGGTGCACCTATTGCAGCCAGACCGGTTACAAAGGCCGCCGCGGCGTCTACGAGTATTTGCGGGTGCGCGATCCGATCCGCGACTTGATCAATCTGCGCAAACCCACGCTGGTCATCCGCGACAAAGCCGTCGAATTGGGCATGAGAACCCTGCGCGAAGACGGCATCCGCTGCATTTTGGACGGCTACACCACGGTGGAGGAAGTGTTGAAGTACACATAAGGATGAGGCCTGAAACCTGAGACCTGAAAAAGAAGGTCTGGGTTGGAGTCGGCCTCGGTTTTCGGCTGTACTGAGTAGAAATTGAGGCTAGATATGGCAAAATTTAAATATACCGCGTTGGATTCGAAGGGCCAGGAATCGCAGGGGGAAATCGAGGCCGACTCCCAAACCGTGGCGCTCGGAAAAATCCGTGAAAAAGGTTTTTTCCCCACCAACGTAGTGGAGCTGAATGCCAAAACGGCTCGGAAGAAGGAACGGACCTCCGGCAGCCCGGCCGGCAGCGGGATGAAAATGGAAATCAAAATGCCCATTTTCCTGTCGCGGGTCAAACCCAAGCACCTGATGGTTTTTACCCGCCAACTGGCCACGCTGGTCAATGCCGGTCTGCCCCTGATGCGCGGCTTGCGCGTGTTGTTCAAACAGGAGAAGAATCCCGCCTTGAAACGGGCCATCGGCGAAATGGCCGAATCCATCGAATCGGGCAGCACTTTTGCCGAATCCCTGTCGCAGCATCCCCGGATTTTCAACAAGCTTTTCGTCAACATGGTCAAGGCCGGCGAAGTGGGCGGCGTGATGGATGTGGTTTTGGTTCGTCTCGCGGAATTCATGGAAAAGGCCCAGAAAATCAAGAGCAAGGTGATCAGTGCGATGGTGTATCCCATCGTGGTGCTCATCATGGCCACATGCATTCTGGCCTTCCTGATGATTTTCATCGTGCCCAAATTCAAGGAAATTTTTAATGACCTGCTGGAAGGGGAGTCTCTGCCCGGGTTGACGCAGTTTGTGATGAACATCAGCACCACCCTGACGCGCCAGCTTCCGATCGTCATCATCGTGATCGTTGCGCTGGTTGTGCTGTCCAAGGTGCTGGCCAAGACGGCATTGGGACGCTATAGCCTGGATCAAGTGAAGATTCATATGCCGGTATTCGGCACGTTGGTGCAAAAGACGGCCGTAGCCCGGTTTACCCGGACCCTGGGCACCCTGATGAGTTCCGGCGTGCCCGTTCTTCAAGCCTTGAACATCGTCAAGGAAACCGTCGGCAACGAAGTGGTCTCCCGCGCTGTCAGCGTGATTCACGATTCCGTCAAGGAAGGCGAAAATATGGCGCCGCCCATTGCCTCGTCCAAGGTATTTCCCCCGATGGTCGTCAGCATGGTGGAAGTCGGCGAGGAAACCGGCGCCTTGCCGGAAATGTTGATGAAAATCGCCGACAGCTACGACGACGACGTCGACAATACGGTCGCCGGCCTGACCTCCATCATCGAGCCGATCCTCATTATCGGCCTTGCCTTGATCGTCGGCACGATCGTCATCGCCCTGTTCATGCCCTTGATCTCCATCATCGGCAAGTTGAGCTGAAAACAGCCCAGCCGTTACCTTTGCAAATCGCGGGCCAAGTGGGCCCGCGATTCAGCTTTCTTCTCTTCTTTTCGCGTCATGCTGACGCTCGATAAGGCCCTGGCGCGTTCGCCGCTATTTGAAGTCCTGTCATTCTAGAAAGCGTTGCCTTCTCTTTTTTCATGTTATTCCGTGGGCAAAATATCATCGATTTCAGGTTCCGATTGTCTTAAGATCTTTTTCCCAAGGTAATATTAAGCGAGGTTTACATACATGACAGACAGGCGCGTGAAGGTGGGGGTGGTGGGCGTGGGGAGTCTGGGGCAGGCCCATGCCCGGATTTATTCGGAGCTGAGCGAGGCTGAGTTGGTCGGGGTGTTCGATGTGGATCGCAAGCAGGCGGAGAAGATCGCGACCCAGTACAAAACGACGCCTTACACCTCCATCGACGAACTGGCTTCCAAGGTGGAAGCGGTCAGCGTGGTGGTTCCTACGGATCTGCACCGGAAGGTGGGCGGGCAATTGATCGAAAAGGGGATTCACTTGCTGGTCGAGAAGCCGATCGCGGCGACGACGTCCGAGGCCGAGGAGTTGGTGCGCCTGGCGCAGGAAAAGAAGATCATCCTTCAGGTCGGCCATGTGGAGCGGTTCAATCCGGTGTTGAGCTTTCTGGATCGGATCAAGACGCGGCCCCGTTTTATCGAGGCGCACCGGTTGGCGCCGTATCCTCCGCCCCGGGCCGGGCTGTTGCCGCGCGGCACCGAGGTGAGCGTGGTGCTGGATTTGATGATTCACGATTTGGAAGTGATCCTTCATCTGGTCAAATCGCCGGTCAAGGACATCCGGGCTGTCGGGGTGCCGGTTTTGAGCCGTAGCGAGGACATCGCCAACGTCCGGCTGCTTTTCGAGAGCGGCTGCGTGGCCAATGTGACGGCCAGCCGGATCAGTCCGGAAAAGCTGCGCAAGATTCGTGTGTTTTTCGAGGACGCCTACGTATCGCTGGATTATCAAAATCAATCCGGAGAGATTTATCGGAAGGGCTTGTTGGGCATTTCACGCGACGAGATTCCCATCGAAAAAGGCGAGCCGCTGGCGAATGAGTTGCGGTCGTTTGTCGGGTGCGTGGCGCATCGCGACGAGCCGGTGGTATCCGGCGAACACGCGGCGGAAGCCTTGAAGCTGGCGGCGGAGATCTGCCAGCGGGTTCGCGAGGGCGCTTCATGAGGAAGTCGGTGTTGGTGATAGCCGGGGAAATCTCCGGCGACATGCATGCCGCCCGGTTGGTGCAGGCTGTGCGGGCCAAAAATCCGGACATCGATTTCTGGGGGATCGGCGGCGATCGGATGCGCGAAGCCGGCGTGGAGACGCTCTACGACGTGCGGGACATGGCGGTGCTGGGGCTTGCCGAGGTCTTGCGGCGCTATGGCTTTTTCAAAAAAGTTTTCGACTGCATGGTTGGGCTTGCGCGGGAGCGGCGTCCGGATCTGGTGCTTCTGGTCGATTATCCGGGATTCAATTTGCGCTTGGCGCAGAAGGTCCATGCGATGGGGATCAAGGTCGTTTATTACATTTGTCCTCAGGTGTGGGCCTGGCATCGGTCGCGCATTCCCAAAATGGCCCGGATGGTCGATCGGTTGCTTGTGATTTTTCCGTTTGAGGTGGACGTGTTTGCGGGGACGGGGCTGCGGACCGATTTTGTGGGGCATCCGCTGGTGGGGGAGGCCCGCCGGGTTTTGGAATCTCCGTTGAAAGCCTTGCCCTGGCCGGGCGAACCCCGGGTGGCCCTTCTGCCCGGCAGCCGCCGTCAGGAGATTGAACGAATTTTGCCGGTCATGTGGGCCGCGGCGGCGCGATTGGAAAAGGATGTTCCGGGCATAGGGTTCGTCATCGCCGCGCCTTCCGAGGAGGTTGCGGGGTTGGTCCGGGAGCGGTTGGCGTCCTTGCCGGCGGGGCCGTCCCGAGTTGAAGTGTTGGCGGGGGAAACCCGCCAGGTCTTGCGGCAGGCGAAAGCGGCCATGGTGGCCTCCGGCACGGCAACCGTCGAAACGGCTTTGATGGGCTGTCCGATGCTGGTGGTTTATAAGACCGCGCTTTTGACTTATTGGATTGGCCGGCAGTTGATCCGGGTTCCGTTTTTGGGGATGGTCAATATTGTGGCTGGCCGGGCCCTATGCCCGGAGTTTATCCAAGGGGCTGCAACCCCCGAGGCCCTGGCGGAAGCGATCAAGCCCCTGCTGAGCGATACTCCGCAGCGCATCGAGATGGTCGCCGGGCTGCGGCAGGTGGCGCAAGCGCTTGGACGCGAGCACGGGGATGAGCTGGCGGGGGATATTCTGTTGGAGGAGTTGGGAAGCAAGCCGTGAGAATTGGTAAGCGGATTTGACATTCATCGGCTGCATTTCTAACATGGCGGGGTGATCTGGAGTTTCAGGAGACATATGCCTACATACGAATACGAATGTAAGAAATGCGGTAATCAGTTTGAAAAATTTCAAAGTATGACGGAAAAGCCGCTTCAGCGGTGTCCGAAGTGCCGCGGCAAAGTGGCGCGGTTGATTGGAACGGGGGCGGGCATCATTTTCAAGGGCTCCGGCTTTTATGCGACCGATTATCGCAGCGACAGCTACAAGAGCGCCGCTCGGACGGACAGCGCAAGTTCGTCGGCCTCGTCCAGCAAGAGCGACGTCAAGAGTTCGTCGAGCAAAACGGAAACAACGACAACGTCAAAAATCTGATGCAAATAACATGCCATCAATGTGGTACGCAGAACGATTTCGGGCGGGTCTTCTGCATCAAGTGCGGCCTTAAGCTCGATTTTGAAAAGGCCGAGCGCAAGCTGCATTCGATGCGGCGGGGTCGCCATCGTAGTTCTTTGTGGCGTTGGGCGCGCGGGTTGCTTCTGATGGGTTTGGCGGGCATAGGCGGGCTTGCCTTTTGGCCTGTGCCGCCGACCGGAGCGGTCGGTGCGAAGGAGCAGGCCGAGTCGTTTCGCTCCAAGATATTCCTGCTGGAGGAAGCCTTGGTGGAAAAACGCGCGGCTTCGGCGGAGTTTTCCGAGGAAGAAGTCAACGCGCATCTGGCCCAGATGGTTCGCTATACCCAATCCCAAACGACCAATCAGTCCATGTGGAGCTTGCGGTTGGACGGCATCAACATGGCTTTTCGTTCGGAGCAATGCGTTCTTCTCGTCACGGTTTCGCGTCCGCCGGTGGTGTTGACCTACGAGCTGACTCTTGTCCCGACGGCGAAGAAGAGTCTGCTGCAGGGCGACATCCAAAATGTTCGCTGGGGGCATCTGCCCATTCCGGCGCCGACATCGAAGTGGCTGGTCGATAGAATTTCACAGGTCTTATTCAACATGAAACGCGAAAAAGCCGTGCTGGACCATTCGGAAGGCCGCCCGGCTCAAGGGAAAATCCTGCTGGAAGTACGGTCGTCCTGACAGGATCATCGAAAGGAAGCATGAGAGACAAAAACGAATTCCTTCACATCTTGAACGAAATCGACCGCCGGAATGGCTTGGAATATGAGCAGTTGACCGGGGATTTTGACTTTTCACGGTACATTCTCAAGTTTGGCCGCCCGCAGCTCAATGGGCTCCAAGCGCCCTTCATGCTGGCCGTTCTTCGGGTGCCTCAAAGCATTGCCGGATTTCCGCCGGACCTTTTCAATACGGCCATTCGTCGTACGGGATTGGAGGACTTGCTGACCCGCAAGCTGTCGCATTTCATCGAGCAGTTGGCTCATTTTGGGGAACAAGGGCTGGCCCGACGGCAACTGCATGCAGTCAAGCCCGGCCAGAAGATCCTGCCCCGATCGTCGGTTCAGGTGACGGAGGATTATGTGGAGGCGCGCGTCGGCGTTGAGCTGCCATCGAACCGCGGCCTCGTTCAGGCTGCGGCCGCCCGCGATTTATTCTTCGAGGATTTGCCCGAGGTGGTCAATCACGCCCTGGTGTTCTGCAATCTTGACGAAAAGGAAGTCAACGAATTTGTCGACAGCATGGAAGACGCCGATGCGATCCGACAGTCGTTGCCGACGCGCGGTTGGGTGGGTTTTGTGGCGGAAGGTTCGTGCCCTTCACGAAAGCCGGGCTCCGACGATCCCGATTATTATCAGTCGCTTCCCGTATCGGCATCGGGCGGCTTGTTGTCGGAGATTCAAGTGCCCCGGGCGGGTTCGGTCAAGGGAATCGGCATTCCCGCCGGAGTTACGCTGGTGTTGGGCGACGCGTTTTCGGGGCGGACGGAAGTGATGCGGGCTCTGGCTTCGGGTATTTACAATCATGTGCCTGGCGACGGGCGCGAAGCGATCGTCACCGTTCCGGATGCCGTCTACATCAAGGCCGATCCGGGGCGCAGCATTCATCGCGTGAATCTGGGCGCTTTTCTCGATGGCCGCCCGGATTTCGGGGACATCCGTCAATACTCGCATGAATCGGCCGATTCTTTTTCTTCCCAGGCGGCTTCGATAGCGGAAATGCTGGAGGCGGGCGCGAGGGTGCTGCTGTTGGACGAATCGGATTCGGTGGCGGAATTCCTTTCCGTCGATTCGCGGGTGGCGAATTTGCCCTCGGAAGCGCCTGGCGGGGTCTATCCCCTGTCTGAGCATGTCAACCAATTGGCCAATGAACTCGGGGTTTCCCTGGTCATTGCAGGAAATGCGGCGGTTGCCGGTCTGATTCCCGCTGCCGATACGATTTTAAAGATAGAACATTTCAAGATTTCCGATATTACCCAGCAAGCCAAGGCGCTGGTGCGCGAAAACGAAAAGACGCCGGCCCGGAAGGATCGTCCCCTGGAGGAGTCCAGCCGGTGGGTTGTTCCCAGCAGCCTGGACCCCATGAAAGGGACCCACAGCGTTTTTGTGAAGGCGTCGGGCACTCATCGGCTGGATTTCGGGCGCGTGACGGTCGATCTGAGCAGTCTGGTTCAGCTTGCGGAAGTCAACCAGACGGCCACGATCGGACAGATTCTCTGCTATTTGAAGGAACGCTACATGGATCAACCTCGTCCCATCCGCGAAATACTCGATCTGATCGACCGCGATTTGAGCACGGAGGGGCTGGAAGTGTTGACCCGCGATCTCCGGGGGGATTTGGCGCGGCCCCGGCGTTATGAAATCGCTATGGCGTTGAACCGGCTTCCGTCGCTTCGGATTGCTGCGGGGAGTTAGGTCGCGGCGATCGGTGTGCCGTGAGCCGTAATTGGTAAACCGTGGTGGAGTTTGTATGAAGCTGCTGGTTCAGAGAGTTCTCAAGGCCAGTGTGACGGTTGGCGGACGGACAACCGCTTCGATAGGGCCGGGGATGCTCGTTCTCGTGGGCATTGCGTGCGGCGATAACGCATTGGATGCCTCTTTCCTGGCGCGCAAAGCCGCGCAGTTGCGTATTTTCAACGATGAACAAGGGAAAATGAATCGGTCCATCGATGCGGTTCACGGGGAGTTTCTGGCCGTCAGCCAGTTTACGTTGTACGGCGATTGCGCCGGCGGAAATCGCCCCAGTTACACCGAAGCCGCCGCTCCCGACGAAGCCAAAGGCCTTTACGAGCAATTCGTGGTCTCTCTTCGCGCGATGGGGCATCGGGTGCACACGGGGGAATTCCGGGAGCACATGCTGGTGGAGTCGGTCAATGACGGTCCGGTGACGTTGATCCTGGAAAGCCGGGGGAGAATGACGTCGTGAGGTCTGATATCCGACGGTTGTTCCCGATTGGCGTCTGTCTGCTCCTGGCTTGGCCGGCGGGGGCTCAAACCTCCGCCTCCGAATCTCCGGCGGCCTCTTCTTCCGCAGCGGCCATCAGCTTATCCCGTCGTTTCGTGGCGACCGGCATGACGACGGTCGAAAACATGGAGTTGGCGGCCGCCGCCGACCAGGTGGCCCGAAAGCTGGAGCAGTCCGTTGGGAAGAACCTTCCCTTCAGCCGCGAATCGATCGTCGGCATTTCCATTCGCCGCGACGAAAAGCAGGCGCATGGCCGCGTAGTGAAGGCCCAGGGCTGGGTGGATCGCCGGTTGGAGCAAAAGCTGATTATAACGAACCTTGAACAAGTGGATCAAGAGGATGTTCTCGAGGGGCTTTGCTGGTTGCTGTTGAATCGGTATGTGATGATTCTTCAATCCTCGGATGCCCGGCGCGCCAAACCGGGCGCTGTGCCCGACTGGATTTCCGTTGGAATGGCGCAGAATCTGTTTTTGTCGTTGCGGGCGCGAAACAGCGAAGCGGTAGTGAAGTTGTGGGAGCAGCAACAGGGTTTGTCGTTTGCCGAGGTGGTCGACTTGGAGTATCTGCCCGAGGGACGGTGGAGCGAAAAAGCGTTTTCAGCCCTGGCCGTGGATTGGCTGGCCTCTCAGGCGACGACTCCGTCGTTTTGGGATCAGGTTTTCCAGCGGCGCGCGGATCGTCTGGCCCTTTCTCCGGAATGGGCGGCTTCGAACGTGTTGCGGGCGGTTTCGGTGCGCGATGTGGAAAAAGGGTGGGACTTGTGGCTCGCGCATCAAACGGAAATCAAGAGGGAGTGGGGGACCGTGACGGACGTTCAGATTGAAGCCCTGCGCAGCCTTTTTGTCGTTCGACCGAACCAATTGGGCGTTGCTCCCGGGGCTGACGCTCCTGCCTGGATGACGATGGGCGATTTACTCCTTCACCGGGGCAAGCCCTGGTTCGATCCGATGGTCGCCCGGTTGGAATTGAAGGTGCGCAGCCAAGGCCTGGCCCAAGCGGGCGAATATAAGACGGTGGTCGATCTCTATGCCGAATATTTATCTGAGCTGACGCGATATCCTTCGAAAAGCTTTTGGTATCGCGTTTTTCATCGGCGTCCCGGCGATCGGCAATTGCAGTCGCAATTGGCCGAAGCCGACAAGGCTCTGCTTCGGCTTGAAGCATCCGTACGCGAGCGGGACTTGTACATGGACGGGGCTGAAAAGACTTTTGCCGCCCATGTGGAACCTTTGGTTGCCGCCCAAATCGGTATGGACATGGAAAAGGCGATCACCCGGTCCTCTCTTCAAAAATATGTCGATGAAGTTGAGCAGCAGATGAAGTAGATCGGCCTCGGATATTGTAGCCGCCGGCCTTTTAATGCCCGAGTCGCAGCCGGGCGCCCATTTATGCTTTTCGGACACGGGTTTATGATCTACTATGCCGGCATATCTCCGGAAGAGACGATGTAAAACCCTCTGGCCGGGCTACAAGAATTGGAGGATGGGTGAATAGCATAGGCCTTGATGCGTTTCGAAAAGGTGTGGTCAAAAAGAGCCTGCCTCTGTTGTTGATTGCGGCGTCAGGCGGGTGGTGGTGCGGTTGCTCCGGGAAATCGTCGTCCGGGGCCAACGGCCAGGCAACCGGCGACGTAGAGCTGGTTGCGGCGGCCGGAACCAACGGGGAAGAGGGCGTCGTAATAACATCCAATGCCCAGCCCACCGTGGAATTCTCGGCGACGATAGACGAGTCCGTCTCCGAACCGGCCGTCGAACGGGCCATCGAACCGGCTGCTCCGCCTTCGATTTCTCCTGCCGAAGTGGAAGCCTTGAAAGCGGAGGTGGAAAGATCCCGGCAGGCCGAAGTGGATCGGCAAGCCGCACTGAAGATCTTGAACGAAAAGATCGCGGGGTTGGAATCCGATTTGGCGACGGCCCGGAGCGCAACGGAAAAAGGGGCCTCCGACCTGAAGGCGGCCCAAGCCGAGAGCGAACAGCTCAAGACAGAAAACGAGCGGCTGAAACAGCTTGATTTCGTCGAGTATGCGCGTCTGGTCGAGCTGACGAAAACTTCGCCGGACGACGCGGTAAAGGCGTGGCCGCTGTTCATCGAGAAGTTCCCTCTGAGTTCCTTGAACAAGAAAGCTCAGGAACAGTTCCAGGAAGCCCAACGGCAGGCGCGGGATGCCTGGGAGCGGAAGTTTGGCGGCAGGGCCATCTATACCGACCGGGCGCCCCTGGAAAGGCCGTAACAGCCGTTCAACAATGCATGGGAGCCGAACGATGATGAAAGGTATCATTCTGGCCGGTGGATCGGGCACCCGGCTGTATCCCCTGACGCGGGTCGTAAGCAAGCAACTGCTGCCGGTCTACGACAAGCCGATGATTTATTATCCGCTTTCCGTTCTGATGCTGGCCGGCATCCGCGACATTCTGATTATTAGCACCCCGGACGATCTGCCGCGTTTTCGAGCCTTGTTGAGCGATGGCCGGCAGTTTGGTCTTCGGATCAGCTATGCGGAGCAACCTCGCCCCGAAGGTTTGGCGCAGGCCTTTGTGATCGGCAAATCTTTCATTGGAAAAGACCCGGTGGCGCTGATTCTGGGCGATAACATCTTCTACGGGCACGGGTTGTCCGGCATTTTGAAGCGGGCGGGACAGGTGAGTGAGGGCGGCTTGATTTTCGGCTATCTGGTGAAGGATCCCGAACGGTACGGCGTGGTGGAATTCGACGAGACCGGCCAGGTGTTGAGCATCGAAGAAAAACCGGACCGCCCCAAATCGCGGTATGCCGTTCCCGGGTTGTATTTTTACGATGCCGAAGTGGTGCGGATCGCCGAAAATCTGCGGCCGTCGCCGCGGGGGGAACTGGAGATCACGGACCTCAATCTGGAATATCTCCGCCGCGGCGCTTTGCGCGTGGAATTGTTGGGCCGCGGGTTTGCCTGGTTGGACACCGGCACGCACGAATCGCTTTTGCAGGCGTCGAATTTCGTTCAAACCATCCAGGACCGGCAGGGGATGAAGATTTCCTGCGTCGAGGAAATTGCCTATCGGCTCGGGTATATCACACGCGCCCAACTGCAGACGCTGGCGGGCGACCTGAACAAGAACGATTATGGCCAGTATCTGATGAAAATGCTTGAAGGAGATTAACCGGATGGATTTGTTGTGCGAAAAGACGAGTATTCCCGATGTGCTTCTGATTACCCCGAAGGTCTATGGCGATCGGCGCGGTTTTTTCATGGAGACCTTCCACGAAAAAAAATACCGGGAACTGGGCATCGACAAGCCTTTCGTCCAGGACAATTACTCCCATTCCCACCGGGGAACGCTGCGGGGGCTTCACTACCAGCGGCCGCACAGCCAGTCCAAGCTGGTTTCGGTGCTCAACGGCAAGGTTTATGATGTGGCTGTGGATATCCGGGTGGGCTCTCCCACCTTCGGGCGTTGGGTGGGGTTGGTGTTGTCGGATGAAAATCGTTGCCAGTTGTTCATTCCGGAAGGCTTTGCGCACGGCTTCTGCGTGTTGAGCGAAGAAGTCGATTTCATGTACAAATGCACCGACTTCTATTCGCCGGCCGATGAGCACGGCATTTTGTGGTCCGATCCGGCCCTGGGCATCGAGTGGCCCAAGGTGGAGCCGATTCTTTCCGACAAGGATACCCGATATCCCGTACTCTCGGCGATGACCCCGGAACAATTGCCTGACTATGGCTGAAAAGCGCGCGACGGAGGCTGTTTTTATTGGGAAAAGCGAAAAAAAGCGGAATGATGAATGTTTTGAGTTGCCCCACGCCTTCTTTTTGCTAATGTTCGCCGGTTCTTTTGATTGGAAGACCCCATCGTCTAGAGGCCTAGGACACCAGGTTTTCATCCTGGTAACACGAGTTCGAATCTCGTTGGGGTCGCCAAAATCGTCGAGTTGCCAACCAACATGACCTTTTCGACAAGGCGGCTGATCAAAGAGGGTATTTCTTTTGCCGTGGAAGGCTCTGGACTCCTTCGGCGGTTGCATCGCGGGCATGTGCTGATGCTGCTTTATCATCGGGTCCTGCCGGATGAAGAACTCGGACGACTGAGTTTTTCCCGCTCCACCATGGTTTCCTGTTCCTCGTTTGAGCATAATCTCGAATATCTTCGGCGGGCTTATGAGCCGCTTTCGATGGCCGATTATCTGCAACGCCTGAACGACGGCTCATGGGACGAGCGCCGCAGTTATCTGGTGCTGACCTTTGACGACGGGTGGTCCGATAATTACCACCATGCTTGGCCTCTCCTGAAAAAATACGACATGCCGGCCACTATTTTTGTTTCCACGGAGCTGGTCGGAGAAGCGCAGTCTTTTTGGTGGGAGGAAATCGGCGAAATCTTTCAGGCCCTCGCCCCTGACTCAACGAAACGCGCGCAAGCGAGGAAGGTCGTAGAGTCCTTTCTGGGCGCTTTCGGAAAACCGGGCGAGGAAGCCATCGACGATTTGATCGAGCGCATCAAGAGCCTTGCTTATCCCCGGATACGGGAGCTTATCGCCAGCCTTTCGCCGTTGGTGAACCGTTCGTCGTCGCCCTCGGCGTTGACCTGGGCTCAAATCGAGGAAATGTCCGGACACGGCCTGGTCCGCTTCGGGCCGCATGGCGCCCGGCATGCCCTTTTGCCCCGTTTGTCTGCCGAAGCATCTTCCCAAGAGATTTTAGGATCGATGAAGGCCTTGGCCTCGCATGCCGAGGTTCGGTGGGATCCGGTTTTTAGTTATCCGGGAGGAGCCTATGACGCCCGAACGGTTGAGCAGGTTCGCCAGGCGGGCTGTACGGCGGCGCTGACCGTCGATCCGGGCGTGAATTCGTTCCGGCCGCCGGATACGTTCCGCTTGCGGCGAATCAATGTGGACGCTCAGTCGGCGTCGTCTCCGGCGTTATTCAAGTTTCGGCTGGTCCGGGCGACGGCGGAGGGATTGCTGTAGTCCGGTCCCGTTCTTGTGTCGCACGAGCGGCTTGGCCTGGCGGAGGATAGGTCCGTGTAGGCCGGGTCTGTACCCGGTGCGATTTTATTCGACGAGGATGGCGAAAAAAGCCGGGATACGATAGATTTCATTTATGACCAGTCAGAGGAAAAACGACAGCCTTGCCGAAAAGATTCGGGTGCTGGTGGTGGAAGACGAAGAGCCGGTCCGCCGATTGATCAGCACGGCCTTAAAGCGGGAAGGATTCGACGTTCATACCGCCACCCACGGGCGTTCCGGTCTTCAGACGCTGCTGCGGCATCATATCGATGTTGTTATCACCGATCTGGTCATGCGAGAGATGGATGGGCTGGCCTTCTTGCAGGAGGCCCGGAAAATATGGCCGTGGCTGCGGTTCATCATCTGCAGCGGTTACATTGACGAAGAGGTGAAGTCCAAAGCCCTGGATTTGGGCGTTACGCGATTCATAGCCAAGCCCATCGATTTGTACGCCATCATCGAATCCGTCCGGCAGGAAGCCCGCAACGGGAAGACCATTCGGGAAGTTTCCGACAGCGACCTGTTCAACCAGAACCAGTATCAGTTGAACCTGCTGCGGCAGATTAGCGAATCGGCCCTCAAGGCGCGCAGTTTGCAACCGGCTCTTCAGGACCTTTGCTCCGGACTGACGCAATTTCTGGCCTGCGATTTGGTAGGAGTGCTCGTGTTGGAAAAAGACGAGAACATCCTGTACATGAAGTTCGATCCGCCCCTTAAAAAGGACCAATTGGAAAGTCTTCAGCGGGAGATTGTCCATCGCTATCGGGCGTTGACCGCCATGCCGCTGGAGTTGAAATCGGTGCGAATCGAAATCGAAGGCCCCGCGAAAAGCGGCGCTCCCGCCGAGGTCGAGCTGAAGACCATGGTGACCGTGCCGGTCATTTCGGGGGGAGAAGTGCGGGGTATGCTGACCCTGGCCGCGCGGCAGTTGGATGCATTCAGTTTTACGGACGTGTCCTTTCTGTATCATGCCGCCCATCATCTTTCGACCCTATTGGCGGCCTTGGGCCAGATGCGGCAACTGGCCGTTCACGACCATCTCACCGGCTTGTTCAACCGCCGGCAACTGGAGGAGTCGCTGGAAAGAACCTGGCTGTTGTCGCGGCGATATCATCATCCCATGGCGTTGATGGAAATCGACATGGATCAGTTCAAGGTCATCAACGACACCCTGGGGCATCTGGTGGGCGATCGTGTGATTCTCGAATTTGCCCGTGTACTTCAGACCGCGACGAGGAGTTCCGACATCCTCGGGCGTTTTGGCGGCGACGAATTTTTGATCATTCTCCAGGAAGCCAATCTGTCCGAGGCCGTCGGGTTGGCGGAACGCATCAATCAAGTCATCCGGGAGCACCTGTTCCTGGCGAAGGAACACGATTTGCACCTGACGACCTCCATTGGCGTGGCGATGAGCCTGCCCGACGCCCAGACCTTGTCGTTCAAAGACGTGTTGGAGGAGGCGGACAAAGCCCTCTATCAAGCCAAACAGCAGGGCCGCGATCGTTACGTGGTGTGGCATCCGTCCCTGGCCGTTTCCGGCGAAACGGTGAGAGACGCCTCCTGGAAGGACATGAAAATCGAGGAGACGGCGGGCAAAGGGTCCATTCTGGTCGTGGACGACGATCCCGGCATTTGTCGCATCCTGGAACTTATGCTCAAGGAGGCGGGGCATCAGGTGGTTTCCTGCCAGACCGTTTCCGACGCGCTCGAACTGCTGAAAAGCCGCCGGCGCTACGATATCGTACTGGCCGATTTGAAGCTGCCCGACGAAGACGGTTTTTCGCTGCTGGGAAAAGTCAGGGAGATGGACAGCTCCATCGTGCGCATCGTCATCACCGGGCATGTCACCGCGGAACATGTCATATCGTCGATGCGGCATGGGGCCTACGATTTCATTCGCAAGCCCTTTGCCAAGGAAGATCTCCTGATCATCATGGAGCGCGCCCTGGAGTACCGCCGCCTGATGCTGGAGAACCTTCGTTACCGCCGGCATCTCGAGGAGATGGTCCGGGCCAAAAGCGGACAGATTTCGGAAGCTCTCGACCAGATCAAAGCCTCGTATCAGTTCACGCTGGAAGCCATGGTAGCCATGCTGGACGCGCGCGAGCGCGAGCTCAGCCAGCACAGCCAGCGGGTGCGCGATCTGACTGTGGCCCTGGCTCAGCACATGGGCGTGAAATCGCCGGATCTCGAGGAGATCGGGCGCGGCGCCCTGCTGCACGACATCGGCAAAATCGCCATTCCGGATGCCGTGCTGCAGAAGCCCGGGGCGCTCGATGCCGACGAATGGGATGTGATCAAAAATCACCCTCAACTGGGCTACAGTTTTCTGGCCTCCAGCTCCTACCTCAAAACCGCCGCCGAAATGGTCTTGTCGCATCACGAGCACTATGACGGGCGCGGCTATCCCCGGGGGCTCAAAGGCGAGGATATCTGCCTGGGCGCGCGTATTTTTGCGGTTATCGACGCCTACGACGCCATGCGTTCCCGGCGCGTCTACAAGACGTTCGTCAGCAAGGACGAGGCCCTCGAGGAAATCTGCAGCAAGAGCGGCTCCCAGTTCGATCCGACGGTGGTCGAGGCGTTCATGGATTGCCGTCATCGCATCGAGGAACTCGGACATTGGCAGTAAGGCGGCAAGCCGCGTTGCGAACAGGGAGAACGCGGCTCGCCTTGCCAAGTCTTTATTTTCCTGCGCCGATGCGGGCGAAGGGCGTAGTGAAGGCGTCGGTGTCGGCCCATTCGAAACTCGAATTCCAGGATTCCGTGCCCGGTTTGTCGACCGTGGTCTCGTCGTGGGGGAGCGAGTCCATCGCCGACATGGAGCCGGCGGCCACCAACACGCCGATGCCTTTGCTTTCGATATCGTTGCGCGTGATTTGCAGCGTGCTGAGCGGAATGGCAATTTCGTAGAACGAATCGCGGCTGGTGCTGTGCCCGTCCGTGATGAAGTTGCGATTGGGCGCTCCAAGACGGTTGTCGGCATCGCTGACGCCCTTGAGGCTGGAGCCGACAAAGCGCGCTCCCTTGCCGTAGGTGACGCCCGCTTGTGCGGCGGAGAAGTAGTTGACGCCGCCGTCGTCGACGGGGAATACGCCGTTGAGGGCGCGGGAGAGATAGCCCTGCCATAAGCTGCCGGCCATGTAGATTTGCACGTCGGGCCGGTCGATGCCGGTCCAGTAATTGGAGCCGTGATTCTTGTTCCACATGTCCTTGGAGGCGCCGCCGGTTTGGGTGTCGATGGCGATCCATTGCAGGATGCCGTCGTTGCCGCTGATGCGCCCGGCCAGGGCGCTGCCGGCGTTGGCGCCGTCGATGATGTCGGTGACGTCGACATACTGCCAGGCCAGATAGAGTGTGGTATCGTCCCAGGCCGCCCAGAGGTGCGTCAGATCGATGGGCGCTTCGTGTGTGGTCCAATTGTCGCCGAGCGTGCGGGGATCGTCGTTGGCCATGTCGAGGGCGATCAGTTTGGCGTCGTCCCATTCGCCGTTATTCACGCCATCGGCTGTGATGCTGCCGTTCGCCACGCTGTGACCGAGCGTCGGATTGGAGGAGTACGGATCGTTGCCGCCAAAGCTGAACGTGTTGTTCACTTTCACTTCGACGGTCGTGACGCCGGAGGTGTTGCCGGAGGCGTCACGGGCAAAGAACTTGATGGTCCGGTCGACGCCGCTGCCTTGATCGGTCACCAGAATGGGCGCGCTGTAGACCGTGCTGGCGGTCGAGGGCGCCGAGCCGTTGGTGGTGAAATAGATGACGGGCGACGGATCTTGATCGTCCAGCGCGGATAGCGTGACGGAGAGGGTTGTATTGGTCGTTATCGTGTTCTGCGGGCTATAGCCGGCCGTCGGCGGCGTATGGTCCGTCTGGTTGGGATCGAACACCTGAAATTGGAAGTCCTGGCTGTTATTGTTGTCCCAAAGGGACTGGCCTTGGTTGTCCCGGACTTCCACCGCGTATTTGATTACTGTACCGATCGGCAACATGCCCAGAGAGATGGCCCAGACGTCGTTGTCGCCGCGGGCGCCGGTTTTTTGCATGGCCACGGAACTCCAATGGGCGCCGTTGTCGAGGGTGTAGACGAGCATGGCGTTGGTGGCGCCGCCGATGGGCCAGGTTTCAATGCTGATCAAGGCTTCCTTGTCATGATACACGGCCGAGCCGGGAACCCAATCAACGCGAAGACGGTAGAAGGACAAGCCTCCGGTCGATGCGGTTTCGTTCGTGGACAGGGCAAAGAATTCGTTTAGGCCCTCGGCATTGACGGCGGCCACGTTGGTCCAGGTTACCAGATCCTGCGAGCGCATGATCGTGTAGATGGCATTGCTGGCCAGGTCGAACAGGTCGATCCGTGCGGCGCCGGACGTGCCGGCTCCGATGCCCATTTCGGGCGGCAGGACGCTGCCCTGGACGGTATTGCCGAACCAACGGATGGAGGAGGGCGACGAATTGACGATCGCGATGAAGTTGCTGCCGCCATGATTGTCCCAATGATCGACGGCGTCGCCATCCCGCACTTTCACGGCATAGCGAATGGTCGTATCGGCCGGGAACGCGCCGAGATTGACATTCCACCAGTCGTTGCTGCTGATGGTTCCGTTGCGGTTCAAAGGTTGGCTGGACCAAGTCGCTCCTCCGTTCGACGAATAGACCACTTCTCCGGTCACGCCGGCGCCCACCGGGTGGGATTCGACATTGATCCAGAGTTCGCTGCCGGGTTCGAAGGTTCCGTTTTCAGGCCAGTGGTAGGTGTTGCCGATCCAGGAAACCGTGGTGGCGGCGGCGCTCACCCGTGTGGTGTAATCCTGGCTGCTGTTGTTGTCCCAGAGCGTCGCATTCCGGCCTCTCAGGCTCACGGCGTAGCGGACGGTGGTTCCGCCCGGGAAGCTGCCGAGGTTCACGTGCCAGGCGTCGTTGTTGCCGACGGTTCCATTGGCGGAGAGGGGGGCGGTGGTCCAGGTGGTTCCTCCGTTCGAGGAGTAGACGACGGAGCCGTCGATGGCGGCGACCTGGGGATAGGACTCGATGTTGATCCACAGGGGTTCGCCGGGATCCCATTCGCCGTTTGCCGGCCAGTGAGAGGCGTTGCCGATCCAGGCAAGATCCACATTGGGTTCGCCGCAACCGGTGATGTCGATGGTCCAATTTTGGCTGCCGTTATTGTCGTACGTCGGCGGTTGGGCTTCGTCATGGAACCAGAAGCTTACGCTGTTGGTCGCGTTGGTCAGCGCGTAGCCGTACGTCCAGTTGTTTCCTGAAGGAGTCATGGCGTAATCGGCGATGCCTTGTCCGCCGTCATGGCCGATGCCGATGTGGACGGCGCCGATCGGCGCGGCCAGCACGCCGCCGTTGGGTTTATAGGCGATGGTCAGGGTGGTGGTATTGCATGACGTTTCGACCGAGGAATTGCCCAAGCCCGAGATGAAGATTTTGGAGCCCTTGCCGTCAACCGAAATGGCCAGCCGCCCGCCGCTGACGACGATCGTCTCGGAGGGATTCAGTGCGTTCACGAAGGAAGTGCCGTCGGGCTTGCCGACTTGCGGATTGCAGCTCTTGGAACCCCCGTCGGTATTGATGGCGATGAGCGCTTCTTCGTTGCCGTGGACGCGGGATATGGCAAACAGGCCCTTGCTGTTTTCGGACCAGCGTTGCGTGATGCTGCCGCGGCGGAGCGAGATATATTGATTGCGAAGTTCGTTGAGCTTCTTAATGTGGTTGTACAGCGCGCTGGTCGTAAACTTGTCGCCGTTGGCATTGCCCCATTGGAAGCCGAAGTTGAACATGTTTTCGCGCTGGAAGTCGGCCTGGCCCTGGGCCGGCGGGCCGTTGCGGCGCTCGCCCTGGTTGAACCCGTGCTCCGTTCCGTAGAACAGGCAGGGCACCGGCATGGCCGTATACAGGAATGTCAGCGCCGGGCGCAGTTTGCTTTCCCACTGGGAGCCGCATTCGAGGGCGATGCGGTCGACGTCGTGATTGTCCATGAAGGCGACCAGTTTGTCGGCGGCTTCGCCGTAGCTGCTCATGGCGTTCATGCGGTTGACGAGCTGCACCGTGCCCTGCTCGTAAGCGAAGACATTTTTCAGCGTCTGTTGCATCGGGAACCAGAGCGTGGAATTGAACGAAAAGCCAGCGTCCTTGCAATAGGACGCCTGCGTGGCGTCGTCATAGGAGAAGTATTCGCCGAACAGGATGAAGTTGCTCTTGCCGCGGTAGGCCGCGTGCTTGCGCATATCGTCGGCCCACTGCTTGATGAAATCATATTCCATGTGTTTGATGGCATCCACGCGGAACCCATCGCAATCCGTGGCGTCGAGGAGATTCTTGAAGGCGATCTTCAGCTCGTTCTGCACCGTGGGATCTTCGGTCTTCAAATCTTCCGTGCCCAGAAAAGCGCCCTTGATGTAACGCGGATAGGTGTCCCAGTCGTTGTCGCCGATGTTGCCGTTGTTGTGGAACCATTGGGGATTGTCGAACGGGGCGCCAAATCGAACGTTGCTGTCCCACCACCCGAGCCCGGCACAGTTGTTTTCGCAATAGCCGGAGTAGTTGCAGTTGCAATCGGTGTACTTCATCAGGTCCGCCATATGGTTGACCACGACGTCAATGACCACATAAATGCCGTTGCTGTGGGCGGTGTCAATCAGACTCTTGAGCTCCGCAAAAGTGCCGAACATGGGTTCGCAGCGATAGAAATTGGCGGGGTGATAGGCATGGTAGGGGGTGAAGCGCTTGTCGAAACCCTGCTCGTTCATCTGTACGCCCGAAATCCAAATACAATTGACGCCCATGCCCTTGAGGTAATCGAGTTTTTGGCGAATGCCCGCCCAGTCGCCGCCCTGGAACAAGTGGCGGTCATTTTCGGCGCTGCTGCCGCTCTGATTGTACCAGGGCGTTCCCGTGGTGGAGGAGCGGGATAAATTATTCCCCGAATTTCCATCGAAAAAACGATCCGTAAACAATTGGTACATGTTGATGTCGCGCCAATCCTGCGGGCTGGCCATGTAGGGATAGGCGGCGTTGTCGTTAAGCCGTGAGTAGATATCGTAGGCATCGGAATAGGCCTTTGTTCCGCCCGCCAAACATGTAAAGAAGGCGATCAAACAGGCGAGTAGGACGTGTGTTTGTTTAAATATCATATTCAGGGACTCCTTCGGGCTATTAATGAGTAAAGTAAACCGTTATACCATCAAAGTAAAGCGTTTTACTGTTTTGATCGTAACGGCCTCTTTTTCCAGGGAATTTGCCGGCGCTCATTCGGCGCCGGGCGGGCGTTTTCTAAGGAGAGCTTTTAATCCAAAGACGCTGGGGCGACGAATTCAGGGGTCGATAATTTCCTTTAAATCGCTTGATTTCCCGAGGCGGCTTGGAGTATGTGTATGCGGCTGACGGAATCCCAGGCTTCATGGAATGGTCGGTCGAGTCCCCATCTATTGCGAGCAACCGTAAGGCGATGTTTTCGCAAGAATTCCTGGTGTTCGGTTGAAAGCGATTCAAACCCATTGGAAGGAAAAGCGAAGATGAAGAGTTACAATATAGCAGTATTGCCCGGCGACGGCACCGGCCCGGAAGTCGTACAAGAAGGCGTCAAGGTTTTGAACGCGGCCGCCCAAAAATACGGCTTCAAGCTGAACATGACGAACTACGACTTTGGCGGCGACCGGTATTTGAAGACCGGCGAAGTGCTGCCGGCCTCGGCCACCGAAGAAATGAAGAAGTTCGATTCGATCTTCTTGGGTGCGATCGGGCATCCCGACGTCAAACCCGGCATCCTGGAAAAGGGCATTCTTCTTCGTCTGCGCTTTGAATTGGATCAATACATCAACCTGCGGCCGGTAAAATTGTTCCCGGGCGTCGAATGCCCGCTGAAGAACAAAGGCCCCGAACACATCGACTATGTGGTGGTTCGCGAAAACAGCGGCGATGCCTACACCGGCACAGGCGGCGTTACCATGAAAGGCACTCTTCATGAAGTGGCCGTTCAGAGCGCCGTCTACTCGCGGTTCCAGGTGGACCGCTGTCTGAAATACGCCTTTGAATACACCCAAAAGCGCAATAAGAAAAACACGCTGGCGCTTTGCGGGAAGACCAATGTGTTGACGTTCCTGTACGATTTGTGGGAACGAGCCTTCCATGAAATGGGCGACAAGCAATATCCCACGATCAAACGCGAATACTATCACGTCGATGCAACCTGCATGTGGATGGTGAAGAATCCGGAATGGTTCGATGTGATCGTCACCGGCAATATGTTTGGCGACATCATCACGGACTTGGGTGCGATCACGCAGGGCGGCATGGGCATCGCGGCCGGCGGCAATATCAATCCGGAAGGCGTCAGCATGTTCGAACCCATCGGCGGCTCGGCGCCGAAGTATACGGGCATGAACATCATCAACCCTCTGGCGGCCATCTGCGCCGGCGGCATGATGCTCTCGACGCTCGGCGAACAGAAGGCCGCGGATGCGATCGAAGCGGCGGTCATGGACATCACGGCCAACAAGCTGAAGAGTCTGGCGGCCGGCAAGATGGGCTACTCCACGACCCAGGTGGGCGATTTAGTGGCCGAACGCGTTTAACTAATTATGCAGTGAATTGAAGCCGTCATGAAAAAGTACAATGTTTGTGTAGTAGGTATTGGCGCTGTGGGGACCGAAATGGTGCGCTTGTTGCGGTCGCGCAGCTTTCCGGTCAACCAAATGGTGATCCTGGCGCGAAGCGAGAGGCAAGAGCTTATCGATGGGCAGCCCTATCAGGTGAAGGTGGCCGCACCCGAAGCCTTTGAAGGCATGGATTTCGCCTTTTTTGCCGGGACGGAAGGCTCCAAAGGCGCGTCGAAGACCCTGGGCTGGGAAGCGGTTCAGCGCGGATGCGTGGCGATCGACAACGGCGACGATTTCCGGATGGATCCGCGGGTGCCGCTCGTGGTGCCCGAGATCAATCCGGAGGCGTTGAAGTCGCATCAGGGTTTCATTTCGAATCCCAATTGCAGCACGGCGATTGCCTTGATGCCGTTGGCGCCCCTGCACAAGGAAGCGAAGATCCGCCGCATCGTGGCTTGCACCTATCAGGCGGTTTCCGGTACCGGCAGTGCGGCCGTCAAGGAATTGCAGGATCAGGTCAAGGCCTGGGCGGAAGGCCGCGAGCTGAAGCGGGAAGTATATCCGGTTCAGATCGCGTTCAACGTCATTGCGCAGATCGGCAGCGCCAAGGACGACGAGCCGGGTTCGACCACGGAAGAAGTCAAGCTTCGCCGGGAAACTCACAAGATTCTTGGCGATTCGTCGATTCGCGTGGCTTCCACCTGCGTTCGCGTGCCGGTAATCAACGGTCACAGCGAGGCTTTGCACGTCGAGTTCGAGAACCCGATTACCCCTGAGCGGGCTCGGGAACTTCTGGAAAAGGCGCCGGGCGTGCGGGTGGTAGACGACTTGAAGAAATCGCTCTTCCCGACTCCGATCGAGTGTTCGGGCAAGGCGGAAGTGCTCGTGGGCCGTATCCGCAAGGACTCCAGTGTGGAAAATGGATTGGCCTTGTTTGCCGCCGGCGACAACCTTTGGAAAGGCGCCGCCTTGAACGCGATTCAAATCGCAGAGAAGATGATCGAGATGGGTTTGAAATAACTTCGAGTCAGCTTTAATAGAAAATTCAACCCCTTCCTTGTTTTTCGAGGAAGGGGTTTCTCTTTGGAGCCGCTTTTGGGCAGGGGGTCCTACTGAAATAGGCTCTAACCCGCATTTCTCCAGCGCGCGGTGAGAAATCCGGGCTAAGATCATGAGCATCCCACAGGATGCGGAGTATTGGAGTGTGTGAATTATGGACTTGCGTAGACGAAATTCGAGATGCCAACAGGATCATTTTTCGAATCTTGATTCTGCTGAAAAAGCCGGAAGAACGCCGACTCACGCGGCAGAGTCGGCCTGCAACAAAAAATGCCATTGTTTTGGCCGTATTTTGTAGGCCGGTTCTGTGAACCGGCGACTTTTTCAGCAGAATCGAATCTTATAAACCGACTCAGCCACTGTTGGACCCCAATTCCATAAAAATCTAAAAATCTTCTGGAGGGTTCCGCTCTGTCGGAACCGGCTTCTTGCGGTCGCGACGGAGCGCGCCCCTCCAAAACACAAGTCTTCTTGCAGCGGCAGGGCTTATCCTGCAAGGGCCGGAGCAAAAAGGCGCCAATCCCGCGAATCCGTGGGACCGCTTTGCCATCCGTGGGGCTAAATCTTCCTCCCCGTCTTGTACTTCATCGCCACACGGCCCGTGCGGGAGAACATCCGAAAAGAAGAACCCCATCAAGAATAGGTTTTGGGTTGTGGGCGTCAGCCCGCATTAGGATTATGATTAGGAGGCAGAGGGGGGGCGGCTTTACCGCTCGTTCAACCCGGGAATCATGGGACTGCCTTCCCAGGGCTGGGGGGCATTCCACGGAATATCGGATTCGTCGTCGGCATTCGGAGGGGTCTTGCAGCCGGCAAGAAAACCGAGCAGGGCCAGCATCACCAATCCAGATAACAATACATTTACACCCCGGCGATACAGGAATCTTTTCATGAAATCCACGCGTTGTTCAACTCAAGGGCTGGGCCAGACCGAAGGGACCGCACTGTAATACATCCATTCGCCGACTTGAAGCCCTATCAAAACCAATATACATACCGTGGCAACGGCGGCAAGGATGGTCATTATTTTAGAAGAGAACATGATCGCCTTCCTTGATGGGCGCCTTTTCCCAGGCATTCACAATTTCCGCGACGGCCATGTCGTCTTGCACGCTGCTGATGCGGACTTTGCCGATCAAGTGATCGGCGCGGTGAACCAGCATTTCAGCCGTCGGTACCAAACCGGCTTTGCTGCCGATGTCGAGCACCACAAAATTCCAGTCCGGATTGACAAACAGGATCTTGCCATTGGTGCCCACGGGGACGCTGGAGGAGGCGCTCTTCAGGCCTTGCTCTGCTTCCATATCCTTGATGACTTTGTCCAGTTGGGCCACTTGGTCCTGTAAATCGCGGGTTTCTTCCTCCGCTTTGACGAGTTGATTGTTGATGTCGTCGATTTGGACTTGAAGGCTGGCCTTATCCTGTTCGAGCTGGGTGACCTTGCCGTTGGCCTGGGCCAATTCGGCGTCTTTACTTTCCACGGTTTCGGTCAATTCCACCACGTGGGTTTTGGTGCTTTCCAATTCGGTTTTGGTCGAAGTCAGTTCCGCTCGGGTCCCTTCGAGATCCTGTTGCGTCTTGGCCAAGCTTTGCTTGGTCACTTCGATTTCCTCAATCAGATTATCGCCGACCACCGCGATTTGATCCAGCGGGGTCTGCATTTTGTTGAGGTCTTTCAACTGATTCGGGTCCAACCCTTCCATTCGAACGCTCTGGGCGATTTTGACTACGCCGGCTTCGAGTTTTTGAGTTCGTCCCTTGATGTCGCCCTTTTGCGTGAAGAGCATAATACCGAGAATCAGAGAAGCGATACTGAGAACTACGAGAACAATTACGAATACCCTTAGGGCTTTGGCCATGTTTCCATCCTCCGAAGAAAATGTTGCAGCGTTTGAACTGTAGACTACGAATGGGTTATCGCGTTGTCAAATATCATTTTGAGGTGAAGCGGCAATAATTCTGCATTTGTCGGCTTGGCCAAATAGATTTGGGTTGTTTGTCGTTTTTTCTCTTGCGTCGCACGGAAGCGTCTCCTATATTGCCCGGACTTTTGAGGGAGAAGTCATGGCTATTGTATGTGAAATTTGTGGAAAAGCACCTCGTACAGGCAATCACATTGTACGGCATGGTTTGGAAAAGAAAAAAGGCGGAATTGGTTTACATACCACCGCCGTAACCCGTCGGCGTTTCCTGCCCAACGTTCAGCGGATTCGCTGTATGGTGAATGGTGGGGTAAAAAGTCGCCGTGTTTGCACTTCGTGCATCAAGGCTGGAAAAATCGTCAAGGCGTAAAGCCGGACAGTTGTGCATTGGGCGCCCCATTCCATTCGTGGAATGGGGACCGCCTTGGCGGTTGCCGCCCGAAGTGAAATCCAATTAATAAGGATGGCCGCAACATGAGCCTGAAGCCAATAGATAAACCGGCGGAGTTGACTGTGGAAGGGAAATCCTACGCGATTCCCATCCTACAGGATGCCATGGGCAACCGGGCCTTGGATATTCGGACCTTGCGCAAAGATTCCGGCCTGATCGCTTTTGATCCGGGCTTTGCGAGCACAGCGGTCTGTGAGAGCTCCATTACGTATGTGGATGGGGAGAAGGGGCTGCTCTCGCATCGTGGGTATTCGATCGAGGATCTCACGGAGAACTGCACTTTTATTGAAGTGGCTTACCTGCTGCTGCACGGTGTTTTGCCCAATCGCGTTCAACGGGAGAAGTTTTCCCAGTTGTTGAATCGGCATTCGATGATTCATGAGGATATGAGCACTTTCTTCCGGGGCTATCCGGAAGGGGCTCACCCCATGGTCGTGCTGTCGGCGATGGTGGTGTCGCTCTCGGCTTTTTATCCGGAAATCGAGCAATCCGCCGATCGGGAAGAGTTGGACATGACCGTGACGCGACTTTTGTCGAAGTTGCGGACGATCGCGGCGTTTTCCTATAAGAAGTCGGTGGGCGAGCCGTTTGTGTATCCGAGTCAGAAGCTCTCGTACTGCGAGAATTTCCTGAACATGATGTTCTCGTCGCCGGTATCGGATTACAAGATCGAGCCGTATTTGGTTAAGGCGATGAACCAGTTGCTGATCATTCATGCCGATCACGAGCAGAACGCCTCCACGGCGACCGTCCGGCAGGTGGGCAGCACGCGGGCCAATCTTTATGCAGCGATTTCGGCGGGTATATGCGCCTTGTGGGGTCCCCTGCATGGCGGCGCCAATCAGGCCGTGATCGAAATGCTCCAGATGATCCATCGGGACGGCTTGAGCGCCGAAACCGTGTTGGAAAAGGCGAAAAACAAAGCCGATCCTTTCCGTCTGATGGGCTTTGGGCATCGCATTTACAAGTCCTACGATCCCCGCGCCAAGATTGCCAAAAAGATTTGCTACACGATTCTGGATAAGATGAATGTTCAGGACCCGTTGTTGGATGTCGCTATCAAGCTGGAAGAGAAGGCCATTGCCGATCCGTATTTCCAAGACCGGCATCTTTATCCCAATGTGGACTTTTATACGGGCATCACCTATCGGGCGATGGGCTTTCCGACCGCCATGTATACGGTGCTTTTTGCCCTCGGGCGATTGCCGGGATGGATCGCTCACTGGTTGGAGCTTCGCCAGGATGCCGACCAGAAGATTTACCGACCCCGCCAGCTTTATGTGGGCGCGACGCAACAGAACTTTGTGCCTCTTGAAAAACGGCCGTGAAGAGCCCTTGGGGCTTGGATTCCGTTGGAATGAGTGGATGTTATCCCATCGATGAAAACCCGAACAAAACGCACAGCCCGCCGTCCGGAGCGAATCGAGATCGCTTTTCTGGAAGCGTTGAGAAAACGATGCCCGGACGACGATCAGATTCTTGAGGCGTTGGGCGACCTTTATACCCGGACCGGACGGTATGAAGACGGCTTGAAAGTCGATTTGGCCTTGGTCCAGCAACGTCCCCGGGAGGATCGGGTGTGGTATAATCTCGCTTGCAGCTATGCCTTGGTGGGGAAGACGGCTGAAGCCCTGAACGCCTTGGAACGGTCTGTTAGCATGGGGTATGACGATTTCGATCACATCTCGAAAGATTCCGATCTCGATGCGATCCGCCGGGATCCCCGGTTTACGGACTTGATGTCACGTATTCAAAAGAATTGCGATTGCCCGATTTAAGGGCTCTCGGCTTTCCTTCTGGTTTCGGAGCCTATTGGGGGATCGAACCCTTGAGCGCGTGGTTTTTGTCTGCTTCGATCAACGCGATTACGACGTTTACATTTCGCTCCTGAAGTCGCATAAAGGCGTTTGAATGCCTGTTGCAACGAGGACCCCATGAAACGATTTGGAATCATTTTGTCGATTCTTGTGTTGGCCGCACCCTTAACCCAAGCGGCCAAATTGATTAATCCCGGCTTTGAAACCGGCAGCTTTCAGAACTGGAACGTTGCCGGGCAGGATTGGAGAGTCAGCACCTGGCATGACGATCAGCGGCGCGGGGCTTATGGGGCTGTAACGGATGTGTTCACGAACGATGTGTCGGATGAATTTCGCGTCATTGCCCAGGAGCTCAAGGCCTCGGCCGGCAAATCATATCGGGCGGAAGTTTGGATTCGCGCGGTATGTACGGAGTCGACGGAATCCTTTTTGGAAGTTCAATTCCTCAGTAAAACCGGTGAGAACCTTCAGCAGTTTCAATCGACGCCCGTGAAGAAAGACCAGGACTTTTCGCCGGTATCCATTCCTTGCATGCTGGCGCCTGAGGGCACTGAAAAAGCCTGCATAAAAGGAGTGGTGCACATTCTCGGCATGCCGGTCACCAATACGGACTGGCACATCTTCGATAACTTCCGTTTCGATACGCTGAAGACAAGGTGAGCTTAAAGTCCAAAGTCCGAGGTCCAAGGAGTCCAAAGTCAGAGAAGTTCAAGATCTAAACTTTGGACTTTGGACTCTTCCACTCCCTCCCCCTAGCTTCCTTCGCTGTTTTGCATCTGACTCACGGCTTCTGCCGGAGGGGTGGTTGAATTGCGGACGACCAGTTGGGTGGGCAAGATGGTGGTGGTCATTTGATCCTGGCCTTTAAGCCGGCTCATGATTCTTTGAACCGCCAAGCGGCCCATCAGGATTCTGGCCACTTGAATGGTTGTCAGCGGCGGTTGAGTGGCGGTGGCCCAGGCGGTATCGTCAAATCCCATGACCGAGATATCCTTGGGGACCGAGAGATTGGAGAACGAGTGCAGCGCCTGGAGTGCGCCGGTGGCCATTTCGTCATTGAGACAAAAGATGGCGGTGGGCACATCGTTGGTCTTCAGAATCTCCGCCATGGCTTGGTAGCCGCCCTCGCGGGTGAAATCGCTTCTGAAGGTTCTGACGATGCTTCGGGACAGGCCGGCCTGGTCCACGGCATCGAATACGCCTTCCATGCGTTCTTTCGTGGTGTGTTGTTCTTCCGAACCCAGGATCACGCCGATGGAGCGGTGGCCTAACGACAACAGATGCTCGGCTGCCTGATATCCGCCCCCGCGGTTGTCCAACAGGATCGTATCGACCATCAAACTCCGGAGGGTGTAATCCACCAAAACGGCGGGTGGACCTTTGTCGATCATTTGCCGCAGGGTTTGCGGCTCAAACATGCCCAGATAAATAATGGCATCGAGCCCTGCTTGAACGATGTGGTCGTAAATCTTGATCTGCGGTTCGATATGCCGGGCCGGCAGAATGACCAAATTTGCATGGAGCTTGCTGAGTTCATCCCGGATGCCCTGGATGATGTCCATGTGATACAAGCCGGTGTTTCCGGGGACCATCAAATGGGAGATCAGGCCGACCGTCAATAGGTGATTCCGGGCCTGGGTTTTTGTAAATGAAGATCTTTCAGCCACATAAGTGCCTTGAGCGGGAACCGAGTAGATGTATCCCGCGGCATTCAATTCCGCCAGCGCTCTGCGAACAGTCACTTTGTTGACGTTGTACTGTTCTGACATGTCATCCATGGACGGCAAGCGTTGCCCAGGCTTGAATTTTCCCTCATCGATGTCTTTGCGCACAATTTCGGCGAGTTGATGATATAAAAACTCCCGATTTCGCTTGTCGCGAGAAAGTTGTGCTTCTGCAGGTTTGCTGGGTTCAGTATTTGTTTTCTTCATATCCACATGACCTTCCTGTTCCATGAACAAGATACCGTAATTCTATGCACAGTTGAGTTGTACAGGGGCGTCTGTTCTTTGTCAATAGCTATATGTATACTAGATTGCATATGGATTTGCAGTCGATTTGTCGAGCATTTGAATCTGAGGCCAGAGGTTTTTCTACATTCGATCCTATCTTTATACCGGGTGAATAATTGGCGATGGCGATTGCTTTGGAATGGTCGGCGATTTGTGGTCAGGCCTTGCTTGTGTCTGAACTCACGGCTTGTGGGGGTATGTGCCGGCTTTTTAGGCGAGCCAACCTTTTTAAACGTGCAATACGACTAGATGCGTACTAGAATTCAAGTTGTTTGGGTATGTTGACTATTCATAATGCAGTCAACGAGCCTTCTGGAGCTTTCTTCGACTCGGCCGCCAGACGAGCGGATAGAAACTCGCACAGAATGGAGGAGGACTCAATGATTCGTTTGCAGACCATCGCGAATGATCGGTATGAATTGAGCGAGAAATATCGCTCGGATTTCATCAGTGAAGAATATTTCTCGTTCGACCGGAAGGTGAAAAAGCAGGTGCTGGTCAAGGTGCTCCATCCGGACGCCGCGCATCGTTCGGTCGAATCTTTGTATCGCTACCGCAAGGTGATGGATGCGCTCAAGATCATGGGAGGGGGTCTGATTGTCAAGGTTTGGGACTGGGGGCAGTGGCAGGACCAGGACTATGTGGTGCTGGAGGGACCGGAGCGCGGAATGGAATCCCTTTCACGGTGCAACCCGAACGTAAGGATGCCGGTGGACAGGGTGGTCGCCGTGGTGCAGCGCATCGCGTGCGGGCTGGACCGCGCGCATCAGGGCGGATGCCTGCATCTGTCGTTGTCGCCGGAAAGCGTGCTGGTCCATTGGGTCGACGGCAAGCCGGAGGTTCGCATCCGGGATTTCGGCAACTATCTGCTGCTGGATCTGATGCGCGTGCCCCAGGGGCCGGCCGTGCGGCAGGTCTTCGGATATCTGGCGCCGGAACAGACGGGCATTCTGCGAAAGCCGGTGGACGCGCGGTCGGACGTGTATTCGCTGGGCATTCTTTTTTACGAGTTGCTGGCCGGACGATTGCCGTACGATTCGGAAGACGTCGATGCCCTGGTTTATCGGCACATCGCGGAGGAGCCGGTCGCGATCGCGCGGCTGCGGCCGGACGTGCCGGAGATTCTCGACCGCATGGTCTCGCACATGATCGCCAAGGACCCGGCGGATCGATACCAGAGTCTGATGGGCCTCGTGGCGGACCTGGAGACGTTCAGCGAGCTGCGACGCCAGGGAAAGGAAGACCCGGACTTCGAGCCCGGACGCGTCGAACGGCTCAGCCAGCCGGTCTTTTCGACGAAATTGGTCGGCCGGCGCCGGGAATTGAGCCTGTTGCGCGACCGGCTGCAAAGAGTGCGTTTGGGGGAAGGCGCCCTGTGCTGCATCGAAAGCGACCCCGGCGCCGGCAAGTCCCGCCTTTCCGACGAGCTGCGCGAGGACGTTCACGCCATGCGGGGGTTCTTTCTGGCCGGCAAATGCGAGCCCTACGCCTCGCAGGCGACGGGCACGATTTTTGCCGAGGCCGTGGAGACCTATATCGAGCAGACGAAACGGCTGAGCGAAGCGGAGCGCGCGGCGGCGGCGGCTAGAATCCAGACCGCGTTGGGCGAGCGCGTCAGCGAGATCGCGAAGGTGTGTCCGTCCATCGAAAAACTGCTGGGGCCGGCGCCTGCGCTCGAACGCCTTGATCCGGAGAAGGAGCGTCTTCGTTTCTTAAGCACGCTCTCGGAGTTCCTCCTGCTGCTTGGCACGCCCGCCCGGCCGGTGGTGTTGCACTTGGACGACCTGCAATGGGCCGATGAGGTGACGATCGAAGTCATCGAGCGCGTGGCGCTCCGGCTGTCGCGCGCTTCGCTGCTGCTGGTCGCGTCGTTTCGCGGGAACGAGGCGCCCGCGGAGCACCCGCTCCGGCTGCTGCTCGACCGGGTGAAGCGCGAGAAACGAGTCCGCCTGACGCACCTTCGGCTGGACCCGTTGAACGAGGCCGAGGTGCTCGAACTGGTCAGGCAGGTGTTGCGCGGGCGGGTGGACGACGCGCCGGCGTTGGCTTCGCATTTGAAGAAGCGATCCGACGGCAACCCGTTTTGCGTGCTCGAGACGCTGAGGTCGCTGACGGCCGAGGGCCTTGTCTGCGCTTTCGAAGGGCGGTACACCTTCGATCCCCAGGCGCTCGAGAAGGCCGTCCTGCCCGACCGCGTGGTCGATATGATCCTGCGCCGCGTCCAGAATCTGCCGGAAAAATCGATCGCCGCGCTGTCTTGCGCCGCCGTCATTGGAAAGATCGTGCATCCGGTCTTGTTGGCGGAATGTCTGCGCGTTTCGGTCGACGACGTGCTTTCCGTCCTGGAAGAGGCCGTGAATCGTCAGCTTCTGGTTCGGGGGACGGGGGAAGGCGGTCGTTTGCAGTTCCCGCACGACCGGGTGCGGGAAGCTTTTTTCGGACGCCTGAGCCCCGGCGAGCGCGTGCCGTTCCACCGCCGCGCCGCGGAGGTATTGGAAGCGCAGAACCAGGGGCGCCTCGAGCGGGTGGTCTACGATCTGGCCTATCACTATGCAAACGGCGGCGTGCGCGACCAGGCGCTGCTGTATTCGGTCAAGGCCGCGTATGCCGCAAAATCCACGTTTGCCAATAAGAAGGCCGCGGCGTTTTTCGAGACCGCGCTGGGCCTCATGGAGAGCGCAGGCCTGGGGCCCACGCAGCAATATATCGATTGCCTGGAAGACCTGGGCGAGACGTACTGGCTGTGGGGGCAATACGAAAAGGCGGTTGCGACGCTGGAGCGGTGCGAGCGGTTGATCGGCGACGGCGACGTGCTGCGCCGTGCCCGGGTTATTTCGAAAAAGGCGGATGCGCTGCACGAAAAGGGCGATACCCGGGCCTGCGTGGACGTCATCATGCGCGCCTTGCGCTTGTTGCGCGTGCCGATGCCGCGAAATCCCTGGCTGGTGAAACTCGGCATTCTGCGGGAGTTTGGCGCGCAACTGCTGCACATGCTGCTGCCGAGGCTGTTCATTAAGCCGGAGGAGTGTACGAATTCGCGCGATCTGGCCGTCGTTCGAATGCTGGCCCGGTTGTCCTACATTTTATACTTCATCGACATCGACCGGACCTTCTATGCCTATCTGAAGGCCGTCAACTTTGCGGAACGTCGAGGCGCATGCAAGGAGCTGGTCGAATTCTACATGGGGGGCGGAGTGGTCTGGAGCACGCTTCCGTGGATTCAAGCGGCCCGCCGAAGCATGGAGCTGGGCCTCAAGGGCGCGCGACGAATCGGGAGCCGCGTGCAAGAGGCCGGTTATCACGCCTTCTACTGCGTGATTCACGAGGTGGAAAATACGCCCCGGGAAGGCCTCCCCCATGCGGCGCGCGCCGTGGAATTGGTGCGCCAACTGGGCGGCTGGTTTTACTGCGGCCTGGCGGTCTCGACGGGAACGCATCTTCGGGTGCTGACGGGGGAGTTTCAGAAGGCGGACCGGGAGTGCGAAGAATGGCTGGAATTCTCGCGTACGATGCAGATGAAGGTGGTTCATGCCTGGCTGCTTCACGACAAACTTCACCTCGCCGCCTTTTCGGGGAAGGACTGGGACGAGCTGCTGCAACGACGGGAAGAGTATTTCGCGGCCTTCCGCGATACCCAGCAATATCTTTGCATAAGCACGGGGTTGGTCAACTATGCCCTGATGGAGTCGACGAGGGGCGATCACGAGCAAGCCATAGCGGATGTCGAAAAGGCCTTCGAACTAATCCCGCGTCACGACATATCCACATGGTCCCTGTGGTCCTATCCGATGGCGGCGCAGGTGTATCTGAACGCGCTGCGCGCGCCGGGGCGCCCGCGCGACAAACTCAAGGGGTATCGCCGAAGAGCCTTGTGGTTTTGCCGAAAGTCGCGCCAGTTGGGAGAAAAGTTCCGCTACATCGCGGGGTGGAGCTTCCAGGTTCAGGGGACGTGGCATTGGCTCGAGGGGCGGCATCGCAAGGCCCTGCGGATTTGGCAGCAAGGTCTTCGCCACTTGGAAAACCATACCTGCGATATTTATCGGATAGCGCACCTGAAATGCGAAGCGGCGTTGCTGATGCTGGAGCGCGACGGCGGCGATCGCCGCGCCTACGAGTACCTGCTGGACGCGCGCGAACTCTTTACGAAATGCGACGCCCATTTATTTAGCGATCGCGTAGATCAGCTGTTGAACCGCTTCAAGCGGCGCGAAGCCGACGCGCACAGCCGCGTCGAGCTGACGCGCAAACGATGTCTCGATTCGCTGCTGTCGGCCTCGCAGGCGATCGGCTCGATCTTGGTGCTGGAGGAACTGCTCGAACGGATGGTGCAGTATTCGCTGCGCGTGACGGGCGGCGAGCGAGGTCTCCTGCTGTTGCGCCGCGAGTCGGGCAACGAATTGGCTTTGTCGGTGGCTCGGGGCGTGGAATCGGGCGTCCTGGCGCAGCCCTTCAGTTACGAAGAGTATCGCGTGAGCCTGGCGCTGGTCGAACAGGCCCAGCAGGAGCAGACGCCGGTGATCGCCAACGCCGGCGATCATACCGCGGCCGGCAAGGAACTTTGCTTTCAGGGCGTACGCCAGGCCTTGTGCGTGCCGTTGATTTTGCGCCAGGCCGATTGGGGGGTGCTCTATCTGGATACGCGGATGAGCGCCGATGTGTTTGGCGAGGCGGAATTGGAATTGATGAAAGCGTTCGGGCTTCAGGCGGCGGTGTCCATCGAGAACGCGCATTTGGTGAAGGAACTGGTCGAGCAAGACCGGCTGAAGCAGGAAATGAAGCTCGGCCGGGAAATCCAGCGGAGGCTGCTGCCGCCGGCGGCGCCCGACATGGAAGGGCTCGACGTGCATGGGTTTATGCAGCCCGCGCAGGAAATGAGGGGGGATTACTACGACTTTCTGGAACGCGAGACCGAGAAGGGGCGGCGTCTGGCCATCGTCGTGGGCGGTGTAAACAGCAAGGGGCTGGCCGCGGGGCTGTCGATGGCCATGGTGAAGGCCGCTGTCATGACCTTCGCGCAGGAACGCTTTGAACCGCGGGAGCTCGTTTGCAAAGCGAGCGGCATCCTGCAGGCCAACCTGAGCCGCGAGGCCTTCGTCAGTTTGGTGTATCTGGAGTGGGATCCCGCCGCCCGGCTCATGCAGTATTGCCGGGTAGGCCATGAGCACATCGTGGTCTTTCGGGAAAAAACGAAAACCGTCGAGCTTGTTCCAAGCGGCAACGTCGCCGTGGGGAGTCTTTCGGACTTGGAGCCTCATGCGGCCGACGGCGCCTTTGCGCTGGAGCCAGGCGACGGCCTCTTGCTCTATTCGAACGGTGCGATCGAAGCGATAAATTCCGCCCAAGAAAAATATGGGCTCGAGCGGCTGGCGGCCGCCGTCTGTCGTCATGGGGCGCTGTCCTCCAAACCGCTTGTGGACGCGGTGCGCGGCGAGCTGTTCGATTTCATGGGGGGGAGGGCGCCGACCGACGACATCACGCTGGTGGCGATCCGCCACGTCGTGCGGTGAGGGGCCGGAAACATCCGGGTTAGGGATAGACGATGGCGGTGGAGTCTGCGCCGAAGAGGGTTTCCCACGAATACGGGGCGTCGGGATTGACGGGGAGCAACAGGACCGGTTCCTCCGTGAGGGTCAGCAGGGCGCCCTCGTCGAGGAGCTGGGCGGAGCCATCCAGGCGCACTTGCGTGAGGGCGGAGGGCAGGGGTCCCACGGTCTTCGCGTCGGTTTGCGCCGCCGTCCAGGCGCCGGCCGCCTCGCGGCCTTCGTGGGTTTTAAACAGAAAAGCCCGGAGGCGATCGGTGTGGCAGACCCCTTCGACGCGGCTGAAATTCAGATGGCGGGCAAACGTCCGGGCCGCGGCGTAATTCAGGTTCGGAATGCAGCTTGCGGCCGGCCGGTGGACGGGTTTTGCGGAGAACCCCATGCCGTGATGCTGCGCGACGCCGTAGAGAATGAAATGGTTTAAATTATATGCTTTGGCGGTCAGGAGCTTTTGCATCAGCGCGGCGGCGCGCGCGCGTTCCTCGTTCAGAATCCGGTTTTCGGAGGAGATCAGGGGCTGGTCGGGCGTGTATTCGGTCATCCAGATCGGAATGCTCGTCGGCAGGTAAACCTCGCCTTCTCCAAACGGCGCCGGATTGAGATCCGCATATTTCCGGACGATGCCTTTGAGTTTTTCGATGTAGGGGAAGTCCACGCAGGTCACATCGCTGTAGGCGTGATAGTCGATGCAGTCGACGTTCGAGAGCGCGCCTCTCTTCGCGCAGGCCTCGATCATGGCCAGCGTGCCGAAATCGAGGATTTGCGTGAAGCCGTGGACGACCAGGTTGGCGTTTTCGCTCTTCAACACGCGATAGGAGGAGCCCAGGATGTTGGTGTAGGCTTCCACCCGGTTGTTGTAGCTGGAGGGTTCGTTCAGAATCTCCCAGTGTCGAACGGAGAGCTCGTTGGTGAACAGGCGGGCCAGATTTCGGATGTACGTTTCCCACTGGGCTTGGTTCCAGCGGGCGTCGTAGTTGGCCGCGCTGCCCAGCGAGTAGCATTGGTTGGTCAGCGCGCCGACGTAGCCGTTGATGCACACCAACGGTTCCATGCCCGCGGAACGCACCCGCGCCACGGCGGCGGTGAGCCGCGCGATTTCGTTGGGGTTTTCGCCGTACAGCCAGAGGCGGACGGTCTTGGCGCCGATCTGTCGGTAGATGGGCAAATGATTTTCGAACTCGAAGTCCATGCTCTCCAGGACGGGATAGACCTGGCCGCTGTACCAGTCCTGCGCAAAGGCGGTGAGCAGGTCTTCATCCACGCCCAGGAAGCAGTTTGTGGGGTCGGCGGGAATGGCGTTGGTATACGCGCACACCGTGAACCGGTCGCGGGCGGCCACGCAGCGTGCGTCGTTCGAGAGGACCGCTTCGACGGCATAGGCGAACACGCCTTCCGGCAGACGCCCGCTGAAAGGCGCTTCCGTCACGGCCAGCGCGCCGGTGTAAGCATTCGAGACCAGCGTGACGGTTTGCGTGGCGGACCAGAGGACATTGGATTGGAAGTCGGAGATCGAGAAGGCCAGCTCCACGTCGTCGGAGGACCAGGCGATGTTGGTATTCCTTTCGACGACGAAAGGCAGCGAGAGCGAGTTGGTCGGGTCCAACAGGCGATAGCCGGGGGCAAAGGGCTGTTGTTGGGAGATTTCGTCGAAGTCGGTGCGAAGGAGGAAGGGCTCGTCCAGTTCTTCGATGGCGTTGTCGCCGGCGGGGAAGCCGGGCAGAGTGCAGGGGTCCACGCCGTGCGCGACCGCGTTGGTGATGGCGTCGGCCAGCGCGTCGTTCACGACGTCCATCTGGAAATCGTCGATGTACAGGGTGGTTGGCCAGGGGACGACCTGCGGCGTAATGGAGATCATGGCCGCGCGTTCGGTTTGGGGGCCGCCGTTGACCAGGCCGGGCAGCCCGTAGGTTTTCGTGTCGCCGTAGCGGTACATCAGGTAGGCCATGCGCTTCCAGACCGCGCTGGAGCCGGCCGCGCCTTGCAGCAGATAGCCGCCCCAGGTGTTGTCCTGTATCGTGACGGAAAGGCTGCCGATGTCGCCGATCGTCCGGATCCAAAAGGTGATCAAGTAGTTCGCGCCCGGCTCCAGTTTTTCGATCGCGCCTTGCAGGGAGGGGAGAAACCGGGCGCCCTCCGTGCCTTGCCGGACGAGCTGGATGGAGCGGCGTCCGGAGTGCGCGGCGTCTTCGGCGACGGCCCAATGGGCGCGATTCGTTTCCGTGGCCGGCGCCAGGCCGTGCAGGACCCAAAAGCAGGTGTCGCTCCAGCCGTAGAAGCCGCGCTCGAAGCCCCGGTTGGCGAGGCGCGGCGCCTTCGGGCGCGGCGGATAGATTTCCTCCAGCGTCAGGTTGTCGATATACAAGGTTCCCTCGACGCACGGCTCGAACCGCATGGTGAAAACGGGCGAGGCCGGATGGCCCCAACTGGAGAAGCGGGGATCGCGTTGAAAGTAAAAGTCGCGCTCGTAATGCTGCCATTCGCGCGAGAAGGTCACGGGTTCGTAGAAGTATAGATGCTCGGCCGTGAGCGAGCCGCTCGGGCTGGTCCGCCCGGAGTAATAGTTTCCATTATACCAATAGAAGTTGAAGAAGTGGTGGGCCTGTTCCGCGCGTCCGTCGAACGACAGCCGATAAGAACGTCCCGGCTGCGGGAGTTCCGTGCCCCAAACCTGCTGCGACACCCAGACGACCGAATAGGCGGAGGTGTTGGCCGCCAGGACGTAGCGAAGGCCCCCGGACCCGTCCTTGCCGTAACCCTTGCCGTAACCGATCGACGGCAAATTGATTTCCGTATAGACGACATACTTGGTTCCGTTGGAGGTCACCAGGCAGGCTCCGTCCTGGTAGAGGTCGTCATAAGGATGCTCGATCAGGCGCCGGGCTTGATTGGAATAGCACAGCGGATCGGTTCCTTGCGTCAGCTCCTCGACGTCGGAATAGCCGTCGTCATCGAGATCCAGGGCGTTGGTTCTGACCACGGCTTCCAAGGCGAGGAAGCTGATTGGCTGGACGTTTTGGAAGGTGGATATCTGTCGATTGGTTCCCTCGGCGACGGAGACAGGAACCCAGGTCGGTTTTTCCAGCGACGCGGACGAACGCACCACATAATAATCCGTTGGGCGAGCCGGACATTCGATCGTCAGGTTTGTTCCGGACAGGCTCAGGTCCTCGATTTCCAATGCGGACCCGCGCCCCGCGAGGAGCAGGAAGGCCAGCGCAAGCGCATTCCCCGGCATGAGGGTCCTTGCGCTCCTGACGCCCGTTCGATCCATGATGAACCTCTTCTCCTGTTGCGCGGCCTGTTTTCGTAAACCAGCGTTTCGACGTGTAAATAATATAACCTGGCGGCTTTCTTCCGTTTACTGATTATTCATTTTGTCTCTTCCTTCAAGTTCTTTGTATTTTTTTCTGGAGCCATGCGGCGGCCTTGTGGTTTAGTTCAACTAATTGGCAGGGCTCCGGCGATCTGCCGGTCTCGAAGGCCTCCATTGGGCGCAATGCAAAATGAAGAAAGAGGACTCATGAAAAATCCGCGCGCAGTCAATCGTTCCTCCGTGAAATCCTTTCAAAGAAAATGGCGTTGTTGGCTGGCGGGGACGATACTGCTGGGAAGTGCACTTGCATATAGTACAGCTCTAGGGCAGGAAACTTTTTCCTGGAAGAGCGATGCGCCTGACGGCAACTGGCAGCAAGGCGCCGCCGGCGCCCGATGGTACAAGCACAGCGACATGAGCGACTACTGGGACTGCCCGGACAACAACGCCGTGCTGTTCTTCGCCAATGACGCGCATGTGGACATGACCAACAACTGCGGCGCGGGAAAACCGCTGCACGCGATTTACTTTTCCAATGCCGTCAGCCGAACCCTCGCCGGCGACTCCCTGCGCTTTTACGATTTTGGCGGCGCCCACCCGAAGATCGAGAATGCCTCGGCGGGCGCGCACGCGTTCACGATGGCCATCGCCGGCGACGGCGATCCGTCGGACGTCCTGGAGCTGAATCCCGTGCTGGGCGATTTGTCCCTTCATGGCGCGTTGGATAACAGCGGCAGCGGCCTGGCCGTGTATGGCGATAACGGCCACGTCCTGACGCTCGGCGGCGTCGTATCCGGAAGCGGCGGCCTGGAAGTGATGCAAAACAGCGTCGTGGCGTTGTCGAACAACAACACGTTTGCCGGCGGGTTGTCGGTTTGGAAAGGAACGGCGCGCATCGCGGGGCATACGAACGCGATGGGCGAGGGCGCGGTGAACGTGGGCTCCAATGCCACGCTGGAAGTGAATGGAGCCGGAACCTGGCGGCCCAATGCCATTAACCTGTACGGCCTGGGCATTACCGAAGCGGACGGCGCCATCCGCTGCACCGCCTCCGGCACGGTCACGCTGCCCGGCGATATGACGTTGGGGCAGGAGGCCCGAATCCGGATCGATTCCGGCTCGTTCCAGACGCGGGGCAATCTCGATGCCGGCGCGCATACCCTTTACGTGACCAACGATACCTCGTTTACGATGACCGCAGGCGGCTTGAGCGGCACGAAGACGGGCGGCGACGGCGCGCTGCACAAGTCCGGCGGGAGTTTTTTGGTCTTGCGCCCGGCCGCGGGGCTCCAGGGCGACATCGTGCTGGCGCAGGGCGAAATCCGGCAGAGCTTGTCCGATTTGAATGGAACGGGAACGCTGTTTATGGCCGAAGGCACGGTTTATCGTCCGGATTCAACCAGTATGCGCAATATTCGCCGCAATGTTGCGCTGGAGGGCGACGTTACCCTCGGCTACGCGGGCGGAGGCAATCTCACTTTCTATAGCAATGTAAATCTTTCCGGAAGCACGCGCTCCATCACCGTGTCCAATTCTGTCTATTTTAACGGCAAGGTCTCGAATGGCGGCTTGGCCAAGAGAGGCGGGGCGGCCCTTTCCCTCTCGTCGGACAGTCCTTTCTCCGGCGGATTTTGGATCGATGAAGGCCCTGTCTACGTCGCCACGGCGCGTTCGTACGGCTCCAATACGGTGTACATCGGCACGAACGCTGCGTTGATTTTAGCCAATACGGCGCCCACTTTCGGTTCCGTGACCGTGGAAGTGCATGGAGCGGGTGCGAACGTGGGTTTCGGGATCTGCGCTATCAACAAAAATTCGAATACGACCAGTCTGAACTGGCCCGCCACCATCAACCTGCACACAAATTCTACGATTCTTCTGAATGCCGGCGTGTCCGGCGATCTGACGCTGACGAGCGGCGCGTTGAACTTGAATGGCCATACCCTTTACATGCAGATTGGCTGGCCGCGAACCTTGCACATAACCGATGCCGGCTATGCCATTGTGAATGGCGGCAGGACGGACGGCGTCGGCGACTTGTGCGTCAGCGGCGGCGTCCTGCGGCTGCGGTCGCAGGCGTCGCTGACGGGCACGATCTACCTCGCAACGGGAACCATCGAGCAGTTGGGCGACGAGGCCTTGCCGCGCGGCGGCGCCTTGATTTTCGGTCACGATACGCTCTATCGCTCTGGCGACGCGCAGCGCAAGACGGTCGAGAAGGATGTCCGCATCGACGGGCGCGTGACCCTTTCGCTTACCAGCGCCAACGGACCGCTCACCCTGGCCGGCGGCGTCGACCTTAACGGCGGCGTGCGGACCCTCGACACGCCGATCTGGACCAACATCATCAGCGGGTCGATCGTCAACGGCGGACTCATCAAGGATCGCTCGGATTGGGCGACGACGGTCAACAAACTGCTCCTGCTGGGCACGAACAGCTACGCCTTGGGCACCGTGGTCAGCAACGGCGCGCTGGAGGGGCATACGTACTCGCTGCAAGGCGCCATTCGCAACGAAGCCCAGTTGATCTTCAGCCAGGAGTTCGACGGCGCTTATGCGGGCGCGTTGAGCGGTACGGGTTCG
>MHBK01000065.1 GCA_001804865.1 Lentisphaerae bacterium GWF2_57_35
CGCAACGCCGGCTTCGACGACAACCCGCCGGGCAACGTTTACGAGCTGTTGCTGACCGGCGACCTGCCCGCCTGGAGCTGGCTGGGCGGCACCAATGCCGGCTACATCGCCCGCAGCGTCAAGTTCGACGAAGAACAGTCCCTGGCCATTACCTACCCGAACAATTTGATGCAGCAAGCCATGCCCGTCTCCGGGTTTTCGGGAAATCTGCTGCTCAATCCCGGCTTTGAAATTGGTTCAGCCGGAAATACCGAGCCGACGAGTTGGACTCGGTCCGGGGAAGGCGGACAGGAATTGTGGGCGGCAGAGACGGGCACCAATGGGTACGTCTTCCCGGGCTGGATAAATGACAGCTACGGCAGCATAGGCCAGACCGTGCCGGTGTCGTTGAGCCAGGGCAATATCTTCAGATTCTCGATCAATGGAAATGCTGAGGAGAACTTTACCTCTTCTTCCAACGAGACGTGGATGAGGATCGAGTTCTGGGTGAACGGAGAAGCCTCGCCGCGCAGCGTGGCGACCAACAACATTTATGCTGGGTTGAAAGCGGATCCGAATCGCTGGAACCGGTATGAAATGACCGTTACCAATACGATACCCGAAGTCAATTTGATCAAAGCCCTGGTCGGCTACGGCAACGCGCAGAGCGCAGGCGGAGCCCAGGCGGCGATGTTCGACAACGCCAGTCTGGTGCAGTCGGCGGGCTTGAACAATAATGGCATGAGCTACGTCTTGGAAGGCTACATTTACAATCCGGGCACGGAGAAATTCGCCGGCTCGGCCTATGGCGCCTACCTGCTGGAGTTCTACAACAACGGGACAGACTTGGTCTCGGTAGTGGACGCCGGGCAGTTTACTGCGGCCAGCCCGACGAACAGTTGGGTGAAGTTTGCGGTGACCAACCGCGCTCCATGGAGCGGCTCGGTTCAGGGTCGCGCCTCGGCGGCCATTCTAGGCTCGGATGCGGGTTTTGGCGGCGCCCTATACTTTGATGGGTTGCGTTTGACGACGACCAATATTCCGATGACGAATACGCAGGCCGGTGCACTGTGGAATCCGAGCTTCGAGTATACGTCCAAGGGCACCGTGTTGAAGTATATCGACAACTGGACCGCGATGGGCAATGCCGGGCAGATCGACGACACTTACACGTTTGCCGGCTCGAAGGCGTTGAAGATCTTCTATCCGGAAACCTTGATGGCCCAGACTTGGGATGCGACCCCTGGTTATCGGTATGGATCGTCGGGGTATGCGTTTACTCCGTCGTCCGAGCGGTTGAGCGGCAGTTCCTCTCTGCAGGCTCTCGTCCTTCTTCAGTACCTCGATGCGGCAGGAAACGTGCTGTTGTCCTATGCGAGTCATGCCTTTACCACCAACACGCCGGCGGATGTCTGGACCAATCTGACGGTTTCGGGCGTGGCGCCGGGTGGAACGGTCTATGGCCGTACGTTGGTAAGTCTGTTGGGCTCGGGCAGCAACTTCTCCGGCTCGGTCTACTTCGATGCGATCAGCCAGTCCCTGGTCTCCACCGGAACGACCATGTCCGGATTGCTGGTGAATGCCGGCTTTGACGATGGCGCCCCAGGCAACTGCATGTTGTTGCAGAACACGAACCAGTTGCCGGGTTGGACGTGGAACGGAGGCTATAATGCCGGGTTTATCATCCTCGACTACTGCCTCAGTCCGTATCAATCCCTGGCTTTGACGTATCCGTTGAATCCGATTACGCAGGACTTCACGGCCCAGTCCGGCAAGGTCTATAAGCTGGAAGGCTTCCTGTTCTCGCCGTCGGAAGCAAAATTTACGTCAGACGGTTCTTCTTGGGGGCAGATGTCCTTGTCCTTCATGACGAACGGGGCGGCTACTCCGACGCCGCAATATACACGGGACTCCGGCAAGTTCCGCGGCAGTCAGCCGGCCGATACCTGGGTGTATTTCTCGGTCATTGCGACTTCCCCGGCTTCGGCGGTGGTCACCGGGCGCGTCACCTGCACCATTCAGAGCACCGATCTCTATGGCGACTTCGACTTGGGCGGCGCCATTCTGTTCGATCAGCTCTCCCTAACCGAAGTAACCAATCAAGTCCCGTTGCCTCCTGGGGGAGGGGCGCCTTCGTCGACATTGAATGCGATGGCGATGATCCCGTCTGCCGATGCCGATGGCGATGGCGTCAGCAATGCGGATGAAGCGATTGCGGGAACTTCATCGACAGATCCTGAGTCGTACTTGCGGATCACGTCTCAGTCGATGCTTCCGGACGGACGGATTATGATCACCTGGGACAGCGAGGAGGCTCGGATCTACACCGTCAGCCGTAGCGATGACATTATAAGCGGGCTATTCAATATTCTGGGGACCGGGATTCCCGGCACGCCTCCGCAGAATGTTTACATCGACCTGCCGCCGGAAGGGGTCGTGGGCGTTTACCGCGTGAGCGTGAAGAACTTGCTCCCGTAAGGATCGCTTCAACCAGCGAAAAAGGGCGTTGCGGTTAAAACTGCAACGCCCTTTTCTTTTTGGAGTTGGGGGTGGGGCTTCGGAGTCAGCCGTCTTGTATACGCGCACGGAGAAGACCACCGGCTTACGCCGGCGGCTGCGTAGCTGCGTACGGGCGACTTTCTCCATAAAATGCTGAATCGACCTGTCGCATGCTTTATGCTTTTATTTGTTGAAAGGTTTATTTTATCCTCAGGGCCTTATGACAAAGACTGTGCAAGCCGGAAAAGTAAAGCTGGGAGGGCGTCATCCGTTGGCCTTGATGGCTGGACCCTGTGTGATCGAAAGCCGGGAACTGTGCCTGGAGCTGGCGGGGAAACTGGCGGAGTTTGCTCGTCGGGAAAAGATCCCTCTGGTGTTTAAAGCATCGTACGATAAGGCCAATCGCACTTCGCACAAGTCTTTCCGTGGTCCTGGCTTGTCCAAGGGACTTCCGATCATGGCGGAGATCAAGGAACGTTACAAACTGCCCATTCTGATGGATGTACATTCCGAAGCGGAAGTGCCTTTGGCTGCCGAGGTGGCTGACATTTTACAGTTGCCGGCGTTTCTCTGTCGTCAGACCGATTTAGTGCTGGCTCTGGGTGAAAGCGGGAAGACCGTGAATATCAAGAAGGGCCAGTTCCTGTCGCCCTGGGATATCCGCCATGTGATTGCCAAAGTGGAAAGCACTGGAAATAAGAGTATAATTATTACAGAACGCGGCGTTAGTTTTGGGTATAATAACCTTGTAGCCGATATGCGCAGCTTGCTGATCATGCGAGAATATGGATATCCGGTGGTCTTCGATTGCACACACAGCGTTCAGCTGCCCGGTGGCGCTGGCGACCGGACTGGCGGCGATGGCCGTTGGGCGCCGAACCTGGCCCGGGCGGCTGTGGCGACCGGTTGCGACGGCATCTTCCTCGAAACTCATCTTGAGCCTGAAAAAGCGCTTTCCGACAAAGACAACGCGATTCCATTTTCCAACCTGAAAAAACTCTGGCGCCAGTTAAGGAGCATTGATGCGATTGTCGATTAAAAAGAGAGCGGCACGCGTTGAGGTGGTCGTGTTCGATGTCGATGGCGTTCTTACCCGGGGCGATATTGTGTATGGCCCCGGTGGGGAATGGAAGGTCTTCAATGTGCATGACGGACATGGGTTTAAATTGGCCGTCAGAGGCGGACTGAAATTGGCGTTGATTACCGGCCGTACCTCCGAATCCGTGGTTCGTCGGGCGCGCGAATTGGAAGTGGACGTGTTGATGGATGGGGTCAAACGCAAGAACCTTGCTATCCGTGAGCTGTGTAAAAAGATGTCCGTCAAGCCCGAGAGCGTTTGCTTTGTAGGCGACGATGTGGTCGACTTGCCGGCTATGGCCGCTGTCGGCTTTCCCGTCGCCGTGGCGAATGCGGTCGAGGAAGTCAGGGATCAGGCGGCATGGATTACCACGCGGCGGGGTGGCGAAGGGGCGGCCCGGGAAGTCATTGAGCTGATCCTTAAATCAAAGGGATTATGGGCCAATGTTTTAAAACGATATGTAGGTGGATTCGATGAGGAGTAGATTTTCGGTAGTCATGTTGGCGTTGAGCGTTTCGGCGGCCTTTGCCGCCGAGAGTCTGGATACGCAAACGGTGAAGGAATTTCGGTTGCCGGAATATGACGAAAAGGGAAATTTGAAGTCCGAGACGTTGGGCGATTATGCCAAGGTTAAGCCGGATGGCGTAACCGAAATCACGAATTTGAAGATGAACATGTACAAGGACGGCCAGGTGGAAGCTTCCGTGACGGCGCCGAACTGTACCTTGGATCCGAATGGCGGTCGCGCCGGTTCGGAAGGGCCGGTGCGTATTTCACGCGAAAATATGGTGATTACCGGAGAAGGTTTTTACTGGAGCAAAAGCAAGGAACGAATCCAGATTTTCAAGAACGTCAAAGTGGTGCTCAAAGACGTTCGGTCGTTGGATGCGGGAGTAAAGAAATGAAGTTGATTTGCACGTTATGGTCGGGCCTGCTGCTGATGGGCGTAATGGCCACGGTCCTGAGGGCCGAGGAATCGTTGGAATCGGCGGAGAACGTGACGGTGATTACGGCGGATCGCCTCACCTTCGATTACAAAAACCAATACGCGATGTTTGAGGAGAATGTCGTGGTCACCGATCCGGAAATGCAATTGAAGTCCGACAAACTCCTGGTGCATTTCGAGAAAGAGGGCAAGGTCTCGGCGATCAAGGCGGAAGGCCATGTGAAGATGATCCAAGACGATAAAAACGCACAATGCGCGGTGGCCAGTTATGATGTGGACAGCGGCAAGATTGTGCTGGCCGGCAAGCCGCGAGTGACGCGTGGACGCGATGTCCTGGAAGGCGATGTGATTACCTTCTGGCGCGACCAAAACAAAATGATCTGCCAGCCGCAGGCGCGTTTGATCATTTATCCTGACGAACGAAGCAACTCAAAAGATTTGTTGCTGGGAGAATAAGGCGTGGAAAACAGTACGGCACTGATAGAAACCCGCAATCTCGTCAAGGAATATCGACGCCGGCGGGTGGTCAATGGGGTTAACCTGGTAGTGAATCATGGAGAGATTGTCGGGCTTTTGGGCCCGAATGGAGCGGGAAAAACCACCAGTTTTTACATGATTGTGGGCTTGGTCAAACCGACGGAAGGCGAAGTCTTTTTTAAGGATCGGAATGTTTCGCGCGAGCCGATGTTCCGGCGGGCCCGAATGGGCATGGGCTATCTTTCGCAGGAGCCGTCCATTTTTCGGCGGCTGACGGTGGAAGAGAACGTCATGGCCATTCTGGAAACGCTGCCGATCTCCAAAAAGGAACGTCGGCAACGGCTGGAATTTCTGCTTGAAGAGTTAAAGATCAGTTACTTAGCGAAGCAAAAGGCGTATACGTTGAGTGGCGGCGAACGTCGCCGGTTGGAGATTACGAGGGCTTTGGTTACGAATCCTTCGCTGATCCTGCTGGACGAGCCGTTCAGCGGCGTCGATCCGCTGGCGGTGTACGACGTGCAGCAGATCATCATGGATTTGAAAAGTCGTGGTTTGGGGATTTTGATCACAGACCACAACGTGCGAGAGACCTTGGCGGTGGTCGACAAGGCCTATTTGATTTGTGAAGGGAAGGTATTAAGGGAAGGGACCAGTTCTTTCCTTATCAACGATGAGGTAAGCCGTGAGCTATACCTGGGGCCGCGGTTCAGCATGTAAATCCAGGAAAGGAGAGCCAACATGCAGATACATGTCACAGGCAGACATATGGAAATAACCGATGCTATTCGGGATTATGTCCATGAAAAAATACAACACGAACTCGTTGAGTTTCCTCGTACCGAAAGCGTTCACATGATCCTGAACGTCGAAAAATATCGTCAGATTGCCGAGGTGGTGGTTCAAGCTCCGAATCATGTGCGGGTCGAAGCCCGCGAAGAATCCGACGACCTGTATGCGTCCATCGATGCCTCCGTCGAAAAGATGGTCAAGCAGATGAAGCGCAAACGCGATACGGTTCAGAATCACAAGTCGCGTGAAAGCATTGCCCAAGTCGAATTGGAAGTGCAAGCCGCTACCAAGGAAACAGAGATCATATAGGTCCTGTAGACGGCACAAGCAAATAGGGAGGAAGACGGTGGAATTGACCGTGCAGCAGTTTTTCGAGTCCGGACATGAAACCCTGGGCTTGAAAATTGTCGGAGGTGGACCGAATTTGGATCGGATCATCCGAGAAATTGCATTGAACCGGCCGGGGCTTGCCCTGGCCGGTTTCTTTCAATACTTCGCCTATCGGCGAATTCAAGTGATCGGTTTGGCTGAAATTGCTTATCTGAAGAGCCTGACTCAGGAGGAACAAAACGAGCGGTTGGATAAATTCTTCAGCAAACAAATACCCTGCATCGTCGTGACGCGAAATCGCCAGTTGATGCCTAACGTCCTGAAAAGGGCAGAAGCTTTCGGCGTGCCGGTGTTGCGCACAGCCATGATTACGGGGGCTTTTATCAACGCCGCCACGATCATGATGGAGAACCTGTGCAGTCCTCGGGTTCGTGCGCAAGGCACTATGGTGGATATACTTGGAATTGGCGTGCTCTTGGAGGGGGAGCCGGGGATCGGCAAGAGCGAGACCGCCTTGGCCTTGATTGAGCGAGGCCACAGTTTGGTGGCGGACGATATCACAGTCTTGCGAAGGGACAATGCAGGTGCTATCCTTGGTTCCGCTGTTGAAATAACGCGTTATCACATGGAGATTCGAGGTCTGGGCATCATTCATGTTCCCAGCCTGTTTGGAGTGGCTTCCATGAGAAGCGAAATGAAGCTGGATTTGATCATTCGCTTGCATCACCCTCAGGGCGATGTGGAGGATGATCGAACGGGTTTGGCTGTGCAATATCGCGATGTTTTGAACACGAAGATTCCTTTTATTACGTTGCCGGTGGGCGCCGGACGGGATATGGCTCATGTGGTGGAAGTGGCGGCTTTGAATCAGAAGCTGAAGCAATTGGGCCATGATGCCGCCAAGGAACTCGACGAAAAAATGATGATGGTTTTGTCAAGGAAACACAGTAAGTGAGTAAAAGCGTACAGACCGGTGTGGCGAACGACAAGGTGTTGTCGCGCGAGATGGAAATCCTGAATAAGTTCGGGATTCATGCGCGTCCTGCCGCCCTGTTTGTGAAAACGGCAGCGCAATTTGCCTGTGATATCACCGTTGAAAATAGCGGGACTTCGGTGTCGGGAAAGAGCATCATGGGCTTGCTCACATTGGAAGGCCATGAAGGGTCCGTACTCCGCGTAACAGCCCGGGGATCGGATGCCAAAGAGGCTCTTGACGCGTTGGAAAATCTGGTCGCAAAGAAGTTTTTTGAGGACTAAGGGAATGTCTGAACAGCTTAAAGAAATCGAATTGAAGGGAATCGGGGTTTCGCGGGGCGTGGCCGTAGGGCCCGTTTTCCTGCTAACCAACGAAGAAGACCGTTTGGTCGAACGCGAGATCGGCGAGGAAGACATTCCCCGGGAAATAGCCCGCTTTGAAGAGGCGTTGATCTCCACGCGCTACCAGATTCACGAGATTCAACAAAAAGTCGGCGAAGCCATCGGCCAGAAAAGCGCCAGCATTTTTGATGCGCATCTTTTGGTGGTGGACGATCGGGCCTTTGTCGAAGAGGTGATCCGGGGCCTCAGCGCCCAACGCAAGAACGTCGAAGCCGTGCTGAGTTCGGTCGCCAATCGTTATGCCAAGGCGTTGGAAGATTTGAAGGACGATTACCTGCGCGAGCGAGCGGCGGATATTCGCGATGTCACGCGCCGCATTCTGCGCAATTTGTCGGGGCGAAGCAGCCAGTTGCTGTCCCAGCTGGAACATCCCTGCGTGGTCATCGCCAACGATCTGGCCCCATCGGATACGGCCAGCTTGAATAGAACCAAGGTTATTGGGTTTGCCACCGATTTGGGCAGTCCTACGTCGCATACGGCCATTATGGCTCGTGCGCTGGAAATTCCGGCCGTGGTGGGGTTGCACGATGTCAGCGTACGGGTTTCCCCGGGCGATGTGGTGCTGATCGACGGCAACAAGGGTTTGATTATCATTCATCCCACCCGCGAACGGTTGGAGCGGTACGGCAAAATCGCCGAAGCCCGTCAGATGATTCAATCGGGGCTTTCCGCGCTCAAGAACGAGCAAGCTGTTACCCGTGATGGTTATAACGTCCTGCTTTCGGCCAATATCGAACTGCCTTCCGATGTCGAGGCGGTGGTCGGCAATGGCGCCTATGGCGTAGGCCTGTTCCGCAGCGAATATTTGTATCTGGCCCAGGACGGCATGCCGTCGGAGGAAGAGCAGTTCAAGGCCTACGACGAAGTCGCCCAGCGTCTCGCTCCGGCGCCGGTGATCATTCGAACGCTGGATCTGGGCGGCGACAAGTTTCTTTCGCACCTCAAGACCCCGCAGGAATTGAATCCGTTTATGGGGTGGCGCGCCATTCGATTTTGCCTGGCGCAGCCGGACATTTTCAAAACCCAGTTGCGCGCCATCCTGCGCGCGAGCCGGCATGGCAACGTGAAGATCATGTATCCGATGATCAGCAATGTCGACGAGGTGTTGCAGGCCAATACCTTTCTGGAACAGGCCAAGCATGAATTGCGGACCAAGGGCATTTCGTTCAACGAGGATCTGGAAGTCGGGGTTATGGTGGAGGTGCCGTCCGCGGCGCTGACGGCCAATCTGATTGCCCCGCACGTTAATTTTTTCAGCTTGGGAACCAACGATTTGGTGCAGTACACGCTGGCGGTCGATCGCGTCAACGAGCGCATTGCCTATCTTTATGAGCCGACTCATCCGGCCATTATGCGGCTGATCAAGCATACCATTGACGTGGGGCATGAGCACGATGTGTGGACAGGCATTTGCGGCGAAATGGCCGGTAATCCCCTCATGGCGCCGCTGCTGGTGGGGTTGGGGGTCGATGAACTGAGCGTCAGCCCTACGATGGTGCCGCTGGTGAAGGACGCCATTCGCAGCATCCGTTATTCTCAAGCCGAAGATCTAGCTCGGGCCGCCTTGGCCTCGGAATGCGCGAAGGACGTACTCGAACTTTGCCGTAAACTAACTGAGGAAGTGGCGCCGGAAATTCTTGAATTGGTCGAGTAATTCCTTCACATTTCCCTCCCAAAAAACGATAGGAGCAAAAGAATGTCACATAAAACATACATGTTCACGTCGGAGTCGGTTACTGAAGGCCATCCGGACAAGCTGTGCGATGGAGTGTCGGATTCCATTTTGGACGCTTGCTTGGCCCAAGATAAGCATAGTCGCGTGGCGTGCGAATCGTTGGCGAAAACAGGCATGGTCATCGTGGCCGGCGAAATCACAACCCATGCGGTCATCAACTATCCCGAGGTCGTCCGCAACAAGGTGAAGAAGATCGGCTACAACGATTCCTCCATCGGATTTGACGGCAATACCTGCGCGGTGCTCGTGGCGTTGGACAAGCAGTCCCCGGATATTTCCCAGGGCGTGACCAAGGGCGAAGGGTTGTTCAAGGAGCAGGGAGCAGGCGATCAGGGCATGATGTTTGGATATGCTTGCGACGAAACGACGGAATTGATGCCGGCCCCGATCATGTTGGCGCACAAGCTTACGCGCGCCCTGTCGAAGAATCGCCGTTCCGGCAAGCTGCCGTTCCTTCGTCCGGACGGCAAATCCCAAGTGACCGTGGTCTACGAGAACGACAAACCGGTTCGCGTCGACACGGTGGTCATTTCCACCCAACATTCGCCGGATATCGCCCACAAAAAATTGCAGGCGGCCGTCATCGATCAAATCATCAAAAAGACCATTCCCGCCAAGTTGCTCGACAAGAAGACCCGTTTTCTCGTCAATCCCACCGGCCGGTTTGTCATTGGCGGCCCGCAAGGCGATTGTGGCGTGACAGGACGCAAGATCATTGTCGACACCTACGGCGGCATGGGCCGTCATGGCGGCGGAGCTTTTTCGGGCAAAGATCCCTCCAAGGTCGATCGTAGCGCGGCTTACATGGCCCGTTATGTGGCCAAGAACATTGTCGCGGCCAAATTGGCCCGTCGATGCGAAGTGCAGTTGGCTTATGCCATCGGCTATCACGAACCGGTGTCCGTGCTCGTGAATACCTTTGGAACGGCGATTGCGCCCGACGAAAAGATCGAAGCGGCCATCCGCAAAGTGTTTGGCCTTCGCCCGGCCCAGATTGTGGAGCAGCTCGATTTGCTGCGCCCGATTTATGAAGAGACCGCCCAGTTTGGTCATTTCGGGCGGAGCGATCAGCTCGATATCTTCACCTGGGAACGCACGGACAAGGTCGATGCCTTGCTGGATTTGTTCTAAGACAGCTGCGTAAGACAAGCATTCAACGGGCCGGAGGCAACTCCGGCCCGTTTTTTGTATGCTGCGGTCTCAAGAAAACGAAGCCCGTCTTCGGAGAAGCCGGGCCACCTGCATGATCTCTATTCGACCCGAATGGATTTTAACTCCGCGACAAAGGGTTTTTGTCCGCTGGGGAAGAAAAGGTGAATACTGGCCAGAGCATCCAGATCGACGACTTTATTGCCCCGCTGGTTGCCGTAGCCGGTGCTGGTTTCCATGACCTGCAATCTGAAGATCGTTTGATTCCAGCCGTTCGTCAGGGTGGCTGGGGCCGTCGCGTAGGACTCGCCGTCGGCAAATCCGAAGCCGCGAAAGGTCTGGCTTTCGATGGGGCCATTGCCGGATTCGTTTAAGCCCACGGCCATCCGGACGCCGTCCGGCGCCAGAATTTCCACCACCACTTGCGTGGCGCCCAGGAGGTTGGCGGAGCCATCCGGATTGGAGGCCAGCGCAGAAAGGGGATTGAAGGTGATGCCGCATCCCCAGCCGGAGCCCGGCTTGACGTCAAGCCGTAGCGATGATTGGTCGGTGGGTTCCACCTCGATGGAGGCCCCTTGCGCCAAATCGCCCCAGATGAAGGTGGGCGATTCGGCATCGGCAAAAACGATCGGATGCGGCAACGGCTTCTCGATGCCGCGGACGGAAATTTCGCGATAATCGGCCAGCACCAGGGGATCGTAAGCGGGCAGAGGAACGGAGCTTTGTTCATGAATGGCGTTGGCCTGGCCGTTGATCTCCGTAATGGCGGCCAGCAGATTGGAATACGGCCGGTCGTAAATATCGACCAAACCGTAATTGCAGTCCTCTCCGTCGAAACGGCCCGTGGGCGGTTGATCGTGGTACATGAACCAATCGTATCCCAGCATGTAAGGTTGGGAGAGAACAGCGCCGGAATACGAGCGGAAGGCGCGAGTCCGATCTTCCTGGGTGGCCACGGTCACATCGGCGCCTTTGCTGTTCGGGCACCCCGACGAGTTTTCCATGGCTCGCCAGGAAAATTCCGTGATCATGACGGGTTTCCCGGTCAGCGCAAAAATAGCGCCCACCTGGTTGGTATCGAAGATTCCTGTTTTGCGGTAGTGGTTGACGCTGATCGCATCGGCATATTTGCCGCAGGCTTTCATGACCGGCTCATAGGCCCGCTCCGCGAATCGACTGCCTAGAATGAGGTGGTTGGAGTCGTGACGCCGGATCGCTTCGGCGCACAATTTGTAGTATTGTTCGGCCACGACGCCGGACCAGGCGATGACGGCTTTGCGGGACGGATAGACGATCGGAAGGATTTGTCGGGCCGCTTTTAACTCGTCAAAAGAGTCTGCATCGACCTCCCATTCGGCTTTGAGTTCGTCGATGCGATTGGAATAGAACGTGCGCAGAAACTCGACCGCCTGGCTTTTCCCTGCCGCCGTTTCGGGCAGTTCCATATACCGGGAGAGCAGGGAAATATTTGGACTGGTCGGCCAACCTCTTTCTCCATACCAGGGCAATTCGTTGTTCACGAAATAGCCGATCAAATACTCGTTCGTGGCCTGCGGAGCCACTTGTTCGCGGGCGGTTTTTTCGATGTCCTGGGCATAGCTCTCGGAAAAGACGTCGATCAAGCGCGAATCGTTCTGACCCCAGGGACCGAACCAGACGACGCGGGTGTGGTACATGGGCGTGTGCTCATAAAGGTATTCGTGGCTCCAGGCGGCAACGGTGGTGAAATTCCAGCTTTTCAACCGGGCCTCGGCGTCCCGTGCCCATGCGGCGACATCGTTATGGTACTTTGGCAGCACGTTATACCGTCGGCCATCCTTGGCTTGGGTTTGGTCCTGGGCGGCCACGACATCCACGCCCAGGGATAGAAACCGCTCATTCCCCCGGACAAACCAGTAGCGATGGTCGATTTTACGAATTTGAACGTAGGTGGTCATGGAGGGGGGGCTTTCCTTCGGGATTTGGCAGCCGGTGAACCAGATGACGCTCGCGGCTGCCAGGGTGAATACTGAAAAACGGGTTATGTGCATTGTCGAACGCTCCTTCTGCATGCAGATTCTATAGGTTGGCTGGGTGTTTCATCAATCTGAAATGCCCGCAAGTTGTCCTTTTGAAGAAATCCCACTATAGTGCAGGCGGCATGAAAGCAGCCGCGTCCAAACGCAAGCATATGATAATCGATGCGCATCCCAGCCGGGCCATTCTCGGTCTGGCGACGCCGATGTTGGTGGGCGCGGTGCTGCAAAATGTGCAGAGCTTGATCGACTTGTTTTGGGTGGGACGTTTGGGTCCGCAGGCGGTGGCCGCGGTAGCCATCAGCGGCACGATTCTCATGGTGCTGTTTCCCATGCTGATGGGTTTGGGCGCCGGGACCGTGGCTTTGGTGTCCCGGGCGGTGGGGGGCCAACGTTATGACGAAGCCAGCCATGCCGCCACGCAGTCGCTCATGCTGGCGTTTGTCTTTGGCGGTCTTTCGGCTTTGATCGGCTGGTATTATACGGACGAGTTCTTTGCCTTGCTGGGCTCGGGTGCGGAGGTGGCTGTCGAAGGCCGCGATTATCTGCGGATCACGCTGCTGGGAAGTCTTACGGTGTTCGTTTTATTTATGGGCAATGCCGCTCTTCAGGGCGCGGGCGATACCTTGACGCCCATGTACATCATGGCGGTTGCCAATCTATTGAACATTGTACTGGATCCATTGTTCATTTTCGGCGTGGGACCATTTCCGGCTTTGGGCGTCAAAGGAGCGGCTTGGGCAACCCTTATCGCCCAAGGGGTGGCGGCGGGAGGGGCCGTCTTCATTCTGCTGAGTGGGCGGGCTCAGCTTCATCTTCGTCCTCGGCTGTGGATGCCCGATCTGGCCCTGTCGTGGCGCATTCTGCGCATTGGGCTGCCGGGTTCGGGACAAATGCTGACCCGAAGCCTCATGAGCGCCGTCATGATGCGCATTGTGGCGAGTTTTGGAACGGCGGCGGTCGCGGCGTACGGCATCGGGATGAGATATCACATGATTGTCCTGATGCCGGCTTTTGCGCTGGGCGGCGCTGCGGCCACCATGGTCGGCCAGAATCTGGGCGCCGGCAAACCCGACCGAGCCCATCATGCTTCGTGGTTGGCCACCTTCATGGACATGGCCCTTATGGTGGTCGCTTCCCTGGCCATGATCTTCTTTGCTCAGGAGTTGATGCAGTGGTTTACCGACGATCCGCAAGTGATCGCTCTGGGCGCCCGCTATCTGATTATTGTCTCGCCGTTCTACATTCTGGCCGCGCTGGGCATTGTACTGGGGCGCGCCTTGAACGGGGCAGGGGACAGCCTGGCGCCGATGATCTGCACCGTGATCAGTCTGTGGGGGCTGCAAGTGCCGTTGGCCATTGTTTTGGCTCGGACTTGGACTCCTTCGCTCGAGGGCGTCTGGTGGGCTATTGGCGCCTCCATGACCGTGCATGGCTTGTTGATTACAGCCTGGTTCGAAACCGGGCGCTGGCGGCATAAGAAGGTCTGAGCGCGAAGGTACTGGGGATCAATACCAACCCTTGCGGCGGATATACCAGAAAAGCAGGGCGGTCCAGCCCAGGGTGAGGGAAATGATCCAGGCGTACGCATAAGGCCAGGTCGGCCACGCCGTGTTCGGCATGTGCTGGATGTTCATGCCGTAGAAGCTGGTCACGGCCAAAATGGGCATGGTGAGCGTGGCCAGCACGGTCAGAACTTTGATGACGCGATTGACCTGCATTTGCTGAAGATTGAGGTGCATTTGCATGATATTGGTCAACGAATCGCGGTAGTTGTCCGCCAGCGTGCTGATGCGGACAAGTTGATCGAGCAAATCGCGGAAGTACGGCAGCAGATGCGCCCGGAATACCTTGAAAAATTCGCCGCGGGCAATGCGTGCGATGACTTCGCGCTGGGGCGTGATGATCTGGCGTAAATGGGAAACTTCGTTCTTCAGTTTTACGACATCGTTCATGATGTCGGTCGTATCTTCGGAGGTCAGCACCTTTTTCTCCAGGTTGGCCAATTCTCCGGACAGCTCGTTCAGGGCCGGCTGATAGTTGTCGAGCAGGACGTCGAGAATGTGATACGTCAGCCGGTCCGGCGCGCGGGCAATGGTCGGGGCGTTTCGCTGGACGCGCTCGATGATGGTGTTGGTGCTTCGCAAAGGCTCTTCGTGATAGGTCACAAAAAAGTTTTTGCCGATGAACATGTTGAGTTCGGTGGTCGAGAACTCGTGGGAACTGTGCAGATAGTCGACGGCATGGATGACCATGAAAACATAGGTTTCGTAATCGTCGATTTTCGGGCGTTCGCTGACGGCGACGCAGTCTTCGATGGCCAGGGGATGGAAATTGAAGACGTCCTGCAGGAGCGCCTTGATTTCCTCCGGGGTGGGCTTTTCGGCGTCGACCCAAATCTGGACATCCTCGTCATAGAGGAGCACGCGCAGCACATCCAGGCCCACGTCCTGGTTGAGTAGTTTCCCCTGGCTGAATATGAAGGAGCGAATCATGACGCCGATATCCTTGTGCGCCGGCGGTTTTTTTGTTGCCTTTGTCCCGGCGACACGAGGGAGAAAGTGACACTCCGTTGCCGCGATTTCAAGGCAAAAGCGAAGGGCGGTGATCGATTACCGGGGCGCGTCTCGCATGCGTTGCCATTCCGTGGCCGCAATGGCCAGGGCGCTGAGATCTCCAATTCGGGCGCCCAGGGCGCTGGGGACGATGCGGCAGGCGTCTATGGCGGGTTTCCACCCGAAACGGGGCAGCGCTTTTTTCAGCGGTTCGAGCAGCAGCTCGCCGGCATGAATGGCGATGGTTCCCATGACAATGACTTCAGGATTCATGAACATGATGACGTTGCCTACCCCCTGCGCCAGCCGTTCGATGTACTCTTCCCAAGCGTGCAGCGCAAACGGGTCCTTGAGGCGAACCGCCTCTGCAAAGCATTTGAAGTCGATTTTCCGGGGGTCGCCGCCGGCTTGGTCCAGGATGGCGGTCCGAAGGCCCTGCGCCACGATTTGCTCCCGAAGCCGGTTGGCCACGTTCATGCCGCCGCAGTAGATTTCCAGGCACCCTCGCAGCCCGCAAGGGCAGGGCGGGCCGTGGATGTCGAGGACGTGATGTCCGATTTCGCCGGCCAGATCGTTCGTGCCCTGTACGACATGGCCATCCACCACAAAACCGGCGCCAAGACCGGTGCTCATGGTCAGGTAAACCAGGTTCGGAACGCCCTTGCAAGAGCCATACAAATATTCGGCCAGCGCGCAGGCGTTGGCGTCGTTGTTCATGAACGTCGGGCGTCCAAGGGCTTGTGTGAATAATTGGACGAGCGGCACGTTCTTCCAGCCCTTCATGTTGGGCGGTTCGAGCATCAGTTGTTGCTTCAAGGACACGGGGCCGGGCGCCGAAATGCCCACCGACATGATGCCCGCGAGGGGAATGCCGGTTTCGGCCAAGACCTCCCGGGCCAGTTCCACGATCCGCCGGATGCCGGTTTCGCAGCCTTCCTCCGGGCGTGTGGGAATCCGCTTGGATAGGACGATGTGTCCGTCTTCCGTGCCGATGCAGACGGCCGATTTGGTGCCTCCGATGTCGATGCCTAGAAAATGCATGGTTAAATATCCAGTATTTGCAGGGCCCGGGGATCGTTGCTCGAAGCGCTGGACAGATAGGGAATGGTTCGGTATTCGCTGATGCCCTGGAGCCGGTGCAGGATGTCGGCAATGCCCTGGGAGGCATTCAGGCAATTCTGAATCATGTCCTTCATGTCCGGCGAGGATTCCTTCATTTGCATCATTTGAAGATAGGCCATGATGACCATGGCGGGCTGGCCGAGGTGGTGACAGGCCGTGGCAACGCTGGTGATCATGGCCCGCTGCCTTTCCGCCTGCAGGAGCTGCTCGCGTTGATACTCCAAGGCCCGCTTCATCTGGAGCCGCTCCATGGCGTTGATGATGGCTCGGAGCAGCTCGCTTTCGCGGATGGATTCTTTGACCAGGTAATCCATGGCGCCGGCTTTCATCGCCTCCACGGCGACCGCCTCGTCGCCTTCGCCGGTGATCATGATGACGGCCGTGCCCGGGGATTGCTGGATGATCTTTTTCAGCCAGTGCAAGCCGTCGCCGCCGGGCATCTGGAAATCCAGCAGAACGCAGTCGATGGAGTTTCGGGTCAGCCGCTCCATGGCTTCCTGGCCGGTGGAGGCTTCGTAGACGTCGCGAATGCCGTTGCGGGAAATGAGTTGGAGAAGTTTGCCGATACTTCGACGGAACAGTTCGTTGTCATCGACGACCAATAGGCTCTTGGGAATATGATGACTCTCAAGCGCTTCACTCATGGGGCCTCCTTGTACGCGATCATTTCTAGCAGGAGCCGGAGCCCTTGTCCAAACATCTCCGTTGGCTGGCAGAAGTATCAGGGGTGGTATTCGCTGATGAAGTAAAACCGTTGTGCGGCATGGGTGATGGGACTGACAAACGAATTGAGCGAAGGGGTCGCCACGATGTTGGATTGCAGCGGGTAGAATCCCTTGAAAAGATTGGTTGAGGTCATGATGACATATTCGTATCCGTTGCGGCTGGTCCATTGGAATCCAGGGCCCTGACCGGCGGCCGGCGCTTGAACCGACACCAGATCGGGGGTTGGCAAGGCGGCGGATTGCGCTCGAATTTCGATGTCGTCGATGTAGGAGCGCCCGTTGTAGTTCGTCCAACTGAAATAGGTTTCGGGCGGTGGATTGGCCAGGTTTCAACCAGCGGGCCGGGATCTGCGCTTCCTGGCAGCGGGGCTGGATGCGTGGAAGGATGCCGGGTGAAAAAATGCGCTTTTTCCTCGGCGGACATGTTGAAAATCCTGTTCGTGGCCACCGTAAACGCATATCCGTTGAAGGCGATTTTTGCCTGGAGGGTATCGAGGGAGTCGCCTTGGCTGAAGGGCTCCGGCTCCGCCTGGCGAGACGCGGCCTGCAGGCTCCAAGGTGCGGCCATCGTGGATAGGATCAAGATTCCGATTCCTGTAGAAAATGGCCATGCTGACCGTTTCATGCGTTCCTCCTGAAAGACTTTTGGCAAGCCGGGACTTTTGCCGTGGACTACGCTAAAGAATACCGGAAAAAGCCGGTAAAGTTCAGTCGGACTCTTCGCAAGAAAATGGCAGAGAAGGCCCTATGGACGCCACTGGTAGAGAAATCGAGGCGTGGCGGGTTTTAGCAGGCTCATGGGAGAAAGCGGCGCGCGGGCTTGCGACAACCTATCGAAGAAACTGGTGGCTTGTTCGTAGCGTATAAACTTGACCTGATCTTCCTCCAGCACGGCATGCGTCCGGCTGACCACGTCGTCCCAATAGCCGATTTCGTCGATGAACCGGGTCTCCAGGGCCACCTCCGCGGAAAAGATGCGGCCATCGGCCATGTCGATCAGTTTGTCTTCGTCAATGGGCCGCGAGTTTTGGACGATGTTGAAGAAGCGCTGGTAAAACGCGTCCACCGTGGCTTGAAGGATGGCCACATGCACCGGAGAAACTTCCCGAAACGGATTGAGCAAGTCCTTGTTTTCGCTGGACTTGATCGTGACGTCGGTGATGCCTATTTTTTCGCTGAGGCCCTTGAAGTTGATCGACTCCATGATGACGCCGATGGAGCCGATAATGGACGTGGGTTCGGCGAGAATCCAGTCGCCGGCCGCGCTCATGTAATAACCGCCCGAGGCGGCCATGCCGGTCACGAAAACAATCACCTTTCGGTTTTCGTCGCTAGCCTTGAACTCCAGCAAGGCCTGATAAATTTCGTCGCTGGGCGTAATTTCGCCGCCGGGCGAATCGACTTCGAAGACAATCGCTTTCACGTCGGAATCGTTCTTCGCCGCCCGGATCTGGCGCAGGACGGATTCGACCTGATCGAAGGAAAAGCCGAAGATGTCGCGCTCGACGTTGCGGGTGATGACGCCCGTGAATCCAATGCGGGCCGCTTTGACTTTGCCTTCGCCGTAAGACCATTTTTCGGTCATCTGGGGGTATTCGTCTTCGGCGTTGCCGGTGAAGCCGGCGGACGTTTTCTTCCCGAGCAAGGCGGCCATCAGGCCTGCATTCATTGCCAGGCTAAGCAGCAATCCCCCGCCCAAGAAGACCAAGGCAACCCAAAACCCTGCATGCGAACATTTCCTGCCGTTATTCATTTGCATACCTCGATAGAATTGCAGATGCGCTAAACTTAAACTACGTTATCATATTCCTCGCTGTTTGGGCAGGACTAAAACGGAAAGCTGGCGCATGAAGAATGGAAGAATGGCTTATTACATCACCGCTCATGGCTATGGACATGGAGTCCGTTCCTGCGACGTCATCGCCGCCTTAAATCGATTGCATCCCCATATCCAGGTCGTTCTGGTGAGCGATCTGCCGGTCGAATTTTTAAAGAGCCGTTTGAATGGCGCGCATAACAGCTATCGCCAAGGCTCCTTCGACGTGGGCATGGTGCAACGGGACTCCATCCGGGTGGATGTGGCCGCCACGTTGAGCCGGATCACGGATCTTTACCGGCATAAAAAACGGCTGCTGGAGGAGGAACGGGCGTTTCTGAAGGCGGAAAAAATCGACTTGGTCGTCTCCGATGTCCCCGCGATTCCCATCGAGGCGGCCCATGCCGCCGGTCTTCCGGCGATCGCCGAGGCGAACCTTTCGTGGGATTGGATCTATGAGCCGTTTGCAGAAAACGATCCCCGCTGGCGGCCGGTCGTCGAGCAATTTCAACGCGGCTATGCTTTGACCCGGCTTTTGTTGAAGCCGCCCTTCTCCGGGCCGATGAGCGCCTTTCCGACGGTAAAGGACATTCCCCTCATGGCAAGTCCCGGCCGTTCCCGCCGCGCCGATTTGATGGCGCTGACGGGATGCCGTCCGGATCGAAAATGGATTCTGCTTTCGTTTACCACGCTGGATTGGGACGAGCCGACGCTTCGTCGGGTGGAGCAACTCGACGGATACGAATTTTTTACCGTGCGGCCGTTGGAATGGAACCGGGCCAACATCCATGCCGTCGACCGGCAGCGAATCCCGTTTTCCGATGTGCTGGCTTCCGTGGATGCCGTGGTGACCAAGCCTGGTTTTGGCATCCTCTCCGAATGCGTCGTGAACCGGAAGCCCATCGTTTACGCCGATCGCGCGGACTTCATCGAGTACCCGGTGCTGGTCGAGGCGATCGAACGGTACTGCAAGAATGTTCACATCCCTTCCGAACAACTCTATCGCGGGGAGTTGGCGCCTGCGCTCCGGGCCATCGAAACGCGTCCCGAACCGGTGGAGACGCTGGCGGCCGGCGGAGCGGAGATCGCGGCGGAAGCGATGGCGGATTTTCTGAGCTGAGGGGTTACCAGATCATATCGACTTTGTATCTGCGAAAAATGGCGTCCGAAGAAACCAATGGCATTTTTTCCGCGAGGGCCTGGGCCGCCAGTAATCGGTCAAAGGGGTCCCGGTGATGAAAGGGCATGGCCTCCACCGCAGCGGCATGTTGCCAGCTCAATGGCAGTATATGGAAACCGCTTTTGATTTTCTCGGCGATGTATTCGTCCAGCGGGCAGGGTAAGATTAAGCGGCCCAAACTGGATTTGATGGCCAGTTCCCAAATGCTGGCGGCACTGAGGATCAGTTCAGCTTCTTTACGTTCCATCGCGGCTCGTGCACGATGACTCAACTTCGTATCGCCGCTTACGAACCATAAAAAGGCGCAGGTGTCGATGAGCAGCTTCACTTCTGATACTCCGACATCTCCGGGATATCGTCGTCAAACGTGGATTTGATGGAGACGCGTCCTTTGTCGCTCCCAAATTGCGGATGCTGTTCCTTAACGGTAAGCGGCCGGAGTTCGGCGATGGGGCGACCGCGTTTGCTAATCACAAATGATTGGCCTTCAGCCACTTTGTCCAGATATTCGGACAAGTGAGTTTTGGCGTCGAAAGTTCCGATAACAACAGTTTTCATACAAACTAGTATAGTCAACTAGTCTGTCATGTCAATGCAAGCCGCAGACCTTGGTCTTGCTTCATCTTTCCTTAGTCCTGAACGGCGACGGAACGGATTTCGACTCGACGTCGAGCATCACACTCTGCGAAGTGTGATGTTCGTTAGTTGGCGCGCACAAGCACAAGCGACCCGGGACGGATGGGAGCAAAAAGAAATATCTTGCCGCCTCATCGTGCAAAAAAATGGAGGGGCCGTTGCCGGCCCCTCCTGGGCGTCACCAGATCACCTGCGCATCAGGGTTTAACCCGGACGCGATAGAACAGGTTGGTGTTTTGGGCGGTCGAGTTGTCCACCACGCCGTCGCTGTTGCCCAGCGCGGTGCCGAAGTAGATGCTCTGCCAGACGGGTTGGGGCAGCAGCCGGTCGGTCCGCTCGACGTAATAATTGATGTTGGTCTTGCTGGACCAGTCGATGTTGATGCCGCTGCCGGACGGATCGATGGACACTTCGAGCACGTCATCGATGCTGTTCGGATTGGTTCCGGCAATGTACTCGTCGTAATTGGACATGCCGTCGTTATCCTTGTCGCCGCCGGGCCCATCGCCGGAGGCCAGGCCATATAGGTCCTTCCACCAGGCGGGCAGCCCGTCGCCGTCGCGGTTCCAGCCGTAATAATCCACCCGGTTGGTCGGCGTGATGCCGGCGGTCCGGTCGATCAGCCGGAGATACTGCGCCTGCTGGCCGGCGTACGCATCCCCGGTGAGACCGACGGTAATGCCGTTGGCGATCAGGTCGGCGCCGGTGCGGTCGGAGCCCCAGACGTAATTGGTCGGATTGGCCGCCGCCAAGTCGACCAGGTTGTAACTGTTTCCGGGCTGAATGCCGAACCAGTTTTGGCCGCCGATTGCCGCGTCGAGTTTATAGGTGGCCCAGCGGCTGGCGCTTTCCACGAAGTTGTTGTTCACGAAGACGAAAACCACGTCCTGGGAGGCGGCGCTGACGCCGGGCGCCTGGAACTTGGCCACGCCGAAGATATCCGGGTCGTAGGCGCTGGTATTCGTCAGGGCCAGGAAATAATTCTGCTGGCTGCGTAGGGCAGGGGAGTTGACGCGGGCCCAATTCAGCCGCTGATAAGTCTGCATCATCGGCAGTTTCCAGCCCGTATTCATGCCATTCCAGATGTTGGTCATATAGTTATAGCGTTTGAAGTTCGGAATGGCCTTGCTGAAGTTGATCTCGTAGCGGCCGAAGTTGTTTTTTGCTTCGGCTCCGGGATAGGTGGCCGCGTCGTTCTGGGCTCCCGCTTCCTGGCCGTAGATCATCATCGGCACGCCGTCCATGGAGGCCAGAATGGCGTAAGCATAGATCAGCCGCCACTGGTTGTCGGACGGATAGATCTCGTCGTGCGAGGTCAGGTTCAACAGGATCGGCGAGACGTCGAACGCGTTGCGCCGGTCGTCGAACGCCTGCCAGGTCGGCGCTGTTTTCGGCTGAGGATTATTGCCTTCGTAGCCGAGGTAGTCGAAGAATTTGTCGCGCCAGTAGAACACCATGTTCTCGTTCAGAATGTCGAAATGGCGGCTGGAGCGGTAACCCACGCCGTGGCGCTTGGTCCCGCCGACATCGCGGAAGCCGTCGAGCGATTCCGCCATGAAGAGGAAGTCCCACTTCATGCTGCGCGTCTTGTTAATGGCGTATTCCCAGAACAGCGAGGGCAGGCCTTGAGCGAAGTCGCAACGCAGGCCGTCGATGCCCTTGTAGGATTGTCCTTGCGGCGTTCCGACGGGATGGCCGGTCTTCTCCAGCCAGTACAGCGGATATTGGGCAAAGAATTCCCAGACTTCGCGGGTATAACCATTGGTCGGGAAGCCCTCGAAGCGGTCTTCCTCCAGCAGATACCGGTGATACCACCGGCTGGACCAGGCGTTATTGGTGTCGGACGGGGGTTGCTGCACCAGGCAGTCGTAGACGCCGAAATAGAGTTCCGCGGCGTCCGTCCACTTGCCGAAGTCGATGCGATCCGGGGCGGTAGCGATGTCGTTGTTGCCGCCGCTCTGGTAGTAGGTGGCCTGTTGTCCGTAGTTGTCTTTCCTGGCGAACCATTGCGGACGCACTACGCGGATCAGGTCGTTGGGATTGGTGCTGATGCCCATGTCCACGCCAATCTGGCCGATTTGAGCGTCCCAGGCGCTGTGGTTGAAGGTGCCGTCGAGCATGACGCCGACGCCGTTATCGTCCATGGCGCGGACGAAGTCGGTGAACTCCGCGATGGAGTTGGTTTCCATGGCCGGGTCGCCGAGGGTCGAGTTCACCTTCCAATAATCCTGCACGGCATAGGGACTGCCGGGATCGTAGGCCAGGCCCGTGGATGGATCGGTCTGGCGTCCGTCGCCGCCGATCGGATGAATCGGCTGGAGCCAGATCATGTTCATGTTCATGTTCTTGAAGTGGTTGGTGCTGATTGCATCTTGCCGGTCGGTATTGACCTGGTACATGTCCTGGAAGGTGCTCCGGCCGAAGAAGGTGTCGTCACGGGCTTCGGCAATCATGGGATTGAGTTCGTACATGATCTGGTTGAGCGCTTTCTTGGGCGATACGACCACCGCGCAATCCCGGCGCAGGCCGCCGTCGGTGTAATACACGTAATCTCCGCCATTGACCCGATAGCGCGCATTGACGCGATAGGCGCCGCATTTGTTGACGCGAATCGTATAGCTGTATTGTCCGCCGCCGATACTGGTCATCGGATAGGCGCGATAGTAGGTTGTCGCGCTGGAGGCGTTGACCGTGTCGGGATCTTCGTCGCCCGGCATGACCGCAAAGTCGCGCCGGTTGATGTTCGAGAAGAGCTCCACGTCGCTGACGGTCCCGTTGGCGTTGGGCTGAAGGATCACGGTCAGTTCCTGATAATCGCTTGCCAGCTCGTCGAGGAACATGCGGCGCAGGCCGTAGTTGGCGTCGTTCGTGTTGGCATTGACCGCGGTCCACATCTGCGGCTTGCCGCCGTCGAAGTAGCCGTCCAGATCGTCGTCGCGGATGCTGGCGATGGGCACGCGCTGGAATTCCATGATTTCGATGTTGTTGCCGCTGTCCCACGAGTAGGGTCCCTGGCTCTGAACGGTTCCGGCGTCGCCCGTTTCGTAGGCCACCGACGCGACGTAGATGGCTTCGGGGATGTGTCCGAAGGCTTCGATCAGGTCGAAGGTCGCCTCCAGGGCGTTTTTGTTGGCTGGGGAACGCGTGCCGTTGGTGATGGCGCCGGCCACGTTGTTGAGATAGCCCATCTTGAGGGTGGACTCCGCCGCCAGGTACGGCTTGGTATTGACGTCGAAGAACACTTGGCCGGCTTTGGCCCACGGCGCGTTCTTGGCGTCGCCAAGTTCATCGGTGACGTAGATCATCACGTCGTTAGCTTCCGTGGACCAGGTCGCCACATAGAGCTTGGAGCCGTTGACGGCCGTAAGGAGCTTCATGGCATCGGGGAAGACGGTGTAGGCATCGCCGCCATTGGCGCCGTCGAATTCGCCGTCTATGACAAAGGAGGTGTTGGACACGCCGGCGACATTCGCCTGCCAATCGGAGCCGTTGTTGCTGTCCCAGGAGGCCGACGTGCTGTCGCGGAAGCAGAAGTCCACCGAGGTCGCATTGGTCGGCACGGGGTAATTCAACACCCAGTTGGTGGAATTGGCGGTCATCAGCAAACCGGTCACCTGCTGCCAGGTCCCGAAGGTTTTCTTGGAATGACCCACGTGCAGATAAACCGGGCTGATCCCCTTCAGAGGCCCATCGTTGGGCGAGAAGGTGATGGCCAAGGTCTGGCCTTGTTGCGCCGGATTCGGAGTATAATACGCGACCGAAGCCTTGTTGGTGGTCGGCGAACTAGAGGGTTTGCTGTTGCGGTCGTAAATGTTGTACAGGTAGATATTGGCTTCCGCATAACCCGCCTGAACTTCCTGGCCGTTGCTGAAGCCGTCGCCGTCGAAGTCGTTGTTGTCGTCCCATTGGCCGCTATAGAAGGTCGAGTGGTTGTAGGGGTTCAGCCGGGTCCAGGTTTCGCCCCATTCCGGGATGAAATTCTTGTTGCTGTCGCCGGGCCACGAGGCATCGGGGCCGGGGGCTCCGTCGGAATCGATGAACGGCATTTCCACATTATCCGGGATCGTATCGCCGTCAGAGTCGATGGCATTGATGCCATAGAGGTTTAAGACGACGCGGCGGGATACGCGGCTGGTGACGCCTCCATCCACGCGTTCGGCTTCGAAGAAGTTCGCGCCGTTCACATAGGCGCCCCAGAGCCGGTCGGTGATGGCGCCGGAGAAGTCGCGGTATACGATCTCGCCATTGAAGGTGTTCGTGTAGAGGCCGTCGTTGAACGGCAATTCATAACCGTTCCAGAAGAGTCGGACGGAGGAGGGCGTGCCCGGCGTTGTAACGGCGGTCTTGAAGAAAGGCAATTCCTTCTGGGTGTTGTCGGCGTGATTCAGTTCGATGCTTTGTGCGTTGCCGACGACATTGAATACTCGCGCGTAGGAGCTGGTGTTGATGACTTGTCGGGGCGAATTCCAGTCCGCTTCCGTAGCCGTGACCAGGGCGGTGTGCGTTCCCGCGCTCAGGCTGTCGAGATTGAACTTCCAGAGGCCCTTGATGGTTTGGTCGGCCGACTGCGGCGCTCCGCCGTCGACGGAAACCGTGATGCCATAGGCCAGGTAATCGATGTTGGTAATGAGCATCACGCCCGCCCCGCGGATCGTTGCTCCCTCGGCCGGATGGGCAATGCTCAGTTCCGGGCCGCGGCGGTCGATATACACCACCTTGGCGGCTGTGTTGAAGAGGGCAGGCAGTCCTGCGTCGCGCTGATTAAAGGCACGGGCCTTGATGACGTTCAATCCCTCGACCAGGTTGGTCTCGGTGATCTGAACGTTCATGTACCAGTTGGTGCTGTTGATTTGATCGCATTTCTCGTAGAAGCCCGCCACCACGCTGAGATTGGTTTGGCCGGTGACCCACACATTGGTCGGCGTCAGCCGGGTTCTCCCGTTGCCCCACTTCAGCATGACGGCGTCCACGGCGCCGCCGGCCGGATTGAAGGAAACGTCCACGGTGACATTGGTGGACGTGACGCGGGTGATCTGCTGGGTTTTGACGCCGGCGTGAATGCCGCCGGGAACAATCCAGGTCATGGTCGGAGACGTCGAGCCGTCCTGTTTGACGTTGATGCGAACGGGGTCGGCCATCTTCGGGGCGTAGCAGACCCAACCCTGGCCGCTGTTGCCGGGAACGCGGATGACGGCCTGGCCGCCGGACACGGTCACTTCATCGAAATTGTGGCCGGTGAAATCTTTCAGCACCGTGCCGTTCTGGAAACTGCAGGCGACCGTCCGGGTTTGATCCCAGCCGGAATCGTTCAAAGCCACCAGCAGGAGGCCTTCGCCGGCATCCGGAGAGCCGTTGCCGTTCACGTCGTCATAACGTTCGTAGCTGAAAAAGTCGTTTTCGCTCCAGCGGTCGTATTCGTTGCCGCGGGCAAATTGCTGGTGCACCCAGACGAGGTTGGCGATGTCGCCATATTGATCGGCCAGCGCCTGGCTGTCGTAGCCGGGGCGCATCCACGTCTTGGTATTGTTGTCGGCCCAGGTGATGTTGTTGCCGGTGAAGTACACCATCGGGAAGCCGACGTGCGTAAGGATATAGGCGTAAGCCAAATTGACTTTGTTCGGGCCGGCCTCGTCATGGCCCCAGGCATACATGATGCCGAGTTCGGGATGGATGCCGCCTCCGCCCGCCGTGAGCGAGGCGAGGTTGCCGTTGCTGAAGGCGTCGTAGAGTTTTTGCTTCAGGGGATAATCGAGGAAGCGCATCGGATTGCGGGTCAAGGCGGAGGGGCCGCTGCTCATGTCGCCGCCAAACCAATAGCCCAATTCGCTCTGGTAGCTGAGAATCTCGGCGAAGATCAGCGCGTCGTTGCGAACCAGATAATTCTTATACAGCTCGTCCGCTTCGTGTTCGTTGGGATCGCTGTAGCCGCGGCGGGTGTTGAAGCTCCACTGGGCTTCGTGCAGGAATCCATTGCCCTTCCAGCCGAAGAATTCGAAATTCACGTGCTTGCCGGCATCGAGCCGCAAGCCGTCGTAATCCACAGAATTGCCGAGCCAGGAAATCCAGCGCCACAGCATCTCGGGAGCCGTCTCGGCTTTGTAGGTGTTGGTGTCGACGGCGTAATAAGGATACTTGTCGTATTGCCCTTTGTGGCGCAGATAGCTGGTTCCGCCGACAAAATTCCAGCCCGGCGTGTTGTTGCCGCCGGTGAAGCGATTGCGGAGTTCGCTGGAGTTGTTGGGATGATCTTCGGTGCGGATGTCGATGAGATTGCAGAGTTCCTGCCACATGGTGCCGCCGTAGCCTTCGTTCGGCGTCCATTGGTCCATGCGCGGGCCGCGCTTGTAATTCAGGCTGTTGCAGTAGCCCTGCGCCCATTGCACATGGAAATCTTCCGGAACCATGCCCGGATAGCTGCGGAAATCCGGCCCGTTGCCGTTATGGTTCATGATGATGTCGGGAAGAATTTTCACATCCAGGCGATGGGCGGCATTGACCATGTTGCGCAGGTCGCCGCGGGTGCCGTAACGCGTCGCCCAGGAGCCGCGCTGAGGAATGTCGCCAAGGTCGAAGCGATCGTACAGGCTGTATCCGACGTTGCCCCATTTCGTGCCGAGCCCGGTTGGGCCCTTGGTCGGGGGCGGAGTCCAGATGTAGTCGTAGCCGATGGTCGATACCTCCGGCATGCGCCGATACATTTCTTCCCATTCGGTTTCGAACCACTGCAGCATGACTTCGGCCTGAACGCAGACCGACATCGTCAGAAAGGCGAACAATACGCAAAACTTCGATGATAACCTCATTCGCTGACCTCCGCGGGAGACTTTGGGTTTAACGCTTCGTACTTTGAACTCTAGGAGACATATACCGAGTTGCCTTGCTCAAGTAAAACGTTTTAGCAATAAAAGTTAAAAATATCGTACCGGGGAGGGGTATGGCTGTATAGGATGGAAGTGTAACGTGCTGTAAAATAGCTAATAACGCTAGAATGCGTCGTCGGATTCCAAGGCAGACCAGATAGGCTCCAAGTCGTCGTCGTCCAATGCCAGTTCCATGAAATCCGCATTGAGCTTTACCGCCCGCTTCAAATAGCTCAGCGCGTGCTCCTGGTTGCCTAATTGGCATTCGTAACATGCGAGGTTATAGGGGATGACGGCCATCTTTTTGAAGCGGCGCTGAGCTTGCAGGAGGACCGCGCGAGCGGCGACAATATTGTCTTTCCTTCGGATGCTGTAGGCCAATTGAACGTGATACGTTGGTTCGTTCGGAAAACGTTGAATCAAATCCATGGCGACTTGCACCGCGAGCGGCCAGTTTTTTTCGTCGATGGCCATACGCAGGATGATTTCGCAAGTCTCTTGGCGCGAATGAAACATGCGGGGAATTTTCTGGAATTCGCTTTGCGCTTGGGCCGTCATGCCCAGGTCGAGAAACCCATCGCATCGCTGCAGGGTCCAAAGAACCTGTTCAGGCAATTCCGGACAATTGTTGACGACCTTTTTCATGACATCATAATTTACTTCGTAGCGCTCCACTCTTCAACGCTGTGAACCCATGCGACGGATACCGGCATCCAAATCGTCCAGATCCCTTTCCATGCGTTCCAGTTTGCGCTCCAAATCTTCCAGGCGCTTTTCGATGGTATCACGTGAAAAGTTGCGTTCGAAATGGTCTCCCAGCCGATTCGATATCCCATCGATGCGTTCTTCAAGCTGCGTGATCGTTTGCTGCAATCTTTGAATTTGCTCGGAGAGGTCGGTTCGCGTCGACTCCAGGGTGGCCGTCAGGTTGGTGTCCGACAGGGTTTCGGAGTAGATGGGTTGTACCGCGAACCAGCTTAGGGCAACGACAAAAAGTAAATATCCGACATCGTGCTTCATGGGCGCTCCGTTTTTTTTGACGACGCTGAAATTGTCGCAAACGGCCTTGTTCACGCAATACAAATTTTTCGGAAGCGGGGGAGAAGAGCGCCTTGTCCCGCTTGCGCCAAACGCCTGACTTGTTCATGAAACCTGGTGATTGCAGCGAATTTCAGTCTCGAATTGGGAGGGTGCATCCGACCCTGCGGCAGTTTTCCATGGAAAATACAGGTAGGGACGCGACTCCGCTCGCGTCCGAAGAGGCGGCCAGCGGAGTGGCCTCCCTACCCACGACGAAGAGCCCCTCTTCGCTGTTGCGGCAGTGTCCGGATGCACCCGAATTGGGAGTGGTCCCAACTTCTTGCTTTACAGATGTATCGCAAACAACTATCCATCAGGAAAACAGGAGCTTTTGGGTGAATAACGAGAAAGACGATGGGGCGTCGGACCAGCAGGACGATCAGGATCAGAATCCCACGTTGCTTAATCCCACGTTGCTGGTAAACATCACGTCCGGAGAGGTCGATAGTATGCCGTCTTTGTCCGGTTCTTCTTCCTCCTCTTTACATCGAACAGGTTCGCTGGGTTCCAATTCAGGCGAAGAAGAGATTCTTTGTGTCGAAGGCGGTCAGAAATACAAGATGGGGCCGGTGGTCGCGCATGGCGGCATGGGAGTGGTTCGCGAGGCCTTCGATTTGAACTGTAAACGATCCGTGGCCATCAAGATCCTGCCCGGAAATCGGCCTGTGCAGCCGGAAGAGCACGAGCGTTTCATCGAAGAAGCTCAGATCACTTCTCAACTTGAGCACCCCAACATCGTTCCCGTTCATGAAGTGGGCTTCGACACCAATCACAACGTTTTTTACAGCATGAAGTACGTCCAAGGCGTCACGTTGACGGGCGTGTTGATGGGCATTCGAAAAGGGGATCCGGCCATCATCGAGGAATACCCTCTTTCCCGCTTGCTGAATGTCTTTCAGAAGGTTTGCGATGCGATCGCTTTTGCCCATTCCCGAAACGTGGTGCATTGCGATTTGAAGCCGGACAACATCATGATTTGCGACTTCGGCGAAGTCCTGGTGATGGATTGGGGGCTGGCCCGTCATGTGGGGGCGAACTACTCCGGATTCTCCACCGGGAAAACGGCTTCGCCCGATGAGACGCCGTCCCTGTCCGCCGAAGAAGTGTTCGCTCAGGACACGATCGCCGCTCCGACCGATTCGCTCGGCGCCGTCACCCGCACGACCACGGGCCGAATCATGGGCACGCCCGGCTTCATGGCTCCCGAACGCATTTGGACCCAAACGACGGTCGATGTGCGCTCCGATCTCTATTCTTTGGGCGCCACGCTCTACAGCATCCTGACGCTCCGGGCGCCGATTGCCGGCAAGGATATGCGGATGGTCCTTCAACGAATCCTGAATGGAGATATTCGTCCGCCCATTTCGTTCAATGAGGCGGACGCCTCCGCGGGCGTCTCGGATCCGGCCCGGCAGATTGCGCTGCTCCATTGCCCCGAGGCCAAAATTCCCGAACCGCTTTCGGAAATCACCATGAAAGCGCTTTCCACGAGCCCGACCGATCGGTATGCCTCGGTCAAGGAAATGCAGCAGGAAGTCGAGGCCTATCAGAACGGCCTGATCTGGCATCTGGTGGTCGACGACGATTTTACCAGCGACAAATTTTTGGAGAACTGGGAAGTGATTGGCGGGCGTTACTCCATTAAGGACGGCGAACTCCGGTTGAATGGGGGAGAGCCGCAGATTCTCCTGCTCAAGAGGGATTTGCCCGGCGACATTCGGATCGAGTACGAATGCCATCAGGAAAGCGCCTACCTGAACGACGTGAGTTGCTTCATGAGTTCCGTCCGCTCGTCGAATCGCAAGGAGATTCCTTCCAGCGGCTATGAATTCAAATATGGCGCCTACGACAACTCGCTCAACCTGCTCATGCGGTCCGATCGTCGCATCTGGAGCGAATCGGCTTCGCCGATTGCCCGCGGGCAACTCTACCACGTGCTGGCCGAACGCATCGGATCCCGGCTTCGCCTGGTGGTCAACAACCAGGAAATCTTTCGCGTGACCGATCGCGATCCTCTTTCCGGGCCCGACCGCACGGCGGTGGGAACGGTCGGCTGGATTGCGGATACCCGTTACCGTCGGATTCGCGTCTATTGCCTGGGCACCCCCTGGAAAAGCGATATGCTGGACATGGCCGAGCGCCAGACGCAAAAAGGCCATTACGAAATTTCCATGTCGTTGTTTCAGGAAGTCATGGATTCCTTTCCCGACGCGCAGCGGCTGACCCGGGCCCGGCGCGGTTACGAGACGGCCCGCCGGCGCGAAGCCTTGACGAAGAGCCTGCCCGAATGGAAGGCCCGCCTCGAAGCCGCGTGGCCCGGCCGCACCTTTCAATTGCGCATGGATAACGACGGGCTCACGCTCGAGATTTCGAAATCCGACATCGACGATCTCAGCCCCATTGTCGGGTTGCCGCTCACCACGCTGTATTGCGCCCATAACCGCATCTCCAGTCTGGAGCCGTTGCGGGGGATGCCCTTGGGCGCCTTGAATTGCACCGGCAATCCCATCTCCAGTCTGGAGCCGCTGCGCTGCATGCCGCTTTCCACCCTGCTGTGCGAATGCTGTCGCATCGAAAGTCTGGAACCCTTGCGCGGCATGCCGCTTACCCTGTTGGTCGCCGGCGGCAACCGCATTTCCAGTTTGGACCCGATTCGCGGCATGCCGTTGACGCTGCTCGCCATCTGGGACAATCGTATCGACGATCTTTCGCCCATTCGCGGCATGCCCTTGACGGCCTTGTACTGCAACGGCAACCGCATTTCCACCCTCGAGCCCCTGACCAATATGCCGTTGGTCACCCTCAATTGCAGCGGCAACCTTATATCGTCCATTGAACCCTTGCGCGGCATGCCGCTCACCGTGCTGCATTGCGGCGAAAACAAGATCGCCAGCATTGAGCCGCTTCAGGGCATGCACTTGGTCATTCTCAGCTTCCCGGACAACCAGATCAACACGCTGCAACCCCTCAAGGGCATGTCGCCCGCCTCCCTGAGCTGCGGACGCAATCTGCTGACCGGCGTCGTGCCGTTTGCCGCCAAACCGCCCGACGACTTCGGCTTCGACTGCGACACGATTCCCACTCGCGAACTCGAATGGCTGTACGAAAAATGGTCGCACGATTTTCGGTTCGCCTTTCATGCCAAAAACGTGCAAGTCCTGCTCGCGCTTCGCCGCAACGACTTGGCGCAACTCCGGTCGCTCGCCGCCGAGTTCAAGGGCCACCGCTATCTCTTTATCCCGAAATTCCTGCGCTGGGACGAGGCGAAAGCGTACTGCGAAAAACTTGGCGGCCATCTCGTCATCATTACCGGTGAAGAGGAAAACGTCTTCATCAGTTCCATATTCAAGAGCGGCTGCTGGGCCTGGATGGGCCTGGTCACCCGGGAAAACGGACACGAATGGATCACCGGCGAACCCGTTTCCTACCTCAACTTTGTAGACAAGCTCCAGGAAAGCAAGCTCGGCCCCAAGATCTTCAGCGGCCGCTGGGCTCGCGACGACGTCGACGGCGCCTCCAATTCCTTTATCGTCGAATGGGATTCGTGATGCGGGCGGCGCGCGAAACTATTTGCGATTTGCGATTTGCAATTTCCAATTGGGGTAGCGTCGCCCAACAACCCAATTTCTTTCCTCTTCAAAATTGCAAATCGCAAATTGCAAATGAACCGGTCCTCACGCCACCATAAACGGCGGCGGTTCAATCAGGATAATCCGTTCCTTCAACTCGTTCAGCGCCAGGCGGGTTGTGTGAAACGAATCGGACAAAGAGTGAAGGAGGGGCGCCAGCTCATAGCGTCCCGCCAGTCGATCGTCGCCCGCCGCCCGGTAGCTGCTGCGGCCCATGCCCTCGTAATAATCGATTTTGGGCGCTCCCCGGTCGCGCGTCCGGGCTTGGAGCCGCTCCGGGAAAACGCCGGTCATGAACAAGGAAATGTTGCCGATGTGGGCGCGCAGGGCGAACCGTTCCTCGTCGGTGACCCATTGCAGGGCCGCGAGCATATCGACCAGATAATCCGATGGCTTGTTGTCCGGCGGGAGAGGGGGGCGCGCCCGATCCGCCTGACAAAACTCCGCCAGCAGTTCCGCCACGTAATCGGCCACGGCGCGGTCGTCCAGGCCCGCCTTTTTCAGGACATGCCGCACGAGCACGTAAAAATAGAAATGACTCGAAATTGCCGCCCATTCGGGCCGGTCGAGCAGGGCATGAAACAGCGCCTCCTCGTCGAGCAATAGGTCCAGGCTTTCCAGATCCGTCGTCAGGCGGCGCAAGGCGGAGTCCGATCCGGAAGTCGCCAACGAGGAAATCAGGAAGTCCAGGTCCGTCGAAGTGAACCGCAGCCGGCAATTGGGGCGAATCAATTTCATGTTCAAGCTCCCGGGCCGGGGCCGTCCGGCCCTTTGCAGTCTACAAAGCATCGAACATGCCATGCACCCCCAAAAAATCGGACATTGATCGACAATGTAGCTCTTTGCATAATAGGAAGCATCGGCAGGAAGACAAAGGAGCTACCCGTGACATTCCAAGAGTCGGAAGAACAGCCGCCCCGTGAAAATAACCCACGGGAATATGTAGAACCGGAAGTCCTTCCTCCAGAAGGAAAATTGAAGCCATCGGCAGCCGAGCGCGCCTTTGGCCCCGTCGTGGCGGGCATCATCATCGACTTGGTGGACCTGGCCACTTTTGGTCCTATCGGTTTGGCGTTGGGTTTCGTGTTTGGGGGCTCCGTGGCTTGGTATCTGTGCCGCTTGTACGGCCTTCCCCTCAGGCAAAAGCTGCTCTGGAGTCTCGCTGCCGGCATCTATTGCACCATTCCCTTCACCGAATTCATCCCCGTCGGCACTCTGGTCGGCGCTTTCATCCGGTACCGCGAGTTGAAATCTGAAGCGGCGGAAAGAAAACGAATTGGCCGATCAATGCGCTAGCCAAAGCGAATCGTTCCGACTATAACTACTCAGGTTTTTCAAGTCGGGGCGTAGCGCAGCCTGGTAGCGCGTCTGCCTTGGGCGCAGAAGGTCAGGAGTTCAATTCTCCTCGCCCCGACCACTTAAAACCCCAACAAATCCCCAGTATGCGATTCACGTTGTAGCTGGGGGTGCATCCTGATGCGGCCTCCTCAACGTCTGGCACTACGTAGCCGCGTCCGGAAGGACGTGGATTCTTAGAGCCTATTTCGGCAGGCTCAAGCGTACACATTTCCATTCGTAACGCATCGACACGCGTCAGCCCCCATTTATCCCCCTCCTAATCATATTCCTAATGCGGGCTGACGCCCACAACCCAAAACCTATTCTACAGGGATTTCTTGATGGGGTCCTCCTTTGCGGACGTTCCCCCGCACGGGCCGCGTGGCGATGAAGTACAAGACGGGGAGGAAGATTTAGCCCCACGGATGGCAAAGCGGTCCCACGGATTCGCGGGATTGGCGCCTTTTTGCTCCGGCCCTTGCAGGGTAAGCCCTGCCGCTGCAAGAAGACTTGTTTTTTGGAGGGGCGCGCTCCGTCGCGACCGAAAGAAGAAGGTTCCGACAGAGCGGAACCCTCCAGAAGATTTTAGATCATTTCGGATTGGGCAACGAATAAAGAGCCGTTCCATCCGCGTCTTGCATTCAGGGACATAACCGTGGCGCCCTTGCCTCCTTCCAGATTCTTAACCGCATTCAGCGCCACCGCCGCCTGTTCTGCAAGCTGGCGCTGATCGATATTCCGTCGCAAACGAAGCTCTCGCAACTGCCGCCCCAGTGCGGCTTCCCGTTCCTTCTCAGACATTTGAACGCGCCATTTAGTGGCCCGCCCGATGGTGGCCGGTTCGCAGCCGTACTAACGTTCTTGTGATTGGCGCAAGTCTATAAATCGAACGTGAGGTGCTCATGACGCCGCTTAATGCATCCATCTGGCTGGCAGATCGTGATTCGAAAATTTATCCCGCGCTCAAAGGCAAAGTCGAGTGCGATGCCGTTGTGGTGGGCGCCGGGATCACCGGGCTGACGGCGGCTTATCGGCTTTGCATGGCCGGCAAGCAGGTCGTCGTGCTGGAGCAAGGCCGTATTGGCGACGGAACTTCCGGCCGTACGACCGCTCATCTTTCCACACTGTATGACGGGCATTACAGCGAACTCGAAAAGGCTTATGACCGCGAAACGGCGAAGACGATGTGCGCCGCCATGAATCAGGCGGTCGATATCGCTGAGCGGATCGGCGCCCTATTGCCGGTGGCCGGTTCCTTTAAGCGGTTGCCGGGTTATTTATATGCCGAGGACGGCCAGGATCTTGCCCTTTTGGACAAGGAATACGAGGCCGGCAAAAGGGCGGGCTTGGACTTGGAATGGGTGACGGAGGTTCCGCTTCCTTTTCCGATCGCCAAGGCGATCAAGGTGGAACGCCAGGCGCAGCTTCATCCCATCAAATATCTGCAAGGCCTGGCGGATTTGATCGTGGGTACGGGTAAAGGACAGATTTATGAGAATTCACGCGTAACCGATTTTTCGTCAGGGCGTCCGTTAGAAGCGATTTGCGAGCAAGGCGCCGTATCGGCGCGGGACATGGTGCTGGCGACGCATACGCCCCTGGGGTTCAACCTGACGCAGGCGCTCATGAAGCCCATGCGCTCCTATGCCTTGTCGCTGCCGATGGAGGGGCCGGGGCCGGCCGGACTTTTCTGGGACATGGCGACGCCTTATCATTACATCCGTTCCCATTCGTCCGAATCGGGTTCCTTTCTCATTATCGGCGGGAAAGACCATCTCACAGGACATCCCCCGGCGGAAGACCCTCTGGAGGCATTGAAGAAGTATGCCGGGGAAAAATTTGGGCATGCGGACCTGGCGCACGGGTGGAGTGCGCAATATTACGAACCGGAGGACCTGTTGCCGTTCATCGGAAAAACGCCCCTGCCGTTCAATCGGCATTTCTATATTGCGACCGGTTTTTCCGGCGACGGCATGACCTTGGGCACGGCGGCCGGCGCCCTCATGGCCGACTTGATCCTGGGCAATGACAATCCGTTCGAGTCGTTGTTTCATCCGTTGCGATTGAACATTCCGACCGCCAAGTCGCTGCTTACGGTAGGCTGCCACACGGGAAAAATGTTCCTGAAAGACCGCTGGCCGAGTCCGGAGTCGCCCCGGCATGGCGAATTGGGCGAAGGGCAGGGCGGGGCCATGGGCACAGGCCTTCACCGGGTTGTCGAGTATCGAGCGGAGGATGGAACGCTAAAGACGTATGACGCGTCCTGTCCTCATATGGGTTGCATCGTGAAGTGGAATCAGAAGATGAACAGCTTCGACTGCCCCTGTCACGGTTCGCGCTTCGACATAAACGGAATGCGCATCGAAGGACCCGCGCTCAGGGATCTGTCGAAAAAGAGCTGATCGGATGCTCTTTTAAAGTGGGCTATGCCGCTCCGAGCGGGAAAGCCCGTCTTCATAGAAGCCGGGCTCCCTTCTATGGGCAACCGTCATATGGGCTTGTTTCTGCCCCTTTGTCGTTGCCGGGCCTCTTCCGTCAGCGGTTCGGCATTTTTGTCCGGCACGATTCGTGAGCCGCGGGTGTTTGCGTACACCTGGGTGAACTCTGCGCCTAAAAAGCTGATTAAGCCGGAATAGTAAACCCATAGCAGAATCACCACCAGCGAACCCGCGGCGCCAAATTTTCCGGCGATGCCGGCTTTTCCCAGATAGAGGCCGATCAAAAACTTGCCTCCCGTGAACAGCAGCGCCGTGAAGGCGGCGCCCAGCCAGACATCGTGCCATTCGACCTTTGCATCCGGCACGTATTTGAAGACCAGGGCAAACAAAGCCGTGATAACCAGAAATGAAACAACAAGATTTATCGTCATCATGAACGTTTCCGCGCCGGGTAAGAGGCTGGCGGACCACGTTCCAAATGCGGCAAGCGCCGCCGATACAAACAACGTGATCAAAAGCAGAAAGCCCACGCAAATAACCATGGTGAATGAAAAAAATCGGTCTTTGACAATGCCCAGAAATCCTTTGGACTTGGCTTTGACGTCCCACATCGTATTCAAGGATTCCTGCAATTGCCCAAAGACTCCGCTGGCGCCGAAGAGCAACACGGCGATGCCGATGCCGGCCGCCAGGATATTGGTTCCCGGTTCATCGTCGCTGTTCAGCATGGACGTAACCAATTCGGCTCCTTGCTGTCCAGCCAGTCCCTGAATTTGCTGCACAATGAATTCCTGCACGGTAGCCCGATCGAATACCAGGGATGCCACGGCGATGGCAATGACCAGTAGTGGGGCCATGGAAAAAACGGCATAATAAGCCAGCGCGGCGGCTTGCGTAAGGGCGTTGTCGTCCAGCCACTCGCGGCCTGTCTTCTTCAATAAGTCTAGGATGGCAGAACCTTTCATCGGCGTAACCTCCATCTGAACGATCGCTGTGCAACGGTTTGTTTAGGGGATGTGTGTTCGATCGGGCGCAGCCAGCGCATGCGTCTCGCGTGGGAGACCGCGAGCCGGGACGATCCGCTAAGCGGGCGGGTCTCGTCCCGGCTCTTGCGTTGACGCCTCTGCGATTCGATCCGTCTCGGTATTAAGGGGCAACGGCGATCCAACCCCCGAGGGCTGCCGTTACTCCGGAAACAGCGGCGCTGGCAAAAATCCACCAAGCGGCCGCAGCGGCCGTCTGTCTCAGTTCATCTGCCTGGTGAAGCGCCTCGACGCGCGCCTGTTCGAGCCGATGAGCGACCTCATCCTTCATTTGTTGCGCCTTGTTCATTACCGTATCCCGTGCTTCAAAGATCTGGTTGACCAGCGCGTCCGCTTGCTCCCGGCTGATCATCCGGTTGCTGGAAATAATGGCGGCAATGTCGTCGCGGTTCATATTCTTTGCGCGATGAATCAATGCTTCGGCGCCCGCTTTCGGATCGTTCAACAGCAATTCGATTTCATGTCGAACCTGGGGCGGATTGAGCAGGGGACGATCGAGCGACTGAAGATATTCCTCCAGGCTTGCCAAGGCGCGTTCTTTCATGCCGGCGGCTCCTGCCTGAGCGGCGCCCATGCCTTCCTTGGCGGAACCGCGGATCTGGTCGACCATCCCAAAGACTTTTTCGACGGCCGCATGCGCTTCTTCTTTCGACAGGTCTTTGCGTTGGGAGAGGATCGCTTCAATGGTCTGTCGATTGATTCCGGCGAGCCGGGATTTCAAGGCTTGCGCCCCGGCCTTGGGATCCTGAAAGAGCTGCATGATGTCTCGTTTAATGCCTTCCGGATTCAGTTCGCTCTTGCCGGTTCTCCGAAGATAGTCCTCCATGCGTTTTCGAAACTCCCCGGCTTCCTCGCCGCCCATGCCCGCCGTCTGCAAGCCGGCTTCGACCGCCTGCTCGATTTTGCCCTTCGATTTGTCTTCGCCGCTTTTTTGAATGGCGTCCTTGATGCGGGCGACCAGGTGTCGGGCCTGTTCCTTATCGAAGGTGGAGGAACCGGCTTTCATCTGCGAAATCATCTGAGCGTCCTCCGGATTCAACGCATTCGGATCGATGTAACTCTTGATCTCCACGCCGTCGATCAGTTTCTGTAATTCTTTGCGGTAGCGCTCCGGCCCGAATTGGTCGGCAAATTCATTGATATATTTGCCGATCTGATCCTGGATATCCATATTGCCGAACAGTTCGTCGCGCACGGCGGCGGTAATAGCCGCCGCTTGATCCGCTTGTTGAGACGCTTCGGATTTGGCGAAAACGGACGTTACGCCTTCCGATATAGATTGGAACCCCTTCTTTACAAGCCCCGCCAAGGCGCTGATCATGGAAGCGGCGGCCGTGGCTTCGATCGTTACCGAAAGCAAATAGAACAGACCCCATATGACCAAACCAAGGATGACTCCTCCGGTCACGCTGGCGGCGCCCGCCAGTTTGACGGCCAGCCAAGTGCCAAAGAAAAGGGCTATGCTGGCAGAGACGATGGTCCAGATGCCAAAGCCTGCGCCAATTTTGCGAATGGTTTCATGCATACGGTCCGTCGCAGCGCGGATGGAACCGGCGCCCCCCAAAGAAGACGCGGAGGCGGACGACTTGCCTTTCTCCACCGTGATGGACTTTGCGACCGTTAGACCGGCCGCCGCCGTAACGTTGGCCATGAGCATCTCAAAGGCCAAGGCGAGGACGATGCCGGCCACGACCGCCAGAAAGAAGTCCCCGGGTACAAACAGCCCGCCGGGTTCCATGGCCGTAAACATATCCTGCGCCAGCAACTGAAGCGGGCAGAACAACGCCCACAATCCGACCATCATCATTAGCTTTCGCATCGTAGTATTTTTCATAACAGCTCCTTTATATTCCCTGGGTTTAAAAACGGCGTAATGCCCGCTTCAAGAAGGTTGCCGGAAAGAGTCGTATGCAACAACTAGGGTATCCCTTCTTTTAGACGTCGGTTTGCCTGAGAAGAGAGCAGACGGCTGCCTGGACTCGGGTTTTGCGTCGGCAGGTTCGGAAAACGTTTCGCAGGGGTTTTGAACGAAGCAAATCATGCTTTCCCCCATAGTTGATCTATCGGCCCTGCGGTAGGGTGATGGTGTAGTGAGGGCTGCCAACAAAATAATTCAGGAGGGATTTATGATGAAAAGAAAAGCGGCAGTTGGAATGGCCATGAGTTTGGTCATTTTGTCGGGAAACTTGTTGTATGGAATGGGCGCCCGACGCTCGGACGTGAGCCAAACCCAAGATCCTTCCTCTGGAGCCGATGAAGATATGCAGGCCAGTTCTTCAATGGTGTCCACGGGAGCAACTTTGGGCGCGCAGCAGGGCGCAGCCGGGTCCATTGACGAGCAGGGCGTTGCCACGCCTTACTCTACAAACGGCGCCAGTGGAACCCCTCGACCGGGTCGTGGAGGAAGCTATCTGGGCGGCTCGCCAGAAGGTTCGGATGTGGCGCCTGTGCCTCAAAGCCGATCGGGTTCGCCGACAGGTCCGGGTTCGGGAACCGACATGGGTATTGGCACAAGGCCTCAATCTGGAACCGATTCGGGCATTGGAACCGGATTAGGCTCAGGGACAGATTCCGGGATAGGAGTCCGCTCTCAGCCGGGGTCCAGCACGGGATCTACATCGGGATCCAGAATGATGCGACCTCTTGGAACGGAGCGAGGAACCGGGACCTCGACCCCTGGTTCTGGCGCGCCGGGATCTGGAACGTCCGGCCCTGGTTCGGGGACAGGAGGCACTGGAACAGGCGGTTCGTCGGGTTCCGGCTCGGGTGGATCGGGTTCGGGTGGATCGGGCTCCGGTGGAGGCAGCGGCGGCGGCGGCTAACTTTCTCGAAGACCGAATCGTTTTTCAAATAAGCAATTCGAAGCGGCTGGAGCTTTTAAACACAAGCATCCAGCCGCTTCTTGATTATATAGGCCAAGCCGGATCACGTCACGAATAGGGATAAAAATGGCCCTGCGTACAGCGGCTTAAAGGAAGCAAGCGATTTAAGAATTATGCCGGCCCTGTACGGGCTTAAGACAATTCGAGGAAAGCATTGGGGTTATGCCCGATGTTTTGAGCTCGTCCCTTCCTTCACAATGGCCCAGGTATGGCATCGGATCCGAACGGGTCGATGCCGTACCCATTGCAAAAGGAGCATAGCTATGGATACGCATAATACTCGAGTAGGCTGCCCGAATCTCGACCGGTTGCCTAAACTTGGTTTTTTGGGAGTTGGCTGGATCGCGCGACTCCGATTAAAGGCCTTGTTGGAATCGCACGAGGCGGAAATTACGGCGTTGGCCGATCCCAGCGAGGAGGCTTTGCGCAATACGGGAGTTCTTGTGCCGGAAGCCCGATGCGGTTCTTCCCTCGAATGGTTGTTGGACCAACCTTTGGATGGGCTGGTGATTTCGACGCCCAGCGCGTTGCATGCCGAGCATTCCATCGCGGCGTTAGAAGCGGGCATGGCCGTTTTTTGTCAGAAGCCGTTGGCGCGGACAAGACCGGAAGTCGAAACGGTGCTCGATGCGGCGCGTGCAGCCAATCGGTTGCTGGGAGTTGATTTGAGCTATCGCTGGGTGGCCGGGGTGCGGGAAATTAAAAGAAGAATTCGACAAGGCGAACTGGGCCTGATGTATGCCGCCGATCTGGTCTTTCACAACGTGTACGGTCCCGATAAGCCGTGGTATCGAACGCTCGATCTTGCCGGCGGCGGCTGTGTGATGGATCTGGGCATTCAGCTGATCGATCTGTTGCTGTGGATATTTTACGATGCGAGCGTGGTGGATATCGACAGTCGCTTGTATTCCGGCGGTCGATCGCTCGACCTTCCGGCGGAACAAGTCGAGGATTACGCTTCCGTACGGCTGGACCTGGACAATGGCCTCTCGGCCCGATTGGCCTGTTCCTGGAATCTTTCGGCCGGTCGTGACTGCCTGATTGGAGCGACGTTTTATGGAACGGGCGGAGCGATGGCTCTCAGTAACGTGAACGGATCGTTCTACGATCTTCGAGTCGAGGAATTCAAGGGCGCCGGAGTCCAGTCGATTCATGCATTGGATAACGCCTGGGGCGGACGCGCGCTTTTGGACTGGGCCCGACATCTGGCACGCGATGGCCGTTACGATCCGGTGGTGGAATCCATCGGCGAAGTGGCTGCCGTGATCGACGGCATTTACGGGCGCAGGACAAAATCTCATCCGCCGGCTTCCATGACGGCGGTCGCTTCAGCCGAAGGCAAGCGGTCGGTTATGGCGGAATGGTTGAGCAATTTGCAGAATTTGCGCCATGCCGGTTTACGGGTTCCATCGTGAGCGATGAGACCCAGATGGTATTCGTTTTCATCCGTGTGAAACCCTTCGATGGCGGCCAGCTCGGGGCGAAGATCCATCAGGCTGTACCAGTAAACCCGGGCTGAAGGGGCCTCGGCGGCTTCTGTCAGACGTTGAAGTTGCATCGCATATCGACCTGGCTTTTTGCGCGCTGGGGCCCAGGTGGACAAGCCTGTTTCGGCGATCCAGATGGGCCGGCTGCCGGCTGTAGGGGACACGCTGTTCATCTTATGGGCCCAGCCGCGCCAATGGGAGAACCAATCCCAGTTGTGCGCATGCGGCCACCACATTCCGGGAAAGCCGCGTATGGCAACGATGTCGATGTGGTTGAGCACGCCGGCTTCATGCAGTAAAGCCGCCGCCTGTTCGGCATCGCTATATTGTCGATAATGAAACCACTGGCAGATTCCCTGCTTGTCCTTTAGGTCCATGCCGGCCTCCTTCCTTCATTCTGTGGAGTATACGGTGAGCAATATCGCGACGGCCCTCCATCCGAAAACCCATTAGGGCGAAAGAGAAAATACCTTATGAATACGATCGCGAGCGGATGCCGCTGTAAGAAGCCTGGTTCCGCAACCGGACGCCCGGCGGCTCCGGTAAGGATTGAAGCACTGTAAAATCAGGCGTGACCCGATGTCGGATGTAGTTGTTCTGTGCTTTATTCGAAGCATCCTACAGCAGCGCCTTTGCGGCTTTGCATTGGAAGACCAAGATCGCTGGAAACGAACAGGGAAAGGAATTCCTTCATGAAGGAGGAGCAAATGCACGAGAACAAGGAATCGATGCTCGACCTTCGACCGGTTTTAATCACCGGCGGCGCGGGTTTTATCGGAACAAACCTCGCCGATCGGCTTTTGCGCTCGGGAAAATCCGTGATTCTTTTCGATAATCTTTCCCGAACCGGCGTCCATCATAACTTGCATTGGTTGATGGAACGGCATAGCCGGCGCCTGGTCGGCATTCTGGAAGACGTTCGCGATGCGACCGCCCTATATGAGCAGGTTGGAAAAGCCTCCGCCGTCGGAGTCGGGCAGAGCATGTACGAGATTGAGCGCTATACCAGCGTAAACAATCTGGGCACGGCAATTCTCTTGCAGTGTCTGCTGGATCATCCCGTTAACCGGCTTGTGGCGGCTTCCAGCATGAGCATCTATGGCGAAGGGCTCTATCGGAATGCGGAGGGCGCTTGGGTCCAGGGGATCGAGCGCAACGAAATGCAATTGCAGCAATGCGAATGGGAATTGAAGGACGAACAGGGCCGCCGGCTGGAGCCGGCGCCCACGCGGGAATCCAAGTTGCCGACGCTGGCGTCCGTTTATGCCCTGTCCAAATACGATCAGGAGCGTCTCTGCCTGATGATCGGCCAGGCTTATGGCATTCCCACCGTGGCGCTCCGGCTTTTTAACGTGTATGGGACGCGACAGTCGCTGTCCAATCCTTATACGGGCGTCCTGGCGATTTTTGCAGCGCGCTATTTGAACCAACATCCGCCGTTCATTTATGAGGACGGGCTGCAGCAACGCGATTTCGTGAGTGTGCACGATGTCGCGCGGGCTTTCCGCTTGGCCTTGGAATCCGATCGCGCCGCCGGGCAGGCGTTGAATATCGGCAGCGGCCGGAGCCTCTGTATAAAAGGCGTCGCCTTGCAGATGGGCCGTTTATTAAACCAGGAACATCTGACGCCGCAAATCACCGGCAAGTATCGCCGGGGCGACATACGGCATTGCTTCGGCGATATCGAAAAAGCCCGCCATGTTTTGGGGTATCGGCCTTCCATCGTTTTTGAAGAGGGTTTGAAGGAATTATCGGATTGGTTGTCCCGGCAGGGCGCCATCGACCGACTCGACGAAGCGACCGCACCATTATCCTCACGGGGACTGACCAGATAAAGAACTGCGCTCAGGAAGGATAAATCATAAAGGAGGACTCGTCATGAAAGCCATGGAAATCAGCGAGCCGGGACGCATTCGTCTCGTGGAGACGGACGTTCCAAAGCCGGCGTCCGGTGAAGTGGTCATCCGCTTGTCCGGGTGCGGCCTCTGCGCTTCCAATATTCCGGTCTGGGAAGGCCGGGATTGGTTTCGCTATCCCATCGAACCGGGCAGTCCCGGTCATGAAGGGTGGGGCACGATTGCGGAAGTGGGACCGGACGTGGAGGTCTTGAAAGCGGGAGACCGGGTGGCTGTGCTCAGTTCTCACGCCTATGCGGAGTTCGACAAGGCGCGAGCATCCGAGGCGATTCCGTTGCCGGACGATCTGGCCGACGACATCTTCTTGGGGGAACCGCTGGCCTGCGCCATGAATGCTTTTGCGCGCAGCGATATTCTAAAAGGCCAGTTCGTTGCGGTGGTGGGCATCGGTTTTTTGGGCGCTTTGTTCGTTCAATTGGCCAAAAACGCCGGCGCACAGGTCTATGCGTTCTCACGCCGGGAAACCGCGCAGCAAATGGCCCTCCAATGCGGCGCCGACCTCGTGATGGCGTTGGACGACCATGAGTCGATCCTGCAGCGCGTCAGGGAAATGACCAATGGGAAACTCTGCGCCCGGGTCATCGAAGTCACAGGGCTGCAAAGGCCCCTGGAGCTGGCCGGGGAATTGACGGCCGAGCGGGGCCGGTTGATTATTGCGGGCTATCATCAGGACGGGCTTCGACAGGTCAATATGCAGCTATGGAATTGGCGGGGTTTGGACGTCGTCAACGCCCACGAGCGCGATCCGCAAGTGTACATGGAAGGGATGAAGGCCGCCATCGCCGCCGTAAGGAATGGGACGCTTCGCCCCGCCTTTCTATATACGCACCGTTTCTTCATGGAAGAACTTCCGGAGGCTTTTCAAATGCTGGCGGAACGGCCGGTCGGCTATCTAAAAGGAGTCATGCAATGTATTTCATAAACACGCCTCCCGCGGACGTTCCCTCCTGTCGGCGCATCCTGATGACGGTGGATGCGGTCGGCGGCGTCTGGACTTATGCGCTGGACCTGGCCAAGGCGCTCGAATCGCAGGGCATGGAATTCGTTTTTGCCGTGATGGGGCCGAAGCCGAGCGACCTACAGCGGATGGAGGTGGAGTCGCTTGGCCATGTCGTGATGGAAGAGGGGCCTTATCTGCTGGAGTGGATGGATCATCCCTGGCGCGATGTGGCCGCCGCGGGCGACTGGCTGCTGCGGTTGGAAAGCCGTTATCGTCCGGATATCGTGCATCTCAACGGCTATGTCCACGCCCATTTGTCCTGGAGCGTTCCGGTCTTGGTCGTGGCCCATTCCTGTGTATTTTCCTGGTGGCTGGCGGTCAAACGCCAATGGCCGCCTTCCGAACGGAATGTGTATCGCGAGCAGGTCATGAAGGGCTTGGCCGCGGCCGATAGGGTGGTGGCTCCGTCGCAAGCCATGCGCGCGGCCCTGTTCGAATGCTATGGACCTTTAAGCTCGTCGCAAGTCATCTACAACGGACGGCCATCCGGCGACTTCATGCCGCAGCCGAAAGAATCGTTCGTATTCTCCATGGGACGGGTCTGGGACGAAGCGAAAAACATCCGCCTCCTGATGCGGGCGGCGGCCGAGAGGCCCTTTCCGTGCGTCATAGCAGGAGATGCGGCGGATTGGCACGATCGGCCGGAGTCTTGGCCCGCCACACGCTTGGTGGGGCATCAGTCTTCCGCTCAGGTGAAGAACTGGTTGAGTCGGGCGGCGATCTATGCCTTGCCTGCCCGGTACGAACCGTTTGGCTTATCCATTCTCGAGGCCGCGTTGTCCGGATGCGCGCCCATTGTGGGCGATATCCCGAGCCTGCGCGAAATCTGGGGCGATGCGGCGACCTATGTGGATCCCGACGACGCCGTCCAATTGGCCTCGCTCGTTTGCAGCCTGCTGGCCAATCCTGCGGCGCGCGAGATCCAGGCTCGCCGCGCCCGTGAACGCGCCTTGCGCTATCGCATCGAAACGACCGCAGCCGCTTATGCTTCGCTTTATCGGGAACTTCGGGCGAAAGGGCGATCGTATCCGCACGAGCCTGCGCGTTTAGGAAAAGAAGGCCGTTCGCCTATTAACTCGGGGGTATTATGAAAATCGTTTTCTTCTATCATTCGCTCGTCTCTGACTGGAACCACGGCCATGCGCATTTTCTTCGAGGCATCGCGACGGCCTTGATGCGCCGAGGATGCCAGGCGGCTGTCTTCGAACCGGCGGATGGTTGGAGCCTCTCGAATTTGCGGCGACGCCACGGAGAAGCTCCGATACAGGATTTTTATCGGCGATTCCCTCACTTGAAAAGCCAATTCTACGATCCGAAGAACATCGATCTCGATGAGGCTTTGCACGGAGCGGATATGGTCGTCGTTCACGAATGGAACGATCAAAAACTCGTCAAAGCGATTGGCAAGCATCGGGAAGCCGGCAAGAAGTATGTCCTTTTGTTCCACGATACGCATCATCGTTCCGTCACGGATCCCGAGGGCATCGGCGCGTACGACCTGCGGCATTACGATGGGGTTTTGGCTTTTGGAGCCGTGATTCGGCAGCTCTACTTGCGGCAGGGCTGGGCCCGCCGCGCCTGGACCTGGCACGAAGCGGCCGACACCTCCGTATTCGTTCCGATGATCGAAAGCGCCAAAACTGGGGATTTGGTCTGGATCGGAAATTGGGGCGACGAGGAACGCAGCGACGAAATCGACGAGTTTATCATTCAGCCGGTGAGCCGGCTCGGACTTCGCGCCGCCTTCTATGGCGTGCGGTACCCGAAGCATGCGATGCGGGCATTGAAAAAAGCCGGCATCGCCTACGGCGGCTGGTTGCCCAATTATCAAGTAAGCGATGTTTTTTCGCGTTTTCGGGTAACCGTTCATGTTCCCCGGCGCCCCTATGTGAAGAAGTTGCCCGGAATTCCCACCATTCGTCCCTTCGAAGCCCTGGCCTCCGGCATTCCGCTGATCTCGGCTCCCTGGAAAGATGCGGAAGGGCTTTTTAAGGTGGGGCGGGATTTTCTGATGGCCAGGGATGGCGACGATATGACGCATCTGCTCCAAAAGGTGCTTGGCAACGAACGAAAGCAAGCGTTGATGGCGGCGCACGGATTGAGGAGTATCCGCGCCCGGCACACCTGCGAGCATCGCGTCGACGAATTGCTCTGCATCTATAAGCAACTTCGAAAATCTGTCCACGGAGCTCAAACAAGGAAGGAGAAAGAATATGCGAGGCTTTGATATTTCATTCCTTGGTTCCAGCCTGATCTCCGCGTATTGGAACGGCGCTGCAACCTATTATCGGGGGTTGATCCGCTCGTTGCACGAACGCGGTCACAGAGTAACCTTCTACGAGCCTGACGCCTATGAACGCCGACAGCACCGCGACATTCCGGACCCGGGCTGGGCTCGGGTCGTTGTATATGAACCGCAATGGAAAACAGCCCATCGAATGCTGAGACAGGCGGCAGACGAGTCGGATGTGCTCGTCAAAGCCAGTGGCGTCGGCGTATTGGACCGGGAACTGGAGATGGGGATGTTGGACGAACAGCGACCGGGGCAGATTGTGATTTTTTGGGACGTGGATGCGCCGGTCACGCTCGACCGCGTGTTGAACGATCCGACCGACGCCTTTGCGAGTCTGATATCGCAGTATGATGCCATCTTGACCTATGGGGGAGGAACTCCGGTCATCGTGCTCAACATCAGCCGGCATAGCATGGCGCAATATGGCTATTCGCCGGCCACCCGTCTGTTTGAAGCCGCCGGCGCCGGGGCCTGCATGATCAGCGACGCATGGGAAGGCATTGACCGCTTCATTGAACCGGACAAGGAAATTCTGGTCGCGGAAAGCGGGGAGCAGGTCCTAGGATATCTGGAGGAACTGACGGAGACCCAAGGCCGGAGGATCGGCTTGGCGGCCCGGCGGCGGGTTCTGGCGGAGCATACCTATGCGCATCGTGCAGAGCAGGTCGAACAGACGTTGGCCAAGCTGTGAGGTTGGGAGGAGGGCATCATGCACATCGTGATCTTGGGGCTTTCGATCGTTTCATCGTGGGGAAACGGCCACGTCACTACGTACCGCGGCTTGGTGCGGGAGTTGAAGGCGTCCGGGCATACCGTGCTGTTTCTCGAACGCGATAAGCCCTGGTATGCGGCGAATCGCGATCTGCCGGTTTCGTCGGATGGCGATATCCAGCTCTATGGCGATGTGCCCGAGTTGGATCGGAAATTCGCCGGAGTCGGTTATGAAGGCTTCGCAGTCGCGGTAAGAATACAAGACGAACAAGAGATCTGCATGAAATAACGATGAGCAATCAACAAGGAAGAAAGGGAAATGCCGTGTTGGGTCCGACCAATCTGTCGCTACGGCCGCCCGGCCTATCGGCAGGAAAGGTAGAGAATAAACGCAAACGAAAGAAGGAGAACGATCATGAGCTTGAATACCATTGACGAATTGCTGGTAGAAGAAATCAAGGACATGTATAGCGCCGAAACCCAGTTGTTGCAGGCTTTGCCGGAAATGGCCGCCGCCGCCAGTTCGCAGGAACTGAAGGACGGGTTCGTGGAGCACCTGCGCGAGACGCAAGAGCAAGTGCAGCGGCTGGAGCAGGTTTTTAACATCCTGGGCATTCAGGGCGATGGAAAAATCTGCGAAGGAATGGCCGGGATTATTCGCGAAGGCAAGCAACTCATCTCCGAGCCGGGCGATCCGGCGGTTAAGGATGCCGCCTTGATCGGCGCCGCGCAAAAAGTGGAACATTACGAGATTGCCAGCTATGGCTCCATTTGCGCGCTCGCCGATCAAATCGACGATGACGACGTGAAGGATCTCCTCGGCCAAAACCTGGAGAGCGAGAAGGACACCGACGATAAATTGACCCGGCTGGCGCAGGGCGGATTGTTTTCCTCGGGCATCAATAAACGCGCCGAGGAATCGCGATCCATCGGGACCGCGCGCCACACGGAAATCGTTGAAGAAGACATCGACATCACGGACGCCGAAAAGCGCGCGAGAGGAGAGGATTTAGGCGGGTCCAGCCGCCGGTCTTCACGTTAAAAAGAAACACAGACTCGAAAGTTAAATGGCGATAAGAGTCGCATCCGGGCAAAGGATGCGACTCTTATCGGCCTGTTGCATCTCAACAGCCTTCTTCCCGATCGCCCATGACGTAAAGGTATCGCTTCACTTTCCCGGTCGAGGTCTTGGCGAATTCCTCCCAGCGGATTTTGATGCGGCGGGGACGTTTGTATTCGGCGATTTCCGCGGAGAGGCGTTTGATTTCCTTGCGGATCAGATCGGCGATTTCGGGTTCGGAGAGCGGCAGATCGTGCTTTTTATGGACGGCGTCGATGGCTTCCTGATTGGGCACGACGATGATGCCGACGTATTCGCCGACTTTTTCGCTGTCTTCCCGGTAGCCGACGACGAGCGCTTCGCGAACGTAGAGGCTCTTGCAGATTTGATGCTCCACTTCTTCCGGGTAGATGTTTTTGCCTTCGCGATTGACGATCAGGCTTTTCTTGCGGCCGGTGATGATGAGATAGCCGTCCGGCTCGATCTTGCCGAGGTCGCCCGTGAGGAGCCAGCCGTCGTGCAGGGCGGACGCTGTGGCTTCGGGATTATTGAAGTAGCCTTTCATAATGTTGGCCCCTTGGGCGGCAATCTCGCCGATGCCTTCGTCGTTGGGGTCCATGATCTTGATTTCGATATTCGGCAAAGGCTTGCCGACCGTGCCGGGTCGGGGGGCTTCCTGCGGGTTCAAGGTCAGTACCGGCGCCGCTTCCGTCAGGCCGTAGCCTTCCAGGATGGGCAGGCCGAGTCGTTCCAGGTTGACCAATAAATCGGAATCGCAGGGCGCTCCGCCGGAAATCAGCATGCGCAGGCTGCCCCCCATTTTGTTGCGGATGCCCCGGACGACGGGCGCGCGCAAGTTCATCTTATAGAGAAAATAGGCCAGCTTGTTGTCTTTCAGACCCGTCCACATGCGGTTGTACATTTTTTCCAGCAGCAGCGGGACTCCGATCAAAATGGTCGGCGATACCTCCCGGATGTTTTCGCCGATGGTCTTGAGGTTTTCGACGAGGCTGATCTGGGCGCAGGCGCGGAGGGGGACCAGCAGGTTGGTGGTGAACGCAAAGGCGTGGTGGAGGGGCAGCACCAGCATGAAATTATCCTCAGGATAGATCCGGATGGCCTTCACCATGCTTTCGACGTCGGCCGTGAAATTCAGATGGGTGAGCATGGCCCCTTTTTGCCGGCCCGTGGTGCCCGAGGTGTAAATGAACGAGGCGATGTCGTCGTCGTTCGGCTGCTGCTTGTCGTAGGCCCGGCATTCGGACTGGGCGGTTTCGGAGGTTTCTTGCAGGGTGTCCTCGTAGTCCCAATACTTTGCCTTGCGGGAAGGCCCGGGTTGAATGCGGTGGCCGTCGATCAACAGAATGTGGGCCAGCGCCGGAAGGCGCGGTTCGATTTCGGCGAGGAGGGGATATTCTTTGACGCCGGCGAACAGGGCGCGCGCGCCCGAGTCCCGCAGGATATGCGCCACTTCCTGTTCCTGGAGCTTGGCGTCGATGGGAACGGCCGTGGCCGCAAGGCCGACAATGCCAAAATAGATCTCGGCCCATTCCGGGGAATTCTCCCGGAAGATCGCCACCCGGTCGCCGCGTTTGATGCCCAGTTGGGCCAGCGCTTCGGACACCCGTTGCGCGCTCTCCATCAGTTTATTATAAGAAATCGTGTTCCATTGGTCGTGCTTTTTAAAGCGGATCGCCACGGCTTCCGGACGTTGCTGGACGGCTTGCGCAAGTAATTCTTTGATCGTCACTTTGGTCCTCCGAAACGTTCTTCGAAAATAGTAATCGTTTTTCCATGAAACTCGAACGATTTTCGATCTTTGGAAACAATACCATGCTTTTTAAGCGTTGACAGGGGCTGTGCGGTTGTCCTATTTCCTCATACCCATGTCGCATAAACTTACAGTCGATTTGGGAGATCGCTCCTATCCTATATATATGGGTCCGGGCTTGTTGGGCCGGTTGGGCGAACTCTGCAAAGGCCTCGGACGCGCGGAAACCTGCCTGCTGATTTCGGATAAAAACGTGGACCGGCTTCATGGGGAAGCCGCTGCGATGTCCTTGGAAAAAGCCGGTTTTTCGGTGTTGCGGGCGGCGGTTCCGGCCGGCGAGACTTCGAAGGGTCACGACCAGTTATGCGCCCTTTACGAACAGGCCGTCGAACATCGGCTCGATCGCTCGGCGCTGATTGTGGCCTTGGGCGGCGGGGTGGTCGGCGATCTGGCCGGTTACATGGCGGCGACCTATCTTCGCGGACTGCGTTTTGTGCAAGCGCCGACGAGCCTGCTGGCGATGGTGGACAGCTCGGTGGGCGGCAAAACGGGCATTAATCTGCCGCAAGGGAAAAACCTGGTGGGCGCTTTCCATCAGCCGTCGCTGGTCCTGGCCGATACCGATACGCTGAAAACGCTGCCGAAGCGGGAGTATCTGTCGGGTTTGGCCGAAGTGGTGAAATACGGCATCATTCGCGACGCGGAATTTTTCCAATGGTTGGAAAATCAGGGCGTGTCGTTGCGGGACCCGGCAGGGGGCGGCGTCGAAGAGCTGGTGGCCCGGTGCTGCGCCATCAAGGCGGAGGTAGTCGGCCTGGACGAGCGCGAAAGCGGTCTGCGGGCGATTTTAAATTTTGGGCATACGATGGGCCATGCGATCGAAAAGGTGGGCGGCTACGGCGCCTGGCTGCACGGCGAAGCGGTGGCGTTGGGCATGGCGTACGCCGTCCGGTTGTCCCAGACCGTGCGAGGCTTTCCGGCGGACGAGGCGGAGCGGGCGATGACGCTTATGCAGGAACTCGATTTGCCGGTGAAGCGTCCGGCCTACGATTGGCCCGAGCTGCGCAAGGCGATGGCGGTGGACAAGAAATCCTCTTCCTCGATTCCGCGGTTCGTGCTGGCGGACCGAATCGGTGCGGTCACGGTCGGCTGCGAAGTTTCAGAGGAAAAGCTGGAGGCGGTATGGAACGGCATGAAGTCATAACAAATCCTTCGTGGACGTAAGGAGGCCCGGTTATGTCGGCAGTCAGCGATACGATCGTCAAAGAATATTTCGAAAATCTCGGGTTCTTTGTCCGGCAGCCGCGAAAATACCAGGTGGTTGCCCGGCCCAAGCAGGCCGACGAGGAAATCGACCTGATGGTGTTCAATCCGGCCGTGAGCGAGCAGAGCATTCCGGAACAACCTCTATGGGGCTCGGCGGAGTTGCGGCACATCTCTCGCGCGGTGGTCGGCCTGCGCGGCTGGCACACGGAACGGTTCAGCCCGAAGATACTGGAGACCTCGCCCGAGATTTATCGCTTTGCCGGCGTGGAGGCCATGAAAATGGTCTCCGGAATCATGGGCGAGGGGCCGGTGGCGAAAATTCTCTGCCTGCCCGATTTGCCTGCTTCCAAGCCTTTGCGCAAAGCTACACTCGAAATTCTGAAATCCAAGGGCATCGACGGCGTGATCCTGTTCCGAACCATTTTGCTGGAATTGTCGGAAAGCGTGGATGCGCAAAAATCTTACGAGCGCTCGGATCTGTTGCAGACGCTGCGCATCCTGAAAAACTACGATTTGCTCAAGTATGGCCAGATGGATTTATTCCGCATGAAACGGCGGACAAAGGACGAATGACTCCCCGGGAAGCTTACATAGCCCTGAATATGATGGACAAGCTCGGTCCGGTCCGGGTTCGCGCCCTGATCGAGACGCTGGGTTCGCCCGAGGCCATTTTTAGGGCGGGCAAGGACGACTTGATGAAGACGCCCGGCATCGGGGCGGAACTGGCGGGCCGCATCATGGATCAGCAGGCGGATGCGGACCCGGCCGCCGAAGAAGAAAAAGCTGCGGCGCTGGGCGCGAAGATCGTCACGTTTCTCGACGAGGCTTATCCCTCGGCCCTGAAAAAGATTTACGATCCGCCTCTGGCCCTGTACGTATTGGGCACGCTGGATTCGCACGACAAGCATGCCTTGGCGATGGTCGGTACGCGGCATGCCACGCATTATGGGCTATCGGTGGCCGACCGGTTGGCGTATCAACTGGCCAAGTCCGGCTTCACGATCGTGAGCGGGCTGGCGCGGGGGATCGATACGGCAGCGCACAAAGGCGCCTTGAAAGGCGGCGGTCGGACCCTGGCGGTATTAGGCAGCGCGCTCGACCAGCTTTATCCGCCCGAGAACAAGGAATTGGCCCGTACGATTGCCGGGCAGGGCGCGGTGATCAGCGAATACTGCCTGGGACGCGCGCCGGATCGGACGACGTTTCCGTACCGGAACCGGGTGGTCAGCGGCCTGTCGATGGGCGTGGTGGTGGTCGAGGCCGGAATCTCGAGCGGCGCCATGAACACCGCCGATCAGGCGTTGGAGCAGGGGCGCAGCGTCATGGCCGTGCCGGGTCGATTGGATTCGGCCGGCTCCAAGGGGCCTCATCGCCTCATCAAAAATGGCGCGCGTTTGGTGGAGGATGTCGAAGACGTTTTGCAGGAATTCGAATTCCTCGTGCCGCCTGAAACCAGGCAAAAGGCAAAGGATTTGGATTCGCGGCCGCAGGCGCCGTTGATGCCGGAGGAGCAAGCGGTTGTCCGGGCCTTGTGGGAAGAGCCGCTCGATGTCGATACGCTGATCCGGCGGTGCAATCTGACGGTGGCCCGCATCAGTACGCTGTTAATTGGGCTTGAAATGAAACGGGTTGTGCGTATGTTGCCGGGCCGGATTGTGAGATTGGCCGATGGACTCAAGGAGGCGGCGGGAGAGGCCTCCCGAGGGGATGGGAATGAGGAGTGATGGGTGGTGGAGAATTGGGAATGGGATATGTTGTTCCTTTCAACACTCCATGGGCTGGAAATAACTGACGAATGGAATGAATCATGGGCAAGAAACTGGTTATCGTGGAATCGCCTGCCAAGGCAAAAACAATCAATAAAATCCTGGGCAAGGATTTCGTCGTCAAGGCCTCCATGGGTCATGTGCGGGATCTGCCGGAAAAGAATCTCGGCATCGATGTCGAGAAGGATTTCAAACCTCAGTATGTCAACATTAAGACACGGGAGAAGGTGCTGAAGGAACTCCAGGAGCAGGCCGGGGATTGCGAAGCCGTCTTCCTGGCGCCCGACCCGGACCGCGAAGGGGAAGCCATTGCCTGGCATCTGCGCGAAGCGCTGAAGAAAAAAGTGGCGCTCGACCGGTTTTTCCGGGTGACCTACAACGAAATCACGGAGCCGGCGATTCGCAAGGCGTTCAGCAATCCCGGCCAGATCGATCAGAAGCGGGTCGACTCCCAGCAAGCGCGCCGGGTGTTGGACCGTCTGGTGGGGTATAAGGTCAGTCCGTTGTTGTGGCGCCGGATTCGCGGCGCGTCCAGCGCGGGGCGCGTTCAGTCGGTCGCCTTGCGGCTGGTGTGCGAGCGCGAGCAGTCCATTTTGAATTTCAAGCCCGAGGAGTTCTGGCTGTTGGGGGCCAAGGTGCGCAAGCAAGTCGCGCCGCTCGATCCTTTCGAAATCCGCCTGGCGAAAATCAACAGCGACAAGGCGGAGATCAAAACCTCGGAGCAGGCTGCCAAGGTCCGGCAGGATCTGGAAGGCCGGTCCCTGAAGGTCGCCGCGATCGTCCAGCGGGAAATCTCGAAAAAAGCCATGCCGCCGTACATCACCAGCACGCTGCAACAGGCGGCTTCGAGCTGGTTTGGCCTCGCGCCGGCCCAGACGATGCGCATTGCCCAAAAGCTGTATGAAGGCGTGGATTTCGGCCAGGGGCACGTCGGTTTGATCACCTACATGCGTACCGATTCCGTGGCCGTTTCCCAGGAGGCGCAAAGCGCCTGCCGCGAGTATGTCCGCCAGACCTACGGCGAGGAATACGTGCCGGAGAAACCCAACTTTTTCAAGAGCCGCTCCAGCGCGCAGGAGGCCCACGAGGCCATCCGCCCGACCGACGTCAACCGCATGCCTGAAAAGCTGACCGGCGTCCTGGAACCCGAGGAGCTGAAGCTGTACCGATTGATCTGGCAGCGGTTTGTCGCCAGCCAGATGACTCCCGCCCGGATTGCCCAGCGCACGGCGGAAGTAACGGCCGCCCCGCCCGCGGGCCAGACCGATACCTACCTGTTCCGCGCCAGCGCTTCGGAAGTGGTGTTCCCCGGTTACATGAAAGTGGCCGGCGTCGAGGAAAAGAAAAAGGACGAAAACGGCGAGGAAATCGACCGGCTTCCTCCGTTGGCCGAAGGCGAAGGCCTCGATTGCCTGGAATGGCTCAGCCAGCAGAAGTTTACCCAGCCGCCGGCGCGCTTTACCGAAGCCTCGCTGGTCAAGGCTCTGGAAGAAAATGGTGTCGGCCGCCCCAGCACCTACGCGCAGATTCTTTCCACGCTCATCAATCGGCAATATGTCGAAAAGGAAAAACGCGCCCTCAAGCCCACGGGGCTCGGGATGAACGTCAACGAATTTCTCGTCTCCAACCTGAACGAGCTGTTCGACGTCAAGTTCACCGCCGGCATGGAAGAGGCCCTCGACGAAATCGAGAAGGGCTCCATCGAGTGGACCGGCATGTTGAAGGATTTCTACGAAAAATTCCTCGGCTGGATGGCCCAGGCGAAGGGCCCCGACGCCAATCCGGAAATGGTCCGGCGGTTGCTCGACCTGACCGGGACGATCCACGAATGGGCGCCCGAAACGAAACGCGGAAAAAGGACCTACAGCGATCCAACCTTCTGCGAGTCGGTGAAAAAGCAGCTCGACGAAGCCGCCAAGCCGATTTCGGAGCGCCAGGTGGACGCCTTGAAGTTGATCTTGGCGCGTTACAAAGCCCAAATTCCCTCGATGGATGACGCCCTGATCGAGGAACTGGGTCTGAAGAACGCCATGGTCCGTCAAGCCGAAGCGGCGGAGCCGCCGCGTCCGGAGACCCTCCGCAAGCTGGAGGTCATGAAGAACGTCAAATTCAACGAGCCCCGGACGGTCGGCAAGAAAGTCTATGACGACGCCGTCTTTTTCGCGTCCTTGCGCGATCAGGTGCAGGGGAATAAGCGGCTTTCGCCCAACCAGATCGTGTATCTCGACCGGTTAGTGATGAAATATTCCGATCAGATTCCAGGGTTCGAGAGCATGACCGCGGAATTGGGCCTCGCCGCCGCCGAGCAACGCGACGATCAGGTCAGCGGGCCTTTGCTGGAACTGATGAAGCAGATCAAGGAATGGAAGCCGGCCGTTATGCGCGGCAAGCGCGAATGGGACGACAAGAAATTCTACGAATCGCTGGCCCGTCAGTTTGCCCAGCGCAAGCAGCTTTCCATCAAGCAGCTTGCCTCGCTGAAGAAGCTGATCTCCCGCTATTCGGCTCAAATCGAGAACTACGAGCAGGCAGCGGAGCAATATGCCCTGCCGCCGGCGAAGAAAAAGGCCGCTGCGGCCGAAAAGTCGGATGAAACCATATGACGGACGAGCCTCTCGAAACCGCAGACGATCCGGCCATTGCGCACTTTGTCCGGTATATGCGGGGCGAGCGGAACGCCTCGGATCACACGATCTCGAATTACCTGCTCGATATCCGGCAGTTCGTCCGGCAGAAATGGGGCGAGACCGCGCGTCCGCCTTATGTGTGGAAGGAGCCCGATCGTTTTGCCGCCCGCCGATTTCTGGCGGGCATTCAAAAGAGCGGAGCCTCTCCGGCCACCACCGGGCGCAAGATGTCGAGCCTTCGGTCGTTCTTCAAGTTCATGGTTCGCGAGGACTATATCGGCGCCAATCCCTTCACCGGATTGCTGATGCCCAAACGGGCGAAGCGGCTGCCGAAGGTCATGTCCATCGACGAAGTCTCGCGCCTGTTGGACGCCCCGTTGAAAATGGATTCGCCCGACGCGGGTCCCGACCATCCGGCGGGCCGGCTATGGAACGATTATGCGAAGGCCCGCGACCGGGCAATTCTGGAATTGCTTTATAGCTCGGGCATGCGAATTGCGGAATTGACTACCCTGGTCGACGATCGCGTCGATTACATTGCCGGCGTGGTCAAGGTGCGCGGCAAAGGCAAGAAAGAACGGCTTTGTCCGGTGGGGCGTCCCGCCGCCAAAGCCTTGCGCGAAGCCCTGGAGCTGCGAACGCTTTTATGGTCCGCCCTGGGGCGGAGCGGAAAACCGCCGGCCCTGTTTCTTAACAAACATGGCGGCAAGCTGACCTCCCGCTCCATTGAGAGAATGATGAAAAAATATCTGGCATACGCCGGATTAAATTCTAATCTATCGCCTCACGCGTTGCGGCACAGTTTTGCGACCCATCTGCTGGATGCGGGCGCCGATCTGCGGAGCGTCCAGGAGTTGCTGGGCCATGCCAGCCTTTCGACGACGCAAATATATACGCATGTGACGGTGGAAAAATTGAAGCAGGTTTACGAGAAGGCTCATCCGAGAGCGTAGTCCGCTTTCGTCAGGCCGTAAGCCGGGAATCAAGGAGGGGACTTTTCAAGTCCCGTTTGGAAAGTCTTAAGGCATTATGATTTGGTTTGTTTACAATTTATTGTTTCCGATCGGCTTCATGCTGTTTCTGCCGTACTTCCTGCTGCGTATGAGGCGGCGCGGCGGCTATGCCCGGAATTTCGGCCAGCGTTTGGGGCGCTACAGCCCGGAGATTCACGCCAAACTGGCGGAAGGCGGGCGCATCTGGCTTCACGCGGTCAGCGTGGGGGAGGTCTTCGTTGCCCTTCAATTCATGGAAGGCTTGAGGGCGAAGCATCCGGACGTCCGGTTCATTCTCTCGACCACGACTTCGACCGGCTATGCGCTGGCGGAGAAGAAGCGTAATCCGTTGGATGTGTTGATCTATTTCCCAGTCGATTTCATTCCGGTCATGCGTCGGGTGCTGGACCTGGCCCGCCCCCGGGCGGTGTTGCTGGTGGAATGCGAGTTTTGGCCCAATTTTATCCGGATGGCTCATCAGCGGAATATTCCCGTGGCCTTGATCAACGGGCGGATCTCGGCTCGCTCGTTCAAGGGCTACCACCGGTTACGATTTTTCGCGAGGCCGTTGCTCCGGTGTCTGGACATACTTTGCGCGCAAAGCACCGCGGACGCACAACGTCTGATCGACTTGGGCGTGTCGCCGGAAAAGGTGAAGGTGTTGGGCAGCGCCAAGTACGATATTCTTCCGCCCGAAGCAGACGCCGAACGTCATGCCCGGCAATTGCTGGAGGCGGCGGGTATCGGCGCTTCAGACCGCGTTTTGCTTGGCGGTTCGACTTGGTCGGGCGAGGAAGCCGTGCTGCTGGATTTGTTTAAGGAAGTGCGGACGCAATTCCCTGACTTAGTCCTGGTGCTGGCGCCCCGCCATGTGGAACGAACTCCGGCGGTTTTGGAGGAGATTGGTCAGCGGGGATTGCAGGTGTTGCGCCGGTCCCAGCTTTCAGGCGCTTCGACCGCCGCCCGGCGTCCCGATGTGCTTTTGGTGGATACCACGGGCGAACTGAAGAATTTGTACACCTGCGCCACGGCGATTTTTGTGGGGAAGAGCCTGACGCAGAAGGGCGGACAAAACATCATCGAGCCGGCCATTTGCGGCAAGGCTGTGGTCGTCGGGCCGCACATGGAAAATTTTCCGGCGATCACGGAAGAGTTCCGTGAAGCCTCGGCCTTTGTTCAAGTCAAGGATGCCTCGGAGCTGAAGACGGTTCTGCTTCGCTTGCTTGAAGACCGCCCAGCCCGGGAAGCCATGGGGCAACGAGCTACGGAATTGATCCGGAAAAAAGCCGGCGCCGTGAAAGCCACCGTCGAGCTCCTGGAGCCGATGGTTTCCTGACCGTCCGCCCGTTTCATCCAACTAGCTGTCGTTACGCCCTCGTTTGGGCCGCTTCTGTACAGAACGAGCCGATTGTCGTATGTTCATCGTACGGAGCCTATTTATGAACACCATGTTCGTCAAAAAAGGCATTTGTCAGGCCTTATATGCTTACGACATCGGGCTGTCCGTCGATTTGGCGAAATGCCGGAAATTAGTGTCTGCGCTGGCCCCGGATTCATCCATCCGGCATAACCGGCATGTTCCGAAATACTTTGATTACAATCCACCCCCGCTATTGGTTACCCAGACGGGCGAATCGCTTAAGATCGGGCATTTCAAGACGGTCCCGACCGTCGATATCCTGATCAACGATTACGGCGGAGTCTCCATCAGCTACACCATACCGATCAGCGGCGGGTTGGAGGTTCTTCGCTCGCTCAGCATGGAATTGCATTCCGGCGCCGAACTCCTGCGCGATTCCCGCAAGCGGGTCGAGAAGTTGCTCAAACTCATTAGCCCCGGCGTGGAGAAGCCGGAGATTGCCTCCATCGATGAAGACTACGCGGTCTATCAAATCGAGGAATACGATGCTTCTTGCGACACCGCCGATTTGCCCCGGGTGTTCGCGCAGGAATTTGCTCAGATTCTTAGAGCCGAGACGGCTCTCTTGTCCGAGCAGGAAATATCCGATGCCATGACCTGTCGGATTTCCTACGAGCCCAACGATGTCACCCTTATCGACTGGAATGCGGCGATGATCTTCGACCGCGATGCGGAAGATATTCGTCTCGTGTTGGAATTCGCCAATATCGAATTGCTGGAAGTGCGATTGCTGGACCGGCAATTGGATCAGTCGTTGGATCGCTCGTACCAAGTCCTCTCCAAAGGCACCTGGCATCCGTTTCGCGGGTTTCGTCCGTCCCATGATCTGCGCGTTATTTCGCAAATGCAGATGGACGGCGCCGTGCTGTTCGAGCGGGTCAGCAATGCGCTGAAACTGCTGGGCGATCAGTATCTGGCCCGCGTTTACCGGTTGGCGGCCCAGCGCTTCCACCTGGCCGAATGGAACTCGGGCATTTTGCGGAAACTGGAGGCCATCGACAGCCTCTACGAAAAAATGAACGACCGCAACGCCACTCTGCGTCTCGAAATTTTAGAGTGGATCGTCATCATTCTTATCGCGCTTGAAATCGTCATGCCGTTTATGGGCAAGTTCTCCCTGGGTATCCTTGGCCATTAAGAACCTATTTCTAAGGGAATGACCGATAGGCCGTTGACCGAATATAGCTGACCATGACGCCGCAAATAGGAGGACATCCTATGAAAACATGTGCGGCGATATTCCGGCTTCAACTTGTGTTGTCCGCCATCTTCTTTTTGACGGGTTGCGCTCTGCTCGATATCCCTCCGAATCTTAAGGCGCGGATTTCAAAGGACATTCGTTTTCAAGATGTGTTGCGCGACGCCGAAGCCTTCAAGGGGCGAACGGTGATGTGGGGCGGCCAGATTGTGAAGGTGACCCATGCGAAAGACGGCTCCTACGCAGAAATTCTCCAAATTCCCCTTACGTGGGAAGGCAGCCCTACGTATTCGGATGCTTCGGAGGGTCGCTATCTGGTGGTGTTCAAGCAGTATCTCGATGCAGAAGTCTATCGTCCCAGGCGAAAAGTCACCATCGTGGGAGAGGTGCTCGGCAGGACGGACAAACCCATTCAGGATGATTCCGTGGAATATTCGTATCCGTTGATTTCCGGCGAATACATCCGTTTGTGGCCGCGGACGTATCGACGGCGCTGCTATTCCACCTGGGACTCGAATCCCAGGAGGTACTATTATTGGGAACCGCTATACGAGGACGAGTAGCCTGCGATTTTTTTGCCAGCCGCTCTGCTAACCCGGATTGCTCAGATCATGATCACACTTTGCAAAGTGTGATCATGGGTGTTTTGCACGCCGTTCATGAAAAAACTCTTGAACCGCGCATCCTGTCGTGTGGCCTTGACTTTCCTTCAAGCTGTTGCGAGCATGCGTTTTTATCTCGGTGACGGAGTCGGTCGTAAATGCAGGCGAGGACGGCGTTTTAAGCGATTAACCCATATTTCCGCTATTTCGCAGCCGATAGGATTTGTTCATTCACCGAAACGAGCATAAGGATTGATACACAATATGAAACTCATCGGTTCCTTGATGGCCGGGGTGGGGCTGGCCCTGCTGGCCGGGTGTATGTCGGCGCCCAAACCGGCCGATCCTTCCACGCCTTGGACGCCCCCGGCGCATGCGCAAAAAACGGATTCGGTCTGGTCAAACTTGCGCGCCCAGGCAGCGGGTTTATCGCGCCCGATGAACTTGGCGGAGCTGGCGGACTTGGCGTTGCAAAACAATCCCGCCACGCGCCGGACCTGGCACGAGGCCCGCGCGGCCGCCGCGCAGGTCGAGCAGGCGCGCGGCTATTTTATGCCGACGGTAACCGGCGTGGCGAATGCCAATCGGCAACAAGTGTCCTCCTCGCCGGAATCTTTCGATTCGGAATTTACGAAATACGGTCCGGGCTTGCAGGTCAACTACCTCATTTTGAATTTGGGCGGCGGGCGCGCCGCCGCGGTGGAGGCGGCGCTGCAATTCGTCTATGCCTCCGACTTCCTGTTCAATCAATCCATCCAGGATGTCCTGCTGGGGGTCGAGACCGCATATTATCGGTTGATGAGCGCACAGTCCAATATCGAAGCCACGGAGTCCAGCGTCAAGGATGCGCTCATGGTGTTGGAAACGGCCCAGGAACGGAAAAATACCGGCGTGGGAACCCAGTTGGAAGTGTTGCAGGCGCAGACTTCCTACGATCAAGCCTTGTACAACCAGGCGGGCGCCAAAGGGCAGTTGAAGATCGCACAAGGCGTCCTGGCGCAGGCGGTCGGCGCGCCGGCCGATACTGCCATCGAGGCGATTTCTCCCAGCATGGAAGTGCCGGACGGGTTGGCCGTCGAGGATCTGAAGCAGTTGATCGATGACGCCATGCAGCGGCGTCCGGACATCGCGGCGTTGCGCGCCACGCTGGCCGCGCGGGAAGCCAACATCCGGATCGCCGGCTCGTCGCTCTGGCCTTCGCTCTATTTTAACGGCTCCGTGAACCGCGATTATTTCAGCAGCCAAAGCGGTAAGGAAATGCAGGATGACGACTGGTCCTATCTGGCGGGGCTCAGTCTGCAATGGACGTTCTTCGACGGGTTTCAAACCGTCAATGCCCGGCGCGCGGCCAGGGAACAGGCCGAGTCCGTGCGGGAGCAGCTCAAGCAAGCCGAGCTGGCGGCCGGCGGCGATGTCTGGAATCGATTTTTTGTTTACGACACGGCGCTGCAAAAGCACAAATTCAGCCGCGCCTTGCTGGACAGCAGCGAAGCGGCCTACGAACTGGCGTTGAGCAGCTATAAGGCGGGGCTGCAAAGCATTCTCGATTTGCTGAATGCGGAGAGTCAACTGGCGCAGGCGCGCAGTCAGTACGTGGCCGCCCGGCAGGATGCGTTTATCGCATTGGCCAACCTGGCCCATGCCGCGGGACTTCTCGAAAAAAGCGGCGCCACGGAAGTCGGACCCCTATTTTCCACTTCGACAATAAAGGATAAATGAGCATGAAACCCATACCTCGTCTCGCAGGATTACTCGCGGCATGCAGCGCGCTGGCGCTGGCGGCTTCGCAGGGCTGTTCCAAGAAAGATCAAGGGCCGCCGCAACGGCCGCCCATGTCGGTCAAAACCGTGCCGTCCGTCCAGATGGATGTGCCGATCGTCATCGACACGTTCGGTCATACCAAGGACCGGATGAGCATTAATGTCGTGCCCCAGGTTTCCGGGAAGCTGATCCAGACCTTTATCGCGGACGGCGCCGTGGTCACCAACGGGCAGCCTTTGTTTCTGATCGATCCCAGCGACTACGCCGCGCGGGTCCGGCAGGCCGAGGCCGCCGTGGCGGCGGACCAGGCCAATTTGGAGTTGAGCCGGCTCACGCTCGAACGGAATCGGCCGCTGCTCGAAAAGGGGATGATTTCCACCGAAAATTTCGACACGCTCAAAACCCGGGTGGAAGCCGCCGCCGCACAGTTGCAAGCCGACCAAGCCGCCCTGGAAAAGGCGAATCTCGATTTGTCGCGGTGCACGATCGTCGCCACGATATCGGGCATTTGTTCGAAGCGTTATCTGGACGACGGCAACCTGGTCGCCGCTGGCCAGACGTTGCTGACCAATATCCGCAATTACGATCCCATGTACGTCGATTTTTCGATGTCCGAACAGTATTTGCCGCTGATCCGGCAGGCCCTGGCTGAAGGCGCCGTACGCATCGACATTACGCCGCGCGGGGACACGAACTCTTATACCGGCACGCTGGATTTCGTGGACAACGCGGTTGACTTGCAAACAGGATCGATCCTGCTGCGCGGGCTCGTGCCGAATCCGGACTTGAAGCTGTGGGCCCAGCAATTTGCCGACGTCCGGGTGCAGGCGGGTCTGGTTCGCGACGCCGTCATGACGCCGGAAAGCGCGGTGCAACTCGGCAAGCAGGGGGCCTACCTCTTTGTGATTGCCGACGACAACAAGGCGGAGTTGCGGCCGGTCAAGACCGGCGTTCGCTATAACAACCTGATTCAGGCCGAAGGCCTCCGCCCCGGCGAGCGGGTGGCGGTGCTGGGGCAACTGATGCTGTACCCGGGCGCCGTGGTGGCCGACGTGTCGCAAAGCAAACCTTGAATTTAACGATTGGAGCGGCTTGTGAGTTTCTCTGAAGTCTTCGTCCGACGGCCCATTGCCACGACGTTGTATACGATCGTGCTCGTGGTGTTTGGGGTTTGGGCCTATTGGGAATTGCCCGTCAACAGCCTGCCTACCGTGGATTATCCCGTGATTCAAGTGAGCGTGGCTTATCCCGGCGCCAGCCCGGCCACCATGGCCAGCGCCGTGGCCATTCCACTGGAAAACGAGTTCACGCAGATTAACGGCCTGCAATCCATGCTTTCGGACAACAAGGACAGCGTCACGACGATCAATCTGACGTTCAGCCTGGATCGCAACGTCGATCTGGTCGCGCCCGATGTGCAGGCGGCCATCGTGCGCGCCGAGCGCAATCTGCCGAAGGACCTTCCGAATCCGCCGACGTATCAGAAGTTCAATCCGTCGGATTCGCCCATCTATTACATCATGATGTATTCCGACACGCTCACCCAGGGCGATCTTTACGACTACGCCAACCAGTTAGTCGCCCGGAAACTGAGCATGCTGGAAGGCGTTTCGAAGGTGCAGGTGTACGGTTCTAAGCGCGCGGTTCGCATTCAATTCAATCCGGAGCTGCTCTCGGCGTATCAAATCGGGGTGGACGAATTGGCCCGGGTGCTTCAGGCCGGCACGGTGAACGTGCCCGGCGGCAGCCTGAACGGCGCGATGCGCACCTTTACCATCGAGCCGCAAGGCCAATTGCGCACGGCCCGCGAGTATGCCGAGCTGGTCGTCGCTTACCGGAACGGCGCCCCCGTGCGGATGAAGGATGTCGCGAAGTGCGTGGACAGCGTTGCGAACGATCTGGTGAACATCCGGTATAACGAGCCCGGCAATATTTCTCACGACAAGTGCATCGTCATGCCGGTTTCGCGCGTGAGCGGCGCGAACACCGTGGCCGTCGCGAACGAAATCTCGGAGACCCTGGACGCGGTCAGGGACGAGCTGCCCAGCTCCGTTCATCTCGAAACCATGTTCAACGGCGCCGACCCGATTCGCGAATCCATTCACGATGTGCAATTCACCGTCGTTCTGGCGCTGATCATGGTTATTCTCGTGATTTTCCTGTTTCTCGGCCGGGTGCGTGAAACGATCGTTCCCGGCATCGTGCTGCCGGTGGCGTTGCTGGGTACCTTCATCGCCATGCTGGTCTCGGGCTTCAACATCGACACCTTGTCGCTGATGGGCATCGTGCTGGCGGTCGGATTCCTGGTCGATGACGGCATCGTGGTGTTGGAAAACACGGTGCGCCATTTGGACGACGGCATGAAGCCCATCCCGGCGGCGGTGCGCAGCATGAAGGAAATTACCTTCACCGTCATATCCACCAGCGTGGCCTTGATCATTGTGTTCGCCCCGCTGGTCTTCATGAGCGGCGCCGTCGGACGCAACTTGCAGGAATTCGCGCTGACCGTGATTTATGCGATCGTCATTTCGACCATCGTGGCGTTGACGCTCTCGCCGATGATGTGCGCGCATCTGCTCAAGCACGAGAAAGAGCCCAACCGTTTTCAGCGCACGATTACGAGGTTCATCAAGTCCCTGGTCGATCGGTATGGCCTTGCTCTCCGGTGGCAGCTTCGGCACAAATGGGTGTCGGTGGCGGTATGGGCTCTCTGTATTCTAGGCACGGTGATTTTATACCTGAAACTTCCGCAGACCTTCCTGCCGCCGGGCGACAGCAGTTTCATCCGGGGTGCGCTCGTAATGCCGCAGGGCGCGTCCACCGAGCAAATCAGCGCTTATCAGGAGAAGGCGGTCGCCATCCTTGCGCAGGACACCAACATTGTTCGGGTCGGGTCCGTCACCGGTTATCAGCCCGGCGCTGATCAGAGCATGGGTTTTATCTTTATCCGCTTGAAGCCGCCCAAAGAAAGAGCGCCCATCGACCAGTTGGTGCAGCAATACATGGGCCGGCTTTCTGCATTGCCGGAAGGCTTTTGCTTCCTGCAGGCCATGCCGGTCTTGAAGATCAGTTCCGGCGCCGAATCGACGGCGGTCGGCAGCGACTATGCTTTTCAACTCATGGGCCTCAACCGTGACGCGGTCTATGGTTCGTCCCAGCAACTGGAACAGGCCTTGCGCGGCATTCGCGGCCTCTTTGGCGTTCAGAACAGCGTCAAGCTCAACATGCCGCGATTGGAAGTCGAGATCGACCGCGAGCGGGCTTCGTCGCTTGGCATCACGGCGGCCGCCATCGAGCAGGTGCTGGCCCTTTCGTTCGCCGGTGGATTCGTGACGCAGTTCACCACCGATCAGGACCAATATCAGGTGATTCCCGAGGTGATGAAGGAGTTCCAGCGCCAGCCCAACGATTTATCCATGCTGTATCTGCGCTCGCCCCTGACCGGTTCTCTAGCGCCTTTAAAGTCGCTTGTGCATTGGAAAGAGAAGGCCGGCCCGCAGAACATTCCGCACGCCCAGCAGCAGGACTCCGCCACGCTTTCCTTCAGCCTGGCGCCCGGCATGCCGTTGGGATATGCCACCAAGGCCATCGAAGAAAAAGTCGAGCAGATCCTTCCGCCCGGCGTCTCCGGACGATTCACCGGCGATGCGTTGGAATTCAAGAAGTCCATTGCCAGTCTCGGCTTTCTGTTGCTGATTGCGATCTTCATGAAATACATCGTCCTGGGCATTCTGTACGAAAGCTATATTCATCCCTTTACGATTCTGACCACGCTGCCGGTGGCCGTGTTTGGCGGGCTGCTGACCCTTTTTGCGTTTGGCAGCGTGCTGTCGTTGTATGCCTACATCGGCTTGTTTGTGCTTATTGGCCTCATTACCAAAAACGGCATTCTGATGGTGGACTTTGCCGAGCAGCGCCGGGCCGAGGGCATGAACAGCTATGACGCCATTTACGACGCCTGCATCGTCCGCTTCCGTCCCATTCTGATGACCGGGTTGGCCGCCATCTTCGGCACGCTGCCCATTGCCCTGGGCATTGGCGCCGATGCCTCCAGCCGTGTTCCACTGGGATTGGTCGTGGTGGGCGGCATGGTCTTTGCCCAACTTATCACGCTTTTCGTCACGCCCGGCATTTATCTCTATATGGAGCAAATCCAGGAGCGCTTCTTCAAGCGGCGCACCGATTTGGAATGAAGCCTCCGTTGATTCGCAGAACCGGTTGTAGCCGCCGCCGTAAGGCGGTGGAGGAGGGGAATGGGCGCCAGGCGGGTTGGGGCTTAAGCAGATGTGGCTGGTCGCGGCAGAGGGGCGCCTGTCTTCGTTACGATATCATTGCTAATCAAGGCCCAAACGCGTATTTGTTACGCATGGTTGACCTCGTTTTAACTACGACATACATTTAACCTATGAAATTATACACACGACTACTTGTATTCCTGGCCCTGGGTGGGCTTTTTTCCGCTTTTCAGACCTCGTGGGCATTATCCGAACCGGCGTTCTCGCACTCTGATGCCGCCAAAATTCTGGCCCAGACGCTGCCGCGCGCCCACATCAGCCACGAACCGTTCGACGACCGCATGGCCACCAATGCGCTCAATGCGTTTCTGGATTCCATGGATTACGACCGCACGCTGTTCCTCGCCTCGGACATTGCCGAGTTCACACGGGATGCCAAGAAACTTAACGAACAGGTTCGGGCCGGGGATGTGGCGTTTGCGTTCAAGGTCTACGATGTCCTGCTCGCCCGCCTCAGCAACCGCGTGGAATATGTCGGCTTGCTGCTGACCAATGGCTTCGATATGGCCGAAAACGAAACCTTCCAGTGGAAGCGAAAAAACGCTTCCTGGCCGGCGACCCAGGCCGAATGGGACGAAGTCTGGCGCAAGAAGATCAAGAATCAATACGTTGCCAAACGGGTGTCCGATCAACTCGCCGAAGAGATTAAAGCCGCGGCCACCAACGATATCGTGGCCACTAACGATACCTCAACGGTCGCCACCAACGCGGAAGAAATCGTCAGCGAGATCAAGCTGACGCCGGAGGCCTCCGTCTTAAACGGCTATACGCAATATCTCACGGTCTTGAACGATTATGCGCCTTCCTGGGTGCTGGAGCGCTATCTCACCGCCTTCACGCGGTCCTACGATCCCCACTCGGATTACCTTTCGCCCAATAATGCGGAAGATTTTGACATCAGCATGAAGCTCTCGCTCGTCGGCATCGGCGCCGTACTCAGTTCCGAAGATGGCGCGGCGAAGATTGAGCGGCTGATTCCCGGCGGTCCCGCGGAGCAGGACGGGCGGCTCAAACCCAACGACAAGATCGTGGCCGTGGCGCAGGGCGATGCCGAACCCGTGAGCATCCTGCACTGGCCGCTCAGCAAAGCCGTTCGCATCATTCGCGGCGAAAAAGATACCAAAGTGGTGCTCACCATAATCCCCGCGTCCGATCCCACCGGAGGAACGAAAAAGCGAATCGATTTGATCCGCGCCGAAGTGAAGCTGGAAGAACAGGCGGCGAAAGGCGAAGTGAAAACTTTGCAGGGACCCGACGGTGCGGAGCGTAAATTCGGCGTGATCCGCCTGTCGGAGTTTTATGCCGATACCAAGGGACTTCGCGAAAACGGCGACACGGCCCGCAGCTCGTCCCGGGACGTGGAAAAACTTCTTCGCGAGTTGAAGACCAACGACATCGGCGGCGTTGTGTTGGATCTGCGTAATAACGGCGGCGGTTTGCTGACCGAAGCCGTCGATATGACCGGACTGTTTATTGCCAGCGGACCGGTCGTCCAGGTCAGCGACGGCCGCGCCGCGGAAGTGCTGAGCGATGGCGATCCGGACACCGCCTACAGCGGACCGCTCGTCATCCTCGTCAATCGCGGAACGGCCTCGGCTTCCGAAATTCTGGCCGGCGCCCTCCAGGATTACGGGCGCGCCATTGTCGTCGGCGACACGAAAACCCACGGCAAGGGCACCGTGCAAAGCATGGCCAACTTGAAAAACGGCGATCCGACCCTCGGCACCCTGAAAGTGACCACCGCCAGCTTTTATCGCATCGGCGGCGGTTCCACCCAATTGAGAGGCATTACGCCGGACATCGTTACCCCGTCCGTCCTCGACGCCATGGAAGTCGGCGAAGAATACCTGCCGCATGCGCTCGACTGGTCGGCGGTCTATCCGGCCCAATATCGTCGCATTTCCGATCTCGAATCCGTTCTGCCGAAGCTGAAGCGGCAATCGGAAGTGCGGCAAAAAACCGACCCGAAATTCACGGCCTTCCGGAGCTTGATCGACCAGCTTAACGAACGACAGAAGACCAGCGAGATTTCCCTGAACTACGAGGAACGCTTAAACCTCGCGCGCAGCGAAAACGAATTGCAGAAGCTTCTGCAGGATCAGGCGGCGGATGCCCCAGCGGCCGCCGCCAAGGAAAAGAAAAGCCAGGACCTCATCCTGGACGAAGCCCTCAAGATCCTCACCGATTTCGAACTCCTTCGTCAGCCCTCGAAGTCCCTCGTCCATGTGGAAAAGAACGAGCCGTCCGGCGCAGAGAAAAAATAGCGCGGACATGGAGTTCCATTGCGGTATTGCTTTTTTGGAGGGTCGCGCTCCGTCGCGACCGGTAGAAGAAGGTTCCGACAGAGCTTCACTTCCCTTATCCATGCTTACAGATGAATTCCGCGCCATCAAATCGTGGATACAGCCAGGAAAACCCGTCTTCTTGACAAAGTACTAAAAAATACAAATTAGTAATTGTCGCGCAACTACTAATTATATATAAGTTAGTAATAAATTGACATATGAAGACTCCACAGGCACCTCCAAACTTGCTGGGGATCATGCATAAATGCATGAATAATAATAGAATAAGCGATGTTCTGCGGTTGGCTGTCGAGCCGTCTGGCGATTATACGCATTGGGACAAGCTTCGGCATCTGACGCCTCCTTCGGGCCTGACGACAGAAGAATGGTGGTTGGGACTCAAGCTGCGGCGGGAAGGCTCGCTAAAAGAAGTTCCGTTGAAGGACCAGCAGGGCTCGTTCTTTTCCTTCGGAGTGCCAGACCTCGTTCAAGCCGAGTTGCACGATATCGATGTCGGGGCCGGTCGTTCGATCGGAATTCCAGAACCGATTGCCAATCCACAGACGAGGGATCGCTACTTGATTCGATCGCTTATGGAAGAGGCGATTACTTCCAGCCAGTTGGAGGGCGCCGCTACCACGAGGGATGTCGCCAAAGAAATGATCCGCACCGGACGCCCTCCCCGGGACCCCAGCGAACAAATGATCTGGAACAACTACACGACCATGCAAAGAATCGTGGAGTTGAAGAAAGAATCCTTATCGCCGGAGATGGTTTTTGCGATTCATCGGCTTGTGACGGAGAATACCCTGAACGATTCGACCGCTGCCGTACGATTTCGCAAGACGGACGAGAATCTCGTGGTGGGCGACGACTTTGGCGAGATTTTTCACCATCCCCCGTCAGCGAAGGAATTGCCCGCACGACTGAAAGCCATGTGCGACTTCGCAAACGAGCGGACTCCCGGGACTTTTGTGCATCCGGCGATACGGGCCATCATCCTGCACTTCTGGTTGGCTTATGACCATCCGTTCGTGGACGGCAACGGACGAACGGCTCGAGCGCTATTCTACTGGGGTATGTTGCACGCGGGATATTGGCTGTTCGAGTTCATCTCGATCTCGAGCATTCTGCGCAAGGCGCCTGTGAAGTACGGTCTTTCGTTTCTTCACACCGAGACCGATGCCAACGATTTGACCTATTTCATTGTAGCCCAGACCAAGGTCATACGCCGGGCCATCGAGGATCTTCACTCCTACATTAATCTCAAGGCTGAGGAAGTCCGCGAGTTGGAGGCGCAGGTGCGAGCCCTGGGCCTCTTCAATCACCGGCAAGCGGAACTGATTCGTCATGCCCTGAAGCATCCCTTTCAGGAGTATACCATCGCAAGCCATGGCCAAAGTCACAACGTTGTGTACCAAACCGCCCGCACCGACCTCCTGGATTTGAACGCGCGCGGCGTACTCGTTCAGAACAAGCGCGGAAAGGCCATGGTCTTTACCGCCCCGCGCAATCTGGTGGAACGGCTGCGAAAGATGGAGACAGAGTCCAGGCCGTTATGAGCGAAGATGGCCAATAATTATCCTAACCCATAACACTACGCTGACGCCCGTTTTGCCGAAAAAGGACAACTGGTTGACCGCTTGGTTCAGATCTGACCGGAGATCGCGCGATGGGTGTGAGCGGACCGAAACCGCCAAAGCCTGTTGAGTGCGATTTGTTCTCTGAAACCTCACATATTGGTTCGTAATAGAATTGCGCACCAATACGCATTTTGTAGGTATATTGCTCGACAGATAATTGTTTTGTGCGGAGCGGTATGGTTGAAAACCATTGGATAGAACCTGTTAAGCGGTCTCGTTATACTTTCCCGTAAATTCCTTTAATCGTTGTTTGGGATTCTCGGTGCGGCCTGTGTAGGTTCGATCGGAAACGGACAAGCTCCTGAGGACGTATACAAAGTGCTTTGGATAAGGTCCGCCGTCGTCCGAGGCGGACTTTTGGCGGGACAGCCTTCGCTTCTTGCTCCAGATCGCCCAGACTTCCCTCCCCTTGGCTGGCCTGCCCAGCCGTAGTGCAGCCCCTTGGGGGCGTCGCGCGAAGGCTGGAGCGGGAGACGGGGATCGAACCCGCGACGTTCAGCTTGGGAAGCTGAACACCAGAAGTTAAAAATCAACAACATACGTAAATATTACCTCCAAGCGTGATATTTGCGTGACATAACGTCTGAAGCACCGTATTATCTTGCTCCAGATTGCAGGCGATTGCATATGGAGTGAAAAATGGCTCTGGAACTGAAGGCTCATAGCAAATGGTGGTATGCGCGTTTCTATGTAGACGGCAAACCGAAAACCATCAATCTTCAAGTTGAAGTTGCGGGTAAGGCCCCTGTATCTTTGCGCGATACTGGGGATCGGCTTTTTGAGCAGTCAAAGTCTCGGGCTCTACAGAAGCATGATGATCTGCACAAAGAAATCGCAGAGAAAAAACATTCACAAGAGTATATTCAACGTCTCCACGAGATCCGCACAGGCCGTCGTATTGAATCCGTTCCCTTGAGTGAAATGCTATTGGCATGGGATAATGCTCCCCGCAAGAGGAAAGGATCAGCAAAATATATATTCCAAGCCCATAGCCACATGACTCGATTTGTGACTTTTTTGAAGACGCAGTATCCTGATGCCAAAACCATGGCTGATGTGACATCATCGATGGCATCGGCATTTTTTGAGGCAGAGGGGGCTCGGGGTGTTAGTGGCCGAACGTGTAATTCTGTTTTAATCCTCTTGCGTTCAGTGTTCAAAATATTGGGGCCAAAGGCCAATATCATTCGAAATCCGTTTGATGGAATCCCTACCAAAGATGAGGATACAATTCACCGTATGCCATTCAATCAACAGGAATTGGCGCGGATTATCGAGGCGTCAAAGGATGATGCCTTTATTCGTCCCATACTCATCGTTGGAATCTGTACAGCTATGCGCCGTGGGGATTGCTGTTCTTTACGTTGGGCTGATGTGGATATGAAAGAGGGGTTTGTCTCTGTTAAAACGTCCAAGACACAGGAGACTGTGGATATTCCGATGTTCCCTATGTTGCGAAGCGAATTGGAGCAGTTGGGAACAGGCGAATCAGAATATGTATTTCCTCAGCAAGCATTGATGTATCAAAGCAATCCTCTGGGGATTACTTATCGGGTGCGAAAGGTTTTTGAGAAAGCTGGATTTTCGGATGATGCCAAAAACAAAACCGAGGAAATCCATGCTCACCGTGAAAACGGCTTGCGCCGGGCATCGATTAGAGATTTCCATAGTTTCCGGGTAACGTGGATAACCCTAGCTTTGTCCGCTGGTGTTCCTCTGGAGTTGGTCCAGCGTGTAACGGGCCATAAGACAACCGATGTGGTATTAAAGCATTACTTCAAGCCAGGACGTGAGCAATTTCGGCAAGCCATTCAATCCGCCATGCCGAAGCTATTGACTAATGGAGCTAAATCACGGGATGAACAGATGTTGGAGATCCTTGATAAGACTACGGCAAAAACGTGGAAGCAGGATTGCGAACAACTGCGGATTTTGCTTAAGAAATCTGCATGAATTGTTCCATCCTCTTGATAGACCGCGCGATTGCAGCCTATAGCCGTTCCTTGCTCGTTTTCTTCTTGAAAGCCGCCTATATACCGCTAACCTGATTTCCATCAGTAAACCATTGTTGTGTGTCTACGGTGTCCGCTATTACAAGCCAATCCGGGTTCCACAGCTGTTCAGCCTGATGTTGAGTTGCTTCGATGCAATTGTACCAACAGACCATGGAGTTGGTGATTCTCACGCTCGTTTCAGATATGAGGAGCTTGTATGCCATTAGCCAGAAGATGTTTTGCAACGTTCCGCGCCTTAAGAAATCACGATCCGGTTATTCTATGTGAAGTGCTGAACAAGTTTCCCCAGTTCGTGAAGGATCATAGCCTGAATCTGCCCGAGCATCCGACCGAAGAAACACTCGACTACAACGCCCTCATGACGGCGTTGGATGATGCACCAGAGGAACTGGAGGACGTGTTTTTCTACGCGAGCCTGCTGGCTACCTCCGAAGGTTGGGAACGTATAGAGGAGGAAGCGGACGCGCAGGGAAGGAAACTCTCATTCCACACGGATGGCTTGGGCAAATCCGACTTGGTCCTGAAAGCATGGCTTTACAGATGGCCCGCCAATCAATCCCTACTGGAAGAAAGCTATGCCCGTGCCCGTGTACATGGGAAGTCGGCCTACACGTACTATCCATCGACTGCCGACCATCGCGGCCGTTTCAAAATGCCGACCGATTCCGTCATGGCCGCCATCAAATCCGAATTGCATGACTACTTCGTCAATCTCGGATTGGGGAAGGGGACCAATGTCGTCAAATTCGATTTCGATAAAGAGGTCTGGTTTTTGATCCGGTTCCCAGGGTTGCTCACTCGCCAGCGGGCTTATGAAGACGACGGCACGGCGATGAGCTTGAATTTCAAGCCGGAGGAATACGATGCGGTTGTATATAACACGATCTACGGCGATCTACGGATGAACACCCGCCGGCGGCGTGATCATCTGAAGTATCGCGTTGTCTTCGGGCACGCTCTGCTCAATACCGAGAATGCCTTTCGCGTAGATCGGGGCATGATCACCTTGGAGCCCTTGAAAGGCAATTGCCTGGGGATGTTCAAGACGCAGGATATTGAGGGACTCGCGTCGATAGTTCCAACCCGGATATCTTTCCATCATCTCAAATCTCCTGCACGAAAAATCGTTTGGGTGGCCGATAAGAATTCCTCCCTACTGGAAACCAACACATTCCCCTCGCGGCTCTTGCCGGAAGAAACCGATACGGTCCACTACACAGAATTTCATTATCGGATGAAGAACCGCGCCAATACGGAACCATTGGTTGTCCATCAGGGCAACACTTTGAATTACGAGCGCGATGGTGACTCTGTTGTCTTGGAAGAATGGCTGCGCGCCCGCGGCATCGTCAAATCCACTTTTCCCGTGAAGAAGAAATGATTCCCTGGATATGCCTTAGTTATTTCCGTTTCTCCAAGCTGCCGTTAGCCGATTGGAGACGGCATCTGTTGGGCGTCTCGAAGCCTCTTCAAGCGTATTTAGCAAAGTGCCTCGGCGAGATTGCTGGAACCCTTCCTTGCCCTCAGTCCGGGCAACGCTTGCGGGTAGTCCGTCGAGGTGAGCAATTCATCGCCATTCCAGAGGAAGGCTTTGAGACGGATGCAGAAGAACTGCGGAAGCTGACCTTGAAGGATGTGCAGCTTTGGACACTCGATATGCCTCGCCTTGAGCGCGAGATTGCCGTGGCATTGGGATTAATTCCTCAGGTGGTAGAATCGTCTGATCGATTCACCTTGATTGGCATAGCGGGTGTCAGTGAAAGTCGAAAGCCGGTCTTTCTGGCGTATGCTGCCAACGCCGAGGAGTCCATCACCCTCTGTGCCGAGGTGGTCCGACATAATCCTCGAAAATGCGCTGTCATCCTCCCGGTCTATGATCAACCTTCCGAAGAATTCTTGCGACGCCATGAGGCGGAGTTGATCGTACTGGAGGAATCGGTCTCCTTAACCGTCGATGGCATCGTGGCCTCCTCAAGACCCGCTCCGGTACGCGACACGAACGCGGTGCTTTTGGTCGATGTTATCAATGACTATAAGATTTTACGTCTGCCCAATGGACGGGAAATCGACTTGTCGAAGAAGCACAAATGCCGGGCCTTTGTCCGGTATCTGCATGAGCGCCGAAAGAAGACCAGTAATCGGATATTCTATTATGACGAAGAGAGACAGAACTTCAACGAGAGTCAGTCCGTCATGGCCATCGACGGAAGTGAATTCAAGTATGGCCTGTTCCGCAACTTGACTAAAGACTTCGATATCCTGTTCACGACGTTGGATTCCGCGTCCGATAAGTACCAGATCAATTTCTAATCTAAAATCCGCAAGTTTTCGTCTTTTTGAAGCCCCGTTGACCGGGGCTTTTTCATTTTCAGTGCGTTTTCAGTGCGCTTTCAGTGTCCCGCTTCCGTGCGGGCTCGCATGTCTTGCCTCATCCTCGTTCACGTAATCAGCGGCGACTGGCCGCCGGAATGAACGAGGAAACATGAAAGACATAACAAGCGAGTTCTTGCAGGCATTGCTGAATGCCTCAGACGAGCGAAAGCAAAGAGCTTTGAAAGCGCTGCATGGCGATGATCAGCCGCTTAAACCGGTAACAATCGAACCTTATCATACTCAAAGAGAGATCGCAAAGCTTCTTAAAATCAATCCCTCCACCCTCTGGCGATGGAAGATCCCTTATCATCAATGGGGCGGTTCCCGGCGCTATCTGTTTAGCGAGGTCCAAGCCTATCTTGAAAGCGCCCGCTTCCGAAGGCAACAGTCCCTTCTCCAGTCCAAGGAGGTGCGATGAATTCCCGCGAGAAAGGCAAACGAGGCGAACTCGAAGCCGCCCATTTTCTGACCGATCAGGGATTTCCGGCCCGGCGCGGACAGCAGTTTTCAGGCTCTCCGGATTCTCCAGACCTGGTCTGCGAAGTGTTGCCGGGCATCCACTTCGAAGTCAAACGCACCCAACGCACAGACCTCTACGCCTGGCTGATACAGGCCAAAGCCGACGCCGGCGGAAAGCTGCCGGTGGTGCTCCACCGCAAGAACGACTCCCGGTGGCTCGTGATCCTCGATGCCGAAGCTTTTTTGTCGCTCGTCCGTGAGAGCGATTTTCCCGTCAAACCCATAGAAGGAGAGAAAAATGCAGAGTCCCGTACGTATCAATTCCCTTGATGTCGAAAACGTCAAACGCATCCAGGCCGTCAGCCTGGATTGTTCCGGACAGGCCCTCACTGTCATCGGTGGAAGCAATGCCCAAGGTAAAACCAGTTTGCTCGATGCCATCATGTGGGGCTTGGGGGGTGATCGTTACCGTCCGTCCAGGGCCTTGCGCGATGGCGAAGAGAAGCTGGCCATCAAAATCGAATTGTCCAACGGTCTCACGGTAGAGCGCAAGGGTTGCAATGGAGCCCTGAAAGTCACTGACCCCACGGGCGCAAAAGGCGGACAGCAATTACTGAATGAGTTCGTCAGCCAACTGGCCTTGGACCTGCCCAAGTTCATGCAGATATCAGCCAAGGAAAAGGCCCAGATGCTACTGGATGAATTCCCAGGGCTGGGGCTCAAGTTGGAGAAGCTGAGCCAGGAGTCCAAGCGCCTATATGACGAACGGCATGCCCTGGGGCAGATTGTCGTCCGAAAACAAAAACATGCCGATGACCTGCCTTTCCATCCCGACGTTCCTGAGAAACCTCTGACCGGTTCCGAGATGACCTCCAAAATGCAGGATGCCATGCAGCTCAATGCCCGCAACGCGGAAACCCGCCGACGCCGGGATGAATTGCTTCGCAATCGTCAGCAGGCGGAAGCGGACCTGATCAAGCAGGATGCCCGCATCACTGAATTGGAAACCCGGCTGGCCGAGGAGCGCCACCGCCGGGCGGAGATGGCCGAACGCATCCGAGAGCTGGATACCCTGAGCCTACAAGCCAACGCCGCCGCCGGGGATCTCCACGATGCCGATACCGCGGAGATCCAACGCGCCCTGGAGCAGATTGATTCCATCAACGCCAAGGTGCGCCAGAACATGGACAAGGAGCGGGCAGGGGATGAAGCCCGGGAAATGGGGGAACAATACCGCGCCTTGTCCGCGGAAATCGAAAAGGTCCGAGTGGAACGAGTCCGCCTATTGGCAGACGTGAAGATGCCTCTGGAGCAACTGCTCATCGACGAAGACGGCGAGCTGATCTACAGCGGCCAGAAATGGGACTGCATGAGCGGCGCCGAACAACTCCGCGTGGCCGCCGCCATTTGTGCCGCCATCAAGCCGGAATGCGGTTTCGTGCTGCTGGACGGCTTGGAGCGCATGGACATCGTCCAGCTTCGGGAGTTCGCTGTCTGGCTCGATGAACGCCACCTACAGGCCATTGGGACCCGTGTCTCCACCGGGGACGAATGCAGCATCATCATTGAGGACGGCACGGCCGTAGCGCCGGACGCCAAGACCCAGCAGAAAACCGCCCGTTACGATTTCGAGTAAACAAACCCCCAACCCAGAAGGAAACCCATGGAAACCACACCCATAATGCCAGAAACCCCAAGTATGTCAGAGCAAGTCAACGAACTCGCGGCGGCGCTCGTGAAAGCCCAAGCCGCGATGAAGAACCCGCCCAAGAAACGGACCGCCTTCATCAAAAGCCAGAAGGGGAGCAGCTACAAGTACAACTACGCGGACCTCGCGGACATCATCGATGCGATTCGTGACCCGCTTTGCACCGCCGGCTTGGCCTATGTGCAGGTCGTAAAGCAATCCGCCGGCGGTGGGCAGTCGCTCATCACGCAGTTGCTCCACACCAGCGGCCAATGGATGGCCAGCTCCTACCCGTTGCCCCGGCAGGCTGGGGCACAGGAGATGGGCAGCTTCATCACCTATGCCCGACGCTACAGCCTGTGCGCGATTCTGGGCATCGCAGGCGAGGACGATAATGACGGCCAATCGGCCACGGAAGGCGGTCCCACGGAAGAAACGACGCGCACCCAACTCGTAGAGCAGATGGGCGCTGCCGCCATCGGCAACCGCGCCGTCCTGGAGTACTGCAAACGCGAAGGCCTGCATGCCGAGGGAAACACCGTCGAGGACTTGCCGATTGCCGTCGTGAACGTCTTGCTGGAGAAATGGGATGCAGCGGTCGCGGCCATGAAAGCGATGCCCGCAAAGAAACTGCCGTCGCAGAAGAAAGCGCCGCCGGCCGCTCCAACTCCTCCGGAAACGACCATCCCGCCGCAGGAATCTCCCGATGAGTTGCCGGGTCTTCCTTCGCTCCCGTCGCCGCTCGGAAAGCTGCTGGCTGAGGCGAAGATCACTGCCGATGACCTGCACGCTTACTACGTCGCCGCAGGCCATTTCCCCAAGGAAATGACGACCGACAAACTGCCCTCCGATTACGTGAAGGCGCTCACGGCCCCCGATAACTGGAAAAAAGTGGTTCAGAAAATCAAAACCAAGAAGGCGGAATAGCATGACCGAGAAAAATACCGAAGCATTTGGCTGGGACGATCCGATTGAAAAAGGTGCAGAGTTTATGCTCCTGCCGGAAGGCACTGCGACCTTCGAGGTGCTCAAGATCGAACGGGCGCGTAAGGAAATGGGCAAGCTGGGCACCTGCAATGTGGCGCTGCTCTCGCTGCTGGTGACCAGCGACGAGACCGGCGAATCGGCGACCTTTGTCGAGAATCTGCCGCTTCATCGCAAGACCCAGTTCAAATTGTTCCAGTTCTTTTCGTCCATCGGCATGCGTCAGCATGGGAATGATGAGCCGTTCGTTCCGAACTGGGGGAAGGTCGTCGGCACAACCGGCGCCTGCAAAATCGGCATCCGCGAGTGGAAGGGCAAGGATGGCGAGCCGCACAAATCCAACGAGGTCGTGAAGTATCTCGATCCGCCGACCGAGGCCGACGTTCAAAACCTGAGCTTCTAAATCTCCCGCGCCCTGGGCATGGCGATAAAAGGCCCACCCCCTATGATGACACTCAGACCCTACCAGGAATCCGCCTGTGCCGCCGTGAAGGCGTCGTGGGCCGAGGCGAATAAAGTCTTGCTGGTCCTGCCGACCGGCACAGGCAAGACCATCGTTTTCAGCGCCTTGACCCGCGATGTCGTCGCCCAGGGCGGCCGGGTCCTGATTCTGGCCCATCGTGGCGAATTGCTCCAGCAGGCGGCGGATAAGCTGGCGAAGTCCACCGGGCTGGCCTGTGCCGTGGAAAAGGCCGACGATACCGCACTGCATGCGCTGGAGCGCGTCACGGTTGGAAGCGTCCAAACCTTGATGCGTCCGGCCCGGCGGGCGCGATTCCGGGAGGATCATTACACCCATATCATCATCGACGAGGCCCACCATGCCTTGAGCGAGAGCTATCAATCCGCGGTCGGCTACTTCAATGGCGCGAAAGTGCTGGGCGTCACCGCCACGCCCGACCGCGGCGACAAACGAGATCTTGGACAATATTTTGAGCGATTGGCTTTTGAGTACAGTCTGCCCCAGGCGATTCGGGAGGGGTTCCTCTGTCTCATCCGGGCGCTCACCATTCCACTGGCGATTGAACTGGGCAAGTTGTCCGTTCAGGCCGGCGATTACAAAGGCGCCGAGCTGGATTCGGCCCTGGCTCCCTATCTGGAGGCCATCGCCGATGAAATGGCGGCGCATTGCAGGGAACGGAAAACGCTTTGCTTCCTGCCGCTGGTCGCCACGGCGGAAAAGTTCGCCGGACTGCTGGCTTTGCGCGGGCTTCGATCCGCCTGGGTTTCCGGGGATCACCCGGACCGCGCCGGGATCCTGGAGCGCTACGCCGCCGGGGCCTATGACGTGCTGTGCAATTCGATGCTCCTGACCGAGGGCTACGACGACCCGGCCACCAATTGCATCGTCAATCTTCGCCCCACGCGCATACGCAGCCTGTTCGCGCAGATCGTAGGGCGGGGGACCCGCATCCATCCCGGCAAAGAGAATCTGCTCGTACTAGATTTCCTCTGGCACACCGAAAAGCACGATCTTTGCCGCCCAGCCCACCTGGTGGCGGAGACCGAGGAGATCGCGACTGCTTTGACCGTGATGGCGGAAGAAGCCGCCGGCCAGCCGATGGACCTGACCGAGGACGCAATTGCCGAGGCCCAGCGGGATGTCATCAAACAGCGCGAAGAAGCGTTGGCCAAGAAACTCGCGGAGATGCGGCACCGCAAGCGCAAGCTCGTGGACCCGTTGCAATGGGCGGTGAGCGTCAACGCCGAGGACTTGGTCGACTATCAACCCTCCTTCGGCTGGGAGATGGCCCCGCCCAGCGCCCCGCAACTCAAGGAACTCGAAAAGGCGGGCATCCTGCCAGATGAGATCACTTGCGCCGGCATGGCGAGCAAGATGCTGGACCACCTGCAAAACCGCCGTACGGCCGGCTTTGCCACCCCCAAACAAGTCCGCTGCCTGGAGCGCTTCGGCTTCCAGCATGTCGGCGAGATGAATTTCCAAGACGCCAACCGAATGATCACGCGCATCAGCGCGAACGGCTGGCGTCTGCCGGATGATTTGAACCCCAACCATAAGGAGATAGAAAATGTCAGACCGTGAACGCGCCCTTGCCTGTCTTTCGCAAATCGACCCCGCCGGACTTTCCTACGACGATTGGCTTCGGGTGGGGATGGCCCTGGAGAACGCCGGATGCACCGCCTCCGACTGGGAGCAGTGGAGCGCGCGCGACCGTGAACGCTTCCATGAAGGCGAATGCTTCAAGAAATGGAAGACGTTCCGCGGGCATACTCCGCCGGTGACGCTGGGAACCCTGATAGAGATGGTCCGGCTGTCCGGTGGCCAGATGCCTCGTGACGAGGAAAACGAATGGGACTTCGGCGACGACGAGGAAGGCGGCGCTTTCGGCTGGGATGAGCCTTTGCTCAAGAAACCGAAGGTCAAGCCCATCGTCGACGTGAACTGGGTTCAGAACGACGAACTCCCGCCCCCGGCCAAAGACTGGGCGCCCGGCGATCTGGTGCGCTACTTGGAGGCCATGTTCCTGTCCGAGGATTTGGTTGGCTATGTTGCCGAAGCCTGGTTCGACGAACGCAAGCAGAAGTGGCTTCCCAAAAAAGGCGTATGCGACCGCACCGCAGCCCAACTGATCGAAGAGATTCAGGAGTGCAAAGGCGACCTGGGCAGCGTCCTGGGCGATTGGAATAAGGAAGTCGGGGCTTGGATTCGCATCAACCCGCTGGATGGGAAGGGCGTCCGGGATGAGAACGTCACCTCGTTTCGTCACGCCCTCCTGGAGGCGGACGAAGACGAACTGGGCAAGCAACTGGCCATCATCCGGGACTTGGAATTGCCCTGCTCCTGCATCGTTCATTCGGGCGGTAAGTCCATTCATGCACTGGTGCGGGTGGAGGCCAAGGACCAAGCCGAATACCGCGCCCGGGTGGATTATCTCTACAAGCTTGCCGCCAAGAATGGCCTGAAGGTCGATTCCGGCAACCGCAATCCCTCCCGCCTGTCCCGCATGCCGGGCGTCACGAGGGCAGGGGCGCCGCAGTACATGATTTCCGGCAAGTGCGGCCGTACCTCCTGGGAAGACTGGGTGGAATGGGTAGAGGATGCCCAGGACGATCTGCCCAATCCCGAACCCCTGGCGCCTTGGATACTGGAGCCGCCGCCGTTGGCCGATGTGCTCATTGAAGGCCTGCTCCGGAAGGGCCACAAGATGCTGTTGACCGGCCCCAGCAAGGCCGGGAAGTCGTTCGACTTGATCCAACTCTGCATCGCCATCGCCGAAGGCTTGAAATGGCATGAAATGCAGTGCGCCAAGGGGCCGGTTCTTTACGTCAACCTGGAGTTGGACCGGGCTTCCTGTCTGCATCGCTTCCGCGATGTATATCGGGCTGCGGGGATCGAACCGAAGAATGTAGGCTTGATCGATGTCTGGAACCTCCGGGGAAACTCCGTTCCCCTGGATCGCCTGACGCCCAAGCTGATCCGCCGGGCGCAGAAGAAGGGGTATCTGGCCATCGTCATCGACCCGATCTACAAGGTCATCACCGGTGACGAAAACTCCGCCGAACAGATGGCGGCGTTTTGCAATCAATTCGACCGGATCTGCCTGGCGCTGGGCGCGGCCACCATCTATTCCCACCATCACAGCAAGGGCGACCAGGGCCATAAACGCGCGATCGATCGCGGCTCAGGCAGCGGGGTTTTCGGTCGGGATCCCGACGCAGTGTTGGACCTGATCGAACTGGAGGTGCTCAAAGACCGTCGCCACGCGCTGGAGAATTTTGTCGTCTGTGCCCGGTTGGCCGACGAGCTCGCCCGTCGCGGCCTGGATCTCGAAAAGGTGGACGAAGAGTCGCGCCACGAGCACCAAGCATTCCTGATGGCGGCCCAGGGGGCTTTCCAGTCCATCGCAGCCGATCTCGCCGACGTTGTCTACGAAGCGCTGAAGCATGCCGCCCGGCTCTCCGGCTGGCGCATTGAGGGAACCCTGCGGGAGTTTCCCCAACTCTTCCCGATCAAGTGCTGGTTCAACTATCCCGTCCATCACCCGGACCCGTGGGGACTCCTGGACGATGCCAAAGCCGCCGGCGAGGATCCGCCTTGGATGGCCAATCAAAAGGAAAAGGCGGAAGCGAAAAAGGAACGAAACGACATGGAACAGGAAGAACTCGAAAAGGCCATTCTTGAGCATGGCGGCGCCGGGAGCGCAACGGTTCAGGAGATCGCAGAAGCCCTTTGCGTCATTGACGACACGGTGAGGAGCAGACTGAAAAAGAATCAAAAGTACGGCTATAAATCCGGCCTCGTTATCGAAAAAAGTAGGCGCAAAGATGACTGATTTTCCGAATCCGAAGACAACTAGCCTTTCGTCGGTTTCCGATTCTCCCGAATTTCGGGTGTTTCGGCTGTTTCCGAAGGCAACTAGCTTTCGTCGGAACCCGACGACACCACACCCTAAAGGGTGTGTATTTCGGCTACGCCTGCACTGTCGCGGGAAGAAGACGGCGGGCTATAGCTCCGCCCGCCCGTCCGCTTCTCCCCCGCCAGCGACTATCCGCGCGCGAAAGGAAAAGACTCCATGACCACCACGGAAGAAAAAATCCTCCTCGCGAAATATGCCGGCACTATTTCCCGTTGGTGCGATCTAACCGGTAACGTCCCGGATGCTTCCGGCGCCGTCATCAAAACCGCCGCCGAGTTGGCCGCCTTCGTCAAGCACCTGGAACGCCTGGCGGCGGAGAAACGAACCTTGCCCCCGTGGAAGTTTTAACATGTCCCAAATCAACGACTGCAAAACAGAAAGCCCAATAGCCACCATGACTCCTCATCCCAAGTCCGATGCGCCGTCCTGCCGCATTCCTGACCAGATTTATGACGTTCTCTGCGCCATCATCGAGCAGGCCTGTGCCGATTGTCGACAGTTGGCGAAAGCAGGATATATCGTACATGGCCGGATTACTCCACTGGCCGACCAACTGACCAAGAAGAAGAACGCTTTTGGCATGACCAAGATCGACATCGTGGACTTGCTTCATTTCTTCTACTCGGACAGTTTTGATCGCCTATGCACGGATGGCTTGCGAATGGAGATCAACCCAGATGCGGTCAGGGATCGGCTGGGATTGTCCCCCCGGTTGCGCGGCCAGACATGCCCACCGTCGGCCGCCGCTTAATCGCACCCAAGACCCCGCAACCGGAGTGCCGGAACCTTGTCACGGGTTGTGCTTCAAAGCCAGCACACCCCGCGCCAAGAACCCGGCACAGCGGTTGCTGTTAAAGACCCGCCCATTCAGATTGCGGGCTGGACGCCCGCCGGATGCCGCTGGGTCGCGGCAGGATGACGCTTCCCTGGACGGTCAGCGCCAAGGCGCCCTGTAGCTCCCAAGAAGCATGCGGTCTGAACGCTCGACGCTCTTCGGGCTAAAGTAAAAATTCCGTCTTCTGCCTTTTTCTCTTCCGCTTCCGATCCTTGTTCTCTGCCTTCGGCACCGTTCTTTTTCCTTTCGTTTTCATCCCGTTTCTCAACGCCCGCTTATCCGTCCGTTGGTTTGCTCACCCGCTTGATCCCGCTGCTGCGGGAACAGCCGGGGGCCAATACACGCGGTGCCCTCTGAAGACTACTCCCGCGGGCCGCCCGGCCTTCTGCGCTTCTGCGAGTGAAGCAAACGCAAACGGACGGACAAGCGGCGAAACGGGAATGAAAACCAAAAGTGAAAGGAAAAAGAACATGAGAACTTCGAATCAGAATCGGAAAAAGGCAAAGACGGAAGCACCGCACCGGTCCGTCCAATCAGCTAAATGGGTTTCAAAAGTCATCGGAGGCACGGCCGGATATCAGGCCAAGACGAAAGACACGATTCGTAAGGTTTGCGCCGTGTTCGGCGCGGAAGTGCTGGGGGTGGCGTTGTGAGTTATTCTTTTAATCTCGCCTTGCCGGTTGTTCGGGAAAGTACCCCGGTTTCTTGCCGTAATCCCGAAGATATTGCCCGCCTTGTGGCCGATACGGCCATGCTGGCTCAGGAGGCTTTTACCGTCATCACCCTGAACACCAAGTATAAGGTCATTGACCGGCACTTGATAACCCTCGGAATTGCGGATGCCTCCCTGATTCACCCAAGGGAAGTTTTTAGGACGGCCATTCAAGATGGAGCCGCCGCCATCGCAATTACCCATAACCATCCATCCGGCGACCCAAACCCGAGCGCGGAGGATTTACGAGTCACCCGCAAGCTGATCGAAGCCGGGAAGATTCTCGATGTCCCCATTCTGGACCATCTGATTATCGGCAGGGGAGAGCACCCCTTTATCAGTCTCCGAGAATCTGGATTAGTCAATTTTGCAGAGTAGGGCACTAACCAACAACAGAAAGGAGCCAAGCCCATGAAGAAGAACACGAACAGCAACACAACCACAGCGACCGTCCCGGCGGTCGATACGCCGACCCAGGAAAAGAAGCCGGACTTTTACGCCCGGTTGTTGACCCATACTCCCGCCGACAAAGCGGCCGGGATTCTGGCGGCCCTTTGCCGCCGGAAGGATTACGCTATCCGTCGCGTCATCGCCGACCATGAAAACGGTATCGGCTTTGATGATGCCGTCAAAGCACTGGCCGAAGTTTATAAGCCCCGCGAGGCCCGGTCATGATTACCGCTGAAAATATCCCGGCCATTCTCGCCGCCATCGGCGGAAATTGGACCCGTAAAACGAAAGATCACGACGGACGCCCGGAGTCCGTCGCCGAGGCCATCCGCGAGGATGGGCTTGAAATACACTTCCGTTTTGGCGGATGGAAGGCCGAATACCGCTTGAGTGTTCATGCCTGCTTTGCTTCGCCGATTCCGCAGCATGTGAGCCGATCTTTGGTTGAAATGGCCTCATATGATGAACGCCATGCCGTTACAACCGGCATCACGCTTTCGCTTGATAAATCGCCGGAGAAGGCTGGGACGGAAATTGCCCGCCGGCTAATTACACCGCTTGAGCCGTTAATGGTGAAAGCCTGCGAATGGGTAGCCCGACATTACGAGCGGGAATCGAAGGCCGAGGAATGGCGGGCGCGGATACTGGCCGCATCCAACGGCCATTTGAACACACAGGAAGGGGAGAAATACCAACAGCACGTAAGAACGGTTTGGCGTAGCAGTGGTCCGGAAGTTGATCTTGAAAGTCATTACAATGACGGCACATTCAAAATCGCCGCCAAGGCCCTCACCGAAGAACAGGTTTGCGCGTTGCTGGCAATTTTGTTCCCGACCGCCTACATGCCGCCGGTTCCCGAACCAGAGGAGGAATTAACCACATGAAAGCATTGAACAAGAACACCCAAGCTGTTTTGGCCCGTCTGATGAACACCGCCAAGGCCAACGGAGGACATACCAAGATCGACAACGCCCCCGGCCATTTCATGGCCGCTTGTGTGGAGATCCTCGGACAGACCGCCGGTTATGAATTGGTGAGTGTGGCCCACTACGGCGAACAAAATGGCGACCTGATGCGGGACCCGGATATCGTCATCATGGCTAATGAGCAAAACGCGTGGCCGATCAGTTATCGCAATGATTACGTGGGCATTGACCATGAGTCCGCGGATTTCGACGAAGCCGGACAACTCAAAGGCTATCGTCCACGAATGCAGGCAGACATCACAGCTTGCGCCAACATGCTTTTGAGGAACATTGCCGACCAGCAGGGAATCTAAAACAACTTGGCCGTCCCAGGGCTTAAAAACGCGGTTCCCCTTACTTACCTGCGGCCCTGGGGCGGCCAGCGTCTCGCCGCTGGACCGCGATGGCATCTCTTTGGATGCCCAATGAAATCCTTGCGTGGAAAAGTTCTTTCATAATCCGCTAAAGGATTGTCAGTGTCCATCCCCTCTGCTAATTTATCCAAAACGTTTCATCGACGTTTCCCAGTGCGATCCCCTCCCTAAAAGACCGCACTGGGTTTTGTTTAACCAACCGTTCCGCCGGTTGATCACGGCCAGAGGAACCATCCTCTGGACTCTCCATCTATTTCTCCCGCCTCCGTATTTCCATCCGGAAATACTCGGTTTTCAGGTCAAAGTGGACACCATTTGCCTTCGCAAATGCTGATCGGCCCCAAGTTCTCATTCACTTCCTTTTGGGTAGCGCGAACGGGGGGGGGGAGAAAACCCTCCCGCCCCTCACCCCGAGAACCGCCCCACAAGGCTCCGTCGGCTACGCGCCGACTTCGCTTGTGTAGGGGCTCAGACGCCGCACCGCCTCCCCGGCGCGCGGCTCAGCGAGAGGATCGGCACGCTACGCGCGTGCCTCTCTCTCGTAGGGGCAGAAAGCAGAGCGGCTGCTCCCCGCACCGCTCTGCGCGAAATGTTCCGCGAGCTACGCGCTCGCTCCAATTTCGTAGGGGCAAAAGAGCAGATCGACCGCTCCCCGCGTCGATCTGGGCGAAATGCTCCGCCGGCTACGCGCCGGCTGCGATTTCGCAGGGGCTAAATCGCTGTGACCGCTCCCCGCGTCACAGCTCTCAAGAGGTGCGGCAAGCTGCCCGCTCGCCTTACTCTTGAAGGGACGGCTGCCGCCGCGCTGGCTCCCTTCGCCACGCGGCTCACGAGAGGATCGGCGTGCTACGCGCACGCCTCTCTCGCAGGGGCAGGGCATCCGCACTCGCTCCCCGCGATGCGGACCGCCGGAGGTTCAGCAGCCTACGCGGCCGCTTCACTCCGGCAGGGGCGTAAAGATTGGCGACCGCTCCCCGCATCGCCAATCGCGAAAGGCGCAACCGGCGGCCGGTTTTGCTTTCGCAGGGGCGTAGGGCGGTTCTCCCGGCCCGGCCCCGTCCGGAGAAGAATGGATTCGGATTCCCCCAAGCCCCCGCAACGGGGGATGTAAAATGAGCACGCGCCAATCCTCCAAACTCGCCGGGGAGTCGTCCCTTCCCGCCGCGATGGTTTCCGAACCTTCCTTAGGCACCCATCCAGAAAATGAACCGTTCTCGGACACCATCGCTCTGCCCGCGAAACGCGGGGCCAGGGAAGGGTGACGACGCGGACAAACGGCAAACCCGCATGAAGCTTCAATGAGTTTCAGCCTCTTTATGATGCGGGTTTGGTCCGCGCCAAGGGCTCCCCGGCGGCTTGGAAAACAGGCGCGTTTAATCAACCCGGTTGCGCTACGCCCCAATCTTGGGGCAGCGCGGTGGTCGGCCTCCAGCCGGTGGCTAGGCGACACGCATGGATGACCATGCTCCCGGTCGCCGGCGCCACCGCCCTTCGATCTCCGAGGTAGGTTAGAGTAATCCGCCCCGGCGCTTTTCGAGCGCGATGGATGGCTTCGGAAACGTTCCGCCGGCTGGCTTCCGGGACGGACGGCCAAATACACCCGTTCATTCAAGTCGCGGATTTCAGCGTTCCGTCACGTCTGGCCTTCGCGGACTCAGGCTGGCCGTGAGCGTTCACGCTTCAACCGGCGCGGACTCGACTTCATTGACCGGGAGGCCGTCCTCGGCGCACGAAACAGATCGTCTCCGTTCTTCGATACTCAACGAACAGTTTCACGCTGGCCCTACAGAAACGCCGCCGTCACTGGCCTCAGCCATCCACCGCACTCCATAAGCGCCCCGCCCATGAAAAGGCCGTCAGCTTTCCGCACCTCCAGGTGTTCGATGCCGAAAGCCGCCGGCCAAGTCCACCCCGGATTGCGACGGCTACCCTCGCCGTCGCGGGTGTCTTCACTGTCGCAACAGCGGACGGCGACGGAGCGCCGTCCCTACCTTTCTTTGCCGTGGGTAGGGCGCTCACTCCGCTGAGCGCCTTCTTTTTCTCATACGACCTGCGCAATGCCACGCTGCACCTCGCCGTCACCGCCCGCCTCCGATATTCCTTGACAAAATCCATATAAAAGAACTAAAGTTCAGTGACGCGAAGCGAGGTTATTTGACGTATGGAAAACGATAAGGAGTGGCTATTCAAGTCTGGTTGCCAACCCGGCCCCGGACGCCCGAAAGGCGCCGTCGGAGGTCGGGCCCGCATCCTCATGGCCTTGGACGAACTGCTAGGCGAGGCGGAAGAAGTCGAGGAGATGAAGTCCGCGCTCCGGACTTATCTACATGAGGACCGCATCAAATTCTTCAAAACCATCATCATGCCGCTGTTGCCGCAGGAGACCAAACTACGGCTTGAGGCGGATGGAGTCATCCAA
>MHBK01000066.1 GCA_001804865.1 Lentisphaerae bacterium GWF2_57_35
GTCTGCACGGCCTGCTCGTTGGCCTGGCGGGCAATGCGCGATTCCTTCTCGCAGTTCTTCGCCACTTCGTTGATGGAGGAGCTCATTTCCTCGATGGCCGAGGCCACGGCGCCGGCGGAAGAGGACACTTCTTCCGAAGACGCGGCCATCGTATTGACGTTGGACGACAATTGCGCGCCCGCCGAGGCGACGGTTCTGGATTGGGAGTTCATTTCCTCGGCGCCGGACGCCAGTTGCGTTGACGTGGCGGAAAGCTCTTCCGAGGCCGCCGCCAGCGTGGACGAATTATGGGCCAGCTCCTTGACGATATCCCGCAGCTTGCCGGTCATGAGATTCATGGCCTTGGCCAGCTGCCCGACCTCGTCCTTTTGATCGATTTGGATTTGCTGCGTCATGTCGCCCTCGGAAACTTTGAGAACCGCGGCGACCGTCTTGTCGATCGGATTGACAATGGAAAGGCTGAGTACGATGCCCAGGAGCAACGCGGCAACGAAGCCGAGGGAAACGCTTACAATCATGGATACGGCGCTGCGACGTTGCAGCCGAACGGATTCTTCATCGGCCGTTTTGACGAACTCTTCATTCAACGCGATGATCTTGCTCAGCACGTCCAAAGCGGCATCCTGCTTTTCCCGGATGGGTCCCATGACCTGATGGAGCATCTTCTCGTACAGTTCGGCGCCACGAACGGTCTCCACCAGGATCGCGTCAAAATAAGCATGGGTCTTTTCGGTTGCCGGCGACATTTCTTCCGCGAATAACTTCCGGGCGCCCTCTTGGTCGCCCATTTTTACTTTTTCTTTGATCAGGCGGACGCTTGCGTGCAGTTGGTTGTGATAGGGTTTGGCTTCATCCAGCAGCCTGGCGATCTCCTTGTTTCGAGTGGAAAAGCCGGCCATCCATTTTCCAAGGGTGCAAGCGGCGGGATCTTCTCCGCCTTCAAAGGATGCGTTGTTTTCGATGGCTTGCAGAACGGCCACTTCCAGCCGGTATTGATCGCCGCGAATGCCCCGAAGCGTTTTCTCCAGCGCCAGGGGATTGCGCAGATCCATCTCGCCCAGTTTCTTGGCGGTGTCGAGGAATCGATTGTTTTCCATGCGCCAGTCATCGATCAGCGGCCCGAATTCCTTCCACAAAGCGGTTTCTTCCGGACGGTGCGGCAAGGCTTCATACCTGCTCCATGCCTCGCGATACGCGGCTCGCGCTGTGTCGAGGATCGTAAACTGGCTCTCAAAATCTGCCTGGGATATTTGAGGGTTCAGTACGGTATGCAGGATCACGCGAATGGCTTCAAGCTGCGCGGCAATGATCCGCAGGCAGTCGATGCTGGGAAGGCGGACCCGGCTTACTTCGTTGAGGTGTTGGCCAATCACGGACTGGTTTCGATATCCAATAAAGCCCATGATCAAAGTGATTAGAGCGATCGAAACAAATCCACCGATCATCTTGGGCTTCAACTTCATATTTTTCAGCATGCGTACTTTCCTTATTATGTAGAATCCTGTCGTACCACTAAGGGGTTGACTCTCCTTGCGTCCGCAGCACTTCCCGGACGTCCAGGGCGATCAACAGTTGTTGTTGAAGCTTGACGACGCCTTCGATGAAGAGCCCTTTGATGCCTCCGGCATGCGCCGGGGGAGGCTCGATATGGTCCTCCTCCACGCTGACCACGTCGCCGATCCGGTCCACCAACAGCCCGGTGAGATCCTCGGCGGAATGGGCGTCCAAGCCGGCATGACTCGACCGGCCCAATTCGGCTTTCGTTTTCAGGACGACGCAACTGGATTCCCGACCGATGGGGCGCGCGCCGATATTCAGCCGCACGCCCAGATCGAGCACGGTCACGATCTGTCCCCGCAGATTCATCAAGCCCCGGACGCAATCCGGCGCCCGGTCCACCTTCGTGATGTCCATGTTGCGGTTGATTTCCCGGACGAGCAGGATGTCGAGACCGAACAGATCGTCGCCGAGATAAAACGTTATGAATTGTCGGTTGGCCATGGTTGCAGCTCCGTGGTTCGGCGGAAACTATCCGCCCCGGACTTCCTCCAGGTTGACCAAGTGGTTTGCATTTGCGGTCGAGGCAGGAGGCGGCAAGCCTCGGACTCCGCCCAGTATCCGCTCCAGCGTGGCTTTCAGCCGCTCCTTGTCGAGTTTGATTTCGTAGGAATCCACCCCGGCTTCGCGGCCTTGTTGCACGTAACGGTCGGCCGCCAGCGCCGTCAGGGCCACCACCGGCAAATGCCGCAGGGTTTCGCTGGCCCGGATTTTTTGCGTCAGCTCGAAGCCGTTCAAGCCGGGCATTTCGATGTCCGTCAGGAGCAGGTCGTAGCGGTGACGCTGGAGGGCTTCCCAGGCCTCCAGCCCGTCGGCCGCCACGTCGAACACGCAGTTAAATTCCTTCAAATACTGCGTCATGATGGCGCGGAAGAAAGCGGTGTCCTCCGCCAGCAGGATGCGCTTGCCGGCCAGGTTGGGCTGGGCCGCCTTCTCTTCCCGGTAATTTTCCGGATCGGCCGCTTCGAACAGACTGTAAATATCGACGAAGATCGTCAGCTTGCCGGCGACTACGGCGGAGCCCAGGATGCCGACGCCCATGAGGTTCGTCTCGTCCAGCGAGATTGTGCTTTGGATCGCATCCACCACTTGTGTGACCACGATGCCCATTGGATGTTTCACCAGCCTGGGCACGATGACGTACAGGAATTCGGGATCGGCGTCCGGCCGGCTTACGGGCATGTAATCGTGCAGCCGGATCAAGCGGAGCGAGCTGTCGCGGTACTTGAGCATTTCTTTTTGCCCAATGCGCTCGATGTCCCGGGTCCGGACTTTCTCGATGCGGGCGACCATGACCAGGTTGATTGCGAAGGTCTCGTCGCCGGCGTTGCGGAAAACGAGCAGGGACTGGGTTTCCGAGAGATCGGCTTGTCCCTTGAGGGCCAGAGCGGCGCTCTCCTTTTCCAGTTCGGCAAATTGAAGATCGGCCAAGCCGGCGATGCCGACGGCGTCCAGGATCATGGCCACCTTCCCGTCGCCCATGATCGTAGCCCCCGAGTAACATCTGCAATTCTTGATATAGGAACTCAGCGGCTTGACCACGATTTCCTCGCTGTCGAGCAACGTCTGGACGATCAACCCAAAACGATTTTCGCCCACCTTGAGCACCAGGGCAAACCCGCGGCCGTGGTCGGCGCCGGTTTCCTGGCTGCCCAGCAGCTCGTCGAGGGCCACCAGCGGGAGGAGCTTGCCGCGCAACCGCAGGACGCTGGCGCCGCGCACCGCTTCGATGCGGTTCTTGCCGCCCAGGCGGACAATTTCCTCGATGTTGACTTGCGGCATCGCAAAACGGCGCTCTCCCAAGCCTACGATCATGGTCGGAATGATGGCGAGGGTCAGCGGCAGGCGCAGGCAGATGCGGGTGCCGCGTCCGAGTTGGGAATCCAACTCGATGCTGCCGCCCAGTTTCTCGATGTTGGTGCGCACCACGTCCATGCCGACGCCACGGCCGGACACATCCGTGATTTTTTCCGCTGTGGAAAAACCGGGCAGGAAGATCAGATTGAACGCTTGCCGGTCGGTCATTTGCGCGGTGTCCTGCGCCTTCGCCAGGCCCTTTTCGACCGCCTTGCTCTTGAGCTGGGCCGGGTTCAGGCCTCGCCCGTCGTCGGTCACTTCGATCTGCACCTGCCCGCCGACGTGGCGGGCGGTGAGCCGAATCGTGCCGGTCAGGGGCTTGCCCGCCTTTTCGCGTTCGGCCGGCGGTTCGATCCCGTGATCGGCGCAATTCCGAATCAGGTGAGTCAAGGGATCGGACAACATTTCGAGGACGGATTTATCGAATTCGACCTCTTCGCCCAGGAGCTTCAAATCGATTTTCTTGCCGAGCTGATGCGACATATCCCGGATGATGCGCGTAAACTTTCCAAGGATGGCGCCCACGGGCTGGAGCCGCGTTCTCATGACTTTTTCCTGCAAGTCCGACGTGACCAGGCTGATATTCTGGAGCAGGCCATGCATACCGGGGACGTTGCGGGCGATGGATTCGGAGGTGCGAAGAAGCTGGTTTCTTCCGAGCACCATTTCGCCGGCGATATTCATCAAATCGTCCAACAACGCCACGGAGACGCGGATGGTATCGTTCGCTCGCGACCGGCCCGTGCTTTTTTGCAGGGCGGCGGCGGGTTCCGGTTCTGCGCCGGCGAATTCCGGCGTCGTCGGCTGTTCGGGCGCTGCGACCGGCAACACGGCGGCGCGCGGTTTTTCGGCCGGCGGAACCAGGGGTCCGACGTTTGCAATTTGCTCCGGCGTCAGTTGGGCGATTTGCTCCTCGGGAATGTCCAACGCAATAACCATCAGGTCCTTTTCAAGTACGGTGGAGATGAGAAATACGCACATCAAGTCCTTGGCGAGGGCGTCGGCCATGCCGTCGATTTCCGTGATGTCGGTATAGGAGTCCAGGAATTGACCCAGCGATTCGATCTTCTTGAAGTAGTCGAGCGGGGTTTTTCCTTTGTCCTTGATGTCTTTATGCGTGAAAAGATGGACCTTGTAAAAGAAATGGCCTTTCTTGCGGGCGTGTTCGATCAGCGATGGGTCGATGGAGAGCCCTTTGGCGGAAGACGTCGCGGAAACGCCGGCTTTGCCGGTCAGCAGGGCTTGCAGGCGGTTGCTTTCGGCCTCGATGTTCATCTCGTTGCTGCGATGGACATCGTCGATGAGCGCGCGAAGTTTGTCGGCGCCGGCCAGCAGGGCGTCCACCATGATTTTATCCGGAACCAACAGGTTTTCCCGGACGCGCGACATCAGGTTTTCCATGGTATGGCTGAGCTGGAGAATCTTGCGCAGTCCAAAAAACCCCGAGGCGCCTTTTATGCTGTGGACGGCCCGGAAGATTCGGTTGACGAGTTCGGCGTCGCTTTTGTTGCTTTCGAGCGACAGCAGATCCGGCTCCAATTGATCGAGATGCTCCCTCGACTCCTGCACGAACGACAGTAGCAATTCGCTTTCCATTTGAGGCATGGACCGCTCCGTTCGATTTATTCTATCCCGAAATATTCCGTCAGTTTGTACAAGTCGAACAACCGCCGAATGGACGGCGAACAGCCCGTCACCCGAAAAGGCTTGTTGAGCTTCCGGCATTCCTTGTAGAGGCCGACCAGCAGGTTGACGCCCAGGGAATCGAGGATGCTGACGCCGGACAGATCTACCACGACGTTTTGAAAGCGACCGGCGTCGGCGAAAAGGCGCGTCAACTCTTTGTGCAGGGGATTGATGGTGGCTGCCGCCAAAGGATTGTCGGGTACGATAAGGAGATCTGTTCCAGCAAATTCGTACTTCATAAGCCCGGTACTATTTTCAAAAGCCTGTTCTTGTTTACAGTATCGTGGGTTTTCAAACGGTCGGCAAGTCATTTCGCCGGAAGACGGCCTGTACTTCTCCGCCGGTCAAGCTCAGCTCATCCGAATAATTTTCGGCGGTCAGCAGCCCCCGCCGCCCGTTGCGAAGCGGCGAGGCGGTTCGTTCGAACGCCAGTTCTTTTTCCAGATCGAATCCGCTGCCCTGGTCCGCGACGTTCAGGATCGCGCGCTCGTTTCCCACGCGCAACGTAATGACGGTATGAGCATCGGGTTGTTCCCGGTTGCCGTGCAGGACGGCATTGCAAACCAATTCCCGCAAGGTGGCGGCGATTCGTTCGAGCAGGTCGGCATCGTGGCCAGGCATCATGCTGTGCGCGAAATCCAGCGTCTGTTGGACCGCGGGTTCGATGGCGCGACGATCGGAGTGTATGCGAATTTGCAGCCGGCAGTACTCCGGGGCCGTCTTGTTTCCGGCGATGAGCGGCTGCTCAAGGGCCAGCAGCAGTAAATCGTCCTGCGCCGCATCGGGGGCTTCGAAATTCAGCGTCTGCACCAATTGCTTGAGCGCCACGGCGAGGGGCTGTCGGCTTGCTGTGCGCCAGATCTCGCCCAGTCGTTCCTCCTGCCCAAAGCTTTCGACGCCGTCTGTAAACAGCAACAGGCGATCTCCCGGCGCCAGCCGGATATCGGCGGCATCGAAGGCCGGGTGGTCCAGCAGGCCCAGGACTGTGCCATTCAAGCGAAGGGGAATGGTGGCCCCATCCGTGCGGAAAAGCAGTCCGTGCGGAATGGCGGCATTGGCCAGCCGGATTTGCCCGCGGGGCAGATCCCAATCCAGGACCAACGCGCAGAGGTGGCGGACATGCGCGGAAGAGACCAGCTTCTCGTTCAGTCCATTGAGCAATTCGACCGGCGCCCGGTCGGAGCTGACCAGCGCATCCAACAGGCCCTTGCATTCGGCGACATAGTAGGAACTGCCGATGTCGTGCCCGGCGGCGTCGACGAGAACGATCGTATTCCGCAGCGCGTCCGGAGACGCTCGCCCGTATATGAAATCCCCCCCGGCGTCGGAAACCGGCCGGTGCCAGAAGGCCAGCACTCCGGCTTCGACCAGCCGCTGGATGTTCGACGATTCCATGAGTTTTTGTTGGGCTTCCTGCACTTCCCGTCGCGTATTGAACGATTGTTCCAGGTAATTCTTGGGGGCCGATTGCAGCACTCGCTCGATACTTTGCAGCAGTGCGGTTTTATGAACCGGTTTGTCCAGATAATCGTTGGCGCCAAGTTGCAGGGCCTGAAGCACCGCCTCCCGGTCGTCGCGGCCGGTTAAGACGATGACCGGCAGGGCGGGGGCCAGTTGGCGGACGGCTTTTAACAAATCAAAGCCGTTCATGCCCGGCATGTTGAGATCGGTAATCAATAAATCTACGTCCGAGGGATGCTCCCGCAGATATTGAAGCGCATCGACCGCATTGGAAGCCGGCGTGACGGAAGCCCCGATGGCTTCCACAAGATATTTGAGTATCGTCAGAATGACGGCTTCATCGTCTACCGCCAGAATATTCATTTGAATTCGGCTTTCACGAAGCATCCTTGCTTTGTCGGCCTCCCGCCCTTGAGCGGACGCCGGTCGTTCTTACTTGCTGCCCCGGGTTGTTCCGGGCAGTTGGCGCGGCGAACGGCTTGCGGCAATCCTTTTCGGAGCTCTCGAATCCATGATTTCGCCCGGCAAAGCCGTCTGGCCCTGTTGCTGCTCGCTTTCCACCATGTTCGTGAGTTCGGAAACCAGCCCCATCAATTGATGGGACTGCGAAGACAGTTCCTCGGCGGCGCTGGCCGATTCCTCGGCATGGGCTGCGTTTTGCTGGACCACCTTGTCCATTTCGGACACCGATGTATTCACCTGCTCAATGCCTTGGGCCTGTTCCTTGGAGGCGGCCGTGATCTCGGCGATCAGCATGGCCACCTTGCCGGTGTTCTCCTTGATGCCCGTCAAATGTCCGGCCACTTCGGCGCTGACTTTCACTCCGGCCTCCGCATTTTTGCGCGACTGGTCGATCAGATCCGTCGTGTTTTTGGCGGCTTCCGCGCTGCGGCGGGCCAGGTTGCGCACTTCTTCGGCCACGACGGCGAAGCCCTTGCCCGCCTCGCCTGCCCGGGCGGCTTCCACGGCGGCGTTCAACGCAAGCAGATTCGTTTGGAACGCGATCTCGTCGATGGTCTTGACGATCTTGGCGGTTTCCGTGGACGAGCGGCTTATTTCCTGGATGGTCTGGGCCATGCGGTTCATGGCTTCGACGCCATTGCCGACCATGACTTGCGCCTGCTGCATCAGATGGTTTGCCTGGCCGGAGTTATCGGCATTCTGGCGCGTCATGGACGACATCTCTTCGAGCGCCGAAGAGGTTTCCTGCAGACTGGAGGCCTGCTCGCTGGCGCCTTGGGCCATGTCCTGGCTGGACTGGGCGACCTGGGAGGAGGCCGACGAGGTTTGCGTGGAGGCCTCTTTCAGCGCGAGCGTAATGCGCCGCAGGGGCTTGGCAATGCCGGCGCTGATCAGGAAGCCGACCGCTCCCCCGACGAGGCTCAACGCAATCAACGCGCCCGTCATCCAGCCGGAGGCGCTACGGGCATCTTCCTTTGCCTGGGTTTCGATGGCGCGGGTAATCATCATCATCTCGTCCCGGGGAAAGGTGGCGGCAACCGTGTACGACGCATCGCCCAGCTTCAGGGGTTGATAGGTGACGAATTTGTCGATGCCTTCAAACGAGTAGCGGCCCGTGCCGCCCTCTCCCTTGTTCATGCGCTCGTTGACGATGTCGGCCAACTCCCCGTATGAGGCGTCGCCGATGTTGACCTGATCTTTCAGGGTATATTTCGGATGGGTGATCAGCACGCCCCGATCGTTGAGCACATAGGGATAGCCGGTTTGTCCGTAAACGCGGTCGGCGAGCAAGTCGCGCGTCAATTGCCAGTCGGCATTGAGTACGACCATGCCTCGAAGCTTGTTTTCGATATAGACCGGGGCGGCTACGCGGATTTCCGGCTCTCCGGTATTGGCCGCAAGTTCCACCGGCGTAATGAAGGATTGCCCGGCGGGTTTTTTGCAGGCTTCGATGAACCAATCGGCTTGGGCTCGGGAGCCCAGTTGAGATTCCTGCACCCCGTTTTTTATCACGATAACTTCGTTGCCCTGGGCATCGAGCAGCCGGAGCTGGGGATACATCGGCTTATCCTTTACCTGGGAAATTTTATAGAGGTTGACCATTTCCTCGGTCAATAAACTCTTGGCGCTTTGGGTTGCGGCGCGGCTGAGTTCGTCCCAATAGCCGCTGACGCAGAGGGTCCAATCCCAGGCGGGAAAATAACTATAGGCAATGAACTTCCGACGGCCTTCGAAGTCGTAGTTCAGCATTTGAGCGCTGCTGTTCTTTTTGTCGAGTATTTCCTGGAAGGGCAGCTGGAGGTCCGAGATCGTGTTTTTCCCGACCAACTCTTTTCTGGGATGCAGAAGCAGGACGCCTTGGGAATCCATGACGAACGGATACCCGGTTTCCCCGATCTTGGTTTTGACGATCGTTTGAATCAGATCGTCGTTTTCCTGCTCCTTGTTGCCGGTGAAGAGCATGCCGATGATGCTTCCGTTGCCGTCCAAGATCGGCTGATAAGCGGTGACATACCAGGCATTGACGACGAACGCCCGCCCGTGGTAGCGCCCGCCCTTCAAAATGGCGGCGATGACGGCGTTTTCCTTGCCGCCGGGCTGGACGGCCGGAATAAAAGTGCCGATGGCGCGGTTGGCGTTAGCGAGCTTCACGTCGGTGGCGACGTGGAGCATGTCGCCTTTTTCGTTCATGCGCTGAAAGATCGTACAGGCGCCTCCCACCAGCTTGCTGACCTCGTCCACCAGGGGAGTGGGCTTGTTGAAGTCCTTGTTCTTTTGAAGAGTCATGGACCCCAGTTGAAGGGTCGGCAGGGCGACGGTTTGCTTCTCCTGGCTGAATTGGTTTACGGCCTCCCACGTGTCCGTCGTGGGCGATAGCGAAACCGGCCCCAGGTCCTTCATGAGCCGTTCGGCGACCGCCAGATTGTTGATCGTGGTCTTTTCCAGGAGCTTCTGTTGGGTTGCGCACGTATGAATCAAGCCTTCCAGGATACGCTTGGCTTCATTTTCCGCAAATTGGTTCCAGGCCTTGTTCAGCCCGAGCAAGGCTTGCTCGTAACTTTGCAAATTGCCGGAGAAGGAGAGTTTGTGGCTGTCGTTCTCGATCGTGGTCACATAGGATTGCACCAGGTCCAGATCGCTGCGGCAACCTGCTTCAAGGCTGCTCAAGGCTTCCTTCTCCAATGCACTGCCCGACGTATCGACCGCTTGCCGGCTGAACTGCAACAGGGACCACAATCCCATGAGGCCCATAAGAATCACAGGAACGATGACCAACGCCAGACAGGTGAAAACAAGTTTTCTGCTTAACGTGAGTTTTGTCAATGTACGACTCCAAAGGATACAACACGAGACCGAAAAAAACGCCGTCCGGCAAAAATCTGGATCGTGCGGGACGGCGTGAATCCAACATCTTTTTAAATAGAGGTCAGCGACGCGATTTCTTCGGAAGCCAGAACCTTATTGATGTCGAGCAGGATTTTTACCGAGCCCTTGGTTTTGGCCATGCCAAGAATGAACTGCGTGTCGAGGTCCGAGCCGAAGCTGGGGGCGGGCTCGATTTCCTCGTGGGTGATGTCGAGGACTTCGGAAACCTCGTCCACAATGATGCCCATCGTCAGCGTGGTTTCCCGGCGGGCCACCTGGACGACGATAATGCATGTTTTTTCCGTGTTGGCCAGGGAGTCCATGCCGAATTTCAAACGCAGATCGATCACGGGGATCACCTTGCCGCGCAGATTGATCACGCCCCGCACAAATTCGGGGGTGCGGGGGACCCGGGTGATGTCCATCATTTTGATGATTTCCTGGACCTTCAGGATTTCCAGGCCGAATTCTTCGACGGCCAGCTTGAAGGTCAAGTATTTGCCGGCCAGCGCGGTGGTGCGCTCGACGGTTTTGTTGGCGGGTGCGCTTGCTGTGTTCATGCTTGGATTCTCCTTCTGTATAATTTTCTCGACGGCCGGAGGGGGCGGCTCCGCAATAACCGGAGGGGGACTCGGTGTAACGATAGGGGGGGGCTCTTTCGGGGCTTCCGGGGCGGGTTGCCCGGCCAATTCGGGCGGAAAAGCGACTTCCTGCGGGCTTTGGCCGTCCCGGACGATCATTTGCATCGCCGAGACCGTGCGTCCTACGATGTCGAGCGCCCCATTGGCGTCGGGTTCCTTCCCCTCCGCCACGCGCTGCAAAATGTGGGCCGCCGAAATAGCCGCCTGGCGGCAGTTCGCAAATACGTCGTCCGTCAACTGCTTGGCCACCATCAACAACAGATCCTTCAGGGCGTTCAGGGCGCTCTGGTCGTCGGCTTCCAACATCACCACCGATTCCGATGCCTTCTCGATCAGGATGGCGGCTGCATTCTCTTCGCTCATGAACCGAGTCTCCCTCTTATGGCCGGCGTTCCCGGCGCCTTCGTTTATACATCGTGCGCGAGTTTCACGATGCCTTCGACGTCGAGGATGAGCCCAATGCGCCCATCCGACATGATGCTGGCGCCAGAAATACCCCGAACATCGCCAAATGTTTCGCCCAGACTTTTGATGACCGTCTGTTGCTGTCCGAGCAATTCGTCGACCATGATGCCCACCCGTCCGCTGCTGTCTTCCACTACCACGATGATGCCGGCCGTGGGATCTTGCACCGCGCCGGCCGAGTTGAACAAGCGGGACAGCCTGAACAGCGGCAGCAGTTCGCCCCGGATCAAAATCATTTCGCCGCGGCCCACCACCGTAGACAACATGCTTCTTTCCGCGCGGAACGATTCCCGGATGTTCAGCAGCGGAACGATATAGCGTTCGTCCGAGACGCGCATGAGCATGCCCTGGATGATCGCCAGCGTCAGGGGGATGCGTATGGTAAACTTGCTGCCCTGTCCCAGCGTGGTCTGGATGTCGATGCGTCCGCGGATTTTTTCGATGTTCTTTTTCACGACGTCCATGCCGACCCCGCGGCCGGAGACGTCGGTAATCTTGTCGGCCGTGGAAAAGCCGGGCAGAAAAATCATGTTGTAGATTTCGTCGTCGCGCAGGTTGGCGCCGGAGGCGACGAGCCCTCGTTCGATGGCCTTAGCCAGGATCTTGTCGCGATTCAGGCCTCGACCGTTGTCGCTGATCATGATCCAGACTTCGCCGGCCTGGTAGCGGGCTTCGATGATGACGGCGCCGGCTTCCGTCTTGCCGGCCTGGAGCCGCTCTTCGGGCCTTTCGATGCCGTGATCCACCGAATTGCGCACCATGTGCACCAGCGGGTCGGAGATTAGCTCGGCCACCGTGCGGTCGACTTCCGTTTCTTCGCCGAGCAGTTTCAATTCGACTTTCTTGCCGGCCTTGGCGGAAAGATCGTGAACCAGGCGGATCATCTTTTTGAACGTCGCATCCACCGGGACCATGCGCAGGGACATCGCGATGTCCTGAAGATCCGTGGTGATGCGGTTCAATTGATGGGCGGCGCGTTCGTAATTGTCCAGCCGCAAGCCCTGCAGGTCGCTATTGTTGGTGACCATCGCCTCGGCAATGACGAGCTCGCCCACCAGATTGGTCAGCAAATCCAGCTTCTCGATGTTGACCCGGATATCCCGGCGGGTAATCGCCGTCGAAGTCGTGGGCGTATCCGTTCGGACCGCGGGCGCAGCCTCCGGTTCCGGCTCGGTTCGAACCGGCGCCGGCGCCGGTTCGTGAATTTCAGGCGGGGGCGGGGGAGGGGCGATCGGCTGCGGCTCCGGCGCCTTTTCCGCCGTCGACTTGACGGGCACGAATTCGGCCAGTAAATCCAGCATGCCGGCGCAACCCATGATCGACGCATCGCCGGTCTTGGCAAAATGGGCGACGGTTTTCCTTTGCACGTCGATCATCTTTAACAACAGATGGGTGTGTTCGCAGGTGATGTCAATCTGTTGGTCGCGCGCCGCCTGGAGGACGGTTTCGATGCGATGGCTGAGCCGTTCCAAGTCTGCCAGGCCCAGCAGGCCGCTGTTTCCTTTAAAGGTATGAAACGCCCGCAACGCATCCGCAATGGCTTCCTTGGGATGCTCCGTGGCTTCTCCGATCTTGATCAGGGCTTGCTCGGCGGTTTCCAGCACTTCATCGGCGTCCTGCACATACAAATGGGCCATTTCCGGGGAAACGACGGTTTGACCGCTGGCTTGAGGCGTCGGCGGCGGATTGGGACTGGGGGTGGGGGGCGGCGCCGCGGGTGCGGGCGGCGGCTCGACGGCCTGAGCTTTTGCGGCAGGCGGCTTGGCGCCGCCTTTTTCGCCGGCAATGGCTTGCGCGAGTTCCTGGACCATGCCTTGCGTTTCGGCTTCCAGGCCGACGTCCATCTGGGTTTCCTGGATGCGTTCCAACATCTTGCGGATTAAATCGCAGGTCCGGCACAGCAGTTGCGTATGGGAGGCGGTTACGCGCGCCTTGCCCTTCCGGATCAAATCCAGCAGGGTCTCGGCCTCGTGCGTCACAGCGGAAATATTCGCCATCTGCAAGAAGCCCGCGCTGCCTTTGATGGAGTGAAAGAGCCGGAAGACGGCATTGATCATTTCGGGGTCGGCGGTTCCGGTGCCTTCGGCTATGCGCTGAATCTCGATAATCTTGGGCTCGACGTCGTCGAGCATCTCCGTGCTTTCCCCAAGAAACGATTGTAGTAATTCAATATCCTGCATGTCCTCGGCCTGATTTTAGCTAATGCATCATTAACATATGCCAAACGTACCGGAATATTAAATGATTATATACGCTAACTGATTTGATAATGACAGGGCCGGCGACCGAATGAAACATCTTTTTCCATCTTTCGGCGCATCGGTCTGTTCGTGTTTCCTCATCATCGTCTCCCTCCTCCCTCCTGACGCAGAACGCGACGGACTGTAGGCATACGCAACAGTTTTGCCCGCGACAACCTTTGGGGCGGATCGTCGTTGGTCGGAAGGCGCAAAAAAAGTGCGGCATCGGGTTGATGGACGGCTTTCCATGAAGAAGGGCTTATAATCGGGATTTTTCCTTGGTTTTTCCCTTCAGGCGATTTGGCCTTTGCCCGGGCGGAAATATTCTTTTCCATGAATCGGCACGGTTTTTGCTAAATGCATTTGGCGAGATCGAAGTCGAACCGGTTAACAGTAGTAAGCAGAGGAGATGCCACATGAGTATGGGAATCGGAGTTTTTCAAAGCCAGGGCTTGTCGCAGCAGTTGAATTTGGCCCCGCAGCTTCTTCAGTGGCTGCGACTTCTCCAGGCTCCCACGACGGAACTTTCTTCTCTGGTACAGCACGAATTGGATACCAATCCGGCGCTGGAACTCGACGAGACGCCTGTCAAACCGGAATCCGACAAGGTGGATGACGCCGGGCTGAACGAAACGGGAGACGATTCGTCCTTCGATAAAAACGACTTGGAAGCCCGGTTGGAGGTGCTTGCTGCTCTCGATGCCGACTGGCGGGCCGACCTCAGCAAAAACAAATCCGCCAATGCCGGTTCGATGCAAGACGAACAGGACCGTCACCAGTTTGTATTGGACAGCGCCGTGGCCGATCTTTCGCTTCAGGACCATCTGCTGCGCCAGTTGCCGACGTGCGGTCTCTCGGAAGCCGAACGCGTGCTGGCGGAACTGATCGTCGGGTCGTTGGATCATCGCGGCTATCTCGTGACCTCTCTGACCGAACTGGCGGAGCTTTCCGGCGTTTCCCTGGTGGCGGCCGAACGGATTTTGGAGCAAGTTCAGGACATGGAACCCGCGGGCATCGCCGCACGCGATTTGCGCGAATGTTTGTTGCGCCAGCTCGAAGCCGACCGGCAGGGCGACTCCCTGGCCGCGATGCTCGTCCGCGAGCACCTGGACCTGCTGGTGGCCGGAAACCCGGAGGATGTCGCGGTCCGATTGCAGCTTCCCGTGGAGGAAGTCCGGCTGGCCCTGGCGTCGATCCGGACCTTGAATCCCGCTCCCGGCAGTACGTTTGCCCGCCGGCCGGTGCAGTACGTGGCGCCGGACGCCGCTATCGTCAAGGATGCCGGACGGTATGTGGTGGAGCTTAACGACGACAGCATTCCGCACTTGCGTCTAAGCGCCGAGTGCCGCCGGCTGCTGGAACAAAAAGGCCTTTCCTCCGAAGATCTGACTTACATTCGCCGCAAGATTCGCAACGCCACGTTCCTGATCCAGGGCTTGAGCCAGCGGCAGGACACGCTTCGCCGCGTGATCCAGGAAGTGATTCGCGTTCAGAACGATTTCTTCGACCGCCCCGAAGGCGAGCTGTATCCGCTGACCATGGTCAAGGTGGCCGGCGTGCTGGGCGTGCACGAAACCACGGTCAGTCGCGCCATTGCCAACAAATACGTCCAGACGCCGCGCGGCTTGTTCGAACTCAAGCATTTCTTCCGGACGGGCTATCAATGCAGCGATGGGTCGGCGGTGACCCCCGACGGCGTGAAGGACTTGATCTTGTCCCTGATCGGGCAGGAGAGTTCCGCCAACCCTTTGACCGATCTTCAGATCGTCGATCTGCTTCAGAAAAAAGGCCTGCGCCTGGCCCGCCGGACCGTGGCGAAATACCGCGACGAATTGAGCATTCCCGCCTCGAAGGATCGCCTTCGCCCGTTTAGCGCCCGCAAGGTCATCGCGATGACGCCGGCGGCGACGGAAGAAATCCGGGAGCCGGCGGCGGCGATAGGGTGAGAGAGATTGCCGATTGCCGATGGCCGAATTCTTGCCGTCCGGTCTCGTTTGGATCAAGCCATCTCCATAGCCGATTAGCGTCCGAGCCCGTACAATTTTCTCGATTCTTCAATTCGGCAATTGGCAATCGGCAATTATACAAACGACATCAACACTTCCGAATGCTTCGATTGTTCGTTGACCAGGTCGACGATCTCGGAAATGTCCCGGACCGAAAGGCCCAGTTTCTGCCAGATGTTCTGATGGAACGCCGGGGCGGTGGAATCGCCGCTGTTGCCGATCTTCTCGAGATTGCAGATGTAGTTGGCGGTGTGACAAAGCATGACCAGTTCCTGGTGTTCCACGTCGGCGCATTCCGGGTCGTGATGCCAGCGGATGACTTGCAGCAGTTCGTTGGAAAGAAACCATTTCATGCCCAACCAAGCGCCGATCTGGCTGTGATCCGCGCCGATCAAATCGATTTCCGCCTGCGTCAGCGGCAGGCGTTTTTCCTCGGCTAGGCGGATAGTGGCGATGAAGTCCGCGTGGAAGAATTGTTCGAAAATGATTTTCCCAATGTCGTGCAGCAGGCCGGCCAGGTGCAGTACGTCCTTGCCGTAGCGCTTGGTCAAATTGGGCTTGCAGCGTTCGTACAGCACCGAGCAGGCGATGCCGGTGGAAATGCAATGGCGCCAGAACTCTTCGCGGTTGAAGTCCGTCTGCTGGACCTTGCTGAACGTCGAGAAAACGGAGGTCGACATGGCGATGTTGTTGACGGCATTCAAGCCCATGCGCGCCACGGCCATCTGGAGCGAGTTGATCGGCACCGAGGCGCCATAGAGCACGGAGTTGACCACCTTGAGAATGCGGGCCATCATCGAGGGATCGTCCTGAATGATCTTGGCGATACGCGAGGCATCCGTGTTGGGATCTGCAACGGCTTTTCTGAGCTGCTGGATGACTATCGGTAGAGTCGGCAGGTTGCGGACTTTGTCCAATGTCTGGAATATCTGATCGGTCTTATCCATGCGTCATCCCCCTTAGTGAGGTCGTTGGTCGGGAGTTCGACCCTGTCCTTGTTGCAAAATTGTATGCCTATGTACGGACGAAATACTACATAACCGATGAGTAAAGTCAATACGGGCCGTTAAGCCTTTATTGGAAAATAGGGGCGGGGATGGGTTTTACCGTTTTTTGCAGGAACAGGGTGAAGGGTTCCGAATAAAATTTCGGGCAGGAACGGCACAGGGGGATTTGGGCGTATTTCCGCTGCCGTACGGCGTCGCGAATGGCCTCCAGCGCGGGCGAATGCCATACCTCTGCCAGGGATTGGCGTTGCAGGTCTCCGACCACCAAGCTGGCGTCATAATCGACGCAACAGACCGTGGCCTGTCCATCCCATTTAACAACGAGGCGGTCGAAGGGTTCGGCGCACAAGATGTTTTCGTCGGGTTTTCGTTTCTGTTTCGCCAATAGGCTCTCGGTTTCCTGTCCTTGTTGCATGATGGAAATGCCGTCGTACTTGCTTAAACCGAAAATGGAGAGGCTGTCGGCCAGGGAAAACCATGTTTTCTTGAAGATTTCGATGTCGGCGCCGCGATCCGCGGATTCTTCCTTAAGTATTTGGGCCGCCACATGAAGCGTGCACGATCGGCCGGACCGGTCGATCGCGGCGCGCAGGCGTTGGAGATTTCCGAGCAGCCGTTGAAACGAGTGGCCGGGCCGGATGGTTTCATATTCCTGCGCCGTCAGACCGTTGACGGAAACGCCGATATAACCGAGGCCCGCTTCGAGCAGTCGCAGGATGCGCTCTTCCTCGACGAGCAGGCCGTTGGTTTGAAACCGCACTTTCAGTTTGTTTTGCGTGCCGTAGCGGACCATCTCCTCCAGTTCCGGATGAAGCATCGGCTCTCCGAAATTGAACAGGTGAAGTTCCGACGGCCCCATAGAGGCGGCGGAATCGACGATGCGGCGGTAAAGATTCAGGTCCATCATGCCGACCGGACGCGTCATGTTCTGGCGCGGACAGATCCGGCAGTTGCAATTGCAGGCATTGGTCGGCTCAATGTAGAGAACGGGTGGGAAGGCGGGGGTGTGCAGACCTTCGGCCAGCCGGCGCGCGCTGTGCTGCAAGGCGCGACGCAGTTCTTCCGGCCAATGAGTCCACGGAGTCCTGGCCTTCAACTCCATGAGCCTGGCATAAATCGTTTGATGCGGTTCGTTCACCTAAGATTCTTTCCCCGTTTCGTATAGCAGGAAAAATGCCACGACGCACTGACTACCGACCAGGGAGTCGAAAACAGTAATCAGTAATCAGTGATCAGTGATCAGTTGTCAGTGATCAGTTGTCACTAGTCACTGATCACTGTTTACTTCATCCCCCTCTTCCCTCCCCTGGCATCCCCCCTGCTTGACGATTTTCAGGGACAGCCCCGAAAAATCGTGCCGGTGCGCAGGGAATACGCTAGACTCTGCGTCGCTGGAGACTATTTATGGAACACAATATCCAAGGTCGTGAAATCCTGCTGGTGGACGACGAACTCGACAGCGTCAAACCCTTGATCCGCATGCTGGAAAAAGAGGGGTGCAAAACGCATTACGCCGCCGATGCCGCCGCCGCCCTCCAAGTTGCCGAACAGGAGGACTGCAGCCTGATCGTCATCGATGTCATTCTCGGCCGCGACAACGGCTTTGAGTTGTTCCGGCAATTTCGCAACCGGCCCCGGACCGCCGAAACCCCCATTTTGTTTTTATCGGGCGTCAATCAGGTCGACGCCACGATTGCGGGTCTTAATTTGGGCGCCGGGGACTTCATCATGAAGCCTTACAACCTCCGGGAAATCGCCGCTCGAATCGGTTTGCAACTGCGCCTGTCCGATAACGAGCAGCTCTTGAAGCGGCGCAATCAGGAGTTGTCCAAGGCCTACGAAGACCTGCGCGTCGCCCAGGCCGCCGCGATTCATGCCGAAAAATTGGCGGCGATCGGACGCCTGGCCGCGGGCATTGCGCACGAAATGTCCACGCCGTTGAGTTTTATCATCAGCAACTTGAAAACGCTGGGCAGCTATCTGGAGCAAGTCGACCGGGCGATCCTGGCCTATCATAATGTGGCGGCCGCCTGTGCGACGCATGGAGATAATCTGGTGGTGGCCGGCCAGGCCTCCGACGCCATCGAGTTGCGGCGGCGCCTGGACCTCGACACGGTTTTGCAGGAGCTGCGCGATCTTTCGCGGGATTGCGTCGAAGGGGCCGAGATCATCGCCAAGATCGCCGACGATTTGCGCGAATTCTCGCGGGAGGAATACGAGGATCTGGTCGAAGCCGATATCCATGTGCTCATCGACAAGGCGCTCAATCTCGTTCGTAACGAGCTGGGCGCCCGCGTTCGGATTCAACGCGACTACGGACAGGTCCCGCCGTTTTACTGCATTCCCGGGCGGATCGTGCAACTCCTGATGATCGTGCTGGTCAATGCGGCGCAGGCCATTGACGGGGAAGGGACGATTTGCCTGAAAAGCCGGGCGGTGGACCAGCAGTTGCTCTTGACGCTGTCCGATACCGGACACGGCATCGACGCGGGCATTCTGCCGCATATTTTCGAGCCGTTTTATACCACCAAGCCCGCCGAATTGGGCACGGGCTTGGGCTTGAGCATCGCCCGGAAGATTGTCGACTTCCATGACGGGACCCTGTCCATTCGCAGCGAAGTGGGCCAAGGGACGGAGGTCGAATTTGTTTTCCCGTTGCGACGCAAGATGCCGGAAACCCAGTCCGTTTGATGGGGCGACGCAGGAACGCCCGGGATGTTAACGATGGAATTGCAAAACCAAAACGATCGAACGAGCGCCTTGGAAGCCCAGGTGGCTGGGTTGGAACTGGAGCTGAGCCGGTTGCGGCCCCAAGTCGAGAAAGCTCATCGCAACATGGCCACCAGCCTGATGACGCTGGTCAACATCCTGAATCCGCCCCTGGGCGGCCACTGCAAGCGGGTGTCGGCGTGGGCCCGGGAGCTGGGCGCCGCCTGCGGCCTCTCCAATTTGGAGCTCGACGAACTGGAATTGGCCGGCTTGCTGCACGACATCGGCCTGATGGCCACGCCCCTTCATAAAATCCAACGGCTGGGCTCCTTGAAAAACCAGGAGGAACGAATGATCCGGCATCCCGGCATCGGCTATTCCCTGGTCTCGCGGGTGGAGGGGCTCCAAAAGGTCGCCGAAGCCATTTTGCATCATCACGAGCGGTATGACGGCAACGGCTATCCCCACAAACTTTGGGGCGACCGCATTCCCCTGTATTCGCGCATCCTGACCGTGGCGGACGCCTACGATCTGGAACTGTACATGCAGACCGGCGGTCTGGCCGCCAGTACGCCCGAAGAAGCCCGTCGCTATCTTTCCAAGGAGCGCGGACGTCTCGTGGATCCGGAGCTGACCAACAAATTCCTCTATGTGCTCACCACCTCCAGCTCCATCATGGACGTCAATGCGCGCGAGGCGGAAATCACTCCCGGCGCCTTGCGATCCGGCATGGTGCTCTCCCGCGATTTGCGGTCCGTGGAAAAGGTCCTGCTGCTCAAGGCCGGCGCCCTACTTACGGACGAAATCATCGATCGCATGTTCTCCTCCGATAAATGCGATTGGCTGGTCACCCAGGTTTATGTGGATGCCAGTTCCATACGCAGCGAAGATCTGCCCGAAATACGCCGCGAAGACCGACCGCGTCTACTGGAGACCGCGCCGCCTCCCTCCGTGCCTCCCCCCCGGCGTCCGGAAATTATGGTGGTGGACGACTCCGTTGCCGTTTGCAGCGCCCTTCGGCGGGAACTGGGCCTGGCCGGCATGGTCGTCACCGGCGCCGTCAGTTACACGGCGGCGGCGGACCTCCTCAAGAAGCAACGCTTCGACGCCGTGATCACCGACCTGGTTATCAGCGGCTCCAGCGGGTTTGAAGTCCTTCGGTTGCTTCGCGAGCAATATGCCGGGCTGCATGCCGTTGTGGTTTCCGGCTTTCCCACCGCCGAAAACATCAAGGCCCTCCGGGAATTCGAAAACGTGGTGCGCTTCGTCACCAAGCCCTGGGCGCAGGACGTTCTGCTGGGCGCGCTCCGGGAAGCGCTGGATCGCAGCCGGGTTCGTTCGGCCTAGTCTTTACCAAGCTTGATCAGGCGCCGCTACGGCTGAGTGAGCGGCGCTTCTTCGGGTTTAGGCTGCGGTTCAATCTGTTCGGGAACCGTTGCTGCCTTGATGCGGCCTACGATGTGGCAGGGGATCACCGCACCAAGTTGAATGGCGTAATTCCATGGGAAGGCCAGCCATTCTCCAATATTGCCGCCGAGATAGGTTCCGTAGGCGGGATATAGAATCTTGTAAGCGGCAACCCATTGTTCCCGGTTGGCTTGCGCCCGGAAATAGCTTAGGGCATCCGTACTGGCGAGGCCTTCCGGGTACAAATTGAAGAAAGGGACCACGCTGTAGACGAATCCGTAAGTGCCTTTATAGGTCCGTCCTGCAAAATCTTTTGAATGTCCGCCCTCATGCAGAGCGACGGGAATAAGATCGGAATAAATATTGATGGTGTTCGAGTAGGGGTTGTAGTTGTCGCCGCCAAAAAACCGCTGGGGCAAAATGGTGTATTGCAGCCAACTGATAAAACCGAGCGTATATCGCCACCCTCCGCCCACCGCCTTATTACGGAAGGTTCGCCGCCATTCGTCGCCGACGTTGTAGGCGTTGATGCGCACCTTGACGTCCCGCAGCTCGTTGTCGGCCAGATACTGCTGGATGGCAGCGACCGTCTGCGTGGACACTTCATGGCTGTCGACTTTGTAATTCCAGAGCAGCAGCTTGCTGAGCCAACTGCCGGGCCAGATCCAGTCGCTGGCGTCGAGGAATCTATTCGGCCGGCCGAACACGACTTGCGATTCGCCCTCCGGCAAACGGTACCCATGAATGTATTCGCTGTCCTTGCCGTAGCGGTACGGCGCCGTCGCGCAACCCGATCCGGCCAGCATCGTCGCGAGCAGACACAGACCTGACAGGGTGGGGGAAAAACGTGCAAATCGCGTTCGTCGAGAAATCATGGGATTATTCCTGTTCTTCGAATTACATTGGGCGACATGCTGGTTTTTTAGCAGTAGAAAGTCGTCGTATCAATGACGTTTTTTTTGCTCCTCCTTGCAGCAGGCGTCCGCTGTTTCCGATTTTGACTGCGCACGCCGGACTCCTGGCGGTTGGTTCTTCAGCTCTCGGTCACGTCCGATTTTCTTGAGCTCGACGTCAGGATTTTCATGATACTGGATATATATTCATTTCGTAGGAGTGGGGGTGTTGCGAGAGCAGCTTCCTTGGCATATGGGGCTCAAGAGGGAGGTGAGAGATGAAAACGTACGAACTCAGATCCGTTCTAATCGCGTTGGCCATTTTCTTTAGTTGTTTGTTATACGCCCATGCCGATATTCGTTTTGTTTCGGCCGCGGGTTCGGATGAGGAACCCTATGTAACTCCGGAAACGGCCTCGCACGCCATTCAAGCGGCGATCGATGTGAGCGCAGACGGCGATGAGATCCTGGTGGCGCCGGGGCGCTACCGGGAATCGATCGACTTCAAGGGCAAGAATATCAAGGTGCTATCGCTTTATGCTTTCTGTGGGGACCCAGCCTATATCGCCAACACGATCGTCGACGGTGAAAAAACAAACCGCGTGGTGGCATTCCATCGCCACGAAACGCCTGCGGCCGTGCTGCAAGGTTTTACGATCGCCAATGGATGGTGTCCGCCGCCTCCTGATCCCGCCGACAAAATAACGACCAGCGGAGCCGGCATCTTGTGCGACCAAAGCAGCCCGACCTTGAAGAATCTCATCGTTGTCGGCAACGAAGCCGGGAACCAGGGCGGCGGAATTTTTTGTTTCCAATCTACGTCTCTCGTGGAAAACGTGGAGTTGATCGGCAATCGCGCGCCCTTGGGCGGAGGGGTTAGCGCTCATCATGGGGCGACCCGTTTTTTGAATGTGAAACTGCAAGACAACAGCGCCGGGTCGAAGGGAGGAGCGATCTATTTGTACTACGCTGATGTGCAGCTTCGCAATGTGCTGGTGGCGCGGAACAGCGCGACGGCCAAAGGCGGCGGCCTTTTCCTTCACTACTCAAACCCGAATATGGAAAACATGACGGTCGTGAACAACTCGACGCCTGCCGAAGGGGGCGGAGGCATGAATCTGTCCTACGTCAGTGCTCCCGCCGTGAAGAACTCGATTTTCTGGGGCAACAGCCAGGACCAAATTGCCTTCGACGGCGAGGAAGGACACATGACGCTGGCGGTCACGTATTCGGATATTCAAGGAGGACTGGCCGGGGTCGTCACCCATGACCGGGGTTCCATCAGTTGGGGATCGGACAACCTGGAGCTGTATCCTCTGTTTGCGGCAGGAGGTCACATGCTCACCTCCAACTCCCCGTGCATCGATCGTGGATGGAATGACGATTGGATGACAACGGCCTCGGATTTGGCCGGCAACGCTCGAATCGTGAACTACCTCGTGGATCTGGGCGCGTACGAATATCCGGATGCGATTATCAGTCCGTCGAATGTGGTCGTCTCTCCTCCCTCCATGCCCTGGGGACCGACAACAGGAACGGTGGGCGCGCTTTTGAACTACTGGGTCGGCGGCGCCGGCTCTTCGGATGGACAGCCGGTGGCGTACTTGGTGGATTGGGGGGATGGGGCCTTTTCCGGTTGGTCAACCGCTACGAATTACTCCCACGCGTGGAACGTTGTCGGAACGTACAGCGTTCGGGCCAGAGCCCGGGTCTCCTCCGATACCAATGTGATCTCTGCCTGGTCGCCCTCGCTGGAGGTGACGATAGAGCCTGTTCCTCATTCTCCGACGACTTTGTACGTCTCGCCGGATGGGTTGGCAAAGGACGGGTATACGAATTGGACCATTGCCGCCACTAACATCCAGGCGGCCATCGATGTCAGTTTCGACGGCGACGAAATTCTGGTAGCTCCGGGGGTGTATCAGGAGTCGATCAACTTCCTGGGCAAGGCGATCACCGTGCAGTCGCTTTACAGCATGTCCAACGATCAGGCCTACATCGCCAGCACGATCATTGATGGCGGGGGTTCAAACCGCGTGGTGATCTTCAATCACGGCGAGACCGCATCGTCCGTATTGCGGGGTTTCACGATCACCAACGGCTGGGGGGAAGGGTTGGGGTTCTTAAACGTTCTGGGGTTGTATGCGGCAGACTTATACTCTCCGGGAGGTGCGGGAATTTTATGTCGCTTCAGCAGTCCCACTCTACAGAATCTGATCATTACCGGTAATGGAACCGTCGACGGAGACGGCGGCGGTATCTACTTCGAAGAATCGATGTCCAGGGTGGAGAATGTGGAGCTGATTGACAATGTCGGGCGCTTTGGAGGTGCGATACGTATCCACTGGGGGACCCCTTCGTTCCTCAATGTTAAGTTTCAAGGCAACAATGCCGTCGTGGGAGGTGCGCTCTATCTTCACAACTCCAATCCACAATTCCGCAATGTGCTGGTGGCGCAGAATAATGTGGAGGGCTTGTTCTTGCATGAATCGAGCCCGAGCCTGGAAAACGTGACCGTGGTCGACAACGCGGGCCCCGGCATGGCGTGGAGCATCATCAGCCATCCCGTCGTAAAAAACTCGATTTTCTGGGGCAACAGCTCATCGTTTTCCGGTCCGTTGAGCGGTTCAATGGGTTCAACATTAACCGTCAGTTATTCGGATATCCAAGGCGGACAGCCTGCAGGCGAGCCTCCGTATCTCCAATGGGGTCCCGGAAACCTGGAGCTGAATCCTGCCTTTGCATCGCCGGATTACACGCTCGCCTCCGTTTCCGCCTGCATCGATGTAGGAACGAACGAGGTCTGGATGTTCTTGTCCAAGGATTTGGCCGGGAATAGCCGAATGGTGAACGACATCGTAGACCTGGGCGCCTATGAGTGCCTCAGCGGGCTGCCCCGTGTGACGGTTGAGCCGCCTGAGATGCCTTTGGGTCCCACGTCAGGAATCGTTGGCGAACGGTTGACCTATGACGTGTCCGGCGCCAGCAGTTCGGATGGAGCCCCTGTTGCGTACCTGGTGGATTGGGGAGACGGAACCCTTTCGGGCTGGTCGACCTCCACGAATTACGCGCACGCGTGGAACAGCGCCGGAAGCAATAGCGTCCGCGCCCTGGCTCGGGCCACTTCCGATACCAACGTGATTTCTTCCTGGTCGCCGTCGCTGGAGGTGACGGTGGTCCCAGTTCCTCATGAGCCGACGACCTTGTACGTCTCGCCGGATGGAACGGCGGAAAATGGTTATACGAACTGGACTGTTGCCTCCACCAGCATTCAGGCGGCGATTGATGCCAGCTTCGACGGTGATGAGATCCTGGCGGCGCCGGGGGTGTACCGGGAGTCGATCAGCTTCCAGGGCAAGGCGATCACGGTTCAGTCGCTCTACAGCATTTCCAACGACAGAAGCTGCATCGCCAACACGATCATCGACGGCGGCGGAACGAGCCGGGTGGCGACCTTTGATCACGGCGAAACGGCCGTGGCGGTGCTGCGCGGGTTCACGATCGCCAACGGGTGGCGCCCTGCGACCGGAGACGGACTAACAACGTGTGGAGGAGGAATTCTCTGCGACCGAAGCAGTCCCACCTTGAAGAATTTGATCATTTCCGGTAACGAGGCTGGAACCGACGGCGGCGGAATTTATCTTAATATGTCCACATCCCGAGTGGAGAACGTGGACCTGATGGACAATCGTGCATTACAGGGAGGGGGCGGTGGAATACATGTTCACTCCGGATCGCCCAGCATCCTGAATGTGAAACTGAATCGCAACAGGGCCTGGACAGGCGGCGGGCTTTTGCTTTATCACTGCTTCGATAGTCAGCTCCGCAACTTGTTGATAGCGCAAAACAGTGCGACGGTGGATGGCGGCGGCATCTACTGGTCTGGATACCAGTTCAGACCGAGCCCAAGCCTGGAAAACGCAACGGTCGTGGAGAACACGGCGCGTGCAGGAGGAGGCGGGGGAATGATGATGGAAGACAACAGCCGCTTCACCGTCAAAAATTCGATTTTCTGGGGCAACAGCCAGGAGCAAATCGTCTTCTTCAGCGATCAAGGCCTGCCTACATTGTCCGTCGCTCATTCGGTTATTCAAGGCGGACAAATCGGCATTGTTGACAAAGCAAACATAAGAGGCTTCATCGAATGGGTTCCCGGAAACTTGGAGGTAGATCCTGAATTTGCAGCCGCGGATTATAGGCTCACGACCAATTCCCCCTGTATCGATCGTGGCTCTAACCAGAATTGGATGGCGGTGGTCATGGATTTGGATGGAAGCCATCGCATCGTAAACGGGGTCGTGGATTTTGGTGCGTATGAATATCCTGAGGCGGTCAATCCATCGAATTTGATCGTCAATCTGTACGAAGCGCCTCGTGGCCCCGCCACGGGGACCGTTGGACAAATCATGGCCTACCATGTGGGCGGCGCCAGCTCCTCGGATGGGCAACCCCTCGAGTACCGTATGGATTGGGGGGATGGGGTCGTGTCGGATTGGACGGTCTCAACGAATTTTACACATGCGTGGACCCATACCGGGCGTTACAACGTACGGACTCGGGCCCGATCCATAGCGAATTCCACAGCGGTCTCTCCGTGGTCGCCATCCTTAAGGGTGACCGCAATCGCCTCGCCTTATGTGCCGGTGACCTTATATGTCTCGCCGGATGGAGCGTCCGTCGACGGCTATACGAATTGGACGATCGCCGCCAAGAGCATTCAAGCGGCGATTGATGAGAGTTTCGATGGAGATGAAATCCTGGTGGCGCCGGGGGTGTACCCGGAATCGATCAACTTCAAGGGTAAGGCGATTACGGTGCAGTCGCTCTACAGCCTTTCCAACGACAGCGCCTACATCGTCAACACGATCATCGACGGCGGCGGGTTTCGTCGGGTGGTTGCCTTCGACCACGGCGAAACGGCTGCGGCCGTGCTGCGCGGATTCACGATCACCAACGGGTGGACTCCGAGGATGGGAGGAGGCATGGATGGCGGAGGGATTCTCTGTGTTCAGAGCAGTCCGATCCTGAGGGATTTGATCGTTTCGGGCAACGACGCTGGAGGTCAGGGCGGCGGGATGTATTTGGGCACTTCCACGTCCCGGGTGGAAAATGTGAATCTGATCGGTAACCGTGCGCGATATGGAGGGGGAGGAATATATGTTTACTACGGAGCGCCCCGCTTCCTCAACGTGAAGCTCCAAGGCAACAGCGCCTCGAACGGCGGTGCGATCTGGCTTATCTATTCCGATGCGCAGTTACGCAATGTGCTGGCGACACAGAATAATGCAGAAAATGCCGACGGCAGCATTAGCTTGTTTGAATCGAGCCCGAGCTTGGAAAACGTGACGGTGGTAGACAACACGGCGCCGGGTATGAGGATAAATTACGGGAGTCATCCCACGGTCAAAAACTCGATTTTCTGGGGTAATAGCCAGGAACAAATCAATGTTAGCCAAGGTGATTTATCGGTCAGCTATTCGGATATTCAAGACGGACTGGGCGGCATTAATATCAATGAAGGCACGTTTTATGAAGGCTTCGTCCATTGGGGTCCCGGAAACCTGGGACTGGATCCCGCATTTGCATCGTCGGATTATACGCTTACGACCGGCTCTCCTTGCATTGATCGCGGCTCGAATGAAGATTGGATGACGACGGCTACGGATTTGGCCGGGAATAATCGCGTGGTGAACGACATCGTGGATATGGGTGCGTATGAATACGCCCTTCAGGCATCGGCTGGCGTTTCTCCATCAATCTTCAGTCTATCGCCGCCGGATGGATACGTTAGTACATCCAACGGAGTGGAAATGCAGATGGTCGTTACGGACAATGTAGCCGTTGCCGGCGTGACCGTGAACGGCGAAGCGGCCTCCACAAGCAACTCTATCCACTTCAGCTATACGGCGGACGGCCTATGGGGCGCATTCAATAGTATGGAGATTGTAGCCAGGGATGCGCTCGGCAACGGTGCGACCCAAAGGGTGAACTATGCTCAATGCACAAATGTCATGCTGTATGCATTGTGGGAAGGCTGCTGGATGGTTATGAATCCCTTTGCCATTCCCCTGGAATACCAATGGCATTCCCATGATGGAACCAACGGTGCGGGCGTGGCGGCCGCCCATAGTTGCAGCTATTTCACGACGACCGTCTATTGCGCGAGCATTGACTTTCACTGCCCCGGATATCTCTCCGGGACCCGGTTCGCAAGTTCTCTCGGAGGCCCCCCAACGTCCAATGTAGCGGACTTGGATAGCGATGGCGACGGCCTTTCAAACGGGTCGGAAGACACGGCGGGAACCGATTTTAATGACGGCTCCAGTTTCTTCGGAATGGGCGCCGCCCTGCTTCTGAACGAGGAGTCGGACCCACCGTTGGCGCAAAAGATAGCGGGCCATTCCGAATCCCAGGACCGTCTGACTTTCTCGTGGCAAAGTGCGGTTGGGCGTCTGTACACGGTGGAAGTATCGACAGACCTGTCGGATTGGATGGAGGCGCCCGAAAGTAAAAACATCCCCGGCACTGGCGGCGCCATGATGTACACCAACACCTCGGTGGGTCAGAAAATGTTCATGAGGATGAAGGCTCAGAAGGCGCGGTAAAGCCGCGGTCCGGATTCTGAAGGCGGCCCGGCTTCTCCCTGCCCGCAACGCTTCGCGTAGCGATGCGCAGGCGGGCGAAGACGGGCTTCCTCCTCGACCGCGTTTAGAAATGCCAGATATTCGAAACGAAAATCTGGTGTTTTTCCACGTCGCTGGCGAGGCCGCTCTGGCCGGGGACGAGGCTGCTGAGGACGTCGTTGGCCCAGGTGTAGCTGTAGGCTACGTCGATCGTGCACTTGACGGGGGCTTTGCCGATGGAGACGCCGGAGCCCAGGCTGACGCTCCAATAGTTGTCGGGGCTGTCCACGGCGGGATGTTCTTCCCAGGCAAAGCCGGCGCGCAGGGGAATGATGGTCGACGGAAAGATCAGCAGATGCTCCGTGCCGACGCGGGCGGCCCAGCAGTCGTCGATCGGGGAGGCATCCGCAGGCTGGCCGTTCAGGGGATTGATTTTCTCTTCGCCGTCGGCTTGGAAGGAAAAGTCCGACCACCGGGTTTGGCTGACCTCGAACATCGAGTAGGTCCGGTTGTTCCACTTCAACGTTATGCCGGCGGCGGCATAGGCCGGAAACGTGAATTCCACGTCCTTATTTTGGACGGTATGGGTTTCGCTGACGTCCACCACGCGCGAGCGGGACGAGTCGTAGGTTGTTTGGGTGTTGTTCACGGTTTTGGTCATGCTCGCTTCGGCGGTCCAGGGCAGGTCGACGGTCAAACCCAGGTTGATGTGCGTGTTGACCGCCCACAAGATGCCGAAGGTGGCGTTGAAGCCGGTGAGATCGTCGAATTCGTTTTGCTCGTTGTAATGGCCTTCGACGTAATGGCGGTTCCGGGAGGTCGAATCGGTTTGATCGGTGAACGGCTCCACGGTTCCATCGCCGTTGAAGGGCACATCGTAGGGGAAGGGGATGTCTCCGCTGGGCTCGAAGTGGGCTACGCCGTCGTACGTGTAATAGCCGGACGTCCGGCGGGTGGTGTCGATCAGCGCCGTGCTGTCGGAATAGCCCGAGTAATCGGCTTGAATGCTCGAGCGGATCGCGTTGCCAAACGTTTTGCCGTCCTGGTAAAAATTCAGAGCCATGCCGGCGGCCAGACGCTTGTTGAGATCCACGGCAAAGGCCGGGCTGAAGGCTTCAATGACGCCCTGCTGCTCGAAATCCAGCGAGGAAATCATGTTTTGGCTGAGCATTTGACGGATCGTGCTGTCGACATCCGTGGTCAGGTGTTCGGTGATCGTCAGCTCCACATGGGGGTCGGAGTATCGATCGACGACGGTGTCCGTATAGCGGCCGGCCTGGGCGCCGGAATCGGAGCTGCCGGACGAATCCAGCTTCTGCGCCGTGAACTGCTGGGTGAAGTCGTACGATTCCTGGTAGTTGAACGAGGCGACCCAGTTGCGTTGCAGCCACCGAAAAGGATAGGCGATGCTCATGTAGTTGAGATGGAGGGCGTCGAACTCGTCGCCGTCGGTTTGGAAGGAAGAGGAGGACGAACGATGCTGCTGGCTTTCGCGGGAGCCTCTTAAGACATAAGAGAATTCCGGAGTTTCCAGTTGGGTCAAGCCGCCGGGGTTCCAGGAGGCGGCGGTGGCGTCGTCCGCGAGGGCGGTGAAAGCCCCGGCCGTGCCCAGGGCGCGGGCGCCCGATCCGCTGGGCAGGGGCGCCGAGAAAATGGAGGGCGGAGTGAATCCGGCCGGTTGCGGCGCGCCGGGACGCACCAAATTGCCTTGCGGCCCGACATGCGGCACCTCGATGGTAACGGGGCCCTGGGGGGTGTCGATGGTCAGGCTCCCGGCCAGTGCCAGGGGACATAAAAACGCTATCCATAAGACCAGGCCGCGGATCAAACGCCTATCGGAATGCTTCATAGTGTGCCTGTATTATACAAATTTAAGAGTCGATCGTACAGTTCCTGCCTATACAGTCGAAGCAAAACCTTGTTTCGTTTCATCTTGGATGTTATAAGAATGACTTGTTTTGGCGGGAACGATTCCCGAAGCGTGCGACCGTAACGTAATGATTAGGCGGCAGAGGTTCATGTGCCGTTAGATGGCCAAAAAGACGAGCCGGTTTCGCGTATACCGCTGACGGTATCCGACGAACAGTTGGCCGCTTTGCAAAGCGGCGATGAATCTGCTTGGAACGATTTCCTGCCCCGGGCTTCCACCATTATTCGGTATGTCGTGTCCTGGCCGCGCTGGCATTTCGACGAGCAAGTCCGCGAGGATTTGCTCCGGCGCATCCAGTCGGCCTTGCCGCAGGCCTTAAAGCAGTTTGCCGGACAATCCAGCGTGCACACCCTGATCCGCAAGATCAGCGTTTATCAATGCATCGACGAAGTCCGCCGGCAAATCCGGGATCGAAAGGTTTTTTTGAATCAGGTGCTGGAAGGCGAAGAGGATGAGCCTAATCGAAGCGAAGTGGCGTTATTCCCGGCGGGCGAGTCCTTCGACCCGGTCAAGACCATCCTTAAGCTGGAGTTGGCCGAGATCATGCACCAAGGCATGGCGTCGTTAAGTTCCACCTGCACCGAAGTCCTGCGATTCTGCTATCTGGACGGCCTTTCTTATAAGGAAATGGCCGCGCGTCTGGGCATCTCCATCAACAGCATCGGCCCTCGTCTGGCGGCCTGTTACGACCGGTTCAAAGAAAATATAAAAAAGAATCCAGTTTTAAGAGACTACTTTTCGATGAGCAGCGACTGTGTCTAGCGGGGCTTAAATTGTGAGCAACGAAAATAACATAACCGAAAAAACACTGCGCTACATTCACGGAGAAATGAGCGACGCCGAACTCCGGGAGTTTGAGGCGATTTTGAAGCTCGACCCCTCGCTGCAAAAAACCGTGGCCGAAGATCGTTCGATCTTCGAAAGATCCAAGCCGTTGCGCGGCATTCCCGGCGGGCAGTGGGATAAGCTGGTCGATCATATCCTGAAGGAAATGGACCCAGCGTCGTCAACCGCCCTTAAGAACAGTGAAGAGCCCGGGATCATCATCCCTTTTCCGGCGAAGGCAAGCGGTGAAAAGCCGGCGCACCGCCGGCGCTTCCCGGGCATCGTGCTGGCCGCCGCCGCCGCCTTGCTGCTGCTGTTTCTGATTCCCCGCTGGTTGCTGAGTCCTCTTTCCTGGCAGGCGCCGCTGATCGATCAGAGTTCCGCCTTGCGGGATGGGGGCGATCAGGAAACGGTCTTCCAGCGCTATACGGAGCAGGATTTTCAAAAGGCCTTCGGCCGCTTTCAAGAGAGCATGAATCGCACGTACCGGCATCGTGACTTCAAATCCCGGCCCTTTTCGCTTCTGCCTCGCCGGGAATGGAAGCTCTCGACCTCGATTCGCGAAATGCGCGCCGGCCGCGTGGCGATCTCGGTGACGGCGGTCCACCCCGACGGGACCGGCACAACGAAGGAGTGGACGGAATACTACCGCAATCTGGAGGCCTGGGGGGCCGATGCCGACGCCCTGAGCCAACGTATTGCCGGAGAGCTGGGCGAACTACATGGCCATGAATGATCATGAATACGTCTCGTCACTTTATCCGGCGGGCGGTCCTGGCGTTCATCCCGATTTTGATGGGCTTCTGGCCGGCCGCGTGCGTGCATCGTTCGGGCCCGGAACCGCTCCAGGGCGAAGAACTTTATCGCTTTAACTGGTGGAATTATTATGCGCGCGGCGTCGCGCGCATGGGCCGGGGGCAATACGGGCCGGCACGCGAGGACTTCGAGAATTGCCTGGGCGTCCGCTCCGACGCCCGTTCGATCTCCCGCCGGGACATCTGGCTCGAACGCACCTACGGCGTTCACCTGATCGAAAACTATTTTCCGAACCGCGAGTTGGGCATCTGCTTTTACCAGTCCGGCGACGATTCGAACGCGGTCCGCTGCCTGGAGAAATCCCTGCAAGACGAACCTTCCGGCCGGGCCAAGCATTATCTGAACCTGGCGCGGCGGCGTCGTCTGGATCCGGCGGTGGCGACCGCCCCATCGATTGAATTCCGCGGCGACCCTGCGGCCCGCTGGACGCGCGCCCGCGAAGAGCAAATTCGCGGCACGGCGCAAGGACCAGGCTACATCGCCGAGATTCTCGTCAATGGCCGTTCCCAATTTGTCGAGCTGGCCGACGAGCGGCGCGATTTTTCGGAACTCGTTCCTCTGCGGGAAGGTTCGAACGTGATTCATGTGGCGGCCCGCGATCTGCTGGGGCGCGAGGCACAGGCCGAACAAATCTTTATGGCCGACTGGCAGCCGCCGCAAATCGTCGTCACGCGTTCGGAAAAGAAAGGCGGCCGCATAGTATTGGAAGGCGTCTGCTACGACCAACAGGCGCTGGGTTCGGTCAGCGCCAACGGCCGTTCCTTGTTGAAGGCCGCTCCCGGCCAACTGACCCGAGAAGTTCCCTTTGCGCTGAATCTCGAAGCCCATGAAATCCTACTGATTCAAGCCTGGGATCTGGCCGGCAATCCCCTTGAGTGGTCGATGAATTCCTCGGACCTGCTGGCGTACGATGGGGCGCCGGTTGCCGTATTGGCGTCCACGGACGACTCGATTCCTGCGGTTTCCAGTCCGTCCGACCAAGCCAAGCCGGTGCTGCGCCTGTTCGAGCAGCAACCGGCGGCGACCATTTACGGGAACGAATATTACCTCGATGGCGAAGCCCTGGACGGCGGCGGCCTGGCTTCGATTCACGTCAACGGCGAAGAATGGATGAAGCCGGAGCATCGCGGCGCCCAACGGCGGCGGTTTGCCGGATTCCTGCAAGTGGACGGAACGAACATCTTTACCGTGTCGGTGCGGGACCTGGCCGGGAATGTGGCCGAGCGGCAGGTTGCCGTCATTTCACGGGTTCCCGAATATTTGGACGAGCACTACCGGCTGCGCGTTGCCGCCTTGCCCTGGCGCGGAGAAGCCGCGTCGGGCTGGATCAGCCGCGACGAGGCGGGCGAATACCTCAGCGAAATCGTAGCCCGCCCGCCCGTGCGTTTCCGGCTGCTGGCGCGCGGCGACGAGTGGACGGACATCCTGCACGAACTTGAACTCAGCGCCTCGGAATTGGCCGATCCAAGGACCGCGGTCAAAATCGGGCGCCTCCTGCCGGCAGACCTGTTGCTGACCGGCTCGATCTTCGAGGACGGCGAAGGCACGACCTTCTATATAAAAGTAGTCGATACCGCCGAGGGCACGGTGTTGTACGCCGGGGATGTGTATACCGAAAAGAAATTGAACGACTGGCGCGTCAAAATCGAAGGCTTGGTCTCGAAAATGGAACAGGGCTTTCCGCTGATCGAAAGCCGGATCGAGGAGCTTAAATCCAATACGGCGATCATTGCGGCGGGGGGCGACTCCGGGGTTCGAGTCGGAGCCAAATTTATCGTGGTGGAATCCGGCGCGGCGGTGTTGGGCGGAGAGGACCGTTTTGTGGAACTGGTCGTTTCGAAGGTTGACCGCGAGCGGTGTGTGGCGCGCATTGCGACGAAAACGGGCGCGGAGCTCGTAAAGACGGGGGCGCGAGTTTATTCGCGATAGCGATCCGGTCTTCGGTGGGCTGGGAATGTGGCCATTTCGAAGCCGACAACCTTGTCCCACACTTTGCAAAGTGTGGGACAGCACCTTCAGATAAGAATGAGCAGGTAGACGTGGAGCGCTTATGAAAACAACGCGTTTGTGGTTGCAGTTTCTGGTCTGTCTGGCGATGGGACTGGTTATGGCTCAGGCGAAATCCGACAGCGACTTGCTGCCGAAATATCGCGCCTTGGTCATCGGGATCAATCAGTATGCGAATCACGGCGCCGAGGGGTGGTCCGATCTGCATACAGCGCGTCAGGATGCGGAAGCGGTGGCCGATTTGCTGGAGAAGCGATACGGGTTCGAAGTCACCCGGCTTTTGGATGAGCAGGCCACGTTGTCGGCGATCATGATGCAGATGGACAAGCTGGTCGATTATTCGCCCGATGACGCGGTGCTGATTTACTACGCCGGGCATGGTCATTACGATCAGAACCTGGGAGAAGGCTTCTGGATTCCCAGCGATGCGCACCAGAAAATTGGCGGCCAATATGCCCGCCAGGATTGGATCTGGAATGCCGCGTTGAACAAAATGATCGGCGCGTCCCAGGCGCGGCATGTGCTGGTCATTGCCGACTCCTGCTACGGCGGCTCCCTGTTCCGCGGCGACGCCGCGGCCAAATCTTCCGGCGAGGTGGGTTGGTATTACAGCGCCATGAATAAGCCGTCGCGCTATCTGATCGCCAGCGGCGACCTCGAGCCGGTCTATGACGACGGCGCCCGGCACAGCGTCTTTGCGCAGATGCTCTTGAATTATCTGCAATATCAGGACAAAGGCTATTTCGCCGCCTCGGAAATCGGGCTTGCGGTGCGCGATAAGGTCAGCGAGATGACCGGTCAGATGGTCCGTATGGGGCCGTTGCCCGTTCCGACGGACGCCGGCGGCGAGTTTGTTTTCGTGAGCCAAAAATCCGATTTTCCCGCGCTGGCCGGCGAATGGCGGAAGGAGCTGCCGGACCAGCCCAAGACGGTTCCGGCAGCCGGCCGCGACCGCATGGGGCAACTGCGGGATATTGCCTTGTTGGATCAACGCGGCGCGTCCAATACCGTGCGCGCCTTGATCGAACGGGTTTCCGGGGGAGTTCCCGATCCTCTGGCGGAGACGGTTTTGTCTTATGTCCGCACCGGACATAAGCAGCAGAAGTGGGCGGAAACCCAGGCCTTGATCGAGAAACTCCGCGATGACGGCGAGACGACGAACTCGACCAACGCGCACGGCGTACAGCCGCGCGTGCTGGCGATGCTGGAACCCATAGTGGCCGGCGGCGGCGAAGATCGGGAGGGGCAGGCCCTGTTGTATGAAATCGCGCTTTGGTCGGCGTTGAAGGCGCAGGATCGCGTGAAAATCGTCGAACGGGAAGTCCTGCAAGATGCCTTGCGCGAGCTGCAGTTGAGCGACTCGAACTTGTCCGATCCGCGCGCCCGGCTCGTGTTGGGCCGATTGTTTCCCGCGGGCTCGCTCTTGTCTTCAAAGATCCTGGCCAGTCGGGAGGGCGACAAAATCATGATCCGGCTGATCGATACGCAGACGTCCGAGGTGCTGGCCATTTTGTCGGAATCCATCAAACCGGATGATGAGGTAACGGCCGCCTGCAAACGTTTGGCGGATGCCATTGTGGACCGGTTGATCCAACTCAAGCCGCTGAAGGCCGCGGTGACGTCCGTTGACCAGGATGTGCTGACAGCCCCCATCGGCCGCTTTCAGCAGGCGCACAAGGATATGACTTTTACTGTGCTTAAACAGGACGGAACGGAAGCCGGCGAAGCCCGGTTGACCGACCTGGGCGAAGAAGAGAGCCGGTTTCAGGCGATCTGGAAGACCTCCGGCGCTGCAGCTCAACCTCTTTGGATATCCGAGAAGGTCATTCCCTAAACAGGACGATAACGCCGGCCAAAATCGTAGGCTTTCAGCAGGGCCGCTTTCAGGTTTTCCTTCGTTACTTCAAAAGGCTCGTTGCGAATGAAGAACACGTCCAGCGCATGTTTCACAATCAAGTCCAGCTCGGCATCCCGTTGATGGGGGTCAAAACCTAATTGGCCAAGGTGCAGCGGCAAGCCAACCGACTTCATGAACCGGATGGCGGTGTCCGCTTCATCCATTCGTTGCTCCAAGATGAGTTGGGCCATGATGCCGATGGCGACCAATTCGCCGTGCAGGAATTTCTCGTGCAGTTCGTTAATCACCGTTAATCCTTGGGCCACTGCGTGAGCGCCGGCCAGCCCCCCGCTTTCGAAGCCAAGGCCGCTGAGAAGGATGTTCGCCTCGATGATCTGATGCAGGGCGGGCCCAATCTGTTTGCTCCGCAGCTCCTCCAACGCAGCCGCTCCGCATTCCAGAAGTACATCGTTGCACTGACGGGCGATCGCCAGGGCGGCCCGGGTTGGGCGGGCGCCGCGGGCGGTGCGGCCCTGCGGATTTTCCATGCAGCAACGAGCCTCGAAATAAGTCGAAAAGGCGTCGCCCATCCCGGCCACGAGGTAACGTTCCGGTGCGGCGGCCAGTACATCGACATCCGCCAGAACGAGCAAGGGGCTGACCGGGCTGAATTCCACGCTTTGAAAGACGCCGTGTTCGTCATATAAGACCGAATGCGCCGCCGTCGGGGCATCGGTCGAAGCCGTGGTGGGAATGCAGACCGTCGATATCCCGAGCTGTAGCGCCGCCATTCGCGCGGCATCCAGGCACTTGCCCCCGCCTACGCCGATGACCGCCTGAATCGGCGTCTCGCAGGTGCGGAAGAACTCCGCCGCGCGACGGACTTCTTCGACGGTCGATTCGCCTTGGAAGACCGTTTCCGAAACCCTGAATCCGGCGGACGTAAGACTTTTGCTTATGCGCTCGCCCAGATTTTTTTTACGCCCCGGCGTGATCAGAACGCCCACGCTTCCCGAAAGACTGATCGCCAGATATTCCCCCAGCCGATCGAGGACGCCATGCCCTTGAACATATTGATGGGGAGAAATGAAGAGATGCGCGGGTTGTCCGTTGTGCAGCGTTTGACCAAAGATTGTACTTGGATCCATGAAGTGAGGCTCCTTTGGCATTCTATTTACCTCATGAGCGGCCATTCGTCAAAAGGCATTAATCTGATTGGAAAGTATTTTGGCGGTCGCGTTCTCCCTGCCCGCAAGGCGGCTTTAAACGAAAGCCCGTCTTCGCCCGCCTGCGCATCGCTACGCGAAGCGTTGCGGGCAGGGAGAAGCCGGGCCGCCTTCAACGGAGTGTATCCGATAAGGATTGCATCGAACGGACGGATTCTTAAGATGGACGCCAATAATTTGAGGTGATCAATGCGAATGGAAAAAGATTCTTTGGGCGAACTGGCGATTCCGGACGACGCTTATTTCGGGATTCACACGGTTCGGTCCCTGGCTAATTTCAAGATATCGGGCGAACGGATTCCGATAGAAATCGTTTATGGCATGGTGAAGTTGAAGCTGGCTTGCGCGCGGGCGAATGCAGCGCTGGATTTGCTGGACAAGGAAAAGCGCAAGGCGATCGTGCAAGCCTGTCAGCGGATTTTGGCGGGCGAGTTCGACAGCCAGTTTCCTCTGGATGTTTTTCAGGCGGGCTCGGGCACCTCGTCGAACATGAACGTCAACGAAGTGATCGCGAATGTGGCGAACGAGAGCCTGGGGGGCCAGAAGGGGGATCGGCGCCTGGTGCATCCCAACGACGATGTGAACATGGGCCAGTCGACCAACAACATATTTCCCTCCGCGATCCGGATCGCCGGCGTGGAGTTGTCGGCCAAATTGTTGGAATCGCTCCGTCGTCTGATTGGCGAGTTGCATCGAAAGGAAACGGAGTTTGCCGATGTGATCAAGAGTGGGCGCACCCATCTGCAGGATGCGGTTCCCGTGACGCTCGGCCAGGAGTTTTCGGCGTGGGCGCGGGCGTTGGAGAAGGACGTTAAACGCATCGAGCAGGCCCGCGTCAAAATCCGGGAGTTGGGGGCGGGCGGGACAGCCATTGGAACCGGCGTCAATACGCCCAAGGCCTTCCGGCCCGAATTGATCCGGGAGCTCAGCACCTTGACCGGCGAATTGTACGAGGGAGCCGAAAATGGAGTCGAAGCCACGCAGTTCCTGACGGATGTTGCGGAGCTGTCTTCGGCGGCCAAGCTGCTGAGCCTGGATCTCCAGAAGCTTTGCAACGATCTGCGCCTGCTGGGGTCCGGTCCGAACACGGGTCTGGCTGAAATCGTCTTGCCGCCGGTGGAGCCGGGCTCGTCGATCATGCCGGGCAAGATCAATCCAAGCATCTGCGAGGCGGCCAACATGATCTGCCTGCAAGTACAGGGCAACGACCTGACCGTTTCGCTGGCCTGCGGCGCCGGGCAACTGGAGTTGAATACACACATGCCGGTGATCGGCTTGAATCTGGTCAAATCGCTCAAGATCCTGGAGCGCGGCTGCGTCATGCTGGCGGACAAATGCATCGCGGGCATCAAGGCGAATAGAGACGTCTGCCGCCGAAACTTCGAAGTAAGCGCGGGCCTGCCGACCATCCTGAACCCAAAACTCGGCTACGACCGCGTCGCCGAACTCGTAAAGGAATCGCTGGCCACGAAGAAGACCCTGCGAGAGTTGGTTCTCGAAAAGCAGATGATGACCGAAGAGGACTACGAGGCGCTGCTGAAGAAATCGACGGGGCCGAATTTGTAAAAGGCGCGCATGATTGGCGATTTTTCATGTGTCATCCCGAATTTTATCTAATAAGCATATTTATGCCATTTGCGCAAAATCTAGGCGAAAAATGTGAAAATAATGCAAATAAAGCTTTAACATTGTAATTTATGCTGTAATTTGTGGGTATGTTAATCGAATTCAAAACAACGAATTTTCGTTCTATCCGCGAAGAGCAAACCTTTAGTCTCGTAGCCAGCAATGCTGATAAAGAACTGTCCTCCTGCCTGATTGAACGTAAATTGCCTGGCCTTTCCAACGTTCGTTTTTTAAAGGGAGCCGCGATCTATGGAGCTAACGCTTCTGGAAAATCGAACGTGATAGAGGCTCTTCATTTCCTGTCGCGTTTTGTCACTCGTTCCGCAACGCGAATCCAGCCCGGCGACCCAACGGGGGCCGAACCATTCAAGCTGGACAGAGATTCGATAAAGAAGCCTTCTGAGTTTGAAATTACGTTCGTGGCCGATGACGTACGCTATGTATTTGGCGTTTCAGTTACTCCAGAGAAGGTTATTGAAGAGTATCTAGTTGCCTATCCAAAAGGGTTGCCGCAACGTTGGTATCATCGAGCCTTTAACGCGAAGAAAAATATCTATGAGTGGGCGAAGCCTTCGACGGAATTCAAGCAAGACAAGAGTCTTCAGGAGAAAACGCGTGAAAACTCTTTGTTTCTATCCGTTGGGCCTCAGTTCAACCACGAACAACTCACAGGCGTATTCAATTGGTTTAAGAAGAACCTAAAGTTCATTCGTTTAGCCGATGCAATGCTTCATCCTCGCTATACGGCGGAACTGATCGTGAATCCGGCGCATCATGACCGTATTTTAAATTTGCTTCGTAGTGCGGATATTGGAGTGGCGGACGCTAAAATTAACGAGACAGAAGTTAGTGTCGAGGAGTTGAAAACGAATCTTCCTCCGTCCGTGCTTGCGAAGATTGAAGCAGAAGGCCCTTTAAAGCCTGCCAAGACGGTCGAAATCAATCTGATGCATAAAGCCGATGGGATAGACCCTGTGACGTTGGATTATGATACGGAAGAATCTAATGGGACTCGTCGCTATTTTTCTCTCATCGGTCCTTGGATCGATATTCTTGAGCATGGCTATACGGTCTTTGTCGATGAGATTGAAACGAGTCTGCATCCCAATCTGGTGAAAGAGTTGATTAAGCTTCTTTTATGCAGCAAGAACAATCCTAAAGGCGCACAGATCGTGTTTACAACGCACAATCCCGTGCTATTAGACGGCGCTGTTTTGCGAAGAGATCAAATTTGGTTTACCGAGAAAACTCCGGCCAATACAACGCATCTTTATCCATTGACCGATTATAAGCCTCGAAATGATGAAGTTCTGGCGAAAGGTTATCTCGCAGGCCGTTATGGAGCGATTCCATATTTTCCAGAGGGTTTGAAGCTATGAGGGGCCACAAGTCGTTTGTGCGCAGCGCAAAGATGTACCAACGTGGCACGCCTCGTGGCTATGAAATTTCCGATAAGGTCCTTCTCATTGTAACTGAGGGAGAGAAAACAGAGCCCAATTATCTGAAAGCGTTGTGTGATCGTCTTCGATTGTCGGCAACCGATATTGAGATTGTGCATCCCGAAGGAACGGATCCGTTGACTCTTGTTAGAACAGCCGTCGACCTTCGCAATAAACGGAAGAATGCGGCGAAAAAGGGTTTTTCTGTCGAATACGATGAGGTGTGGGTCGTGTTTGATATGGAAAGGCCGCATGATGAGCGGCGCAGGCTCGCAGTGCAAGCTAAAGCTCTTCCGGAGGCTTCAGAGATCAAGTTCGCGTGCTCTGATCCGTGTTTTGAGTATTGGCTGCTGCTTCATGAGGAATACACCACAGCTTCTTTTGCAGATTGGAAAGCTGTGGTAAGGCGACTTAAGAAGCACTGGAAAGACTATGCAAAAGGCCAACAACCAACGCATGAATTCCTTCAAAAAGTACCAACAGCCGTGACTCATGCGGAACGTTGCCGCGTGCATCATCGAAATGGGGGCGGCGATGGAAATCCTTCAACAGAAGTCGATCGCTTAGTGCGGTCTATGAACGACTCAACCAGACCTCATCTCCGGTATGCTATTCCTTCTGAATAAGAATCAGAACGCGTAATGGATGCCGGCTTCGAAGCTCATGTTGCTGCGTTCGAGATCTTCGTCCCGCACGAAAACTTCCCGCGTGGCGGTTTCGAGGATGAGGGCGGCGGAGAGGGCGATGGTTTTGGAGAGGGCTACTTTGGCGCCGAGGTCGCCGCGCAATACGGCGGCGTCGTCGCTGGCGTTGGGGAACCCTTTATCGGCGTCGGTGCTTGCATACGAAACGCCCGCCGCAAGGAACGGCAGGATGAAGGGTTTGCCCAGGTTGATGTTTTTGACGGCGCGGGCGCCGAGAATCCAGGTTTCCGCGTCGGAACTGCGCAGATAGGACGCTTGGGGGCCCAGGGAGAATCCGTACATGAAAAAATATCCGTAGTAGGCGTCCGCCCGGATGGCTTGATCGCGGTCGAACCCCAACCCGCCAGCCACTTCCTGGGTTCCCACGGCCAACGAATCGGCTCGGGCCGTGGATATCGCCAGACAAGCAACCAGCAGTAGCAGGACTTTTTTCACGGATTCCCCCTGTCAGCTTGAAGCCGGCTTAGAAATAGTAACGCATGCCGATGTTCAGGCGCGAGTCGGTATTCTTAAGCTCGCCTTCGTCTGCATAGATTTTGCCGGTGCACGCGTCGACAGAAAGCGATGTGGAAATGGCCAGGTTGTCGGTGATGAAAAACTTCACGCCGCCTTCGAGGCCGAGGTTCAGGCCGTTGTCGTCCTGTTTTTCTTCCTCCGTCGTCGGGATTTCCAGCGAGGCGCCGGCCACGCTCAGGGAGGCTCCCACGAAAGGAACGATTTCCGGTACGATTTCCAATTCCGACAAGTCGAAGTTGAATTCGCCGGCCACGCCGATGGACCAGGCGCGGTGCAAATCGTCGTCCGTGAACGAAGCCCGGGGGCCGACTTCAATCTGGTCCATGATGAAGTAGCCGTAGAAAATCTCGGCGTCGATGAGCCGTTTGTTAATGGAGCGGAAATCCCAAACGCCCGACACGGATATTTCGCTGGTTCCCTGGGTTAAGAGGGCGGCAAATCCGTTGACGGAAAGAGACAATAAGGCAGCAACTAACAGCAATTTTTTCATGGGACCTCCTTTGGTTTTAAGTCCATGTGTCATGGTGTCCTGATTTTACGAAAAGTCAAGAGTCGATCGGATGGTATTAGGCGAAGACGGAAGTCTGCATGGCCGGGTTGTGAAAGATGTCGTCCTGCAGCCGTTGGCTGAGGGCCTGATAGATGCGTCCGGGGCTTCCATTGCCGACCGGCTGGCCGTTGTATTCCACCGCGGCTGTGACATCCGGGGTTGTTCCGAAGACCAGGATTTCCGCGGCTTCCGCCGCCTCCTGCTTCGTAATATCGGCTTCCTGAACCGCGGTCAGCGTCCCGTCCGCTACGAGCGGGCGGGCCAGTTCGATGCATCGGAGCATAGTGGTTCCGGCCAGGATATGGCCGGGTTTGGGAATTTTCAGGACGCCGGCGGGCGAGACGATGCCCATGTTTTCCGTCGGGCCTTCGGCCATGAAACCTTCGGTATCGAAGGCGACGACAAAATCCACTCCGGCGTCGACGGCTTCTTTTTTCATCAGGACGTTCAAGAGATAATTCACGCTCTTGATGTTGGCAAACGGCGCATTGCGGGCGGGGATGGCGCTTGCCCGAATCCGGGCGCCGTCGGGATGTTGTTGCATGAACGGAGGCTTCAATTCGTAGACGACGATGTACAACCCCGGCTCGGGGCATTCGTAAGGGCTGATGCCCAGGCTGCCGGGGCCGCGCGACACGAACAGGCGGACGAGCGCCTCCGGCTTTCCGCCGGCGCGGACGGTTTGCAGCACGCGGTCGCGCAGAGTCTCCCCGGAGCAGGGAAGCGCCAAGCCGATCGATCGCGCCGAGCCGGTCAGCCGTTCGAGGTGGGCCGGGAGGTTGTAGATGCGGCCTTCGACGCACTTGAATGTTTCAAAGACGGCGTCGCCGCGGTGGACCATGTGGTCGTCGATCGGAACCTGCATCAACACCGGATCGACGACGATGCCGTCCAGCACGCTGGAGTACATGGAATAATAACGATCGTGATAGGGCCGTCGGCTTTGCGCGACCCGCTGCATAAAGGCGGCTGCATCGAGAATCGGTATGGAGTTCATAAAAAATGCCTATTTGAAAAATCGTGCATCATTAAATCGTAGAAAGGCATGGAAAACAAAGCTAAAAACGGGGGGCAGTGATCAGTAATCAGTAAACAGTAAACAGTGATCAGTAAACAGTAAACAGTAATCAGTAAACAGTAATCAGTAATCAGTGATCAGTAATCAGTGATCAGTAAACAGTAAACAGTGATCAGTAAACAGTATCAGGCGTTTTCTTTGCTTACCAAAATCGGTATGCGCCGGAACTCAGCACGTAAATCCCCAGCAGCAGATTGGTTGTCGCATGCGCCGCAATGGCTGACCAAAGATCCCCGCTCCGGCGATAGACCTGTAAGTAAATTAAACCGGCCAGCGCGCCCACGAACCACCGGTCGTGTTCCAGGCCGAAAGCCAGACTTAAACCCAACACGATCGTCCAATCCGCCGCTTGCCCGGGCGCCACATCCAGAAAGTTCCGCTTCAGCATCCAACGATAAAGAAATCCTCGCCAGAAGAATTCCTCAATGACCGCAATCACAAAAGCTGACCCGGCCAGGCGGATCAGGCTGAAGAACCAGCCGGCGCGCTCCGGAGCATAGGGAGAGTCCAGCACATACGCCGGCAGCTTGCCCAAGGGGAAAACCAGCCACGTCAGATAAAAATCCCGCACGGCCGGCCAGCGATCCATCCAGGCTGTTTCCGGCAGCACCCAGCTCGCGAAGACCAGGACGCCCGCCGCCACCGCCGCCGGCAGCTGTCTCCAAACCGGCCGCGCATACCACTGCCACGGGCGCAAATAGCCAAACAAGCCACAGCAAAGCACGGTCCGAAAAACATATTTCCAAGCCGCCGGGCCGCCGATCCACTCCAGCCCGGCCATCGCCAAAATCCAAGCCGCAAACGGCATGATGTGACTCCACCCCGCGACGGCGTAGAGATTGCGATCCTGATTTGGCGGCTTAGCAGTCATTCCCTGATAATGTTCCCTGTTTACTGATAACTGATAACTGATAACTGATCACTGATAACTGATAACTGATAACTGATAACTGATTACTGATTACTGATCACTGCTCACTGTTTTTACTTCTTCTCTTCCTTCCCTCAGAACTCGCCGACGATTTCTTCGAGGACGTCTTCCAGCGTGACCAGGCCTACGACTTCCATGCGTTCGTCGGAGACCAGCACCATGGGCTGGCGTGTGACGCGCATGCGAGGCAGGACATGATCGACGGGCGTGAAGATGGAGACCAGTTGCGGGTGGCGCATGTAATCCTTCACCGTTTTCCCGGCGGAGTTGACGTCGGCCAGCACATCGAAGATATGCACGATGCCCACGAAGGTCTTGTGCTCGGCGTCATACACCGGAAAACGATTGAACATTTTCTCGCGGGCCACGTTCAACAACTCGGTCACCGACAGGCTGGCGGGTACGCTGACGATTTTATTACGGGGAATCATGATCTGGCCGGAGGGCTTGGCTTTGAGTTCGAACACGCCGTGAATCATGCGATGCTCATCGGGCGTCAGAACCCCGGAACGTTCGCCCTCGCGCGTCAGGTGCAGAAGTTCGTCGCGGGACACGAAAGGTTGTCCGGTTTGTTTTTCCCCGTCCGGCTCGGGAACGATGCGCTTGATGAGGCCGGTAACGAGCTGTCCGATGGGCGCCAGCACGCGGCTGGAGTAAAACAGCAGCGAGGCGAAGGGAATGGTGCGGCGGGCCGGAAAACTCTGGAACCAAGCCTTGGGGATGTATTCGCAGGCGATGAGGATGACCAGCGTAATCAGGATGCCTGCGACCCAGGAGCCTTCGACGCCCAGCAAATGGACGCCCAGGCTGGCGGCCAGGACCGTGGCCATGACGTGGCAAAGATTGGTGCCGACGAGAGTCGTGCCCAACAGCCGGTCGGGTTCCATCAGGAAATCCTGGATGATCTTGGCGCCGGGTATGTCGCGCCGCACCAGGTGGCGCAGGCGCAGGCGGTTAATGGAGATCACGCCCGTTTCGATCCCGGCAAAAAAGGCGCTGGCCGCCAGGCAGACGAACATCAGGATGAATTCCAGCAAAATCATTCTTCGTCCCCTTTTCCAACGCGTTCGATTTGTGCGAGGGTCACGCGCAGCTTGATGGTTTGCAGCACCGTGATGCGGGTGCCTTGTTCCTCAAGGATGTCGCCCTGCTCGGGCATATGGCCCGATTTGGCCGCGATCCAGCCCGATAAACGGTCGGCGCCTTCGGCCTCGAGATTGAGCCGGAGCTTGCGGTTCAATTCTTCCAGGCTGATGTTGGCGTCGACCAGCCACCGATGCGGGCCGGCGTTCTGGAACAATGGGCGCGGCTTGCTCAGCTCATTATAAATCTCGCCCGAAATTTCCTCCAGGATGTCGCCGCGGGTCATGAGGCCGGCGGTGCCGCCGTATTCGTCCACCACCACGGCAATGCGGCGCCGTTCCTTCTGGAAACGCGACAGGAGCCGGTTGAGCGGGCTGCTTTCCGGGACAAAAAACGGCGGCGTCTTGGCGGCGTCGATGCGGTGTTCGGGATCGAGCAGGAACTTTCGTACGTCGAGAAAGCCTTCCGCGTTGTCGAACTGGCCGCGATAGAGCAGGAGGAAGTTCTTCTTGGACTGCCGCGCCTTTTCCAGGGCCAGGGCCGGCGGATCGTCCAAATCGAAGCCGATCAAGTCCACGCGCGGGGTCATGACGTCGCTGGCCTTGAGGTCTTCCAGCCGGATGATGGCCTTGATCATGGCCAGCTCGTCGGCATTGAGGATGCCTTCTTCGTTGCTGATTTCCAGAACGGTCTCGAATTCTTCTTCGCTCAGGGTCTTGCCGTGCGGACGAAAGAGCGGCTCCAGGCGCCGGGTGATCTTTTCCATGACAAGCCGCAGGGGCGTCATGATCAGCGTGACGACTGAAACGAGCGGCGAAAAAAGTACCGCCAGCGTTTCCGCGTAGAACAAGGCCAGCCGTTTGGGGCCGATTTCCCCGAAGACCAGTAGAACCAGCGTCAGGGCCGGGATGGAAATGGCCTCGCCGCGGCCGGGGACGAAACGTTCGGCCAGCACATAGGCGACGTTGGCGGCAGCGACGTTGACAATGGTATTGCCGATCAAGACCGTAGAAAGCAACCGGGTCGGCGTGTTCAAAATCTGCCGTATCCGCTCGCCGCCCGTCGGGTTTTTCTTGCTGATGCGCCGGATTTGAAGGGGATTTAAAGAGAAATAGACGGTTTCCGAGCCCGAAAAAAAGGCGGAACAGGCCAGCAAACACAAAAGCGACAACAGGAGGGCCAGCGTGACCAGACTCATCGCGTCTTTCTCCATGCCGGACGGCCCTCGCCGGCGAGTTTGACTTTCAGTTCATTCATTTCGGGCTTATAGTATACCCATTATGAAAAAGATTTCTATTCAATCCCATCGGAGAACGGAATTTATCGACATTACGGACCTGGTGCGGGCCGAATTGAAGGACCTCGGGCTCCGGGATGGACTCGTGACCGTCTATGTGCCTCATACGACGGCTGGTGTGACCATCAACGAGCATGCCGATCCCGATGTGGCGGCCGACTTGGGCAACATCCTGGAACGAATGGTTCCGTGGGAAAACCATTATCGGCACGGCGAAGGAAATTCCGCAGCGCATATGAAAGCCAGTCTGATGGGTTCTTCCCTCCAGGTCTTGGTCGAAGCCGGCCATCTTTGCTTGGGAACCTGGCAGGGGATTTTCTTCTGCGAATTCGACGGCCCGCGATCGCGGGAGGTGTGGATTCAGTGAGGGCGGGGGCGGGAGCAGTAATCAGTGAACAGTAATCAGTAAACAGTGAACAGTGGTCAGTAATCAGTGAACAGTGATTCGAGGATGGTACACTGATCACTGTTTACTGATCACTGTTCACTGATCACTGTTTACTGATCACTGATTACTGTTCACTGTTTACCTCCCACCCCGCGGATGTCTGTTGCACGGGGCGGCTTCATGCGATAGACTGCGGCCACTGGAAAAACATGCAAAGGTCTATCGTCATATCTTGTCTGACATTGGGAGTCGTTGCGCTCCTCTTTTTCGGTTGCGGCGGCGAGCCCGGCGAACGGGAATTCCAACGCGGTTTGAAAGAGGCCTCCCGGGGCAATTACGTTCGCGCCCGCACGCTGCTGGAGAAATCGCTGAGCCTTCGTCCTGGCAGCGAGGCCAATGCTTCCGTTTACAACTACATGGGCATCATATCTTTCCGGCTTGGCCAGATGGAGCAGGCCCGGCAGGCGTTCGAATCGAGCCGCCAGTCGGACCCGACATTTTCCGAACCGGCGTACAATCTTGGCGTACTCACGGACAAGAGTGGGGATGCCGCCCGCGCGATCACGTTGCTGGAGGAGGCGGCCGCGCTGGCGCCATCGGATACTCGCGCCCAGGAATATGTCGCGGCGATTCATGTTCGTAACGGCAAGTGGCCGGAAGCTCGCCGAGCCTTGTTCGGCGCACTGGCTCGTGCGCCTCAATCCAGCCGCGTACTGACTTCGCTGGCCCTGCTTGAGGCCTATTCCGGAAGCGCCGACAAGGCCGTTTTTTATCTGATGCAGGCGCTCGACAAGAACCCCCATTACGCCCCGGCGCTCTTCAATCTTGGGGTGCTCTACGAACGCGACCTCGGGGATCGCGATCAGGCCCGTGAGTTTTACAAGAATTTCCTCGAGGTCGAGAAAAGCGGCCCCTTTGCCGACCAGGCCCGACAGGCCTTGGATGAGATGAGCGTTGCGCTTGCCGCGGCCCCGCCGGTCGAATCCGCGCCGGCGGCGGCTCCGTCCGTTGCCGAAACCATACAAGCCTCGGGTCCTGCGGCAGCGCCGGCGGTCCCGGAAAGCCCGGCCTCTGCGCCCGCCGCCTCGGCAGTCCAGCCTTCCGCCGGTGCGCGCGATTACCAGGCGGTTGCGCGCGAAGCCCTTGATCGGGGGCAACCCAAGAAGGCTTTGTCCATCTGTCTGGACGAGGCTGAAAAGGCCGGGCGGAGCAAAGATTATGCCCGGCAGGAAAAAGCCCTGCGGACCGCTGCCCGGTTATGCTTCGACCAGCCCGAAGCCCACTATGCCTTGGGCCGATTTTTGATGACGCGTGGACAACCCGACGCCGCCCTGCGGTCTTTCAAGCAGGCCCTCACGCTCAATCCCAAAATGACGCTGGCCCAATTGGCGTTGGCCGAAGCGGCCGTAAAAACCGGCGAATACGATGCCGCCCTCGTCACGCTCAAGCAAGCCGCCCAAGCCGAACCGAACAATCCGGATACGTTGTGGGCGCTGGCCGAACTCTACGACCGGCAACTCGGCGTACAGGACAAAGCCATCGAGTATTACCGGCAATTCGAAAAACTTTTCCCAGGCGATCCCCGCGTGCTCAAGGCCTCCGAGCGCTTGAAGTTGTTGGAGCCGATTCTGCCCGCGGAAACCATGCGCCGTCCGGCGATCGAGGAAGCGGCGGCGGCCGAGCCGCAACGGACGGAGACTTCCGCCCCGGCGGCCGACTCCCGTCTGGACATCAAAAAGCCCGTTTTCCGCAACACCAAAGCGGCGATCCAGGCGTATAACCGCGGCACGATTTATCAGCAGCAGGAAGACTGGGATCGGGCGGTTTATTACTACACGCGGGCCGTGGAAAACGACGACACCCTGGCGAATGCCTTCTACAATCTGGGCTCCGCCTACTGGGCCAAAGGCGAGCTCCAACTGGCCAAGGAAGCCTATCACCGTTCCCTTCAAATCAGCTCCGACACCGTCAATGCCCGTTATAACCTGGCGCTGATCCATCAAAAGCTGGGCGAAAACGCCGCCGCCATCGATCAGCTCAACACCATCCTGAAACTGCAGCCCCAATACGCGCAGGCCTATTACGTGCTGGGCATGGTCTATGCCGACCAACCCAAGACGCGCAGTCAGGCCATGCAGGCGTATACGCGCTTCCTGGAGCTGGCCCCCAACGACCCTTCGGCTCCCGGCGTGAGAGATTGGCTGGAGAAGCAGTAAGGCGGTCTCTGTCGTTAGCTTTGCCTTTTGGAGGGTTGCGCTCCGTCGCAACCGTCTTTTCTCCGGTTGCGACGGAGCGCGAGAACAAACTTACGCGAGCACTTCGCTGAGAGTGAGTTTCGCGCGCACGGCCGAGAGCAGTTCGTGAGATGCAAAGGGCTTGCGAAGGAGCGGATCGAGAGATCCCTTCACATGATACTGCCGCATCATTTCTTCCGAGTAGCCCGACATGAAAAGGGTCTGGGTCGAAGGCCGCAGCCGGGCCATGCTTTGAGCCAGTTCCAAACCGGTCATGCCGGGCATCATGACGTCCGTGAGCAACAGATCGATGTGGCCGTTGAAATGCGCGCTCAGGCGCAAGGCCTCATGGCCGTCCCGCGCCGGCAGCACGTGGTACCCCATCTTCCGGAGAATCCCGGTCGTCATTTTCAAGACGCCTTCCTCGTCTTCCGCCAGCAGGATGGTTTCAGTTCCGGCCAATGCGTCGTCCTTCTTTCGTACGCTTTCAGGCTTCGCGGGAACGCCCTTCGCGCGGGGCAGCCGGATGGCGATCTCCGTCCCGCGTCCGGGCTGGCTTTCCACCAGAACATGGCCGCCGCTCTGGCGCACCATGCTATGAACCATAGCCAGTCCCAGGCCGATGCCCTTGCCCTTGGGCTTGGTGGTGAAAAAGGGCTCGAAAAGATGGGCCTGCACCTCCGCGCTCATGCCGATGCCCGTATCGCACACCCGTATCTCCGCATAGCCGCCGGCTTCGATAGCCTGGCTGTGGAAGGAGAAGTTTTTGTCTTCCTGAATATTCGAGGTGGAAACGAACACCGTGCCGCCTTGCGGCATGGCGTCAATGGCATTTACCACCAGATTGATGACGACCTGCTCCAGTTGATTTGGATCGGCCTTGACCATGCTCAATTTCGGGGCCGGGCGGAATACCAGATGGCCGTTTTCGCCGATCAGCAGTTTCAGCATCTTCGTCATGTCGCCGATCAGATCGTTCAAATTCAGGACGACCGGCCGTGCAAATTGGCTGCGGCTGAACGCGCGCAGACGTTGGGTTAGCGCGGCGCCCCGGCGCCCCGCCTTTTGGATTTCCTGAACGGCCTCCTTGGTGGGATCGGATTCCTCGACGCGGGCCAGCAACATTTCGCAGTAGCCAGTAACGACCGTAAGCACATTGTTAAAGTCGTGGGCGATTCCGCCTGCCAGGCGTCCGACGGTTTCCAGTTTCTGCGATCGCAGCAACTGCTCCTGAAGATGCTTTTGTTCGGTGATATCGGTGACGATGGCAATCAGCCCAAGCACCCGGCCTTCGGAATCCCGCTTGCTGTTGTAATCGACCTGGAGCCAGATGGCTTGCCCGTTCTTGGTAAGGCCCTGGTGGACGGCCGACTTCAAGGGGGGCTGGTTCTCGGTCTGGCGGCTGAACAATTGGCGGCATTGCTCGCGTTCTTCCTTGCCGGCCAGGAGTTCGAAAAACGGCATCTTCTTCAACTCCGTCTCCGTATAACCAAACATACGCTCGCTGGCCCGGTTGGCGAAGTTGATTCGTCCCCCGGCATCGATTTCCTGAACGCTGTGGGGGATGATCTCAATCAGCATCCGGTATTGTTCTTCGCTCTTGCGCAAAGCCTCTTCGATTTGCCGGCGAACCGAGAGCTCTTCCCTCACCTCTTTTTCGGCGCGCCGCCGTTCGGTGACTTCCGTCTGCAGAAGGGTGTTCAGCTCCCGGAGTTTGTCGGTTCGCTCCCGGACGGTTTCCTCCAGGCTTTCACGATGATGGACCAATTCCTTTTCGATGCGCTGCCGTTCGGCCATCTCGATGTTCAGCTCCTCCAAATACTCGGTTTGCATGGCAATGAGCTGGGACATCTCGGTATTGAGCCGGCGCGTTCGTTCCGTCAGCCGGCGATTTTGAATCACCAGGAGAATCTGCCGGAGCATGATCAACGAAATCAGGCCAAGAATCGACATGAAGGTCTGGTTGGAGATGGACCCGTCCAGCGCATCGCAGAGGGACACCAAGCCGGTTGTGGCCGCCGCCAGCAAATAGGGAACGATGGCATATATCAGACGCGGTGGGGGGGGCTCTTTATCCTGTTTTCGCGAGTTCTGTCCTGGAAATTCACTACGCCGAAAGACGAATGCGCTGCCGATGAAAATCCAGCCGAGAGTCCACATCAAGTCGGTCCAGGCGCCGCTTCGGTACCGATCGAACAGGGTCAGGAGAAAGAACGCGGAATCGGCAATAAAGAAGCACGCCAGGCCGTTGGACATGAGCATGATCATTCGCCGTAGCGGCAAGTCCAGCCGGCGCACATGGAGAATCAGCAGCGCGCTAAATAGAATGGCCAGGTCTGCCATGGGATAGGCGACGCCCAGCCAGCGCTCAACCGCGGAGGTCTCCGTTTTCACCAGCGGCTGAACAAGAAAATACATGCTGAGAATGCCGATGCTGCCGGCGATGAGCAGGCTGTCGACCATGATGCGGATTCGCTCGGTGCTTCCCCATTGTCCCAGCAAAAAAAATAGCCCTGCAAATAAGAACGCATAAGAGAGCACGTATCCCGTGTCCGGCCAGCTGGGGAAGGGGACGGTATGACCGAGCCCGCTTTCAAGGATAGCCCATAGGCCGTCTCCGAGCGCCCAGGCCAGGCAACCCAAACCGATCAGCGTCCAGCCGATGCGCATTCGACGGCGGAGAAGAGGAGTCTTGACGGCATAATGCAGGCCCAAGAGCCCCACAAGAAGCGGAGGCAGGGCTTGAAGGATATTTTGTATCGCCATGTATTGCGCTTGCGTTCCGGGGCGAAACCAGGTGAGCGCGACCATGACCAGCAAGTAAAGCCCTGACACAACCAGGCTGACTTCCTGCAGCGAAACCCTCTTACAACGACTGGCGACGACTGACACGTTAGTCCCTCCTTCCCCGCGATGATACGTCCAGCGTTTTCGGCCCTAGAGTCCTGATGCTCAGCGCATTCTCCACAACGACGAAGGTTTGTCAACGCTCCGTAACGTCGCCCTTCGGGCCTGGGTGCATCTTGACAGGCCCCTCCTCAACGTCTGGCACCACCGGCTTACGCCCTGTCTCTTATACACAAAATTCTCCAAGAGAGTCTGGCCTTCAACCAAGTCCTAATTCCTTATCCGTGGGACCGCTTTGCCATCCGTGGGGTAAATCTTCTCGGATGAGAAGGATAAGCAACGAATAAAGAACTGCTCCACCCAGCGCTGGATCGCCGCACGGGGTGCGGCTCCTACAAAAATCAATGGCCTTCCGGTAGGAGCCGCAACCCTTTGCGGCGATTTGAGCTTAGCCGAACACGAAGCGCAAAATATGTGTATAAGAGACAGGGCTTACGCCGGCGGCTACGTAGCCGCGTCCGTAAGGACGTGGATTCTTATTCGTATGCGCGGGGGCCGTGTCAAGATGCACCCTCGAGAAATCATGACTTGTCGGCGAGATGGCTAAATCCTATAATAAACGTTGGAATCGGACCTTGATCGCCATCTGCAATTCGTACCGAAGGGGGGAGCCATGCATATTTTACGGACGTTTTCCAATCCTTGGAAAACCGTTCTCTTTTTTTTCCAATGTTTGGAAAATCGCGTCGAATTTTTTCCAATGATTGGAAAATTTCGCCGGACTTTTTCCAATGATTGGAAAACTTGCCTGAGCGCCGTTGGGCTGGCGGTTTGCGCCGTCGCGGCGCGCGCGGAGGACCCCGACATGATGAGCATCCACCTGATGACGCAAAAGGTGGCGGGCGTCGAACGCAATGTGTTTGGCCGTCATGACTACACGGTTCGCCGGGTTTTGGAAGACCTGGATGGGATCGTCAACGGCGTGGGTTTGGACGATGTCGTGACGCGTTTTGGGGGGCGGCCTCGGTTTTACCCGATCTTCACGACGGGCAGCGTGTCCACTCTCGGCGAGGACTTGTCCTACCTGTTGGATGAGTTTCCGCTGGGGGGAGACGTCTATTCGCAGTCCCTGGCGGTAGGCGAAAAGAGTTATGTGGATGAGTACGGAAATTACTTCACGACGACCGAGCCGTACCAGTATGAAGAATTGCCCTACTCGAACACGGTTTCTTTGACGTTCTACGCGGGCTGCGACACGGCCGCGGCCGCCGGCCTGGGCGCTCTCATGAACGTGGAAATCGTGACGCGGGGCCAGCGCTATTTGCTCCATGCGTTTGGCGACGCGGCGGAAGTAACGCGGTACGACCGGGACGAGGCGGGGCGGCTGGTTACGGCCTTCTACGCTTTCGATACGAACGAGGCGGCGATTCACTGCCAATACGACCCCAACGGCAACCGGCTCCTGAAGCTGGAGATCGCCCGAAACGACTTGTCCATGGATTCCAACGGCAACCACCTGCCGGACCTTTGGCAACTGCGCTACTTCCCGGATCTCTCGCAGACGGGCGCGGGCGATCCCGATGGCGACGGGGTCGTGAACAGCAACGAGTATGTCTGTCGCGGCAATCCGACGCGGACGGACACGGACGACGATGCGATGAACGATTTGCAGGAGTTCATCGCCGGCACGGCGCTGGACGATCCGCGACGATATTTCCGCGTGGAGCGCATTCTCGCTGGCGGCGGGACCTCCGTCGTGCAGTGGATCGGCGTTTCCAACCGCAACTATCAATTCCAGGCTGCCGAACCCATTGCCGGAACTTGGACCAATGCGGCGCCGTTAATTTTTGCGCCGACGAACGGGACGATCGAGATGCGATCGCCGGAGATTCCCGATCGTTTCTATCGAATCATTGTGATCAAACCATAAGAGGGCCTCGCCATGAAAAAATGCATTGGGAAAACGGTTCTGCGTGGAGCAGGGGCGTGCGCGATTCTTATCATGCTGACGTTGCCCGTCGCCGGCTACGAGGCGGGCATACCGGGGGCGACGCGGGATTACGGCAAGTCGCTGGCGCAAGGCGATCCGGTCTCTGCCGCCAACGGAGCCTACTACTTCGAGCTGCCGCTGCTGTCGCTTGGGGGGCCGATGCGCCTCGAGTGCCGGCTGTATTATCGTTCCGACCTGTATCGCGGCTACGGATTGATGAGTCTGCCGTACACCTTCTGGTGCAGTCCCTACGCGCACGCTTCGTCCGGCATGAACCTGGGCACGAACGTCTACGCCACGGTTTATCTGCCGGATGCGCGCATGGTGTCCTTCCAGCGGGAATCCACGAGCAACTGGGGGCTGACGGGCATGTCCGCGGATATCGGCGGACACGTTTATCAGGACAATGTCCCGCGCGTTCGCTATCAACTGCAGGAAACCACGAACGGGCTCTATCTGGCCGATCCCTCGACAGCGCGGCTCTATATGTTCGAGAAGCATCAGGGCGCCGGCGGCGCCAACGAATGGCGCATCCGGTACATCGTGGATCGAAACACGAACAGCCTGAGCTTCTCGTATGCGTCGCCCTCCATCGGACGTCCGGCCTCCGTGAGCGACGGGCTGGGGCGTACGTTGTCGTGGAGCTATGCCTCCTACATGACCAACGTCGCCGATTCCGCCGGCCGCTCGGCGAGCTTCTATTACGAAACGTTCGCGCCGGACAACGGCAACGATCCGGTCGCTACGCTGCGCTCGATTACGAACGCGGGCGGGCAGGGGATGCGTTTCGGTTACGGCGGCGTAATGGGCGGTTTCTACCACCTGATCTCCGCCGTGAGGAATCCCGCGGGCAACACGCCCTACGTTCAGGCGTATGAAATGAAGACGCTCTACGGCGAAAGTTTTCCGCGCGTGGTTTCGCAGTGGGATGCCTACTCCAACCAAACCGCCCTGACTTACATTACGAACGGCAATCTGGTAATCGTCTCGGCGCCGGATGGAGGCACGAACGTATACGCTCACTCGAGCTCGCACGGATTCCCGGCCCTGCTGACCGATCCCGACGGCGAGTCCATTCTGTTTGCGCAGGACACAAACGGACACCTCGCCTCGGTGTCCGACCGGTTGGGCGGGACGGCGACTTTCGCCTACGATCCGGCGTCCGGCCTGCCGTCCGCGGCGACCAATGCGCGAGGCGATGCGCTTCGATTCGCGTGGACTCCGCGCGCGCAGTCCTTCGTCAACCCCGGCGCGGCCGATACCGTCGCCGTAACGTTTGTCGACCTGGCCCGCATCGATTATCCCGACGGCTCGTTCGAGACGTTCGATTGCGACGGACGGGGCAACGTGACCAGCCGGATCGACCGCCTGGGCGGAACTTGGCGTGGCGCCTACAATTCCCGCGGCCAATTGCTCGCGATCACCAATCCCGCCGGCGGTTGGTCGGCGTTTACCTACAACCCCGACGGCGCCCTGGCCACGACCCGGGATTCCGACACCGGGATCACGACCTACGGTTACGATGCCTCGAAGCGGCTGACCCGCGTCACGCATCCGGATGCCGCCTTCGCCGCATGGGGCTACGATTCGATGGACCGGCTCACGGCGTATACCAACGAACTCGGTCAGGTCGCGCGCACCGCGTACGACGCCAACGGGAATGCGGTTGTCCTCACGGACCCCTCCGGGCGGGCGACGAAGTTCGGCTACGATGCGATGAATCGGCTGGTGGCCGTAACGAATCGGAACGGCGCGGTATCGCGCTGTGAGTACAACGCCCGCGGACTGCCGGAGTTGATCATGGATACCTCGGGCGTGCGGACGGAACTCGGTTATGACAAGCATGGCCGCCCGACCACAATGACCATTGCCGGCTCCGCCTGGACGGAGGCCTACAGTGCCGAGGGGCTGCCGCAAGCCTCCGAGTCGCCGACAGGAAGCGAATCCGGCGTCGGACGGGATGCGCTTGGGCGCGTCGCGTCGTTCACGAACGGACTCGGACAGGCCGTCTCGTTCGAACGCGACGCCATGCAGCGGATCGCGCAAACGACCGATGCCCTGGGCCGGACCCGTCGGCGCCGATACGATGCGTTGGGACGCCTGCTTTCGGTGGAAGCGCCCGGTCTGGGCTTGGCCACGAATGCGTACGACGCGCTGGGCCGGCTCGTGGAAATGACGGATTTCAACACGCAACGGTGGGGTTTTGCGTATTCGCCCGCCGGACGGCTGACGTCCATGAGCGATCCCCTGACCAACACATGGAGCTACTCGTACGACGCGCGCGGGCGCATGATCGGAGTTCAGTATCCCGATCTCGGAACGCTGGCGCTGGGTTTCGACGCCGTCGGGCTCGTCACCAATCGCCAATACGCCGGCGGTCCGTCGCTGGCGTACGCCTACGACGACAACGGGCGATTGACCGCGGCGGACGGCGCGGCCATGCAATACGACGCGGAAGGACGCGTGACCAATTTCGTGCAGAACGGCATGGCCTTCGGTTACGCCTGGGATGCGGCCGGACGGCTTGCCTCGGTCAGCTACGCCGGCGGTTCCTTCACCGTGAACTACCAATACGATTCGGCCAACGGACTGCTGACCAACGTGGCCGATACGCTCAGTGGCGCGAGCATCGGACTGGAGTACGACGCCGACTTCCGGCTCACCGCCATCCGGCGTCCCAACGGCCTGAACACGACGTATGCCTGGGACAACGCCGGTCGGTTGACGCAACTCCGCGAAGGCTCGCTAATCGACCTCCAGTACGACTGCAACGCCGCCGGAGAGCCCACCCAGCGGGTCACGGTGGCCCCGCTGACGCCCTCGGCCTGCATGCTCACCTCCGTCTCGACCCAGCGCTACGATGCCGCCTCGCAGCTTGCAGGCGGCGGATATGCCTATGATGCGCGCGGACGGCTGACGAACGCGCCGGGCTATTCGATCGAGTGGGACGGCGCCGGCCGCCTCACGCGCTGCGGCGCCGCGAACCTGATCTGCAATGGACTGGACCACCTCGTGGCGCGCGCGGAAGCCGGCCGGACGAACGCCTTCTTCCATTCCGTCGGAATGCCGGGCGCCCCCCTGCTCGCCGAACGCAACGAGACCGGCGCAGCCTGGACGGCCTTCTACGTCTGGACCCCGGGCGGCGGACTCCTTTATCGCATCGATCCCGCCGCCGGCCATGCGGTGCGCCATTACCATTTCGACCGCAACGGCAATACGCTGGCGTTGTCCGATGCGACCGGCGCCGTGACCGACGCCTACGCGTATTCGCCGTACGGTCGCCTGCTCGGACGCACCGGCGGCAGCGATCAACCGTTTCTCTTCATGGGCGCTTACGGCGTGCGCCGCGAAGGCACGCAGCAGGTTTATCACGCCGGCGCGCGCTACTACGACGCCCAGTCGGGCCGGTTCTTCTCCCGCGAGCCGCTGTGGCCCCGCATCGGCGCTCCCATGAGCGCCAACCCGTATCAGTATGCCGGGTCGGATCCCGCCGGCCTCGTCGATCCGTCGGGCTTGCTCGAAACCCTTGCCTATGGCCTGGCGGAACTTGTCACGCCGGGTTGGGCTCGCGCCTACGAGCAGTACGGAATGCTGGGGCTCGTGGTTCAGATGCAAGCCGACCTCGGCGCGGAGGCGGCCCTCGAAATCTTCTCGCGGGAAGACGCCCTGGAATCGCTGGAGTACACCATGTCCTACCTTTCCCGCTACAGCCGCTTGCGGAAGCAACGCGCCGCAGGGACGGGCCCGACGTGGTTCGAAGAGGCGATGCAGCACGATTGGGGACCCGCGCCGGGCGCCGTGGCTACGCCGCTTCTTCCTCCTGCGCCGCCGGAGCCGGTTTTGCAGGCCGGCACGCCCGCGCCGCTCAACCCCGCGTTTGTCGAATTCATGATCTTCGAATTCGTGGGCGATTACGAAGCCTACGCGAAGGCGGCCCCCCTGGCGGCGAATCAGGATTTGCACTTGCAGGCGCCCGTCGGAAGCCTTGCGGATATGTTCGGGCTGTTGATCCAGACCCGGACCTACTGGGACGAAGACGACGCCCATTGGATGCTGAACGAAGCGCTGAAAGAAACCGGCGGCCACGTGACCGAAGCCCGGCATCTCATGGACGACCTGCTCGGCGGCATGCGGGATCGGCGCTGGGGCAATCGTTGAAAAAATGACTTGTTGCAAACGGAAATATGGAGGCTGTGTATTCTCTGTGATATGAGCAGGATCGGTCGACAAACGTGCGCCGGCTTCTTGGGGTGGGCGCTGCTGGCGGGCAACGCCGCGGCGGCCCCGTCCGTCTGGATGAACTTCGACGATCTGCCGGCGACGCGCTCCAACGACCCGCCCGCCGGCAGTGCAACGTGGCTGTACACGACCAAGGAAATCAACTCCAATGCCGCCTACGGCATGACGCAATACGACACCTGCGGCTGGCGCAATACGAACGCCTATCCGGCCCCTTTCACAAACAACCACAACTATCTTCAACTCTATTTCAACACCTACAACAGCGATCACATGGGCTTCGAGACCTACGGCTATCTCGAAGTGGACGGCGGCAACGCCGTGACCGGCCACAGCCTGAAGTACGTCGTGACGGGAGGAAAAAACTCGTACACGACCAACAGCACGGAATATCTGCTGACGAACGGACTGAAAGCGACCTCCAAAGCGCACTTCACGAATTGGCTTGGGATGGGCGTCGATCCCGTCGCCTGGGGCGCGACCGTGGGACACCCGTACGTCTACTTTCTGAACCTCAGCACCAATCCCATTCCGGAAGCGCAGGGCGCCAACCGGCTGAGCTTCTACTACTTTGTTCCATCCTCGCTCTCCAACGGCCCCGGCGGATGGGGGCAACGGCCGGAACCCACGGTGAACATCGGTCCGTTCAATGGCGTCGGCGGGCATTGGTATCATGAAATCTGCACGCAAGGCGGCGGTTGGACCCGCGCTCTCTGCGACGGCCATCCCCAGCACAACAACGCCTGGTCGGGCGCCGCGCAATATCCCTATCCCAGTTCGAGCCTGCGCAGCTATGGCTCGGACTATTTCACGAACCTGTACCGCTGGTACATCAGCTTCAAGCCTCACGACGGCATCGGCCGCGCGCCCTATGCCGTCTGGTTCGACGAAATCGAGTTTCAGTTCGATCCCGAACCGCAGAACGACGAAACGATCTGCTCGCCGTCCGTGGTCTATTTTCCGTCGAACAAAACCTTCGAAATCGGCTTCATGGACAAGTACAAGAATTTTGCCTACAGCTACTCCACGTACGAACTGCGGTATTCCTTCGACCCGATCGACAACGCCAACTGGGCCAGCGCCGCGCCGGCTCACATCCTCGCCGACAGCCGTTACTCCATCAGCAACCGCTGGGACGGCAAGTTTCAGAAGTTCTGGCCGTACTACCAGTCCGTATGGGCGCCGTTCGAGCTGGCCACGCCGCAGGATTCGGCCCGCCTGATCCCCGGCACGAACGTGTATTTTGCCGTCAAAGACATTTCCCAGCAAAACGGCGACGGCATGCTGCCCATCACCAACTGCACGATCGGACGCTGGACCATCGGCGGCCGGAACTATTTCGCTTACAGCAACAGCTTCGACTATGCCGGCGATCAGCCGGCGTTGCCGCTCCTCAAGCGCATCTCCTTCCGGATCCCCGACGGCTCCCCCGACGCCGATGGGGACGGAGTGGAGGATTGGTGGGAGCAGCTCAACTTCGGCGATCCGGCGAACGGTCAGCCCGGCGCCGATCCCGACGGCGACCAGCTCGCGAATCTGGCCGAGGCCGCGGAAAAAACCAATCCTCATATCGCCGATATGGACGCCGATGGTTTCAACGACCGGCAGGAATTGATCGCCGGCACCGGTTTCCGCGATGCCTCCAGTTTCCCTCGCATCGAATCCGTTCATCTGGCGTCCGGCGGCCCGGCGCTCTCCTGGCACGGCGTAACGCAACGCCTCTACAGCATCTGTGAAACCACCAATCTGTTCGTCTCCGCCACAACGACCAACGTCTACCGCCGGCCGGGCCAGAACGCCACGATGACCTGCACCAACTTGCCTTCCGCGAACGAGGGCTTCTCCCATCTGCTCATCGAGCTGCCGGGCTTCCCGTGGTGATCTCTATTGTACCTTGAATCGGCTGGCAGCCGGGGACAAGAGAATCCGTAGGGATAGATGGAATCAGAAGCCGTTTCCGTTGCGGGGATGGGCGGGGGGACGGCGGCAGGGGGCCTTGTTGATATCCAGGTAGACGCAGTCCTCGCCGAGGATGTGTTCGATCTCGTGGATCAGTTTTTCGCTGGGGGAAACCTTGAACGAGCGGTGCGTGTCCATGAAGACCTTTTCGCCGGAAGGGAATTGCAGGCAGAGAATGACCTGGGTGTCGCCCCGATGGCGGAGCAGGATTTCCTTCAGGATGTTCATGACGCGATCGTCCAGGACGGACGTGGGGATGTGGATGTTAAAGGATTTGGAGAAGAACTTGGGCACGTCGGCCAAAGGATAAAGCTCGGCGGCCTTCATGCGCAGGCCTTCCGCCTGTACGAGTTCCCCGCAGACCATGACGGGAGCTTCCTCTTTTAGATGGACGCCGAAGTTTTCGAAGGTGTCGGGGAAGACGACGACTTCGAACGAGCCGTAGAGGTGCTCCAGGCGGAAAACCGCCATGGGTTTCTGGCTCTTCTTGGTGAATCTTTTCTGCAACTGCGACACGAGCCCGCCGATGCGGGTCTGGGCGCCGGAAGGGATTTTGTCCAGCGCCTGGGGATCGGCCAGACTGTATTGCTTCAGCGTCCAGGCGTGCGCCGTGAGCGGATGACCGGAAATATAGAACCCGAGCAGTTCCTTCTCCGCGGAGAGCATCTGGCTTTCGGGCCAGGCCTCGCCGGGAGGCAGGTCGTCGCTTGTGGACGCTTCGGGAGAAGAGGCCCCGAGCATGTCGAACAGCGAGGCCTGGCCGGATTTGCGGTCGCGCTGAATGGAGCCGGCGCGGCTCATGGCGTAATCGACGCCGTGGAAGAGCCGTCCGCGCGAGAGGCCCGTGAAATCGAAGGCGCCGCAGCGCACCAGGCTTTCCAGGGTTTTTCGATTTACCGCCTGGCTGTCGACGCGGATGCAGAAGTCGACCAGGCCCTTGTAGGGGCCGTTGGCCCGGCGTTCCTTGACCAGGGCTTCCACCGCGCCGGTGCCGACGTTCTTGACCCCGGCGAGGCCGTAGCGGATGCCGTCCTTGACCGGCTTGAAGCGCACGTCGCTGTCGTTGACGTTAGGCGCCAGGATCGGGATGTCCATCTCCTGGGCCTCGGCCACCAGGCCCGGAAGCTTTTCGGTATTGCCCATTTCGCTGGAGAGCATGGCCGCCATGAATTCGGCGGGGTGGTGCGCCTTCAGATAGGCGGTTTGAAAGGAGACGATGCCGTACGCCGCGCTGTGCGACTTGTTGAACCCGTACCCGGCGAACCGCTCGATGGTGTCGAAAATTTCGCCGGCCTTTTTCTCCGGGATCTTGTTGGTTTTGACGCAGCCGTCGACGAACTTGCTGCGCTGTTTGGCCATTTCCTCGGCCTTCTTTTTGCCCATGGCGCGGCGCAGGATGTCGCCCTGGCCGAGCGAAAAGCCGGCGAGGATGTTGGCGGCCTGCTGGACCTGCTCCTGATAAATCATGACCCCGTAGGTTTCCTTGAGGACGGGTTCGAGCAGGGGATGGGCGTATTGAATTTTGACCTTGCCGTGCTTGCGGTCGATGTAGTCGGGGATCATGTCCATCGGGCCCGGCCGGTAGAGGGCGATCATGGCGATCAGCTCCTCGACGCAAGTGAGGCTGATGCGCTTGAGCAAATCGCGCATGCCCGGACTTTCAACCTGGAACACGCCGACGGTATCGCCCCGGTTGAGCAGGGCGAAGGTCTCCGGGTCGGTGACCGGGATCTTCATGATGTCCAGTTCGAGATCGCAGGTCAGCTTGATGTTGTCCACGGCCTCCTGGATCACCGTCAGCGTCTTTAATCCCAGAAAGTCCATCTTGAGCAGGCCGACCTGTTCGAGGGGGACCATTTCGAACTGGGTAATGATCTCCTTGTCTTTATCCCGCGAGAGCGGCACAAGTTCGATCAGGGGTTTTTCGCCGATCACAACGCCGGCGGCGTGCGTGCCGGGATTGCGCGGCAGGCCTTCGAGGACGCGCGCATATTTCAGGATGCGCTTGGCGTTGGCGTCTTTTTCGGCCATCTCACGGAACTCGGGATTTTGTTCGAGAGCCTTTTCCAGCGTCATCTTGGGATCTTCCGGCACCATCTTGGCGAGCCGGTCGCATTCCTGGAGGGGAATCTCCAGCACGCGGCCGATGTCGCGGATGACGGTCTTGGCGCCCAGCGTGCCGAAAGTGACGATTTGCGCGACGTTGTCGCGGCCGTATTTCTGCTTCACGTATTCGATCACTTCGCCGCGGCGCGTCTGGCAGAAGTCGATGTCGAAGTCAGGCGGGGATACGCGCTCGGGATTCAGGAACCGTTCGAAGATCAGGTTGTAGTGCAGCGGATCGATGCCGGTGATGCCGAGGGCATAGGCGACAATGCTGCCGGCGCCCGAGCCGCGGCCGGGCCCGACCGGAATCCGTTGGTTCTTGGCAAAATGGATGAAATCCCACACCACCAGGAAGTAATTGATGAACTTCGTTTTTTCGATGATGCCCAGCTCGTAATAGAAGCGTTCGGAAATTCGCTTTTCGGCTTCGTTCTTCGGACGATCCACGTCTTCGATGCCATAGCGGAGTTTCAGTCCCTCCTGGGCGATCTTGATGAGGTATTCCTTATGTTGGAAGCCTTCGGGCACCTGATAAGTAGGGAAATGCAGCTTCTTGCCCAGCTCCAACTCGACGTTGCAGCGGTCGGCGATGACCAGCGTATTGGCGAGCGCCTCGGGAATCTCGCCGAAGAGCTTCCGCATCTCGGCGCCGCTCTTCATGTAAAATTGATCCGACGAGTACTTCATGCGCTTCTCGTCGGTCATGACCGTTTGCGTTTGCAGGCAGAGCAGCACCTCGTGGGCCTCGGCATGTTCGGCCTTCAGGTAATGCACGTCGTTGGTCGCCACCAGCGGCAGGTTCATGCGTTTCGCAAGCAGGAGCACGTTTTTGTTGGCGATTTTCTGTTCGGGCAGGCCGTGGTCCTGCACTTCGAGATAAAAATTGCCCTGGCCCATGATCTGGACATATTCGTCGGCCGCCTGGGCCGCCGCGTCGAGGTTGTTGTTCGCGCAATGGCCGGTGACTTCGCCTTTGAGGCAAGCCGCCAGCGCGATCAGCCCCTTGTGATGGCCGGCCAGCAGTTCCTTGTCGATGCGGGGCTTGTAATAGAAGCCTTCCAGGTGCGCCTTGGACACCAGGTAAATCAGGTTGTTGTAGCCTTCCTCGTTTTCCGCGAGCAGGACCAGGTGGTTGGACTGGCTTCGGTTGGCGCCGGTTTTCTTTTCGTGCATGCTCCCATGCGCCATATACACTTCGCACCCCAGGATGGGTTTAATGCCGGCGGCCTTGGCTTTCTTGTAGAAGTCGATCGTTCCGTACAACGTACCATGATCGGTGATGGCCACTTGCGTCATGCCCAATTCCGCGGCCGTCGACATGATTCGTTCGACCTGACAGGCGCCATCCAGGAGGCTATACTCCGTGTGAAAATGCAAATGGACAAATGGTTCTTGTTTCACGGCAATGTAATCGGTTAAAGCAAAAAGATTTATAACATACGCCCGGCGTGTCCGGAGCGCTGTTTCGCCTCCTTTATACCTCACTCGAACCGGGGATGCAAAAAGAACCGGGGAAGGAGGGGTTCTTTTTTGATTCGTTTCCCTCCCTCATAATCCTAATCGTAATCGTAATCTCTCTTTGCCCTGTCGAAGACGGGATTAAGAAAGATTACGATTAAGATTAGGAGGAGGATTAGGAAAGGAGACCGCTTATGCTCTGGTCCGACCAGGCTTTCGCCCTCGGACGTTCATCTTGACGCGTCCATCCCGCGTCTATATTGTTCTCTTCAGTGCAATCGCTCTCATGCGAACTGGATGAGGCCTGTGCCTGCGCCGCCAGAAGAGCGATTCCCTATGCATTAAGAACAGCTTTCGACAAGGAGGTTTGCATGCACCGTTCGATGCCCGTTCTGCTCGCGCTCTGCCTTTCTGCCGCCGCTCAAACAAATCTGCCGGACGGCCAGCATCACATCGACTTCAAGCGTTCGGTCACGTTGGAGGCCACCGGGCAGTACATCGTGCAGTTGCCGACCGGTTATGCCGGGAGCGGCAACGATCGCTGGCCGGCGATCCTGATCTTCCACGGCTCCGGCGAGAGCGGGACGGACCTCGAGCGCGTGAAGGGCAATTGGACGCCGACGATGCACCGCCCCGACTTTCCGTTCGTCGTCATAGCGCCCCAGGCGTCCAAGGAGGAATGGCTGCCGATGTCGGCGCACAAGCTGCTCGCTATCATGGATGAGGCGATCGAGAAATACCGCGTCGATCCGGACCGCTTCTACATGACCGGCCTTAGCATGGGCGGCATGGCGACGTGGCAGCTCGCGTGCCGGCGACCCGAGGCCTTCGCCGCGATCGCGCCGGTCTGCGGCCGCGGTTCGCCCAGTAAGGCCGCCGTCCTGAAAGACATGCCGATTTGGGCGTTCCACGGCGCGGAGGACCCGGTCGTCCCGCTGACCGAGCACCAGGACATGGTCGATGCGGTGACGGCCGCGGGCGGCAATCCGCGCTTCACGATCTTCCCGGGCGTCGGCCACGACAGCTGGATACCCGCATACCGCGACCCGGCGCTGTATCTCTGGTTTCTCGACCACGCGCGGCCGGGTGCGAAGCCCGGCGGCGGCGCCTACAGCAACGCCGTCGATTTCTGCCGGCGCTGGAAGAGCGCCTACGATTTTGCGCTCGCCGGCCCGGACTCCGTGAACGCCACCGGCGACGTCTTCCACCTCGTATCCGCGCGCACCAACGCCAGCGATTCGACGATCGCCGAGTCGATCCGCTGGATCCTCGCGCCGGGCTGCGGCTGGAAGGTGGACCCCGCGCAGTCGTCGCGCGACTTCGCGCCCGGCGAGGCGGGTGGGCAGGCCTTTACGGTGGCCTTCGTGGGTCCCGGCGTCTATCCGCTTCCGGAGCGCGAGACCAAGCTGTCGGTTGACGGCCGGCAGATGGCGACGGATCGGCGCCGGCTCGCTTTGCCCGACGCGTTCATCGCCGCTCGCCCGGTCCGGCTCGCGTGCGTTCGGTTGACGAAAAAGCCGGATATCGACGGCAAGCTGGACGATGCGGCTTGGACCGAGGCCCATGTCGCTTCCGTCTTCCGGACCGTGGATGGCCTCAGCGAAGCGACCTTCCCGACAGAAGCCCGAATGGGGTATGACGATCGAGCCCTCTACTGTTCCTTCCGCTGCCGACAGCCCAACTTGGATAGCATGAAGCTCGCCCACCCACAGCGCGACGGCTTTCTGTGGGAGGACGACTCGGTCGAGGTATTCCTCGATACGCGCCTGAACCACAAGGACTATTACCACTTCATTGCCAATGCCGATGGATTCCTCTTCGACGAGATCATCCGCAGCAAGGACTGGAACAGCTCGGCCAGGGTCGTCTCGGGCCGCGAGGCGGATGCCTGGACGATCGAGATGGAGATCCCGTGGGCGGACCTGCAAATCCTTTCGCCCTCTGCCGGCGCTCGGATGGGCCTGGAGTTGGTACGCACGAAACAGGGCGACCCGAGGGAGTCGTCGCAGTGATCGCCGACTCTCGGCGACCACCACGCGCCGGGCCGGTTCGGCGTGCTGGAGTTTCGTTAATCTTGGATGCCAAAATCGCAATTCGTCGGTTTTTCCTTGCAGTTCGTTGCTCCTGAGTCCATATTCCCCGCCTTTCAATCGGCAATCTGGGTTTAGAAGAGCGGAGTTAGCAGTATGGCAAGAGAATATTCAATAACGAAGATTCGAAACATCGGAATCATGGCGCACATTGACGCGGGTAAGACCACGTGCAGCGAGCGCATCCTGTTTTATGCAGGTAAAACTCACAAAATCGGCGAAGTTCACGATGGAGCGGCTGTGTTGGACTGGATGCCCCAGGAACGCGAACGCGGCATCACGATCACCTCGGCCGCCACCTCATTGACTTGGAAGGATCATCAGCTTTCGCTGATCGACACCCCGGGGCACGTGGACTTTACCGTGGAAGTGGAACGCAGTCTGCGCGTCTTGGACGGCGCCATCGCCCTCTTCTGCGCCGTGGGCGGCGTGCAGCCCCAGTCGGAAAAGGTCTGGCACCAGAGCGAAAAGTACAATGTGCCGAAGCTGGCCTTCATCAATAAAATGGACCGTACCGGCGCTGATTTCTACAGCGTGGTCGGCGAAATTCAGCATGAACTCGGCGCCAATGCCGTTCCGGTCGTCATACCGATCGGACAAGAAGAAAATTTTCGCGGCATCGTCGATCTGTTGACCATGAAGGCGATTTTCTACGATGAAGAGAGCCAGGGCCAGAGCTTCCGAGAAGAAGATATTCCCGCCGAACTGCTGAGCGACGCCAAGAAATGGCGCGCCAACCTGGTGGAAAAATGCGCCGAACAGGATGACGGCTTGTTGGAAAAATTCCTGGAAACCGGCGATTTGTCGTTCGATGAAATGCAGACCATTCTGCGCAAGGCCACGATCGCCCGGCGCGTGGTGCCGGTCTATTGCGGTTCCGCGTTCAAGAACAAAGGCGTGCAACGCGTACTCGACGGCGTAGTCCGTTTGCTGCCCGCGCCCAACGAGATTCCGCCCATCATCTGCGCCAAGGAAGCGGAAGCCAACAAGCGCGAGCCGTCCGACGACGCGCCCTTCGCTGCGCTGGCCTTCAAGATCATGTCCGACAAGCACAGCGGAAAGCTCACGTACATTCGTATTTATTCCGGCACGCTGAGGACGGGACAACCCGTCTATAACAGCACGCAGGACAAAATGCAGCGCGTCGGCCGCATTCTGCGCATGCACGCCAATCGCCAGGAACAGTTGGACGAAGCCTATACCGGCGACATTGTCGCCATCGTGGGGCTCTCCAATACCCGCACCGGCGACACCATCTGCTCCGAAGAGCATCCGATCCAACTGGAAGCCATCGAGTTTCCGACCCCCGTGGTTTCGATCAGCATCGCGCCCTGCAGCCAGGCTGACAACGAGAAGCTCGGCGAGGCCTTGCACCGGCTGGCCGACGAGGATCCGACGTTTACCGTGCATTACGATCCGGAGACCAACGAGACGATCATCTCGGGCATGGGCGAATTGCATCTGGAAATCATCGTGGACCGTCTCAAACGCGAATTCAATGTGGCGGCCAATGTCGGTCGGCCCGAAGTGGCCTATCGCGAAACCGCCACCCGGGCGGTCGAAGGCGTCTACAAGCATATCAAGCAAAGCGGCGGTCGCGGCCAGTTTGCGCACGTCTGCCTGCGGTTGGAACCGATGGATCCCGGAGGAGGCTTCGAGTTCGTCAACGATATTGTTGGCGGGCGCATCCCGTCCAACTTCATTCCGTCTGTGGAAAAAGGCGTTATCAAGGCGATGGTCTCCGGTCCGTACGCGGGTTATCCGGTCGTGGATATGAAGGTCAGCCTGTACGACGGGTCCTACCACGACGTCGACTCCAGCGATTTCGCGTTCCAGGAAGCCGGCCGCGCCGGGTTCAAGGAATTGTTCCAAAAGTGCCATCCCGAGTTGCTCGAGCCGGTCATGTCGGTGGAAGTGGTAACGCCCGAGGAGTTCATGGGCGCGGCTTCCGGTTCGATTTGCCAGCGCCGCGGACGCATCGAAACGATGGAGAACAAGGCCGGCCTGAAAGTGATTACCGGCATGGTTCCCCTGTCCGAAATGTTCGGCTATGCCAACTCCTTGCGCTCCATGAGCCAGGGGCGCGCCTGCTTCACGATGCACTTCGAGCATTATGAAGCCGTGCCGTTCGCGTTGACCGAGCAGATCATCAAGAAACGCCGCGAAGAGAACAAAATCCGGTAACAGCGCCGTCTTCCGTTTCTGCGAGCGCCCCGATTCGAATCGGGGCGCTTTTTTTTGCGTTCAGTTGCAAACCGTCCCGATTTATGCATACTTAGGCTTCATGTCGTGTCCTCTTACACAGAAGGCAGCCGGGTGAATCCAGAAATTCTTGCATCCGAATCGTTTTATAAAGCCATCCTCGACGCCATCCCGTTGCCGGTTTTTTTGGTCGGCGATGATTGGGTCATTCACGACTGCAATCGGGCCACCGGCAAATTTCTAACCACGGATGGCTCCCTGCTGCTGCGCCGGCGGGGCGGCGAAGCCTTGCAATGCCTGCACGCCCGGGAAACGCCCGGGGGCTGCGGACATTCTTCTTCATGCCCGACGTGCATTATCCGCAATTCGATAAAGGAAGCGATCCAAGGCCATGAGGTCGTGCGGCGCCGGGCCAAGCTGGAAACCGTTGCGAACGGACAGGTCTGCCCGATTTTCCTGTTGGTCACGGCCGCCCCGTTTTTGCATGCCGATCGCCAGCTCGTTTTGTTGATCCTGGAAGACATCTCCGAACTCGTCGAGTTGAAGCGCTTGTTGCCCATTTGCTCCTACTGCAAAAAGATCCGCACGGACCAGGAATTCTGGCTGAATGTCGACCGGTATTTTGAAGCGCACATGGACGTAAATTTTACTCATAGTATTTGTCCGGAATGCATGACCATGCATTATCCGGACGCGGAAACTTAATCCGCGGCGGGCGGCGCTTCAAGGAGGGCGCCGCCCGCCGCACAGCGAAATTGAACCTATGCAAGCAGGTCAATGGCATCGATTAAAGAATGCGCCGGATGCGGAGATCTGGTCCCATCTGGTCAAACCCGACGTCCGGACCTGCAATTCGTTTGTGATCCGTACGCCCACGCATCTGTTTGTGGTGGATCCCGGCGGCGCCCCAGCGCAGGCCGCCGAGGTTTTTGACATCGTGCGCGCCGAACGGGAGCTCCGGGCGCGGCCGGTTTACGTTTGTTTTACCCATTGCCATATCGATCACGTTCTGGGCTTTGTCGCCTGGAGCGCAGGGCATAGCATCCCGGACCTGCGCGTCGTCCTGCACGAGGCCGGGGTCCGAGCCTGGCAGGAGGCCGATCGCCAGGCTACCCAGGCCGAGATTTTGGAGCAACCCTTGGAGTCTTGGACGCCGCCGGGCTTACAGACGATCTCGCCCCGCAAGCGCAATAAAAAAGGGGCGCCGGATTTCTGCATCGGAAACCAGTTGGAGGTCTTTTTGACGCCGGGACACTGTTCCGACAGCGTGTGCTTCCGGTTGGGCGAGGTCTTGTTGGTGGGCGATCTGCTTGTGGCTACGGCCCCGCTGGTGGCGGGTGCGAAAGGTTGGGACAGCGAGGCGCTTTCTCTTTCCCTCGAACGGATCAGCCGGCTGGTGGACGAGGCGGAGATAGAATACGGCTGTCCCGGGCACGGGGGCATTCTGGAAAGGGCCGTCATGGCGAAAGCCCTGCGCAGGACCTTGAGCGAGGCGGCGGCGCTGAAGGATATTGAAGCGGTGAACGTGTCGCGCGTACGGGCGGTTTCGGGAACGGCGCGGGAGTTGTTCGATGAACTCGTCCGAATTTTTGGCGTTATCCAGGGCCGGATCGAACGGCTGGCTCAACGCCTGCAATCGTTGGAGGAAACCGCGGCCTCCGCACGGATTCGCGAAATTCTGGATTCCGGGCAGGTGATCGGATTGTTGGGCGAGTTTCGCCTGTTCGAGGTCAGCCTGCGGGCTGGGGCGATCGTGGAAGTGCAACTGGCGATGAAGAGCATCCAGATGGTCCCTCGTATCCTCAAATTACTGGAATACGACCGGTTGAAAGTTGTGCTCGATCCGGCCCTGCTGCGCTATGCCCGCCTGCTGCTCACGGATTTTGTCCATACGGCCAAAGGCTTGCGGGTGGAAGACGAACGCGCGCCTCTGGAGCTGGCGGCCTGGTGTGAGGCTCTTGTGGCGGAGTTGGGTCTTCGGCCCGACGGCGGGCTTTCGGCGGACGATATCCCGGACGACGAGGAGGGGTTCCGGCAGCATTTGATCCGCCGACTGGCCTACGTGCCCGTTTTCAAGGCCGTTACGCTGGAGGCGAAGCCCTGCACGGGTCCGGTTTGGGTGAGTGCGGCGGAACCTCGCTTGCGCGACACCTGGAAGCGGCTGCTGGAAGAATGCGTGGAAGCCGGCGCCCGCCGGTTGACCCTTTCCGTAACGCCCGGCGCGCTCTCGATGGACGCTCATTTTCCCGGCGGCGCGCCCAAGCCGGAGGCTCTGAAGCTGCAAGGCTGTATTCGATCCTTGAATCTGGCCGGTGTTGTTTTGCAGGTCGACGGTTCGGGCGAGGCCCTTCGTTTTGCCCTGCGATTTATCGGCAGCGCATAGGTCCGTGTTAAGATGAAGACGGTGATTTCCTTGCCGCGCTCATCCCGGATACGACAGCGTTCCCTGGAAGACTTGCACCGCCGGGCCCAGCAGGGTCACCTGCGTTGCGCCCGTTTCCGTGAGTTCGTAATTCACGGTCAAGAGGTCTCCGCTGGCCGGAACGATCTTGACCGGCGGCTTGACCAAGCCCAGTTTGCCGGCGACCAGGCAGGCGGCCACCATGCCGGTGCCGCAGGCCAGGGTTTCGCCTTCCACGCCGCGCTCGTAGGTCCGGATGCGAAGCGTACCGGGACCGGTCTGCACGATAAAATTGGCATTCGTCCCCTTGGGGGCGAAATCGGAGTGATAGCGAATCGCCGCGCCCACTTTATGCACATCGATGGCTTCGAGGTCGTTGGTAACCACGACGACATGGGGCACTCCGCTGTTCACAAAATGATAGGAGAGCTTTTTCCCGTCGATATCCAACGAACGATTGAGCCGCCAGTCCGTGGGTTCGGTCATGTAAAGCAGCACTTCCTGGTCGCGGGCTTCGGCTTTCAGCTCGCCAGCGATGGTTTCGATCGTCATCTGAGCGGGGGCCGCGCCAATTTCGTGGGCCAGCCGGGCCACACATCGGGCGCCGTTTCCGCACATTTCCACTTCGCTGCCGTCCGGATTGAAAAACCGCATGCGGAAGCTGGAGGTTTTCGACGGTTGGATCAGGATGACCCCTTCGCAGCCGACGCCGGTTCGCCGCGCCGCGATGCGGGCAATCCATTCCTTGTCGTGGGCCGGAAACGTCAATAAGCGATCGTCCGCCATAATGAAATCGTTGGCGGCTCCATGCATTTTGTAAAAGGGGATATTCATGGGAAAGAATATGCCTTTATAAGAGGGGGTTTTCAATGATTTTTGGATTATGCGCCTAGGTCTTAGCGTAAAACAGTATGTACAGAACTCGTCAGGCAGGGTAGTAACAGAGGCTTATGCGATAACTTTTTCGGCCGCAGAAGGTGCTGGGGTGCATCTTGACACGGCCTCCGCGCATATGAATAAGAATCCACGTCCTTACGGACGCGGCTACGTAGTGGTTTCTTTCCAGTGCCAGACGTTGAGGAGGGGCCGTGTCAAGATGCACCCAAGGTGCTGAAAACAACCACAAGGAACTCGACAGTTCCTATGGATTCGGATAGAAACTTGGACTTATTTTGGTTTTTCATGAATAACGGATAGCGGGCCCCAGCCGGCCTCGAGGAGAACGATCATGGCGGAAGAACTGCAACATCTTATTGAGCGCATCCAGAAAGAAGCCGTCGATACGGGCGAAAAGCAGGCGGCCACCCTCGTGTCCCAGGCCAAGGAAAAGGCGGCCGCGATCGTCAAGGACGCCGAAGACAAGGCCCGTGCGTTCCTGCAAAAAGCGGAGCGGGATGCCGAAGCGTTCACCGAACGCAGCACGAAGACGCTGTCGCAGGCGGCGCGCGATCTGCTGATTACGGTGGGCGAAGGGGTGTCGAACATTCTTTCCGAACTCGTGGCCAATTCGGTGGACAAGGCCCTGGACGCCCAGGTGCTGCAAAAGATGCTGGTCAAGATGGTGGAATCGTATGCAGCCAAAGGCGGCAGCGAAACCCGCCTGGAAGTCCTGATCAGCCCCGAAGACCAAAAACAACTCGCAGACTTCTTCAACGAGCAATACAACCAGAAGCTCAAAAACGGCGTGGAAATCCGCACCGACAAGAATATTATCAAGGGCTTCCGCGTGGGGTTTGCCAACGGACAAGTCTATCACGATTTCACCAAGGATGCCATTGCCGAAGCCCTGTCGAATTTCCTGCGGCCCCAACTGGCGGAAATCGTGCATCGCGCGGCGAAGGAAGATCAAGCGCCCGGGAGCTCGAAGAAGTGAGTTATTACTATTTAGTAGCCAGCCTGCCTGCGCTGGTGTTGGGCGAGAATCCTCCTGTTGCTCCGGAATCCTTCCGCTTCAGTTGCATCGGCGTCCTGAACGAATCGGACCTGCGGGACCTGGATTTAATCCTGGCCGGCCGCGCCGATCAGGGCGCCTCGGAATTTGCCCAAAGCTGGTTTGCGGCCGACGCCCAATTGCGCAACGCCGTGGCCCGGCAGCGCGGAACCCGCCTGGGCGTCGAAGCCCGGGGATACCAGAAGGACCACCCCGGGTTCAGCGTGTCGATCGAAAAGGCGGTCACGGACGCCTTCGCGAAAGGCCATCCTTTGGAACGGGAATTGACGCTGGATCGTACCCGCTGGCAGCTCCTGGACGAGCTGACCCTGAAGGAACCTTTCGGTTTGCCGGCGGTGCTGGCCTTTGCCGTGAAGCTGCAGCTCGCGACGCGCTGGGCGCAGCTGAAGGACGAGGAAGGCTTGAAGCGGGTGGAAGACCTCGTCGGCAAGATGGAAGCGCAGGGATGATTTTCTTGGAATGCATGATTTCAATGCTCCACGCGATAATAACGGAATAACGAAACTATGAGCACAAATACGGGACGAATAGTGGGGGTGAACGGCAACCTGATGACCGTCGCCTTCGATAATCCGATCAGCCAAAACGAAGTCGGCTATGCTTGCCGAGGCGACCTGCGGCTGAAATCGGAAGTGATCCGCATCCGCGGCAAGAACGCTGAAATGCAGGTGTTCGAGGACACCTCAGGCCTGCGCGTGGGCGACCTCGTGGAATTCAGCAGCCGGCTCCTGACCGTGGATCTGGGGCCCGGCTTGTTGACGAAGATTTACGACGGCTTGCAGAACCCGCTGCCCGAACTGGCGGAACAATGCGGCTTCTTCCTGCAACGCGGCACCTATCTGCCGGCGCTGGACCGCAAAACCGTTTGGGAGTTTACGCCGGCGGCCAAGGTGGGCGACGTCCTCCGGGCCGGCGATTCCCTGGGCACGGTGCCCGAAGGTATTTTCAAGCATCGGATCATGGTTCCCTTCCGTCTGCAAGGCGCGCTGAAGGTCGAGGAAATCGCGCCGAAGGGCTCCTACGACCTCAACAAAACGGTGGCCAAACTGAAGGACGAGCGCGGCGTCGCGGTGGACGTGACGATGGTGCAATCCTGGCCGGTGAAGATGCCGATCAAATGCTACTCCGAACGGCTGCGCCCGGAAGAGCCGCTGACCACGAAGGTCCGCATCGTCGACACCTTCTTCCCGGTGGCCCGCGGCGGCACGTACTGCATTCCGGGGCCGTTCGGCGCCGGCAAGACAGTGCTCCAGCAAATCACCAGCCGCTATGCCGATGTGGATATCGTGATCATCGCCGCCTGCGGCGAGCGCGCCGGCGAAGTGGTGGAAACGCTCCGCGAATTTCCGGAACTGACCGACCCCCGCACGGGCAAGAGCCTGATGGAGCGCACGCTGATCATCTGCAACACCAGCTCGATGCCGGTGGCCGCGCGCGAGGCGTCCGTTTACACCGCCGTGACGATCGCCGAATACTACCGCCAGATGGGCCTTAACGTTCTGCTGCTGGCCGATTCGACCTCCCGCTGGGCGCAGGCCCTGCGCGAGATGTCCGGCCGCCTGGAAGAAATTCCCGGCGAAGAAGCCTTCCCGGCCTACCTGGAATCCGTCATCGCGGCTTTTTACGAGCGCGGCGGCGTCGTGCGCCTGAACGACGGCTCCACGGGCTCCGTCACCATCGGCGGCACCGTCAGTCCCGCCGGCGGCAACTTCGAAGAGCCGGTCACGCAAAGTACGCTGAAGGTCGTGGGTGCGTTCCACGGACTCTCCCGCGAGCGCTCCGACGCCCGGCGCTTTCCGGCCATCAATCCGCTCGACAGTTGGAGCAAGTACAAGAGCGTCGTGGACGAGAAAGACGTCGAATTGGCCCGCCGGATGCTGCGCGACGGCAACGAAGTCAACCAGATGATGAAGGTCATCGGCGAAGAAGGCACCTCGGTCGACGACTTCGTGGTGTACCTGAAATCGGAATACGTCGATGCCGTCTATCTCCAGCAGGACGCCTATCACGAGATCGACGCCGCCACGCCGGGCGACCGGCAGAAGTACGTCTTCAGCGTGATCGTCAAGATTCTCAAAACGAAAATGAAATTCGAAAACAAGGACTCCGCCCGAAAGTTCTTCCAGCAACTGATGCAGGTTTCCAAGGATTGGAACCGCACGGCGATGGAAGTTCCGGAGTTTAAAGCCATTGAAGGTCGCATCGAAAAGATGCTCGCGGAGGTCACGGACTATGCATAAGGTTTATCACCAGATCGAATCGGTCGCCGGCAACGTTATCACCGTGAAGGCCGACGACGTCACCTACGGCGAGCTCGCCCAGGTCACGTCCAATTTCGGCACATCGCTGGCGCAGGTCATTCGGTTGAACGGCTCCATGGTTTCGCTGCAAGTGTTCGCGGGCAGCCGCGGCATCTCCACCGACGCCAACGTGCGCTTCCTCGGCCACAAAATGGAAATTCCTTTTTCCGACTCCCTGCTCGGGCGCGTGTTCACCGGCTCCGGCGTGCCCCGCGACAAAGGGCCCGAGATCACGGAAAACAAGATTGCCATTGGCGGTCCGTCGGTGAATCCCGCCAAGCGCATCATTCCCCGCAACATGGTGCGCACCGGCATTCCGATGATCGACGTGTTCAACACGCTGGTCGAATCCCAGAAGCTGCCGATCTTCTCCGTGGCCGGCGAACCCTATAACCCCTTGCTCGCGCGCATCGCCCTGCAAGCCGAAGTCGACGTCATCATTCTCGGCGGCATGGGCCTCAAGCACGACGACTACCTGTTCTTCCGCGACATCCTCGAACAGAACGGCGCGTTGTCGCGCTCCGTGCTCTTCATTCATACCGCCGCCGATCCGACGGTGGAATGTCTGCTGGTGCCCGACGTGTCCCTGGCCGTCGCCGAGCAGTTCGCCCTGCAAAACAAGCGGGTGCTCGTGCTGCTCACCGACATGACCAACTTCGCCGACTCGCTCAAGGAAATCGCCATCACGATGGAACAGATTCCGTCCAACCGCGGTTATCCCGGCGATCTCTACTCCCAGTTGGCCTCGCGCTACGAGAAGGCCGTCGACTTCGATACGGCCGGCTCCATCACCATCCTGGCCGTGACCACGATGCCCGGCGACGACGTCACGCACCCCGTGCCCGACAACACCGGCTACATCACCGAAGGCCAGTTCTACCTGCGCAACGGCCGCATCGAGCCCTTCGGCTCGCTCAGCCGCCTGAAACAGCTCGTCAACAACAAGACGCGCAAGGATCACCGGCAGATCATGAACACCATGATCCAGCTCTTCGCCGCCTACAAGGAAACCCTCGAAAAACGCTCCATGGGCTTCCGCATGAGCGAGTGGGATGCCAAACTGCTCCGCTACGGCGAACGCTTCGAAAACGAATTGATGGAATTGAGCGTGAACATCCCGCTCGAACAGGCCCTCGACCTCGGCTGGCAGATCATGGCCGACTGCTTCGAACCCGCCGAAACCGGCATCCCGACCAAACTTATCGACGAGTTCTGGCCGGCCAACCGGAAAGCGGCCGTGAAGGCGTAATCGATGTGGTAAGCTGATCCAATGAAAATTCTTTTGGAAAACTATGGGCAAGATCAAAAATACGAAGAATGAATTGAAGGCCCAGCGCGATGCGCTGAAGCGCTTCAAGCGCTACTTGCCGACCCTCCTGCTGAAGAAGCAGCAACTACAAATCGAGGTCCGGCAGTTGGAATTCAAGATCGACGCGAAAAAGGACGAAGAGCGGCAGGCCCGCAAAGACCTGGCTGTCTGGGTTCGGCTTTTTTCGGAGCCTCTGGATTTGTCCCCCTGGCTGAGCGTCAGCAAGATCGAGCGGACCAGCGGCAACATCGCCGGCGTGAATATCCCGGTTCTGCAGCAGGTCGTATTCCGCCGGGAGACGCCGGACTTGTATGCGACGCCGGCCTGGGTCGACGAGGGGCTGAAAACCCTGGAGCAGCTCGTTCGCCTGCGGATCGAGCGGCGGATTCTCGACGAGCAATTGCGCCTGCTGGCCGACGAACTGCGCACCACGAGCCAGCGCGTGAACCTCTTTGAAAAGGTCAAGATTCCCGAAAGCGCGGAGAACATCCGCGTCATCCGGATTTTCCTGGGCGACATGGATACGGCCGGCGTGGCGAGAGCCAAGATCGCCAAGGGCAAATCGCTCGACAAAGGAGTCGCGGCGTAAGGATTGGGATTTGAAGCCATGGTGGAACCCGCAACAAAACTGAAAGCGCCGCGAAGCTGGAAGGAATATCAGAAGCTTCCTGAGGGCGAGCGTTGGGAGATTATCGGAGGGGAACCCTTTCCGAAGTCCACGCGTTGCGAGTATGCGGGCGGCGGCGCGCAAGCCGCTTCATTGGGCTCTTCCCATCAGCGGGTGTTATTGGCCCTGGCGGTGGAATTGAACGCGTTTTTTACAGGAAAATTGCCGATCGATGCAGGCGACGCCCCCTTGTCTCTTCGCGAGAAGCGGGCGGCCTACCGCGCGAAGCGAAAAAAGAAAAGAGTGTCCTTATGATCGTCAAAATGCAGAAACTGACGTTGCTGTGTGTGGCCTCCGATCAGGATCGGACCCTCGAGGCCTTGCGCGAACTGGGGGCGGTGCATCTGACGCATGTCCAGCGGCCGGAAGGCGCCGCCGTCGATCAGGCCCGTAATCGCCTGCTCCATCTGCGGCGCGTCCTGGAAGTGTTGCCGAAAAAGGCCGAGCAAGCGGCTCCGTCCGTCCGTCCCGCCGAGGAAGTGGTCGAGGCGATTTGGAGCCTGATCCTTCAGCGCAAAGATTTGACTGAAACGCTGGAGACCTTGCAACATGAGCAGCAACGCATGGCGCCCTTTGGAAATTTCGAGCCGGATTCCATCCGCCGCTTGTCCGAGCGCGGCATTCGGATTCGATTGTATCACGCGGGGATCAAGCAGCCGATCGAAGCTCCGGAAGGCACGGTCCTGCACGTTCTCAGCCAGACCAAGACGGATGTGTTTTTCGCCGTGATCGGTCGCGGCGACTTCAAGGTGAACGCCCAGGAAATTCGCCTGCCCGCAGAATCGTTGAAGGCCGTGGAAGCGAAGATGGCCGAAACTCGGGCCGGGTTGGAAGCCGTCGAGAAGCAGATGGCGGGCCATGCAGCGGATCAGGAGGCGATTGCGCAATTGGCTCATCATGCCGAGGAAGCGGTTCTATTTCTTGAAGCCCGTGCGGGCATGGGCTCGACCAAACCCGTAGCTTATTTGCAGGGGTTCTGCCCGGATGATGCCGTGGAGCCGATTCGACGCGCCGCCGGCCAGAACGGGTGGGGATTGGTGATCGAGGAGCCGTCGGAATCGGATCACGTGCCTACGCTGCTGCGAAATAAGAAGTGGGTGAAGCCCATCAAAGCGGTCTTCGATTTTATTGGGGTGGTGCCCGGCTACCACGAAGTAGACATTAGTGTGGTTTTCCTGCTCTTCTTCAGCCTGTTCTTTGCGATGCTCGTGGGCGATGCCGGCTATGGCGCCATTTTCCTGGGCCTTACGCTGTGGATCAGAAAGAAGCATCCCCAGGCGCCTAGCTATGTGTTTGCCTTGCTGGCGATTACCGGCGTGGCGACGATCGTCTGGGGGGTGCTGACGGGCACCTATTTCGGCATCGGGAATCTTCCGGCGCCGCTGAAGAGCCTGCAGATTGTCTGGCTGTCCGACCAGAACAACCTTATGGGCTTGTGTTTCCTGATTGGCGCCATTCAGTTAAGCATTGCGCACCTCTGGAACGCTTGGAACAGCCGCCGCAGTTGGCAGGCGCTGGCCCAGTTGGGTTGGCTGTGCACGACTTGGACGATGTATTTTACCGCCGGGTTCATGGTGCTGGGCCGTTCGCTCCCGTCGTTTACCATGGGCTTGCTGGCCGTGGGCGTAGTCTTGATCGTGTTATTTATGACCCCCGTTAAAAAGCTCAAGGACGAATGGTTCAATCACGTGATGCTGCCGCTGAACCTGATCAGCAATTTTGTGGACGTGGTTTCCTATATTCGTTTGTTCGCCGTGGGGACCGCCACCTTGGCGGTGGCGCAGGCGTTCAACAGCATGGCCCTCGGGGACGGACAGCTTTCCTGGGTCCGGATGTTTTTTGCGGCCGTCATTTTGTTGGTGGGGCATACGCTCAATATTGTGCTGGCGGCCATGGGCGTAATTGTGCACGGGGTCCGGTTGAACACCCTGGAGTTTTCAGGACATTTGGGCATGCAGTGGACGGGCATCTTATACCGGCCCTTCGCCAAGCGGCGCACGGGCGTCCCGGCGAAAAACGTTTAAGAGATGGAATCGTTGAATCATAATAAATCGATAGAGAAAGGAGCTACGGAAAAATGGATCAGAGCATGATGGCAGCCATAGGGCAGTTTGGAGCGGCCGCGGTATTGGGACTTTCTGCCGCGGGATCGGCGCTGGGGGCCGGTACGGCCGGCATGGCGGCGATCGGGGCGTGGAAAAAGTGTTACGCCCAGAATAAGACCGCTCCGTTCATCCTGGTGACCTTCATCGGCGCGCCGATGTCCCAGACGATTTACGGCTTTATCCTGATGAACAAGATGATCGAATTGCTTTCGACGGGCAATGTGGCCAATTTCGGTTTGATGCTCGGCGCGGGGCTGTTGGGCGGGTTGGGCATTGGCGCCTCGGCGTGGTTCCAAGGCAAGGCCGGCGCAGCGGGCGCCGATGCGATGGCCGAAACGAATCAGGGCTTCGGTAACTATCTGATGACCCTGGGCGTTATTGAAACCGTCGCCTTGCTGGTCATGGTCTTTACCTTGATCAAACTGTAAGCGGAGTCGTTCGTTTTTCACGCTTCAGCGTCCATATAGGGCGCTGAAGCGTTTCTTGCTTAGGGAGCGCAGGCATTCGTGCCTGCGATAAAACGCGGCCAGGAATGGCCGCGGTCCTTTAATACGGCAGGAGTCCCTGCTTGCATTTTCACCCCCTCCATGAATAATTTCCCCGTTTTCAAAGGATGAACCATGGACATTCAACAACTGTTTGCCGAACGAATTGGCGGCGCCAGATTTGGCCTGACCAACGAGATTTATAAATTCGAAAAGATTAAACGGGCCAAGAAGGCCGCGCGGGAAGCGCATCCGGGGGTCGAGCTGCTCGATTTTGGGGTGGGGGAGCCCGACCAGATGGCGCCGGCCCCGATTCGCCGCGCGCTGAAAAAGGCGGTCGACGATCCGGCCAACCGGGGTTATGCGGACAACGGTATTCCCGAATTCAAAGCGGCGGCCGCCCAATACATGAAGGATTTCTTCGGCGTGGCCGATCTGAATCCGGAGACGGAAATCAATCATACCATCGGCTCCAAGCCGGCGTTGGCGATGATTCCGTTGTGCTTTATCAATCCGGGCGATGTGGCTTTGGTCACCGTGCCGGGCTATCCGGTGCTGGCCACGCATACCCGCTACGTCGGCGGCGAAGTCGTCAAAATTCCGTTGCGCCGCGAGAATGGGTTCTTCCCCGATTTGAAGGCCATCGATCCGGCGGTCGCGGAAAAGGCGAAATTGTTTTACGTCAACTATCCGAACAATCCGACGGGTACGGCGGCGACGGCGGCGTTTTTCGACGAGCTGATCGCGTTTGCGCAGAAGTACAACATCCTGATCGTTCAGGATGCGGCGTATGCCACGCTGATCTACGGGGATCGTCTGTCGATCTTGAGCCGGCCCGGCGGCAAGGATTGCGCGGTGGAATTGCATTCGATGAGCAAGAGCTACAACATGACCGGCTGGCGGCTGGGCTTTGTGGCCGGCGGCGCGCGCGTTGTACAGGCGATTGCCGAGGTGAAGGACAACATCGACTCCGGGCAGTTCAAGGCCATTCAGCACGCCGCCTGCGCGGGCATCGCCGATATTAATTTGTCGGAGCGGATTCGCCGTCACTATCAGGGCCGTTTGCGCAAGATGACGGCGATCCTGAAAAAAGCCGGCTTCAAGGCGAAGATGCCGGGCGGGACGTTCTATTTGTATGTCGAAGCCCCCAAGGCGGCAGGGTCGCTGTCCTTTGCAAACGCCGAAGAAGCTTCGCAATATTTGATTCGGGAGCATCTGATTTCGACCGTGCCGTGGGACGATGCGGGGGCCTTTTTGCGGTTCTCCGCGACGTTCGAATCGAAAGGTCCCTCCGACGACGCCCGGGTATTGGCGGAATTGGAAGGCCGATTGGCCAGGGCGCAGTTGGTGTTTGGCTGATGTATCCCGAGGATTTTTGGAGGGTCACGCTCCGTCGTGACCGTCTTTGCAGAAAAAGGTGATTCTATGAGCAATGCATTGTGCAGTGTGGTGAAGGGAAAGCAAATTTCGGTTTTCTTGGACGATAAGCCGGGAACCCTGGCCAATGTCGCCGCCGTGTTGGGCAGCCATCATATCAATATTTATGCCCTGTCGTTGGCGGAGGGGATTGGGCATGGCTATGTCCGGTTGGTGGTCAACAAGCACGACGAGGCCCGCCAGATCCTGCACGATGCGGGCGAACTGGTGATGGAGCGGGACGTCCTGCTCCTGGAGTTGTCGAACCAGCCGGGAAGCTTGGGCGTCATCGCCCAGGTGCTGTCCGAAAAAGGCATCAATCTGGACTACGCCTATTGTGCCGGCGGGCCGAGCGTGGATAAGGGGCTCATCGTCATCAAGGTGGACGATACGGACAAGGCGCTGGAAGTGCTCTCGACGACGCATTGACGATCGGGGAGGGACGGCGGCCGCGTCTTTTTCTTGCTCTTAATTTTTATTCCTCTCCCAACAGCTTCTGAATTCGAACCACGGTCGAGCACTCGTCCGTGGGCTTGTCCAGGGGCGCGAGCTGGATGGTCAGGGTGTTCTCCAGGCATTCGCCGGCTTGGAGCATTCGTTCGGGGCTTAACGTTTCGATTTCAGCGTAGCCCAGGCCGGAGTTGACGTAGCATTCCACCCGGCAGCCTCCGTCGGGATAGGGGGCCTCGCACGGCTTGTTGGCCGCCCGTTCGACCATGTATCCCTTGCCGACGGCCGCCACCCAGCCTTGCTCCGCATCCGAACCCAGCTTGTACTCTCCCGGCGTTGCAGCGTTCAGGACGATCGACTTCCCGCACGAGACCAGCACGTTTGTTCCGGGCTGGTCGAAGTTCAAGACCTTGTAACCCTGGCTGAAAATCGACTGGGCGTCGACCGGCAGCACCACCTGATCGGGTCGGGCCACTTGGCTGATGTTCCAGAGGGTGACCGGAATAGAAGAGTTCCCAATCGATTCTATTTTTTGCCGGATGGTTACCACCGGCTTGTCGCATTCCAGCTTGATCAGCCGACTGGCTTTGATGTGGAGCGGCGCGCCATATTCCCGGTTGATGAGGCAATACTGACTTCCATCCGCCCCCTTCCAGGCCGATCCGCACCAGGGGCGCTCCGCCAGAACGGGAGGCGGGGGCCAGTCTTTCCCCGCGATCTCGGTCCACCGGGCTTGCGAAACCGGCCAAAACCAATCTCCTCCAAAATTCATCCAGGAATCCCCGCCCATTTCAGCAGGAACTTGCCCCATCAAACCCTCATCCAATCGAAAAAAGTTCACGCCCCCATTCAGCGCCATATAAACAATTCGTCCCACATCGGGAACCACCACCAACTCGAGAACGGCGTTGCGAAGTTTGAACGCATTGGTCCAACCTTGATAGGTTGTCGGCTGCAAGGGGGCTATGGGAATGTCTGAATTCGTAATTATTTGCCCATAAGTTGAATGCGTAATCAGGCAAATGAGTAGAGGCAGCCAGTAAAAGCGTTTTATCATGCCTTCTAATGTATACAAGAACCCTCCCGGATGGCAAGTCTCGGAACAGGCCGTTCAGCAATTGTAATTATGATTCAAGACGCATATCGAACGGCTCATTAGAGTCTATTTCGGTAGGATGCCGTTCTGATTCCTACTCGTAATCTTAATCTTAGCCATAATTACAATGGCTGCAGGCCGTTATCGTGGCGTAGTAGTTTTTTCGAGAATGGCTTCTCCCCAGGTCCATTCTGTGTATTATAAGAGCCATGAAAAGGGATGACGTAAAGCCGGAATCGGCAGTAAATGAAGATGTGATTCACGTAACAATACCTGTTGCGCCTAAAAAAGAGGCTGGATTGCTGCCGGCCGAGTCTACCTCCTCCGCCAAGCCGTTGCTTCATGTGCAAGGCGGAGACAGGTATGAGATGAAGTCCATCATTGCCAAGGGCGGCATGGGCGTGGTTCGAGAGGCGGTGGATTTAAACTGCCGGCGAATCGTGGCGATCAAAGAGCTTTCCAAGGAGCACCCGATCTCGTCGGAGGATCTGCAGCAGTTCGTGGAAGAAGCCCGCATCACTTCCCAGTTGGAACATCCGAATATCGTGCCCATTCACGAACTCGGTTTCGACATGGATCAAAATGCTTTTTACTCCATGAAGTATGTGAAGGGCATCACCTTGGCCGAAGTGCTTCGGGACATTCGGCGCGGGCGCCGGGAGACCATTGAACAGTATCCCTTGCCGCGGCTGCTCAATGTGTTCCAAAAAGTATGCGATGCGGTCGCCTTTGCGCATTCCAAGGGCATCGTTCACTGCGACCTTAAACCCGACAATATCATGATCTGCGATTTTGGCGAGGTCATGGTCATGGATTGGGGCATCGCGCGTCCCGTGGGCAGCATGGCCGGCATTCCCGCTCCCTTGAAGACGGGGTCGGGTGAGGAGAAAGCCGTGAAGACGGGGCAGGGCGAGGAGAAAACCATCGCCGTGGAAGTCTCGAGCCGCACCGTGTCCTGTACGTCCACCGGGCAAATCATGGGTACTCCCGGCTTTATTGCGCCCGAACGGATCCGTCCCGGCGCCGTGCTGATGCCGGCGGCGGACATCTATTCCCTGGGCGCGACGCTTTACAGCATCCTGGCCTTGCGCGCGCCCTTGGCCGGCTTGGATATGCGCACGCTCTTGCTGCGCGCGCTAACCGGCTCCATCGTTCCTCCGGCGGCGTACAACGATCCGGAATTCAAGGATCGCGATCGCGAGCGTGACGAGCCGATCTCCTTCGTGCATTGCCACGAAGGCAAGATCCCGGTTGCGCTTTCCGGCATCGCCATGAAGGCGCTCTCCGTCCATCTCGAGGATCGCTACGCCTCGGTTCAGGATCTGCAAGCCGACTTGGAAGCCTACCAGAACGGCCGGATTTGGAATCTCGTGCTCGAACAGGATTTTGCGGGGCCCGATCCTTTGGCCCAGTGGGAAATCCTGGGCGGACACAGCGAAATCAAGAACGACGAACTGCATCTTTCCCTCGGCGAACCGCAACTGCTGCTGTTCAAAGGCGAGCTGCCCGGCGATGTTCGCATCGAGTTCGAGGCCCGGCAGGAAGGCGTCTATCTGAATGCCCTGGGTGCGTTCATCGGCGCGGTGCGATCGGCCAATCCCAAGGAGATGGCGCTGACCGGCTACAAATTCGAATACGGGGGATTCGACAACTCCCTCAATGTCATTGAACGATGCGCCCGTCGGATTGCCATCGAACATGCCTCGCCGCTCGAACGGGGCGTGATCTATAATGTGGGCGTGGAAAAAAACGACAGCCGGTTGAGAATGACGGTCAACGGGCGGGATGTCCTCTCGATGCTCGACCTGGATCCGCTCACCGGGCTGGATCGCACGGCGATAGGGCTGTGCGGCTGGCTGGCAGAGACCATCATCACGCGCATACGGATCTATACCATGGGCTCGCCTTGGAAACGCGACCTGCTCGACATCGCCGAGAGCCAGATTCTGAAAGATCATTACGAAGTCGCCGATATTCTTTTGAAGGAGGTCCTGGATTCGTCCCCCACGCCCGACCGGCTTCGGCGCGCTCAAATCGTCGGTGACCTGTCCCGGCAACGAAAAAGCATGTCCAAAGAGCTGGAAAGGTGGACGCGAACGCTGCGCGAAGCCTGGCCGCATGCGCCCTTCGATTTGCGGCTGGGCAATGAGGGCTTCTCGTTGGAAATCAGCAATGGCGGGATCGACGATCTGGAGCCCCTGCGGGGACTTCCCTTGACCTCGCTGATGTGCGCGTATAATCGGATCACGAGTCTGGAGCCGCTCCGCGGCATGCCGTTGACGGCGTTCAATTGCACCGGAAGCAAAGTGGTGGACCTCGACCCGCTGCGGGGAATGCAACTGAACACCTTTGTGTGCGAAAACGGCTTGATCGAGAGCCTGGAAGCCCTGCGCGGCATGCCCCTGATGCTGGTTAATATCGGCGGCAGCCGCGTGCGAAGTCTCGACCCCTTGCGAAACATGGCCCTCACCTTTCTGTCCTGCTCGGGCAACTGCCTGGAAACCCTCGAGCCCCTGGACGGCATGAAAACCCTTTCCGCGTTGTACTGCAATGGCAATGGACTTGAAACGCTGGAGCCTTTGCGGGGCATTCCCCTGGTCAGCATCAACGCCAGCGGCAACCGCCTGCTCAACCTGGAAGCGCTTCGCGGCATGTCTCTGGGCGTGCTTCATGTGGGCGATAACCTGATCGAAAGCTTGGAGCCCCTTCAGGGCATGCCGTTGCGGATGCTTAGCTGCCAGAACAATCGCATCGCCAGCCTGGAGCCCTTGCGCGGCCTGAATCTGGGCTCGCTCATGTGCGGCAATAATTCCATCCCGGATCTCGGACCGTTCCTCGAAAATCCGCCGGACGACTTCCGGTTCGATTCCGAATCCCTCGCGACTTCGGAACTCGAACGCATTCGCGCCGCATGGGCCGGCATTCCCGGCTTGAGCGCCCACGTGAAGGACTTGGAGGTTTTGCTGGCTTTGCGGCGGGCGGATAGGGAGAAGCTGCGCGAACTGGCCGCGGTTTTTCGCGGGCATCGCTATTTGGTCATTCCAAAATTCATGACGTGGCACGAAGCCAAGACCTTCTGTGAGCAGTTCGGCGGCCATTTAGTGGTTATTCCCGACAAGGAAACGGACGGCTTTCTTAATTCCTTGTTCTCGAACGGCGCCTGGTTCTGGATGGGATTGTACCACACGGAGCGGGGCCACGAGTGGGTCGCCGGCGTGCCGTTTGCCTACAGCAATTTCCTCGATCCCCTGCAGGAAAGAAAACTCGGCCCCATCGTCTTCGGCGGACGCTGGACCTTCGACGATGTTCCCGGCGCGCACAATTCGTTTATCGTCGAGTGGGATGCTTGAACGCTTTTTAAATGGACCGTAGGCCTTCCTGCCTCCGCGCATATGAATAAAAATCCACGTCCTTACGGACGCGGCTACGTAGCCGCCGGCGTAAGCCGGTGGTTTCTTTCCAGTGCCAGACGTTGAGGAGGGGCCGTGTCAAGGTGCACCCCCTGTAGGCGAGATCAGCCAGATGACGAGAGGCCGCTGATCGCGCGGATAATCTTTCAACGCCAACTTCTTGAGTGCGGCTTCCACCTCCAATTACCGGCCGTCGCTCCGGGCATCGAGCAGTTTCTCGTACGTGTTCTCGGGTGAGGTGAACCGGGCGACGCGCCCTGTGGACAGAGAATGCAGACCGGCTCGTGCTATTCGAGAAGGTCTTGAAGCCGATCGCGTACGGATTCCAGCTCTCTTTGGAATTGCAGCAGATGGGCGCGATAGGCCCTCATTAATTCCGCATGATGCTCTTTCCCGGCGGCGCTCCAAGCCTCGGGGTTTGCTTCGAGCTCGCGCCGGGCCTTGGCTTCGGATTGCTTGCCGGCGCTTTCAAGGTGGCCTATGGTCAAATCGGAATCGTTGCTTGAATCGGCGGCAATGGAGTGATCGATTCTGGCTAGGCACTCGGCAATATCCGTGATGGTCTTGTTCGAGAAGATCATCAGTTCCATGGCCTTTTCAAGGGTCTTGTCGCGAAGGTTCGTCATGTCGAGGGCTCTTCTTTCGTCTCAATCGAGTGGGGGCGGGTTGGAAATCAGGTCTAAAACGGTTCTCCCATCCGCTCGCCACAGAGCGAGTTCCCGGACGATAAAAAAGCGCGCCAAGGTTCCTGCGGGAATGGGGCCATTCGCTTTGGATGCCTTTTTCAGCAAAGCCTTCTCAAGCTTGGTCAGAGGTACGCGGATATTTTCTTCTGGTTTGTGCGGCAGAGAGTGTTTTTTCATGCAATTTATTAAATCGCCCGACGTCGGGCGAGTCAACAATCTTTTGGCATTTTTTTGTCTTTTTTTTTACACCCCCGTAGGGAACGGATACAATAGTCGCATGAAAATAACTCACGAGTTGAGGTCTTGGCTTAAGAACGAGCTTCGATCGCGCGCATGGACCAAGCGGGACCTGGCTAAGGCGGCCGGCGTTTCTGAAGACGCCATTGGAAAAATCTTTCTCGAACGCCAGGAATCCATCACGGACAAAACGCTGGTCGGCATCTGCCGCGCCACCGCCAAGAGCCCGCGTGAATTATTGGACATCAGCGAGGGAAAACATCTTGTCATGGAACCCCAAGGGCGTTATGAAGTTTCTCCGGACAATCTGAATTATTTTGTCCATTGGCTGCAGCGTCAGAACACGGCCGTTCAGGAGATTATCTTTGCCACGGCCCGGTTGCATGGTTTCGAGAAGAACAAGAAGTAAGGAGCGCTGATAATACCTGTGCTACTAGTCGATCATGACAAGCCGGCTTTGACGTGGGGCGGGCGCTCCATATCCTATCGAGAGCTGTTAATCCAAACCTCGCAGGCGGCCGCCCTGTTGAACGCGGCGCCCGGCGACCGGGTCGCCATTTTTTCCGAGAATCGGCCGGAGTGGGTCTTCGCCCTGTATGGGTTGTGGCGAAAGCAGGCCGTGCTGGTTCCCATCGATCATCTTTCCACGGCCGAGGAAGTGGCCTACATCCTGGACGACTGCCGCCCGGTCGTGGTGTTCTGTTCCAAGGCGCGGGAAGCGGTCCTGCACGCGGCGATGCAGCAAAGCGCCCAGCAGCCCGTCTGCCGGGTGCTCGACGATTTGCCCGCGCCCGCGCCCGAGACCCAACCGCCTGCGTTTCCCGAAATGGAGCCGGCGCAGTTGGCGGTGATCATGTATACGTCCGGGACGACCGGCAGCCCCAAGGGCGTCATGCTGACCTTCGACAACCTCCTGGCCAACATCGAAGCCGTTAGCGAGGATGTTCCCATTTTTACGGCGCAGGATCGCGTGCTGGCCCTGCTGCCTTTTCATCATATCCTGCCGCTGATGGGGTGCTTGTTGATGCCCCTGTACATCGGAGCCACGACGACGATCGTGACGTCCCTGGCATCCGAGGATTTGATCCGCGACATGCAGCAAAATCAGGTGACCATCCTCATCGGGGTGCCGCGTTTTTACAGCATGATCCGGCGGGGCATCGTCGACAAAATCAACCAGCGCTACTTGGCCCGCGTGTTGCTTCGCCTGGCTCGGAAGGTCCAATCCCCGCTGTTGTCCCGGTTGCTGTTCGGCGCAGTCCATCGCAAGTTCGGCGGCCATCTGAAGACCCTGGTCTCCGGTGGGGCGGCCTTGGATACGGAAGTGGGAAAGGATCTTGCCGCCTTGGGCTTCGAAGTGCTGGAGGGCTACGGCATGACCGAAGCCGCGCCCCTGATCGCCTTTCCGCGACCGGGCCGCGTGAAGCTGGGTTCTTGCGGCCAGGCTTTGACGGGCCAATTCGTGAAGATCGTCGATGGGGAGGTCGTGGCCTCCGGCCGCAACATCATGAAGGGCTATTACAACAAGCCCCAGGAAACCGCGGAAGCCCTGCGGGACGGCTGGCTGTACACCGGCGATTTGGGTCGTCTCGACGAAGAGGGCTACCTGTTTATTACCGGCCGGAAAAAAGAAATCCTGGTCCTTCCCAGCGGCAAGAAGATCAATCCGCTGGAAGTGGAAGCGAAGGTCTTGCGCTATTCCGATGCGATCAAGGAAGTCGGCGTGTTCGCCAAGGACGGACTTCTGCAGGCCCTGGTCGTGCCCGACTATGAACGCGTTGCCTCCAACGGCGTCACGAATGTCGAGGAATGGGTCCGGTGGGATGTGATCGACAAATACAACCGGTCCGCCTCTCCGTCGAAACGCATCATGCAGTTCACCATCTCGAAGGAAGAATTGCCCAAGACCCGACTGAACAAAATCAAGCGCTTCCAGCTTGAAGCCCTGGCCGCCCGCCCGGCGGCGGAACGGAAATCGCAGGCCGACGAACCGGAAACCAGCGAATATGTCGCCATCCGCAACTTCCTCCAGACCGAACTGGAAAAAGTCGTCAGTCCCAACGATCACCTGGAGATCGACCTGGGGTTGGATTCCCTGGGTAAAGTCAGCCTGCAAGTGTTCCTGCAAAAAACCTTCGGCGTTGCAGCCGACGAAAAAATCCTCGCCGCCCTGGCCACGGTCAAGCATCTGGCCGAATATGTCGCCGAGCGAAAGACGCACATGGATTACGAGGCCGTCAATTGGGGCGAAATCCTGAACGAGCCCGGCCCCTTCGAACTGCCGCGAACGACGTTCATGCTTTCCTGGATCAGCATCGCCGCACGGCTGAGCCTGAAAACCTATTTCCGTTTGAGCGCCGGGGGCATGGAGAATATTCCGAAAGCCCCCTTCATCCTTGCGCCCAATCATCAGAGTTATATCGACGGCTTGTTCGTCACCTCGTTTCTTCCGTTGCGCGCGGTGGATGGGATTTTCTTTTACGCCAAGGAAAAGCGCGTCCGCCTGAAATGGATGAAGTTCATGGCCGCCCGGACCAACATCATCGTCGGCGACATCGAAAAAGATTTGAAGCTGTCGCTGCAACAAATGGCCGCCGTTCTAAAAAGCGGACGCAGCCTCATCATCTTCCCCGAAGGCACCCGGACCCTCGACGGCCTGATCGGCAGCTTCAAAAAATCGTTCGCCATCCTAGCCTGCGAATTGAACGTTCCGATTGTGCCGGTCTCGATCAAGGGCGCCTTTGAAGCGCTTCCCTCCGGCGGCCGATTCCCCAAGCTCCTGGCCCCGATCCATGTGCAATTCTTAAAACCCATCTCTCCCGCCGGCCTGACCGTGGACCAACTGCGGGAAAAAGTCCGCCAAGCGGTCCTCGATGCCGGCTAGTCCTTTGGCAAAACGGAATCAAGTCGCCTAAGCACAAATATACATAACCCGCTGGTTGACATCGTTTCGCCGTTTTCTCACAGTCAGAGTCACCATGAAGTAGATAATCCATCTGTGCAAAAGATGTTGTTTTTGCTGAAAAAATGAGAGCGATTGCAGTCTTGGGATGTATTACGCAAGGCGTTTAATACAAGGGAATAAAATGAAAAACATCTTAAATGTCGAATATGAAAAGCCCGATCGTATGGAAGCTGGAAACCATACTCGTGAACCTGGATTAGGCGGCATGGGACAGCACGCGGCTGTTCTTGCGCAACTGGTCGAGCATTTGAGAAATAATCCCGCTCACTTCTTTACCCGAGACGATTTGGCGGAAAAAGCCGACATGAGTCCGGCTCATTTTTCACGGGCATGCAAATCTGTTCTTGGGCTGAGCCCTCGCCAGTTAATGGCCGGCGTTAAAAAAAACCATGCCTGCAACCTGCTTAGAAGGCCGCAACTGAGCGTAAAACAAGTCTCCGTCGAGTGCGGCTTCGACTCGCAGAATCATTTTTCGGCCTGGTTTAAAAATCAGACCGGACAATCGCCCAGCGCATTTCGAAAATCGGTTTCAGAGCTGATGAATCAATGAAAAACCCGAGGTGAACCATGATGGCATACCGAAGCGATGAAGGGGGTCGGATGAACAATAGAATGAGATCGATGGCTTGTTGCTTGCTGGGGTCTGTCCTGTTTTTGGCAGGAGGGCTCGTTGCGTCGGGTCTCGATTCGGACAGCGATGGAATGGATGACGCGTACGAATCGTTTTTTGGGCTTAATCCCAACGACGCCTCCGACGCTCCGATGAATTACGACGGCGACACGCTTTCGAATCTGCAGGAATCGGGGCTCAGCACCGATCCCTACGCAAGCGACACCGACGATGACGGCTGGCTGGATGACGTGGATTCAAATCCTCTGAGCCGCGTTGTTATTGAGTGGGGCCATACGAATTTTTCGTTGGGCGACGAGTATGCCTATGCCGGGCCGGCGTGGTGGCTGACTGCGCGCAAGAATGGCGGCGATTGGACGAACGGGGTATGGCGCGTATCGGCGCTGGAATCCAATAACGTAGGGTCCTTGTGGGTGTCGATCGACCGGGCGTTGATGACCAATGCCCTGGTTTACGAGGTCACGTTCATCGATTACTCCAATTCGCAGTTGCGCGCCGATCTATTGACGACCAATGGCGCGGTGGTGCTTGCCGACCTCGCGGGCAATCTGGTCGAAGGCACTGGAGCGAGCGTGACAAGGACGCTGGAAATACCGCTGGACGATTATCCGGACGCATCCATTGTCCAACTGCGCCGGGTACATGGCGCAGCGGAGGTCTGCAAGAGCCTGCTGTATGTCGACCAGGATGGCGACGGATTGGACTATGACCAGGAATTGCAACTGGGAACCTCCGACAACAATGCGGATACAACTCCTCCCGTCCTTTACTGCCAAGCCGCGCCGGAAGCGGGCAACGTTTTGCTCAACTCCGGTTTTGAAGAAGGCGCCGGCGCAGGGTCCCAAAGCATGAGCAACTGGGTCGGCTTTGGCTCCGCCTTCATGGAAGCCACACAACCGCGATCCGGCCATTATCATGCAAAACTCTACGGGACGTTTGCCGGCGCCCTGAATTATTCGGGTCTGTATCAAGAGCGAAGTGCAACGACCGGCCAACTGTGGCGCGGCGCCGTTCGCGTCATGACCCGGGCTGACGATGCCCTGGCCGGACAAAACCGTGTTTTCGCCAAACTTGAATTTTACAATTCGTCGATGGCTTTCCTGGGCGCCGTCGAGTCTTCTTCGGTCGATGCGCAAATGTTGCGAGGGGTTTACATGCCGTTGGTGGTTGTGGGCGCTGCCCCGGAGGGCGCGGCCGCCATTCGTCTGGCGGTCCTGTTCCAGCAGGGCGCCGATAACGCGGGCGGGTCGATCTACGTGGACGACGCCCGTCTGGAGCAAGTTCTTGCAAATGTGAACCTCCCTTGCGCCGGAGCTATTCCTTCTCCGGACAGTCGCGTGATTCTGGCTACGGACGACATGACTCCGGAGCCTTCCATTCTCTGCCTGGGCGATCAACCCGATGCCGGCGCAGGTTGCGGGTATTCGCCGCGTGTTGTAACGCGTACCTGGCGGGCGGTCGACGAAGCGGGAAACCATGCCGACGGCTCCGTTACGTATACGTTGGCCGATTCGGAGCCGCCCCTGATCGAAGCGCCCCAGCCGGAAATAAATTTCGTTTTGAATCCCGGCTTCGAAGAGGGCGGCGGCCCCGGCTCGCAAACCCTTAATGCGTGGGTCGGCTTTGGCCGCTTCTTTCACGAAGACAAAATGCCTCGCAGCGGCCAGCGGCACGCCAAATTGTTCAGCAATTTCTCGAGTGCAACCAACTTGAGCGGCTTGTTTCAGAATCATGCCACGGTTTCGGGGGATGTTTGGCGGGTGTCGGCTTTTGCGCTGACCGACTATGAGGACGGCATCTCCGGCCGTAACAAAGCCTTTATCAAAATCGAATTTCTTGACGCGTCGTACAACGGCCTTGGGCAGAACGAATCGATCCGATTGGCTTCGGACATGCCCCGCAACCAATACGTGGAATTGACGGCCTCCGCCGTGGCGCCCGCAGGCGCAGCCATTGCCCGGGCGGCTTTGTTGTATGAAGGCGATGCGGAAAATTCCGTGGGCTCCATCTACTTCGACGACGTAAAGCTGGAGCGCATTTCCATGCAGCCGCCTCCCGCCGATCCCAACTCGATCGACGCAACGGACAACTGTGGCGGTACGGTCGTCGTCACGCACATGGGCGACGCCAGTCATGGCGGGAACGGTTGCGGCGGAAGCCCCCGCATCGTCACCCGCACCTGGCGCGCATCGGATGGTTGCGGAAACTACAGCGAAGCCACCCAAGACTATTCCTATGAAGACGTCCGGCCGCCGGTTCTGATCGCCCCAGCCGATGTTTCCATCGACTGCCTGGCGTCCAATGACCCTTCTCAGACCGGAACGGCGGTCGCATCGGGCGATGCGAACGAAACCATCACCGTCGGCTATAGCGACTCCATTTCCAGCAACTCGTGCCCCGAGTATACCGTCATCCTGAGAACCTGGACCGCCCAGGACGGCTGCGGCAACGCCGCCAGCGCCGTGCAGCGCATCGCCTTGGTCTGCGACAGCGACCACGACGGCATGCCGGATTGCTGGGAAACAGCGCACGGATTCGATTCGAACAACGCCTCCGATGCCGCCGCCGACGCCGATTCCGATGGGCTAAGCAACTTGGAAGAATATCGACAAGCCTCCAATCCCAACCTGGCCGATACCGATGGCGACGGGTTGTCCGATGGCGACGAAGCGAACCTCGACGGCACTTCGCCCATACTCGCAGATTCCGACCACGACGGAATGCCCGACGGCTGGGAAATACAGCATGGATTGAATCCGTCTCTCGCCGACGCCTATGCCGACGCCGACGACGACGGATTGTGCAATGCCGAGGAATGCAAATATGGAACAAATCCTCAAAACACAGACACCGACGGGGATGGCGTCTCGGACGAAGTCGAAGTCCGCTCGTCGTTCTCGGATCCGCTCTTGGTGGATTTCAATGGAACGATACAAACGATTGAAGCGGTAAATGGAGCGGATGGAGAAGTGCAAGCCGGCGCCTGGAACGTTTACGGCAATTCCATCTATGCCCTGAGCAGAGGCGGCTCGATTTCCTATTCGGTGACGGTTCCGAGCAATGGGTATTATGCGCTTGAAGTTGAGGCTGCTCAATTCGATCCCAATGCTGGACGAAGATCGTTTCTGCTGGATATTCGTGTGGATGAAAAACCGGCGTCCCGGAGAAGCTTAACGTCGAGTTTTGGCGAAGCCTCTTATGCTTTGTGTTTCCTTCCTCCTCTTACGACCGGCGTTCATCGTATCACGGTGGACTGGCCATACCGTTTGGGCGATGGATCTCTGCGCATTATCGCATTGCGCCTTCAGAGCTATGGAAGCGCGGACGCCAACGACAATGGGCAAATGGATTGGTTGGACCATCGTGCTCGAAACATCGTGGGGACAACCGTCCTAAGCGACAGTCTTACATCGCCATGGTGTCTCGAAGGCCGTAGTCCGCTCGCTGCCGACATCGCCCTTCAGAGTTCTTATCTTGCTACAAATGCGCTGTCGCTTGTTGTTCGACGAGGGGTGCAGGACGCCTGGTTTGCCGATGTCTCTCTGTCGCCGACAAATAACACGAAACTCCAGGTTTTGGCCGATAACGGTTGGCTTGTGTTTTCAAACGAGGTGCGCTGGGCCGAATTGAACCTCCTGGCCGCCTCGACGAACCAATATACCATTCGCGCACACGACGCGCTCTTGCTTAACGCCTACCCAAGCAATGCCGCTGCGGGTGATGTGACCCTCTCTATTGCAGGGGTTACGAGTTATGTGACCACAGTCAACGTGCCGACGCCGCACCGCTTTGCTTCGGGCGGCGTATATCAGGTGGTGGGAACATGGACGGATGGAAGCGAAGTGCTTTCGGCCACGGTTCAAGTCACTGCCGTACAGGCGTCCTTCAGCGGCTCCCCGGTCGTCTATCTTGGCAATGTACGCCATTGGGATAATCCGGATATTCCCTCTGCCATGCTTCTCGAAAGCGACCCTCGCATGGATGTTCAATCTTCTATCCTCCCCTCAGGTTTGCGACGGCTCTATTTGGATATCGACGCGCCCGAAACGAGGACGATCGTCGCGCGATTGTATGAACAGGGTCCCATCTTGGATGCCGCCACGATACGAGGCGTCGATGTGTATTCGAGCAGTCAAATTCTGCTGCAGCCCGTCCACGTCTATTCCGATGGCTCCAAACTGGTCGAGATGATCGTACACATAACCGATATGGCGGATGGGGTGAATGTCCGTATTGAACCGTATACCTCGGCCGTCTCTTTGCTGGATGGGTCCCCCGTGCTTTACCTGACTCCAGACGATTTCGACGAAAATGGAGAGGCCCGCGTCTATTTTGTGTTGGTTCCGAATTGGGAGGATGGCGTTTGCCACGGCCTCTGGGTGTATCAGAATGGCAACAACATCGGAATCAGGCAGTAACATGAGACGATGGCTTATAACGTGTTTCTTGCCCTTGGCGGTATTCGGCGCGATCAACGGTATTGCGGCCGTGGCGGAGACCGCGGAACTCAACGACTCCGTGCAACGCGTGGCCGGGTTGGCCGGCGATCGTTCGCTGGACGCTCGCTTGGCGGCATTGAAAACGTTGCCTAAGCCCTTAGCCGCTCCGGACGGCGCGACCCTTCTTGGATTGATTAACGACCGGAGGCCGTACTCCAATCTACAGCCGCGCGACGAGGCGTATTTCGTTAATGAACTGCTGAACGCGCTGAGGAACTCGGGGGCGTCGCCTCTTGCATTAAGCACGGAATTGATTGCCTTATACAACCACTCGGATCGGTCGGTTGTTGTTCGTGATTATGCGCTGCAACACTTGTCCGCCATGTACGGTGTTTCAAGCAACGACGACGAGATTCTGCAAACGCTAACGGCCGCTCTCGACAACCGGGAGGGTACGTTGGCCGGCACCGCATTGCGTGGACTCATGCGAATCCATCGGACAACGGGCGCCGGCGATCGTGAAGGCCTATGCACAAAAGCGTTGCTCGTCGCGGAAGACGAAACAGGCGGTGTGGCCGCCCGTTCGGCGGCCGTGCAGGCTTGCGGGGAATTGGCCTGCGAAAAAGCCATATTGTTGGTGCGGAGTCTCGCTATGTCGGAATCCACGCAGCGAGTTCTTCGTATGGCGGCGATCCATGCGCTGGGGCAACTCGGCGACGCCAGTGATTTGACCTTCCTGCAAGAAACCTCCGAGAGCCGCGGCTTTTACGTGCAAGCCTCTGCAAAGGGCCGGCAACAGCTTCTGAAGAAATTAAACATGCAATCAATGCAGCAGAAAGGGAAGAAAGGCGATTCATGAAAAGACGAGCTTCGAAACCGATCGTTGTCTGGATGGTCCTGGCAGGTCTGATGACCTTGGGTAATTTGATGCTGGGGCCGATGGATGAGGCCTTGTTGGTCAGCGGCGCTTACGCGAACCCTAATAACGATCCGCCGCCTCCTTGCGAGGAGGGCCAGTCGGAGTCGGCTTGCGGCTGCCTGTCAGAAGGCGAAACATGTTGCGACGACGGCTCTGTCGTTTCCGATGGCGAGGAGTGCTGTCCCGTTGATGGCAGTGGCGGAGGGGGGTCTGGCGCAACGAGTCTGAAGATGCAGTTCTTTCTCGGAAAAGACCGAAAACCCGGCATTAACGCAGGAATGCTGCTCATCAAGAGCGAGTTTCCTGAACCCGCCTTGTGCCGCCCGGAACGGCTAAAGCTCTATACGATGTTTTCGAAGACCGAAGCGTTATACGATGGGCAAGCCCTTCGTCAGGCGGTTGCCGCGCAAACGTTTCTTGATGTTGTAACTCTAAACGCGTTCGAATACGAACTGCGCTTCTATCCGCTGGACGCTATCAATGGGTACAGCAACGGGTACTACGCCATCGACGCCCAGGTGTCGCCTTTTGCGGTTTGGAATGTGAAAAATCCCGATGGCACAAACAGCTTCAATCGGCTGTTTGTTTCCAAATGGGTGAACGGCGAACAGACGGAATCTCATAATTTCACCTGGAATGACGCGACCCGATCCTGGACGCTGGTCAAAGGGAACGAAAGCGAAGTCCTCTATACGGCCGACATTCTGGCCAATGGCAATTCCCCTCAAAGCGCCAATATTCCCGGCGGAGCATCTTTGTTCCCGTCCACGGCGGTCGATACCAATGCCAATGCGGTGTCTCCCTTCGGATTCTCTGCGGTCCTCCCTTCAGGCAACTATACGGTGTCCATTCAAACGCCCTTCGGCAACTATTTGACAGGTCCAAAGGCTCTGCCGGGGTCCGGCCATGGGACCAACGCCGATTACCTGGTGCTGGCCGAATTGGCTGAGTCTGGACAACCAGGGGCGGTCGCGCGCAAGGAAATCAAGATCTGGCAGGATGCCGGCGGCCATGTCGCCAAGATCGAGCATCGCTTGCAGGATCTGACTTTCTGGGGCAGCGAACGAAAACTGCCGGTTTTGGAAATCCTCGATCCGGATGGCGCGGCCTTGATCACATCGCGGACGTATTATCATGACCCGTACGAATCCTTCAGGCATGGAAAATTGAACTTGGAAGTGAAGCCGGACGGTTCATGGAAATGGTTCGATTATGACCGGCATGGACGCAAGACCGTGCAAATGGAAAGCTGGCTCGATCAGGGCCATCCGTCGCAAGGCATTCCCGATGCCGGCCAAGTCACGGCAACCTACTACTCGTATGAATCCATCGATGCCTTGGATGTTCCTTCCATCCGGCATTATAGGCCGCGAAAAATCGAGAAGCGAATCATGGGGCAGGTGGTCGAAAAAACCTTCCACGCCTACTTCCTGGACAGCGAAGGGGCCTTGGTTCACGTCGAAGAAAAAGCCGCAACGCCCGGCGCCGCTTATGGCGACGAGGGCAACCTCCGCACCGTGACGGTTGAATATGACGACGACCGCTTCGGTCTGCTGGCGAGCTTGCCGAAAAGCAGGCAAATGCCGGATGGCAGCTTGGATTCCTACAGTTATGAACTGGGTTCCTACCAGTCTGACGAGGGACAGCCGGGCGCATTCAGCACGGGCGTCGGCAGCAACTTTATCCGGCAGGTCATCACGCATGGAACCGTGACTTCTCCCGAGGGGATTGCGTTCAAAACAACCCGTGAGATCAAGATCCTGAATGAATTCAGGAATCCTCTGTTGAAGGAAACGTATGTTAAGACTCCGACGGGTTACGAACGAGTGGATTGGACGGTCCATGAGTACGATCCATTCCAACGCGAAACAAAAACCTATCAGGCCAACGGACTCTTCAAGGATGTGACTTGGCAAACCTGCTGCGCTACCAGCGACGAAATTGGTTATGACGGTCTCCGGGTGACGAAGGTATCCGATCAGAATCGACGTCTTCTGATGGAAACTTTTAAAGGAGTTGCGGCGGGCGAGTATCCCGCTCAGGAAGACCTGGCGACCAGCTACACGTATGATGGCGCGGGGAATAAGCTGACGAAAATCGTGACGGCCGGCGGGCTGAGTTTAATAACCGCAAGCAACCAGTATGACTTGGCAGGCCGCTTGATCAAGACCGTGAACGAAGCCGGCTTGGAGACCGCCTATAGCTATGCAACGGGAGGTCGAATAACCACCGTGATCCGTCCGGGAGGAGCATCTGAGGTCACGGAGAAGTACGCGGATGGCCGGCCCAAGTCCATCACGGGCGAAGGAACGACAGCCCGTTATTCCGAATATGGCGTAAATGCGGACGGCTCGCAGTGGACGAAGGTCTATACCGGTTCGTCCGCGACGAATTCTCCTGCATGGCAGAAAACAACCACCGACCTGCTGGGCCGTTTAGTTCGGGTGGAAAAACCCGGATTTGGCGGAACGGTTGAGACCAATCGTTATGAGTATAACGAGAAGGGTCAACTCGTGCGTACCAGCGCCTCCGGACAAGCGGATACTCTGTACGTATACGACGAATTGGGCCGCCAGATTCGGTCCGGCTTGGATTTGAACTCCAACGGAGCGCTCGATTTGGCCTCGCTGGATCGCATCAAGGGAAGCGAATTTGCTTATGTATTGCGCAATGGTTCATGGTGGGAGGAAGTTGTCTCCATAGCCTATGCGGTTGCAAACGACTCCTCTCCCACGACCCTGGGCGCGCAACGACGTAAATTAAGCGGAAGCCAGTGCGGCTGCGCAGCCGGCGAAAAAGAAAGCGTAGACATCCACGGCAACATCACGTCCGTCAAGGTGTCCGTGGATGCCTCTACGAAAAGTGTAACGACGCTGGCCTCGCAACCCGATTCGACGCAGACCGTCACCCAAGTGAACGTGAACGGACGCCTAATGTCCGCCACGTCAAAGACCGGTCTGGAGCTCACGTTTGCTTATGACGCATTGGGCCGTCAAATCGCAGCGATCGATCCCCGTACCGGAACGAATGGGACGCATTACAGCGCCCAAGGCCGCATAGATTACACCGAAGATGCCGCCGGAAATCGTACCGCCTACACCTATGACGCCAATAGCGGCCGCCGCATCGCT
>MHBK01000067.1 GCA_001804865.1 Lentisphaerae bacterium GWF2_57_35
TGGCCGTTTCGTCGGAGGACTTCTTGATCTTGTCGATGGCCCCGATCATGCGCGTCATGGCCTCGACGCCGCCGACGGCCAGGGAACTGGCCTCCTTGGCGATGTTGTTGGCCTGATTGGCGTTGTCGGCGTTCTGCCGGGTCATGGAGGTTATCTCTTCGAGCGAGGCGGAGGTTTCCTCCAGGCTTGAGGCCTGTTCGCTGGAGCCTTGCGCGAGTTGCTGACTGGCGCCGGATACCTGGCTGGAGGCGGCGGTGACCTGCTTGGAGCCGGCGGATAGATTTTTGATAACCTCGCGAATCGAACCAATCATATTCCGACCGATTAGATAGGCAAATATGCCCATGAAAATGCAGCTGCTGACGGCTAAGCCGATCATAAGCGAAGTCCTGCTTCGGATGGCGCCGACAGCTGACTTTTCACTGTGGGTATTCTGATCCGTAGCCATCCGGACGATTTCATCAATCGCCTTGCGGTGTTGTTCATACTGAACACGCATTTTTCCAAAGGCCAGTTGTGAAGCTTGGGCTTGGTTGCCTTCTTGAACAGCGGGGATATATTGGGTTTCGAGCAGTTTAAAAAATTCCATGGCGGAGCTGTAGGATGCGTCAATGAGCATGTCTTTCATTTTTCCTTCGGGCAGTTCCTGGACCCACACTTCATGCCGAATCTGATAATCTTTCTTAAGCGCCTGGGACTTTTCAACCAGCGCCCGCAATTTTGCGGTGTCGGTTTCGCCCAGCATTTGGAATGTAAGAAGATAGGGTTCGATGATGTATTCAGGGGGGGGCAGGATGTCGGCTATCAGGTCTTTTCCCATGACGATTTGTTTATAGATGGGACCGTTGACGCGCAGCCGATTCAGCGTGTTGAACGAAAGACCCGTAAATACGAGGAACGTTGTCAGGAAAATGAGGACCAAAAAAAGCAGTTTTGTGCCCAGCTTGACCTTGTTTGACATGGATCAATCTCCTGTTTTTATATACCGGTTTGTATAGTAGACGACAAAAAGCCCAGACTCAATGACAAGATTCGCGAGGCCCAACTTCCCTGAATCAGGGCAAACCCACGCTGATGCGGAAACTGCGTCGTGAGGTTGGGTTGGTGTCGATGAGGGTTGTGCTGCCGGCCAAACCGGCGATGTTCGATGCGAAGGGCATCCAGAACGAATTCAGGAGATTGGTCGAATAATCCAACCGGTAGAGGCGCGCCGTCGAGGAGGGGAAGGTAATGGCAACGCCCGTTAAACTCGCGCAGGCGGCGATGCGAGGGTAAGAAGTCTCGTTGGTCGGAGATGTGTCGGCAAGATACTCCTGAAACGCGGTATAGCCATCGAGGTCGGCGTCCAGCAAGGCGTTCGCGCCATTCGTCGGATTCGCTCCGTACTGGATTTCCCAGACATCGGGGATACCGTCGTTGTCGTTGTCGGAATCGGCGAAATTGGGACGGCCGTCGCCGTCGGTGTCCGCCAGCGTGGCGGCGGCGATGGCGGAATTGTTCAGCAGGTTGGTGTCGGTGGCCGTGCCGCCGCTGACGTAGGCGCGGTTGGTGAGGGTGGTCGCCGACGCGCCGCTGACGGCAATCTGGATAACGAACGAGGTGGCGCTGCCGGACGGGAGGGCGAATGGGCCGCCATAGACAACGCCCGCATGCTGCGTCCAACCGGGCGATGCGGATACAAAGGTCGCGCCGGCGGGCAGGACATTCGTGACCGTTACGCTGGAGGCCGGATGGATCCCGATATTCGTCACGGTGAGCGTGTACGTGAGGTTGCTGCTGGAGATCAGCGGATCGGGCGAGCCGGTATTGAAGATCGCCAGGTCGGCCCGCGTGGCGTCGAGATTAACCAGATAATCCTCGACCTCGCCGTCGGCGGCAATCCCGGTGTTGGCCAATCCGCCCGCGCTGCTCAAACGGAATCGCGCGAAGCTGGTTCCGCTGGATGCGAAAGCCGGAACGCCGAAGGAAAGCAGGTTCGGCCCCGTCGCGACGCTGCGATTGGAAAACAGGTTTTCGCCCGCGTCATCCCAGTCGCCGTCGCGGTTCCAATCGATCCACGCATCGAGCTGGCCCGCGCCGCTGGCGGTGACGGTCAGGGCGTTGGATTGCAGGACGTAGAACATTGGCGGAAGGGTGACGCCGTCTTCGTCGTTCACTCCGGCCAGGTTGTCGCCGAGCGCGCCGGCCTGCGGCTGGCCATTCGTCTCGACGTCGGGCGCAACAGCGCCCAGATAAAGCGTCGCGCCGCCGGTGAACGGGACAATGTGCCGCGCGCCGTTGCTCACGATCAGCGTCGGATACGGGCTGGGAGCGTCGCCGAAATCGTAGTCGGGCAGCAGTTGCATGACGGTCGGATCGCTCTCGCCGCCCACCGCAGGATCGTCCGTGAGGTGGGTGGAGAAGCTGCGGACCACCGTGCCCTGATTGCTGACCGCAAACACGCCCGCCGGGAAATTCGTGTTGATCGCCACGTCGAAGGTGATCGTGATCGTGCCGCCGGGCGGCAGCGTGCCGATGGTGCGGCTGACTTGGGCCTGCGCCGTGCTGGAGCACAAGACCATTAATAAAAAGGCCCCGACTCCTGCTCGCCATAGGCCCTGTTTTTTGTCATGTCGTGAAATCATGGAGGCGTCATGCATGGAGATTGATTATACGTAACCGTTCCGCCAACGCTGATTTGCCCGGCGCCGATTCCATTTACAGCGGCCAAGTTGTTCAAGTCCGTCTGAGTACACCTGAAAACGCCGCCGCTCAGTTGCCGGAAACGCAGGCAAGTGCCGTCGCCGACATTTCCTGCGATGTTGGACATTTGATTGCCGGAAACATTGGCGCAGACCATGCCGGGGTTCCCGGAGTCATTTTGTTGAACGACGATCGCGCGGCTATTATATACGTCCCGAATGGTATTATTGGCGATGGTCAGCGACAGCATTTGGTTCACGGTGGTTGCCCCGACAATGCCGTGATTCACGTTGATTCCTGCAAAGCCGGCGCCCGGAGCGCCGATTCCTTGGATCGTATTGCCGGAAATCAAAATGTTGGCGCCTAATTTCGCCTCGTTTTGGACTCGGATTCCGTAACCGATTTCCGATCCCGAATTCGGAACGCCTTGCTGGCCGACGATGTTATTGCGGAATTTGCCGTTTACGCTGCCGACGCTGTTGGCGGCGATGAATAAGTTCAGATTGTGAGAGCGGCTGCGGGAAGCCGTGTTGCCATTCACGTCAAAGGTCATGCTGCCGCCATTGGCGGCCGACACGCTCACCGAGACGTTGTTATTTGTGAAGGCGGCGCCGGAAATGTTTGCGTTGACCGTTCCACCGGAGCCGGAATGGTCGGCTTGAATGCCCGTGGCGGTAATGATCCTGCCCCCGCTCGTGTCCAGATTTCCACTGTAAGAGCCGCCCACGGCGTTCAACGTCATGCTCGCGGAACCGAGCGCCAGGAAATTGACCAGATTGCCGTGCGGCGAGGTCGCGTTGCCGTTGATCCCAAAACCGTTGCATGAAATCGTATTGTCGTGAAGCTGGAAGTCCGCCAACAGGCCCGTCGTGTCCGTAATCTGAAGTTCAAACTCGTTGTTGTTGCTGATCGTCGAATTCCGGATGGCGGTGGGGTGGGCGCCGCCAGAACTTGTTCCGGTCAACTCGCTCAGATTGATGCCGGACTCGTCGGATGCGGCGTCATTGCCGTTGCCTGTTATCGTCGCGCCATCGAGCACGAACCCATTGATGCTCGATCCGGAAATACCGCTGCCGAGGTTGTTCCTGACGGTCATTCCGCCCAGCCTCACGTCGGTCGTGCCGGCCAGCGAGATGCCGTGGCCAGAGGTGTTCTGAATCGTGCCGCCGGAACCGGCGTCTGGAACCGTTCCGGCATCGGCGCCGTCGCTTCCGGTTACGGTTAGACCGCCGCTTGATCCCGTGGCGTTTAGAACGATGCCATTGACAGCGCCATTGCAGGAAATGCTCTGGAACGTCAGCCCGCCCGCGCCGATGGTTGTGTTCACGACATTCAGCGCGGCGCCGCTCGTCGTCGTCAACGTGCTGCCCGACGCCGTGGCCGTTACCGTTCCGCCGCCCGTCGCGCTGAACGCGGCGTTGGCGGACGTACTCAGTGTGATGACGCCCCCGAAGCTGATCGTTGCCCCGGAATTGTTCACGAGCGAAATGCCCGTACCGGATGCGGCGACCTGCGTCATGGCGCCATTGAGCGCGACCGTGCCGCCCGATTTGCCGGAAATGTCCACAACCCGGCCCGCGTTATTCTTCGTCACATTTCCAGGATAGGTCACGCCGGCCGTTTCGCCGCTTATGAAAATACCCGCGCCCGTCGGAGCGGAGATGTTGCCCGCGACGGCCGTGAACGTGCCGTTGACGTTGCTGAGCCGCAGTCCTTCGGCTGAGCTGTTCATGGACGACGCGCTGTCCAGCGTTATCGCCAGCGTGCCGGTCGCCAGGTCCAGCGCCGCGCCGCCCGTGGACGTGATGCTCGCGTTGGAGATCGTCAGCGTGCCGAAGCCGGCGCCCGATACGCCCTTGCCGGCCGTCGCCACAATATCGAGGCCCTGGATAAGATTATTGGCCGCACACGTCGCCCCCGCGCCGCCCAAGCCGAGCGTCGGACGGCTGCCCGCGGGATAAATCGTCGTGCCGCCGACCACCAGCGCCGCGCCCGCGCCGATGAGCTTCTGGCCGCTCTCCAGCGCCAGACCGCTGCCGTAACTGCCGCTGCCCTGGAACAAGTAGATGATGTCGTTCGCGCCATCGAAATCGCCCGCGCCTCCCGCCCCGTTGATCCCGCCGAACGAATTGAGCGGCGAACTCTGACGACCATCGCCATTCGCGCCCGCGTTGTTCACATACCAGACCATGTCGCTGACCATGATCGTCGCCAGCGAGCTGTTCGAGCCTCCGTGGCCATCGCCGATCGTGTAGGCGAACGAATCCGCGCCCTTGAAGCCGGCCGGCGGCAGATAGGAGAAGCCTCCATCGTTCGCGACCATAACCGTACCGCCCTGCGCGCTGACAGCCGCGAAGGCCACGACGCCGACCGCATCCCCGTCCGGATCGGAATCGTTCGTCAAAACCCCGCTGGCCGCGGGAACGGACAGCGTCGTATTGCCGATGGCCGAATACAGGTCAGGCCGGGCCAGCGGCGTACTTCGGATGGAGCCGGCCACCAGCGTCGTGTTCGATCCGATTATATCGTTGAAAACCACATCGAACAAATTGCTGCCGGCTGTGTTGGTGATGACGACGGTGTAGCGGATGGCGTCGCCGGGACCGGCCTTGTGATTGGTGTCCGCATCCACCTGAAGCGACTGCGTCTTGCTGGCGGAAATCTGGGCGTGAGCGCCCTGGTTCAGACCGAACAACAAAAATACAATTAGAACTTTCCAAGCAATTTGCATTGGAAATCAGCATACTTGGCCAGACGTTCCGAGCCAAGAGAATTGAGGAAATTTAAGCGGCTCGGGTGCATCTTGACACTGCCCCCGCGCATACGAATAAGAATCCACGTCCTTACGGACGCGGCTACGTAGCCGCCGGCGTAAGCCGGTAGTTTCTTTCCAGTGCCAGACGTTGAGGAGGGGCCGTGTCAAGATGCACCCAGCGGCTCGCTAGGTTCATGAGCTCCTCGTGAAATCCTCTTTAGGTTATCCGATCAGGTGCAACGCATCCATGGCCAGGGCGCCCAGGAGATAATGCGCCGCGCTGACCCCGACGACGGTCCGTTGCCGGAGGAACAACCAGCCGAAGAAGAGCCCGCTGACGAACGTAGCGGCCATGGTGGCGGTGGAATAATGCAGGTGCAGCACCGCAAAGAGCACGGAAGAGGTCAGGACGGCCATGAAAGACCGGTATTTGCCGGTCAGCACCCGCTCGGTGGCCGTTTGCAGAAAGCCGCGGCTGATGATTTCCTGCGTGATGGACACGAGCGCGTAAAGGAACAAGGCCAGGGCGGAGCAATTCAGCTCGAAGATGGGATGACCGTACATCGCGGAGGTCGGGGTGTGCACGAGCTTCCATTTGAGCGCAATGGCGAACAGCGCCCAGGGCAGGCTGAAGAAAAAGCTTTCCGTCAACGCGCGCCCGCTCCCCTTCCAGGTCAGGCCCCAGGCGGCCCAGGGATAATGATGGCGCTTCACGAACGAGCCGATCATCAACAGAATGACGAACATCAGGCCGAGGGTCAGCGGCTGTTCCGTGGCGTCGCCAATCCACCCGGATGAAAGGCCCAAGGAAAGAATCATGGTATAAACGCTCAACATGACAATCGTCGAGAAGAAGAGAAAACCGCTCTGGGCGCGCAGCGCAGACTCCTGCTCGAGTTCGGCATTCTTCTTTTTGACGTCCTCCAGCGCCAGGGCAAGCGAGTACTCGCGGGCTTCGACTTTCACGCACATCAGCCCCAACGTCTCCGCCAGATCGCGCAACTCCGGCGTCTCCGTCTCGCTGCCGGCGACATGAAACAGGTGGCTGGCCGCATCGTAGCGTCCCTTGGCCACTTCCTGGGCGGACTTCATCAATTGGCGCAGCGTGGAGGGGACGGCCGCGAAGCCTTCTTTATTCGGCGCATCGTTCATGTTTAGCCTGTGGAACAAGGGTTCATTGGGCATGAACATACCTAACACCGTCTCTGTATGTATATCGCGGCAATGGATGAACCTTGTAGAATCTTCTGCTGGAGGGTCGCGCTCCGTCGCGACCGGCAGAAAAAGGTTCCGACAGAGCGGAACCCTCCAGGATGCATGAGTCGCGCAAAAGACGAAAAGAACGAGCGGACTGCGACTCGGGTCGGGGCCGCCGCCAAATAGTACGACCGAGGCGCTTAATTCCCTGTCGGCGAACTCAGCTTGATGAAGTCCAGCCGCGCTGTGACCTCCAGGGAATCGACGGCCCAAAGTTGAACATGGAAAAGCCACGTGCCGGTCCAGAAGGGGCGCAGATCCACTTCGTACGTGCCGGGCGCGCTGACGGTCAGGACGTCCACATACACGGAGGAATTATGTTCCTGCAATTGGACTTTAAAACTCGGCGGGTTGACGTCCAAACCGGCCAGCGCATCCAATTTGAACCTGAGGATCGGGTGCGCGTCCAAATCGACCAGCAGTTCCGGCGACTGCGCGCCGCCATAGTCTTTGCCGGCAGGAGCGGAAAGGACCAGTTGTCCCGCCTGCCGGGTTGCCTCGGCGCCGGCCTTGCCGTTCCAGCCCACAGGGGTTCCCGTATCGGAAAAGTCGTCGTTCCAGGCCGGGATCTCGTATTGAATCGGCGAGCCCAATCCATTCAGAACGCTGTCGGCGCCCGCATAATCGGCCTGCAGGAACAATCCAACCGCCGTATCGATGGTCGCTTGGAAGGCGGGATCGGCGGACGTTTTTCGGGCGAAGTAAATCTTGCGGGCCAGCCGCACGCCCAAGGCGTCGTTGGTCTCCCTGCGCGACCGGAAGTTTGCCGCGCGATCGCGTAATGCGTCCGCATATTGATACCCATAAGCGCCCGGGCCGGACGAGCCCGAAGGTTCGATGGCGGTGCCTTCGTTCCAATCGTTCCAGGTAATGACTTGGATGGTGCGAACGGGAGGCGTCTTATTGAACTCCGCTTCCGCCAGCGCCCACGTGCTTGTAAACACAAACAAACCTCTCCGGTCCATCCAGCGATTGCCGGGCTCTCCGACGCTGGGATTCGGATATTGTGCGGCATACCAATTGACCTGGCGGTCATCGAAGCCGGCCCAGGCCCCGCCGATCGTCAGTTGCTTGCTGGAAAAGACCGTGCGAATGGGCGAATAGAAATCGACGTTGAGATATCGTTCTCCCCAATCCGATCCGTCGGCCGCCCAGTCCCCGTTGTCCGGTTGAACCCAGGCATAAAAGCTGTCTGCATATCGCTGAATTTCGTCGGCGGGCGTCGGCCAGGCGATGAAGCCGCCCAGGGCGTTGTCCACATTGGCCGTATAGACAACTCCGGCGCGATACACATCGTCTCCGTGCGTAATAAAAATCGACATAAACGATTGCCAGCTTTCGCCGTTCCAGAGGCGGTAATACTCGTTTGGAAAGGCGTCCACGTAGGTTCTTTTCAGATAGGCGAAGTCGTTTGAAATGGCCTCCTTGGAAAAATCGGACGGCGTCAGATAAGGCTGATCGTCGTAGTTCAAGCTGCACAAGCTGAAATGATCGGCTTGGCCGTGGAAGCGGTTCTTGAGTTCCTGCAGCTTGTTAAACATCAGCCAGGCGCCGTCGTCGAGAAACGCGGGCGCGCCGTTGGTGCCCCGCCAGTTAAGAATAAAGCCGTCCAGTTCGCAAGCCAGGGCCGCGAGGATGTGATACTCGCAGGCCGCCGGGTCGCGGGAGCTGTAGCGGCCGATGATCGGATGGCCGTTCGTGGCGTAGCCGTCTCTCCAGTGATAAGCGTTTACCACGCGCGCGGCAGCGTTTACATCCTCGTGGGCGGAGAGCTGTTGGTACTCGTCGTTGTCGCCGAACCAAGGCATGAAATGCGCAAAAACGCGGCCGTTGTACCGGTACGGATCGGTTTTTCGGTTGAGGAACTCTTCGCCGTCTTTAAACCCGTCACGGTCTATGTCCGCGTAGTTGGGGTTCGTGAAGGACGTGAAAACCTCCTGATAGTCCGTCAGGCCGTCCTCATCGGTGTCCGCCTGGTAAGGATCGGTGTAGTACGTATACAACTCCAGCTCGTTCGACAAGCCGTCCGAGTCCGCATCGTCGGACATGGCGAGGGGATCGACATACTCGTAAGCGCCGATATCGTATTCTGCCGTTCCCGAGTTGTTGCCATCCAGCGGGCGCTGAACGCCCGTGAGATCGACATCCGACCAGATTTCGTACGAGCTTCCGAAATCGATGCAGGGAGAGCCGGCTTGCAGCGCATACTGGCCGGCGGCCCGATCCACGAACAAGGGGTCGGACGAAATGCAATCGTCTCCGGAGCAAGCCGGTTTGGGAAAAGTGCAGGTGTTGGAAATGGAGCTTCGCAGGGTGTTGGGTGTGGTGCAGGCGTCATCGTTCCATTCGTTGGTTGGACCATAGGTATAATTGTCGCCGGGTCCATTGGCCAGATTGTCGTAGATGATGCAGTTTTTTACCGCCGTATGGAAAAGGTAAGCCCCCCCGGCAGGAGCCCAAACGTTTTGATTAAAACGAAAAGTATCAAATTCAGATCCATTGTATTTACCTGGTGCAAACGAGGAATTGCTCGGCGTGGGACCTGTGCATCGGTTGCTGACAATCGTGCAACCTTGAATTCCGCCGCTAAGCGTCAGATTGCACGCATAGAGCCCGCCTCCCTCGACGCTGGATGTATTGTATTGCACGAGGTTATTTATAAAACGCGTTGAGTCTTCCAGATAAGCGCCGCCTCCGCAGGCGGCGGTGTTGCGGGAAATCCGGCAGCCTTCTATGGTCGCGTTGAGAGCCCGAAGACCGCCGCCTTCAGCGGAAATGTTATCGCTGATCAGGCATCGGGTTATGTTTACCGCGGAGGGGTTGTTGTCAACGCCCCAAATAGCGATGCCCCCGCCTCGCCAACTGGCGATATTGCTGACGATCGTGCAATCCACGATCGAACCTCCGCCGCGGCATATGACCCCGCCCCCTTCCCGGCTGACATTGTGCTTGATGGTGCAATTGCGAACTTCAGCGCCCAGCCCCTGGCAAGCCACGCCGCCGCCCATGAACGTCCCCGGAGAATAAACCACGGCGGCATGAACGATGTCCAGTCGTTGGGTGTTGTAGCTGATAATGCAATTGGTGAGCGTGCCGCCGTTCATGCACAACACCCCAGCGCCGCCTTCGGCATAACCGTTTCGAATGGTCAAGCCGTCCAGAATCGGACTCACCGACGGCGCCCCGCCGTTGCCGTAAATTCTGAAGCAGCAGTCGTTGCCCTCGCCTTTCGCAATGGTTTCCTCCGGACCATTAACGCTGCGCACCGTCACGGCGCCGGCGAGATTAATGGCCTGATTAAGAGAGTAAACTCCATTGGTGACAACAACCGAGCCGTTCTGCTCGGCCGCATAAACGGCCGCCTGAATGCTGCGCGCCGCGGTGGCCCACGTCAAATAGGGCGGCGTATCGCTGCCGTTTGGACTGACGTAGACTTGTCGTATCTTTTCGCCGCGAATGGCGATGCTGTCCAACGTCGCGGAAGCGCCCTCCCCTTCGATCCAGATTTCCAGCCGGCAGGCTTGTCCGACGAGCTGGTCGTAGTCCGGCTTGTCGGATAAACGAACCAAATAGACCCCCGTGTACCAACCGTCCTCGATGGCGCGCACTGCGGCCCCGGGACCGGCGAGAAAAATCTTGAGCCGGCAACTGCTTGAAATCGCACTGACTCTTAGCTCCAGATACTGATAAACGGCGGGATCGAGAACGCCCAACTCCAAAGAGACTTTTCCAAAGGACTCCGGCCCGGCTTCCGTCAGCGTGGCCGTCCCGTCCCCGTTGGGCTCAAACGCGCAGTCGCTTAAACTCCACGCCGCGACCCCGTCCATTTCATCGTGAAAAACCGTCTCCGCCGGGGCGGATGAAACGGCGAGCAGAAGAAGAGCGATCGAGGCAAGGGACAAAGGTCTTTTCATGAATACTCCTTGTGCGAAACGACGCGCTTGGGAATGACATTTAGACGCATACAAATGATAAATATAAGCAAATATCAAATAAGGCAACACAAAAACAAAGTGATATGTATAATTAATATATGAGCAATATAAACAAATAAGCGGTTTGGATGGCCCCTCGTGGAGGGTTTCGCTCCGTCGAAACCAACGCCTTTCACGTGCTGTCCCGAGGAACTCCAGCGAGAGGGCGTTGTCGAGCGCTGTGCGAGAAAGTAAATGCCGTGAAATGGCCGCGAAAAGGCGCAAAAGACGCAAAATATAGTTAAAAATCGCGTTTTTGGCGCAGAAGAAGAGGAAAAGCCCGCTAAATACGCGAAAAAAGCGCTAAAATAGTTTATGAAGCGCCGGCTTCCAGGGTTGACCCTAATGGCGGACATGCCCTATCCGACGGCGTTTTGCACCCATGTGCGGACTCGTTCGCTCGTCGACCTGTTTTACTGCAATGCGAGAACCGACCCTTTAGTCCACTTTCCTCATTAGTTCTGAAAGGTGGCCCGGCATTCTCCCTGCCCGCAACGCTTCGCGTAGCGATGCGCAGGCGGGCGAAGACGGGCTTCGTTTACCCGGAGGACAGCCGGCATTACTTCCGGAGGGTTTATGTCGACCAAGAAAGAGTTGCCCCACGGATGGCAAAGCGGTCCCACGGATAACAGCAAAGAACGGCTTGTACCCATGCGGCCCGCACATTGTGGCGGCTACTCATATAAGCCGTAAGAATGATTTTTTCGCCTCAAATATGTGACCATACGCCATTTTGGGATCGATTGCTTTTACTCAAATATCGCCATAATAATAACTTGTCGTGGTCCGACCCGGCTTATCAATGCTAATGGCCTCTGACCCTAATGGCCTCCATCTTGATCGGTGTTATCCAGCGTCGCCACCCTCCCGGCGCAGGGTGTCCGAAATCACCGGAATCGGTGTCCGGATTGAATCAGAATAGGTGTCCGGATTGGATCGGAATACGCATACGGCGCGACTTCTGCGAGGCGCGCGCATCCGAGCGATAGCGAGTCCGCAGCGGGAAGAAGACGCGCATGGCCTCAAAGTTGCCCCGCAACTTTGTGGCGATGCGCGTGGGCAGCGTGCATCGGTCCCGCCGCCCACGCCCATCCACGCACGGAGATTTTCCCCGGCGCGGCCCACGCCGCGCCGGGGGGGGTGGAACTCAAGATTTAGTTGGGAACACTGTTCTTTTTTCTAAAGCAGATTAATACCAAGCCTATTACATTCACCATGATCACTATTCCGGCAGGCAAAACGGCGAGGGCTGTAAGGGCTTGTCCTTTGGTCATCCACTTCCCGACCAGCATCATGTTGTCGTTTGGAAAGTCCATTGGCCGGCTTCGCTGGAACTCAGCAAGAGCATTTGTGTTGATCACGCCAACACGGTTCAGTTCACGAAGAGCCAAGCCTGCGCTACGAACAAGCTGGCTTTCACAGATCGGTGTAATAGCCAGAAGCCAGCCGATCATTAAGACATTCAGAAGTATGAGGATTATTTTCATTCGTTGAATCGAAAGTTATGGAGCATTCGTTGCCGGTGTATAGAACAGGATGTCTATGGCTGGAGGAAGTTGCATACCCCAAGCATTTCGGATGGTTGACGGGAAGGCATTGGAACGAACTGTTTCGGGAGTACGTCCCTTGCGTTCGTGAAGAGCTATCTCCCATTGTAGCGATGAAAAGCAGTCATTAAACCTTGCCTTGAACGCCTCGGGAAAACCCAAAGGGTTCGAATCGATTGCCTGCTTGACTACATTGAGTTTATTTGACGCTGATGCTAATTCCCCCAGGAAAATATAGTCATGAAAACTCGACGATAGGATGGCGGGCATATAGCTCGAATAAGCCATGTAGAGATTCGTGATGTATGACCCCAACGGAACAAACTCCTGTCCAATCCACAAGTTGGACACCGTTGACGCCACTTCTTGAGGAGAAGGAGGATCGGCAAACAGCAAACCAACTTGGCCGATGATCATCAATGCTACAAAACCACAGATTGCTTTTTTCATTAGCAGTTCCTTTTTAGGGTGTTGTCGATAAACTCGGTCTTAGAAGCGTCGAACTACCTGAATTATACGGATAGGGCGAAGGCCATAATTTTTCCTCATTCAACACGGCGGGATCCCACATCGTCTGCAAGCCGGATGCTGTCAGAACCGTGTAAATGCTGGAACCAGGGGAGCTTTCTATAAGCGCATAGAGGTCGTCACCCAAACCGATGGCGTTTTGTGAAGCAGTTCCATCTAAACGCCTATCTCGGGCAAGCTGATTCAGATGAGCACCAACCCGTAAACTCAACTCCGGCCATCCCCAATAACGACCAAATAAAGACCAAAGCATGTTGTTGATTTTACTGCCATGAACCACGACGCCGTTGACCGTAACGTAGGTGTATAAAACAGAGCTTGGATTAAACCGCTCGCACGGTGCACGATGACCAGCATCAACAGGATTCAAACGATAATCGAAGTCTGAGGCCGATAGATTACACCATGTCTGATAAACCCTGTATTGCGTCAGGCCAGGGATAGGACTGTCATTTGCATCTTCTGTGGCGGCCTTATGTGATAACGCCCATGTCTTCATGCTCCGCACTTCCATATCGAGCCAATTCGCCATATCGGCACCGGCTAAGGGAAGATTCAGCGTCGTTCGAGTAGTCACTTTGCCGTCGACAACGGCGTCCCATTCATAGACCCCGCCGATCTCCGGATCTCGGAAAGTCGCAACAGCTTGGTCGGCATCTTCTAGAGTTCCTGACCCTGGATTATTAATGACCAACCATTGAACGTTAGGAAGGCCGTTTGGATCAACCTTCAGAGTAACAGAAAATGGCTGAATACCGCCGCCCGTACCGGCAACTGTATCTCGAAAAATAACCAAGGCATTATCTTTACTCTCCGGATTGCAGGGCTCAACGGCATCGCATTTTCCAACTTTAAACTCCTGCGGATTTATAAGGTCGATTGTTACTGCCGGACTGAATTCGTCGCCAGCATCAACCATGAACGATCCGCTATATGCTTTGTCGGATTCCAACTGAACTTTAAGGACAGAATTTGAAAAACCGGAGGCGACGAGCAAATGCCCGCGTTCAACTACCGAGGCGAAAGTATCGTCCCAACCCCACCACAAAGAAGGCCCCGAGAAGAAGGTTTCCGTCCATGTAAAGTCCGAGGCGGAGATCGAATACTCAACTTCCGTACGGATCGGAAGAACAAAGGACACGTTACCGTTATGCCGAAATCCTTTTTGTCCTCGGTAGGTGATTTCTTCCGGGAGAACTGAAGGGCTATAGTTCCAAGACCAAATGCCCAACCCGCGGAACTGGAAGACAACCCATTGAGTTTCCTGCGTGGGCCAGTGCTTAATAAATTGGATTTCACTGTCGTAGTTCTCTTGGGAATAACCCGAGTAATGATGTGGCAGGGCTGCCCACTGGTAATCCTCTCGATTCTGACCAATCCAGAAAGATGGGGTTATGGTTTCCGCATAGACACTCGATGACGTATACGTATTCCACGCTTGCTTGTAGACTTGAGTCGACCCCCGATTAATAAACGAGCTGGCGCCAACACTTTCCTCCTCCCGTGTGCGCACTCGAGAATCGGAATCCCATTCATAGGAAGACGTGCCCGTAACAGTGTGGTGATATTCCAAATAATGATGAGGAGCCATGAATTCATGATGCTCATCTGCGAAACACGTCCTTTTTTTCCAGTGCAGAATTTCATAGCCATACACGGGCGGGTCGGCGTAGTAACTGCGGCCATTGAGGCGCGCCTCGGCCTGTAAGTAGGTGCAGGAAGACGACAAAGGGACCGGCGAAACGGTGGCGAAGGCGACATGACTTCCCTGATTGGTGATGGTGGTCCCGACTCCATTAACCGTTATGGCGGCATTCAGAAATTGAGGCGAAGCGATGCCCGAGACCGGTATGGAAGAGCCGCTAACGACCTGATAAGACGCCGGAGAGGTTATCTCAAAAAAGAAGTTGGTGTCCCGGACGATCGTGTAGGCATTAGTCGAAGTATTCCCCGCCGCATCGGAGGCCAGGGCTTGGAGGGTATTGCTTCCGGGAAACAGGTGAACCGTGCCCCAAACCTGCGTGGCTGTTACCACGGCGGAGAAGGGACCGTTGGTTTGGTCCTGAGCGTAGACCATGAAACGCACGTCGGCGGTCTCGTCGTCGGTGAGGCCTTTGAGATAAAGCAGGTCGTTTGTGCCAAAGGTAGTTTGATTAAACCAATTGGTCACTTCGCCGACGATTTCATAGTCTCTGGGCAAGTCCAGCGTGATGGACGGTGCGGTTACGTCCCCGGTGGTATCCTGAACCACGTCGAGAAACTGGGTCGCGACATTGCCCGCCATGTCTTCCGCCGTCACTTGCACCCGGTTGGTTCCGGCCTCCAACATGTACCGGTCGTATTGGAAACGCCCCTCTGAAATCCCATCCGACCAGTTTCCATCGACAAAGACCCGAACGGCGCTAACCGCATCGGTCGCGGCCCCGGTGACCATGATCCAGCGCCGGTTCGTGGGCACTCCGTTGGACGGCGAAAAATCGCCGATCAAGGGCGCCATGTTGTCGAAGATAATGGACCCCGCGATGGCCGGGCTTTGTTCCACCGTATTGCGATAGAGCCGGGCGTAGACTTGTCGGGTTCCGTTGGATTCGTCTTTCAGCCCATAGGGAAGACCGACCGCAAGGTCTTGTACGATGCCGTTGGTGAAGTCCTCGGTCTCTCCGATGGACGCATGCTCCGCCACGAAACCGGGGAAGCTGACCAATATATTCGTGGTCCGGGTGTATAGCGCGTGGCGGTCGATTTCGAGCAGAAGCGGCGGCGTGTTCGAGGAGCTAAGAGGATCGAAGCCTTTTGCTTCTTCAAAGCCGTCCGAAAACCAATCCAAATCCGTGTCGGCGGAATCCGGATCGGAGCCCAGGACGGTTTCGAGGTCGTCGCTCAAGCCGTCCTCGTCGCT
>MHBK01000068.1 GCA_001804865.1 Lentisphaerae bacterium GWF2_57_35
ACCAGCTACATGGAGCTGGGCGGAGCGGATGCCGGCAACTACAACTTGAGCCAGCCGGCTCTGTCGGCCGACATCACCAAGGCCAGTCAAATGCTTGGCAGCTTCCTCGCGACCAACGGTTCGGTATTTGTGGAAACAGATGTCGTCGGCTTGAGCGCGACTGCCTCCAGCGGGTTGGGTGTAAGTTTTGCCGTGGAGTCCGGTCCGGGCTCCATAGCCGAAGGCACGAACCTGAGCTTCACCGGCGGCGGCTTGGTCGGCATTGTGGCTTCGCAGACGGGCGACGCCAACTGGAACGCAGCGCCGGCACTGACCAATGCCTATCGCGTGATGGGTTACTACACGCTGACCATCGAGTCGGCTTACGGCTCGTGCACGCCGGATGTGGGCATCTATACCCAGCTGGAAGAAAGCGTCATCACAAACCAAGTGACGACGCCGGATACGCTGGGCACGACCCAGTACGTGTGCGGCGGCTGGAGCATGTCCGGCAACGATCCCGTCAGCGGCGCCGCCACCAGCCTGGTGATGACCGTGACCAACGACGCCGTGTTGACGTGGTTGTGGACAACCAATTACTACCTGACGCCCGCGGCCGGCGCTAACGGCAGTATCGACCAAACCGCCGCCTGGTTCGCCAACGGTGAACCGGTCACGATTACCGCGACGCCGGATGCCTATTACCACTTCGAGAACTGGAGCGGCGATGCGAGCGGCAGCGCCAACCCGCTGAATCTGTCGATGGACGCGCCGAAAGGGGTGACGGCGAACTTCGCGGCCATCCTGACGACCAACAAGCCAACCCCGGAATGGTGGCTGGTGCATTACGGCATCACGAATCATTTTGAGGAAGCCGTCGATCTCGACGCGGACGACGACGGCATCCCGACCGGCGACGAGTACATCATGGGCACGGACCCGACCAATCCCGTCTCGTATCTGCACTTGGACCAAATCAGTCTGGAAGGATCTTCCTGCACCATGGCCTGGCCCTGCGCGTCGAATCGGGTGTACGACGTGCAGTACGGCCTGACGCTGTCGACGGGAACGTGGGCGTCGGCGCAAGGGCTGACGAATCTCGTGCCCGAGTCCGGCTGGGTGGTCATCACCAATGTCCTGGATGTCGAACCGATCAAGCACTATCGCCTGCGGGTACGGTTGCCGTAGCATCGAGGAGCTTGTCAGTGTCAGCTTGTCAGTGTCAGGCATAGACAATAGACTTTTCATACCACAGCTTGTCAGTGTCATGCTTGGCGCGTGGCGAATACGGCATCTGCAGTACAAGACGAAAATAAGATCTCAAAGATTTTGGAGGGTTCCGCTCTGTCGGAACCCTCTTCTTTCGGTCGCGACGGAGCGCGCCCCTCCAAAACACAAGTCTTCTTGTAGCGGCCAATCTTTGCGGCGATCCTTCTTGGCCCAGCTCTACATGAAGGAGGATTTGCGTATAAAAACAGGCGGCCTCGCCCCGGCAGCGGGGCCATGTAGCCCCGCCTCCAGCCGTCACGGGCCAGCTTCCCCGGGCGCGTGTTTTCTGCGGCCGTGTCGGGATGCACCCTTCTCAGTCTTAGCCGCAGCTTTTTGTGGAAAAATGAGACGGAAGCGCGTTGTTGTCTGATCTCCAAGAAGCCCTGCGTTGCTGGAAAAACTCGCGGTAACGTTGTATGGTTCTGTCAAGATGGGGGTTATCATGGGCAAAGCGGTCATATGGACTTTGGTTATGCTTATCGGCGCAAGCGTTCAGGTGCGTGCCGACGAGGCGCCCGGGACGGCGGAGCTCGTGGTCGACGTGGAATCGATTCAACCGGGCGTGCCGTTTAGGGCGGGCGTTTTGCTTCGCCTTCCGGATCATTGGCATACATACTGGCGCAACGCCGGCGATTCGGGCATGCCGCCGGAAATTACCTGGCAATTGCCGGAAGGCTTTGCCGCCGGGCCGATCCTCTGGCCGGCGCCGAAGACCTTCGATGAACCGCCCGTGATGAGTTTCGGATACGATCGCGAGGTGCTCCTGTCGTGCGAAATCAGACCGCCCGAAGATAGTCCAGCCGCCGCGACGTATATCCTTGAAGCGAAACTCGTCTGGTTGGTTTGTCGCGAAGTATGCATACCTAAAACAAACCGGCTCCGGCTGACGCTTCCCGCCCAGGTCGAGCCGCCCGCCAAGGCGTCCCGCTGGGCCGAACTTTTTGCCCGCGCAAAGCAGACTTTTCCGGTCCGGGATGACGCGTGGACTTTCCGTGCGCGAGTGAATCAGGGAGTCCTTTCGTTGTGCGCGACGCCGCCGCCCGGAGTATCGGCCGGCGACTTGGCGCGTGCGGTTTTCTATCCGGTTCAACCGAACCTGGTGGCCTACGAGCCGCCGGCCTGGGAATGGTCGGAGACCGAAAGCTGTCTTCGCATGAAACGAATTTCCGGAAACAAGCCGCTGCCCGACCGCCTGGAAGGCGTGCTCGTTGTGCCGCGGGGAAAAGCGCTCGAGGTAAACATAACGTTGGAGAAATAGTGGGAGGAAAAAATGAAAGCAGGATTATGGTTAGCGATGGCAAGTCTGATCGTTGGATGGGCCGCGGTCGTGGACGCGCAGGAAGCGACGATTGGCCAACCGGCGCCCGATTTTGCCCTGACGGATACGATGGGGCAGGCTCATACTCTGTCCGGGCTCAAGGGTAAATACGTGGTGCTCGAATGGACCAACTACGATTGTCCGTTTGTGAAGAAGCACTACCGGACGGGCAACATGCAGAAGTTGCAGAAGAAATACGTGGAGAAGGGCGTCGTATGGCTCTCGATCAACTCGTCCGCGCCCGGAAAACAGGGCCATTATCCGCCGGAGCAATGGAACGAGTCGATCAAGGAACACAGCTCTGCATCGACCGCCGTCTTACTCGATCCGGACGGTAAAGTTGGAAAACTGTACGGGGCGAAAACCACGCCGCACATGTTTGTCATCAATCCGGAAGGCGTGCTGGTCTACAAGGGCGCCATCGACGACAAGCCCTCGTTCGATGCCGAGACGGTAAAGACGGCGACGAACTACGTAGAGCTGGCGCTCGATGCCGCGATGGCCGGAAAACCCGTGGCAACCCCTGAAACCCAAGCCTACGGCTGCTCGGTCAAGTACTGAACTTTGTCCTCGCTGGGTGCATCTTAAGTGACCCGTTATCCTTGTATTAATGTAGTAGACATACAGGAATACAAGGATATAGTAGCGTCATGATTAAACGCAATCGTTACATTAATCAAATAACAAAGGCGCTACATAACAACCCCATTGTAGCGTTGCTGGGACCTCGTCAATCCGGGAAGACCACGTTGGCTCGTCAAGTGGCGGAAAATGATTCTTCGGTCATTTTCGATCTGGAGAAACAAGCTGATCAGGCGCGCTTGGCCAATCCGGAATTGGCTTTGTCGCGCCTGAAGGGGCTGGTCATTATCGACGAGATTCAGCGCCGTCCGGAACTTTTCAGCGTGCTTCGTCCGTTGGCTGACCGTCCGGATAACCCGGCCAAATTTATGATTCTTGGCAGTGCTTCGCCGCAGATTGTACGCGGTGTTTCCGAGTCGTTGGCCGGCCGGATTGCGTTTGTCGATCTGGCTGGCTTCGATCTGGGCGAGCTCGGCGTCCAAAACATGTATTCGTTGTGGTTGCGCGGCGGTTTTCCCCGTTCCTATCTCGCGAATGACGAAGAGGCCAGCCGGGCGTGGCGCGAAAACTTCATCCGCACATTCCTTGAGCGGGATATTCCGTTGCTAGGCATTCGCATCCCCGCAGAGACCCTGCGCCGATTTTGGACGATGGTCGCACACTATCATGCCGAACTCTGGAACGCCGCTGAACTGGCGCGTTCCCTCGGCGTTTCGGAACACACGATCAGACACTACCTGGACATTCTATCCGGCGCGTACATGGTGCGCCAGCTTCCGCCTTGGTGGGAGAATCTGGGCAAACGCCAATACAAATCCCCCAAAGTGTTTATTCGCGATTCCGGACTCTTCCACAGCCTCCAGGGAATTGCCCGTGAGCAGGATTTGCTGGCGCATCCGAAATTGGGCGCGTCGTGGGAGGGGTTCGCGCTGGAGCAGGTGCTGATCTTGGCGGGCGAGCAGCAGGCCTTCTTCTGGAGAACGCATGCGGGGGCGGAACTCGATCTGCTCCTCTTCCGGGGCGGTCGGCGATATGGCATCGAGTTCAAATATAGCGGTTCGCCCGCGATGACCAAGTCGCTGCACTCCGCCCTGACCGATCTAAATCTTGACCAAGCGTGGATTATTCATCCTGGCGAGCAAGCTTACCCTTTGCATGACAAGGTCGAGGCTCTTCCTCTGCAGGAGCTGTCTCGTCTCGCTCCCATACTGACCTGAGCAGCGAATCGGGGAACGATTTCTTTGTGCGCGGCGCCGCCGCCCGGAGTAGCGGCCGGCGATCTGGCGCGCGCGGTTTTCTATCCGGTTCAACCGAACCTATTTTGCCCTGACGGATACGATGGGGCAGGCTCATACTCTGTCCGGGCTCAAGGGTAAATACGTGGTGCTCGAATGGACCAACTACGATTGCCCGTTTGTGAAGAAGCACTACGGGTCGGGCAACATGCAGAAGTTGCAGAAGAAATACGCGGAGAAGGGCGTCGTATGGCTCTCGATCAACCGTCTTACTCGATCCGGACGGGAAGGTTGGAAAACTGTACGGGGCGAAAACCACGCCGCACATGTTTGTGATCGATCCCGAGGGCCTGCTGGTCTACAAGGGCGCCATCGACGACAAGCCCTCGTTCGATGCCGAGACGGTAAAGACGGCGACGAACTACGTAGAGCTGGCGCTCGATGCCGCGATGGCCGGAAAACCCGTGGCAACCCCTGAAACCCAAGCCTACGGCTGCTCGGTCAAGTACTGATGTGAAATCTTATGCAAAGGCTATTACTTTATAATCCCTGTGGGGTAGTCGTAGTGTCATCTTCAAAAGCGATGCTGCGCCTGTCGTGCGGAACGCTTTTTTAGTGTGGTGAAAGACGTCCCGTAAATGGAAGGAAAAACCATGAGACACGCTCGGAACTGGATGATGTTGGTTCTTTGTTTGGTTTTGGTGGGGAGTGCGCAGCGGGCGGGCGCGGACGAAAGCGATTTTGTGACGGTGCAGGGCGGTATCCGCTATCGGCTCATCGGGACGTATGATGTCGAGCGCTTGAACAAGATCGTGACTGCCGAGTTGAAAGATTTCGAGACCACGCCGAGCGACGTGAGCTTTCCGGCGCCTCAAAACGGCGTGAAGCTGTATCGGGTGATTTACCCGACGGTCATTCCCGAACGCAACAATCAGCCGACGGAAGCCTCGGGCTTGATCGCGGCGCCGGATACGAACGCCCGCGTGTTCCCCTTGTTGTCGTATCAGCACGGCACGGTGTTTTCGAAAAACGAAGTGCCGTCGTTTCCGGAGCAATCCATGGAAACGCGCCTGTTGATCGCGAATTTTGCCGGCAATGGCTACGTCGTGATCGGAGCGGACTACATCGGCAAGGGGATTTCGACGGCGCCGGATACCTACATGGTCAAGGAAAGCACGATTCAGGCCTGCATGGATATGCTGTCCGCGTCAAAACTCGTGCTGGCCGATCTGGGGCTTGAAACGAAGGGATTGTTTCTCAGCGGCTGGTCGCAGGGCTCCTGGAGCACGATGATGTTCAGGAACCGGCTCGAAACGTTCGGCATTCCGGTGACCGCCGCGGCGACGGCCTGTACGCCCAGCGCTCCTTATGTGCTGATGACTCGCTGGATCAATAAACAGACCCCCCTGGATGTCAGTTGGATCGTGGGCACGGTGACGCTGCTCATCAACTCGTACGAGTATTATTACGACTTGCCGGAGTTGAGCCGCGCCGCCATCAAGCCCGACTACGTGCAGACCGCCCAGGATTTCTATGCGAACAAAATCGGCTGGACCGAAGCCGCGAAGGTATTTCCCGCAACCACGAAGGAATTTCTAAAGGACGATTTCGCGACGGCCAGTTCTTTTGCCGCCAACCGGTTTTATGGCCAGTTGATGGAGAATGAGGCCTATCAATGGCGCTACACAACCCCCTCCCGCTATTACTACGGCCTGGCGGACGAATGCATTGCGCCCTACGTCGCCCAACTGCCCGTGGCCTTTCAGGAAACCGTCGGCGGAGCGTCTGCGACCGCCGTGTTCGCCGGCGACCAGGCCAACCACCGCGGAACCTTCGTGTTCGGCGTGCGCGATCAAAAAGCGTGGTTCGACGAGCTGTTGAGCAAGTGATGGTGGAAAAAAGATTGCCGCTACAAGAAGACTTGTATTTTGGAGGGTCGCGCTCCGTCGCGACCGAAAGAAGATGGTTCCGACAGAGCGGAACCCTCCATAAATCTTAGAGATCGCGGTTTTTGCAAACGATAGATCCATAGGATATATGTATAAAAGACAGGCGACCTCGCCCCGGTTTTTCCCTCTGTATTCTCATCGTCGGCCGAAAATACATGGGTTGACTATGACGTACATAGATGGTATTTGTATACGTCATGCATACGAAGCTGACATTACGGCTTGACGATCGCCTGATCGAGCGGGCTAAAGAAGAGGCGGCGAAACGCGGGAAGTCGGTCTCCCAGATGGTGGCCGAGTTCTTTGACTCGTTGGGCGAACCGGCCCGGAGAGTTTCGACTCCGTATCCGCCCATCACCTCGTCTCTTCTTGGCGTGCTTCGCGACAAAAAAGTCTTGGAGGGCGATTACAAGCGCCACCTCCGGGAGAAATACTTGTGAAGGCGCTGGTCGATACAAATGTTGTGCTGGATGTGCTGATGGATCGGCGGCCTCATTCGACCGATTCGGCCGGTATTTTCAGGCTGGTGGAAAAAGGACAAATGCAGGGCCTCCTTTGCGCCACGACCATTACCACGATTGACTACCTGCTCCTGCAGTCGTTGAGCCGCGCGGAAGCCCGCAAGCATTTGTCGCAATTGATCCGACTCTTCGACATCGCCGCCGTGAATCGGGCCGTGATCGAGGGCGCGATGCGGAGTCGGATCGACGATTTCGAAGACGCGGTTTTGGAGCAAGCGGCGGTGTTGGCCGGGGCCGACGCGATCGTCACGCGCAACGCCAAAGACTTTGTGCAGGGATCGCTCAAGGTATTGGATCCGAAGCAGTGCTTGGTGCAGTTTGGGCATGGCTAGAATTGCCACCCTATCGCGCCTCCTATTTCGAGTCCTTGCGCAACAGAACTGCCGAGGACAGAGGTGTCGTATTCCAAGTCCATGGCCCGATAAGCAGCAAACACCCCCAGCTTAAAGGCGGATGTACCAACAGAGCCCTCTATCTGCGGCGAGATGCCGAACCCTTTGGCATCGCTGGATTGCTCCATTTCGTCAGATCCAAAGCGGGTCCAACCCTTCTCGAAGGACAATTGCCAGTAGCCGACGTATATCCGTGGGGTAAGCATGTAGCGCAGGCCGCCGAGAGTCCGCCAGGCGTTTAAATTTATTCCGACTTCGTGCTGCGGTTTAACGCTGCTTACCTTGGTGTAAATGAAGCTCCCCTGGGTAGACGGGCGAATGTCGTTTTCGTTTTGTATCTCTTCTCTCCCGTCTTCTTTGATGGGAACTTTCAACACGTAGGCGACTCCCCAGCTCCATCCATATTGGGGTTGCGACTCCAGAGGCCAGGTGTATCCGAACAAGAGATTCAAGAAGGAAACATCAACTTTGCACAGATCGGTTTGTCCAGGAGATCCGGACATGAACGGTCGATCGTCCAGGTGAGTCGTATGGAGGGTCAGGTCGCGCGGTAGATGGGGGTCGAGCTGAAGATACGACATCCCCGCATCCATGCGCCATCCGGGATCGCCTTCGCCCGCTTGCAGCCGATCGGCATTCAATCCAACAAAACACAACACCCCCATACATACGAAGCCACTAATTTTCATCGCGGATCCCTTTCCCTGTTTTTGTCTGCCGGTTTATTCTCTCAGCGCAGCACAATGAGCGCCTCGTCGTTGTCGATGCCAAAGGCCTCGGCGCTTTCTTCGGCCAGTGAAGGTATTTCAATGCCTTTCCCGCCCGTCAGCCTCGATAAAAGTTGTGAAATTTCTTTAACGCCGTCGGTATCGCGGCTTCGGACGAAGAGCGCGCGCGGCGGCACATACGGTGGTGCATGGGCGTCGAGTCGAGGTCCTATTAATTGGACCCATTCTCCATATTGAATAGCCCGCGCTATGAACGCGGCGCTCACCAGGTTGGAGCAAATCTCCAGGGCAAGACTTTTGTTAGCCCCGGTGAATGCGATCTCGATGGTTCTTATTCGTCTCTCGGCGACGGGAGGCGGCGGTTGGGGGGGGCTTTGCCTGTCAAGCTCTTGCCTGACCTTGGCGAGTTCGTCCGTCAACTTTACAATATCCAGGTCCTTTTGATTCACATGGTTCTGGAGCGCATTGAAACGGTCTTCTGCCGCTTGGCGTTCTCTTTGCGCTATATCGTATTTTTTCGCCCAAGCCTCAGGCTCGGGTGCTTCTAAATCCTCCGTCTTCTTTTCTTTTCTTTCGGGTTGAGGCGGCGGCGTGGGCGCTGGCGGCGGCAAGCTGTTGTTTATCGTAATGTTTGGGGCTCCCTGCAGAGTAAACCAGCCTGTTGTATCGATGAAGAGATTATGATTACGATTAAGATTATGATTAGGAGGGGGATAAATGGGGGTTGACGCGAGTCGATGCGTTACGAATGAAAATGTGTGGACGCTTGAGCCTACCGAAATAGGCTCTTAGTTGCGTCCACCGGCCTGAGGGCAGGCCGGCTCCAAGAAGTTTGTGGTCGGCTGAGCCTGTTGTCGTTTAGTCCAGGCGATGACCCGTGCGCAACGGAAACCCGGGGCGGCGCCTAATTGGACCGGGCTGACGACGGTGCGTCGGGTACAGCGGCAATCGATGATTCCGGCGTCTGGCCCGCCGTAGGATGTATCTTTAACTCGGTTTGAAGCTATGGCTTGATTACGCGAATCGTAACGTCGCTTTTATTTAAGTCGGGATTGGCTGCTTCAACCAGCGCTAAATCGCGATCGGCTTGATTGTTGATCTCATAGATCGAATCTGCTTTTCCAGAAGAAAGAAAAACTTCGCCCAAATACACGGTTTCTCCAGCTTTTATCTCGAAGATAGGAAGCGGATAAGGATTTTTTGCAACGTAATAATCATTCAAAATGACAAGAGAAATATCATAAACGCCCTGTTTAAGCGGAATCACATGGACGAAGCCTGAGTGATCGGGAAAATGTGATTTCAAGAGTGCATTATCCATGGGAAGCGAGGCAATCGCTTTCTCGCTGTTTGTGCCTGAGATCACAAGATTGCGAGCGAATGAAATGCTCGATTCTTTTGCACCGGTTGAAATAATGGCGATTCCTGTGCCTGGCGGTTGAGTATGGGCCGACAATCCCGTCGGAATCTTGTAGCTGCGCAATGCGCATCCCATTAAACAAGACAAACAGCACACGATTAGGAAACATTTTAAACTTTTCATTATCGCCTCCAAATAGACTATCCATTGATCTGATGCTTTTTACGCCGCCCATGCAAATCTTTTTCTATTGAAATATTATCCTTTCAAAAAATATCGGCTGATTTCTTGAACCTACAACTAATAGTGGTAAATTACCTCCAAGCGGAGGTTTTTATCAATAGGTTGTATAAATCGCCAGAACTTTTTTACTAATTTGTCCACATCAAACCCTTACAAAAGGAAAACAAATCATGTTGAATACTCAGGAGAAAAAAGCGCTTAGCCTTGATAAGTCACAAGACGGCTCCTTGCAGGATAATACGAAATCCGTCAAGGAACAATCTGAAGCGCGGCAGGGGCAGGGGCTTCGGATTCCTTATGTGTTCAGTTCGCCGGGACAAGACCCGTTTGACACGGTGGAATGGGAGCAGCGCAAGGCCTCGATTACCGACGAGAAGGGCCGGACGATTTTCGAGCAAGACGGCGTTTCGATGCCGAATACTTGGTCGATGCTGGCGACGAATGTGGTGGCGTCGAAATATTTTTATGGCGAGCTGGGCACTCCGCAGCGCGAGCACTCGCTTAAGCAGTTGATTCAGCGCGTGGCGCGTACGATGGCCGATTGGGGGATCGAGGACGGCTATTTCGCAACGACCGAAGACGGGGAGGCTTTTTACAATGAGCTGACTTGGCTTTGTCTGCATCAATACGGCTCCTTCAACTCGCCGGTCTGGTTCAACTGCGGTTTGTTCCATCAATACGGCGTCGGCAAAGATTGCGGACAGGGCACCTACTACTTCGACCGTTTGCAGCAAAAAGTCCTGCGGCCGGCAACGCAATACGAGTATCCCCAATGTTCGGCTTGCTTCATTCAGTCGGTGGAAGACTCGATGGAGGGCATCATGGGTCTGGCGCAAAGCGAGGCGATGCTGTTCAAGTATGGCAGCGGGACGGGCACGGATCTCTCGACCTTGCGCAGTGCGCGCGAAAAACTCAGCGGCGGCGGACGGCCCAGCGGGCCGCTGTCGTTCCTGAAGGTCTACGACTCGATTGCCAGCGTCGTGAAATCCGGCGGCAAGACGCGCCGAGCCGCCAAGATGAACACGCTGAAGTGCCGGCATCCGGACATCAAGGAATTCATCGAAGCCAAGTCCAAAGAAGAAAAGAAGGCGTGGGCGTTGATCGAAGGCGGCTATTCGGGCGATTTCAACGGCGAGGCGTACGGCTCGGTGGCTTTTCAAAACGAAAACCTTACCGTGCGGGTGACGGACGAATTCATGAAGGCGGTCGAGGAGGACCGGGAGTGGCAGACGCATTGGGTGACCGATCCGCAAAAACCAGGCCCCACCTACAAGGCCCGCGACTTGATGCGCTGGATGGCCGAAGGCACGTGGACGTGCGGAGATCCGGGCCTGCAATACGAGGATACGATCCAACGCTGGCATACTTGCAAGAAATCGGGGGCGATCAATTCCAGCAATCCGTGCAGCGAATACATGTTCCTGGACGACAGCGCCTGCAATTTGTCCTCCCTGAACCTGATGAAATTCCTGAAGGAGGACGGCCGCTTCGACGTCGATCGCTATGAGGCCGCCATCCGGATTTTCATCACGGCCCAGGAAATCGTCGTCGATCATGCGAGCTATCCGACCGAAACGATTACCAAGAACAGCCATCTGTTCCGTCCGCTGGGGCTGGGGTATGCGAATCTGGGTTGCCTGCTCATGGCGCTGGGCCTGCCGTACGACAGCGAAGAAGGCCGCGGCATTGCCGGCGCATTGACCGCGCTGATGCACTTCAACGCCTATGCGCAATCTGCGCGCATCGCCTCGCGTATGGGGCCTTTCGAAAAGTTCCAGGAGAATCGCGAGCCCATGCTGGAGGTGCTGCAACGGCACCGGGATTCCATCGACCGCATTCACGCGCATTGCCCGGCCTATTTGTTGGACGCCGCCACGCGCAGCGCGGACGAGGCCGTCAGCCTGGGCGAAGCGTTTGGCTACCGCAATTCGCAAGTGACGGTGCTGGCCCCGACCGGGACCATCGGCTTCATGATGGACTGCGACACCACCGGCGTGGAACCCGACATCGCGATCGTGAAATACAAGCTGCTGGCGGGCGGCGGCATGCTCAAGCTGGTCAACCGTACGGTTCCCCTGGCCCTGGATCGCCTGGGCTATCGCGGCAAGGACGCCGGCGCCGTCGTGGAATACATCGGCGAGAACGACACCATCGAAGGCGCGCCGGGTTTGAAGGAAGAGCATCTGCCCGTATTCGACTGTGCGTTCAAGCCCCGCAACGGCCAGCGGTTCATCCCGTACATGGCGCATCTGCGCATGATGTCCGCCGTGCAGCCGTTCCTGTCGGGCGCCATCAGCAAAACCGTCAACATGCCGTCGCACGCCTCCGTCGCGGAGATCATGCAGACGTACATCGACGGCTGGAAGCTGGGGCTCAAGGCCGTGGCGATTTACCGCGACGGCTGCAAGCGCAGCCAGCCCGTCAACACCGGCAAGGAAAAGGAAGCCTCGCCCGAGACCTCCGACAGCGCCAAGGCCCGGCCGTTGCGCAAGCGAATGCCGGCCACGCGCTCGTCGGTCACGCATAAATTCGACGTGGCCGGCCATCGGGGCTACCTGACCGTCGGGCTGTATGAAGATGGAACGCCCGGCGAGCTGTTCATCACCATGGCCAAGGAAGGCAGCACGATCGGCGGCATCATGGATTCGTTCGGCACCGCGATTTCGCTGTGCCTGCAATACGGAGTGCCGCTGAATACGCTGGTGGATAAATTTGCGCACACGCGCTTCGAACCCAGCGGTTTCACCACCAATCCCGACATCCCGATCGCAAAATCGCTGACCGACTACATCTTTCGTTGGATGGGGCAGACCTTTGTCGACGGCTACAAAGCCCCCACGCCGGTGAAATCCCTGCAACCTGAAAACGGGGACGCCGCGTCGTACGCGAAAGCGCCTCAGGCGGAGCCGGAGGGCGAGGTTAAAATCCTCGACCGGCAGTTCAAGGGCTTCATGGAAGACGCCCCGGTGTGCGATAATTGCGGCGCCATCACCGTGCGCAACGGCGCTTGCTACCGCTGTTACAACTGCGGCAACTCGCTGGGATGCTCGTAATTGGGAAAGGCGGCCTTAGTGGAATGGTCTCTTTTGGAGGGTTCCGCTCCGTCGGAACTGTCTTCTTCCGGTCCATTATTCTTCGATGTCCGAATGCGGGGCGGCGCAAAAGCGGTAGGTTTTGGAGATTCGCACCTGGAGTTGCCGTTCGACCTGGGGCACGGGATCCAGCCATTCGAGTTTGGGTGAATAGCCATTCATGATCGCCAGCTCTTCGATGCGATCGACCTCTCCAATCAATTGAAGGCCGTGATCCTCCCGGGAATCCCAAGCCACGATCGAGATCCGTTTATTGGTCTGCACATTGGAAATCGTGCCCGGACAAAACCATTCCGTAATCAGAAGGCGGTCTTCCCCAACCTGGACGGCGGTTCGCGCCATGGCGATATGAGGCAGACCCTCTGCGTCCGCCGTGGCCACGAGTAGATATCCTTTTTGCGCCAGAGACACCGCTTTGCTCAGATCTTCTGCTTTCATGGCCCCCTCCCTGTTTCGGATAACGTATCACAACTTGCTCGCTTTGCCATGAAAGGGGCTTGATACAGGCAGGACCGGCTGAGGTCGGAATTTGGTTGCCCCAAAATGAGTTGCAGGAATGAAACGTTCTTGTAAGCGCGAAACTTTCTTCGTATAGGTCATCGCCTGGAAATTTGGATGACTGTTGCGGTTTGAACTCACGTTCAGGCTATTCATGTGAAAGGACGAGATGAAATTGTATTTTAGCCGATTTGGAATGGTTTTGGGGCTTCTTTTGTCGTTGGGCAGCGCCGGTTGTTTGACGATGTCGACGCCGGATCCGTTTGCCGGGCGTTCGGGCGAATTCTGCTCAAGGGTCAAGACCATTGCCATGATGCCGGCCGCCCCCGTCAGCGGGCTCACCCATGGCGCGGCCATCTCGGCCCGATACGAGGACCTCGTAAAAGAACAACTGACGCAAGCCGGCTTTGAGGTGGTCGCATCCGACAAATACAAGGAAATCCTGGACCAAGCCAAATCTGAAGTGGGCGCGCTTTTTGATCCGTTGACCGGCCAGCCGAACAAAGAGAACATCCAGCGTGCGAATAGCAATGCCTTGGAGCGTTTCAGCAAGAAGTATCCGACCGACGCCAAGGCTTATATGGGTGTGGTAAACATCAAAGCAAATTGGAGACAAAACGAAGCCGAGTGGGACGGCGTCATGGAGCCTTCCTCGGGCGAGGCCGGCTGGAGGGGTTGCATGACAGCCGGCAATCGGTATGGCACGATCGGCGCCCTGTCGTTTTCGATCCTGCTGCTCGACCCGACGGATCAGCCGTATTACTCCAATCGGGGCGGCATTCAACTGCTTTCCCACGTAAACGAAAGCAACTTCGTCGATGTGCCCGTCAAAGACCTTTTTGTCAATCCCTCCAACGATGTCCAGGCTGTAACCATTGCCTTAAAGCCTTTGTTGCGCAGCGTGGAAGCCGCGAAAGCGGACCCCTTGGCAGCGGGGATTGCGGCGCCCAGCCCGGCGCCCTGACGGAATTTTCCAATGCTTGGAAAATAGGACGAAAATTTTTCCAATCGTTGGAAAACCCGCCCTCTTAGGGGGGCGGGCATTCAGGGCTTTCGTGCTCTTCGCAGCGGTGGATCTCGATGGTGATGTGGACCAGCTCTTCGTGGACGGCCAGAAGCTGGCGGTAGGTTTCGGGAGGCTTGAGGCGGTGTGCGACCAGGGAGACAATAGCGGCATATTTCCCCTCGCCGACTTGCCAGACATGCAGATCGGTCAGCATCGTGTCGCCGTCGCTTTCCACGGCGCGCCGGATCTCTTCGGGCAAATCGGACGATTCCGGCGTGCGGTCCAGCAAGATGCCGCTCGTCTCGCGGATCAAACTGAAGGCCCAAATCGCAACGATGACGCTGCCGACCAAGCCCATTACGGGATCGAGCCAGGTCCATCCGAAATATTTTCCGCTGCACAAGGCCGTGATCGCCGTCACCGAGGTGAGCGCATCGGCCAAAACGTGGAGATAGGCCGACTTGAGATTGAGATCGTGATGATGATGGCTATGACCGTGATCGTGAGGGTGGGCTTTGTCCTGAAGAACGAACGCGCAGGCCAGGTTGACCAGCAAGCCGATGGAGGCAATTCCGATGGCTTCGTTGAAGCGGATCGGCAAGGGCGCGAAAACCCGATGCACCGACTCGCCCGCCATGAGCAACGCAATGACCGCCAGGAGAATGGCGCTGGCAAAGCCGCCCAGTACGCCCATTTTACCCGTGCCAAAGCTATAGCGGCCATCGGAAGCATGCCGGCGGCTGAAGTAGTAGGCGAGCGCGGTGATGACGAATGCGGCGACATGCGTGCTCATGTGCCAGCCGTCGGCCAGCAAGGCCATCGAATTGAAGCCGAGGCCGGCGGCAATTTCGACCGCCATCATGGCCGCCGTAATAACGATGACCAAACGCGTGCGCCGCTCCGCCGAGGTGGAATGCGTCGCATAATCGTGCGAATGCCGCCAGATCGATGAATGAGTGTGATGCATGATTCTGGATGATAAGGATTTTTTACGAAAATTCAAATCGTCTATATGGGTGATGCGCAAACCGCCAAAGACTTTTTAGCCGCAAAGATCACAAAGAACACATAGAAAGAATAAGAATATGAGTTATTTAAGCGGATCTTTGTGGTTCACCTTCTTCTGATTTCTTGTTTAGAAAACAAGATTGTGACGGTTAGTAGTACATAGAACACAAAGAGTTTAAGGCATAAATTTCTATCTTTGTGTTCTATGTGATCTTTGTGGCTAAGATTTCTTTGTTGTGGTTTAACCCTTCGCCCTGGGGGCCTGTTTTTTTTGATGGCCGCCCGCCCGTAGGGGCAGGTACACTTGGGTGCAACAACGTCTGGAGGCTGTAATGATAAGACGGTTGGTTGTCGTATGCAGTTTATTTATGTTTGTTTCGAGCGGGTGGGGCAGTGAAGTATCGCCGGGGCAATTCTCTTTCCGTTGGGAAAACGAGCGATGTTGGCTGGAGGCCAACCAGGCTCCGGCGAACGAGATTCTAAAATATGTTTCCGAGGCGACAGGCATTCCCATTGCGCTGGCGCCTGGCCAGGACGTCCGGGTGACGCTCTCCCTGGCTGATCGCGACTTGGAGAAGCTGGTGAATTCCATCAGCGCCGGCTCGGCCATTACCTATCTTCAGGACCCGGCAACCGGCGCGTGCCGGATCGACAAAATCCGAATCGCCAGTTCGGTCAATTCCGCCACGAAAAACGAACAGCTCCGGGAGCTGGTGGTGGCGCAGAATCGCCTGGACGAAAAACTTTCCAGCAAGCCGGCGCCGCCGGTCCGCTACACGGGCATCGGCGCCCGGGTGACGCTGAACGACGACCGGCAAGGTTTGTGGCTGTCGCCGGTGACAAAAAACGCCCCGGCCGCCAAGGCCGGAATTTCGGCGGGCGATCTGGTCCTGGCCATTGACGGGAAATCCGTGCGTGAGTTCGGTGGCCTCGGCGATATCGTGGCGGCGATCCAGGGACCGGCGAATACGCAGGTCCGGTTGAAGCTTCGCAAGCCCGATGGAACCGAAGTGGTGAAGAACGTCACGCGCGAATGGCTGGATTATGCGTCGACGCCGCAATAAAACCTGAAAAATCTTCGCCGTTCTTTCCGTTTGGGTTTCGGCTACCTGACCTGTACCGGGATCTCGCTTCGGTAATCTATCAGCGCATCGTCCACGAACACGATCGCGTAATCTCCCAGCAGGGCGTGCGGCTCATAGTGAAGCGCGGGGTTTAGTCTCAGCATCTGGTTGGTCCCGACAAAAACCAGGTTGTCGCGGGGCCAGGCGCGATAGACGGGGACGGTTTCGCGAAGCCAGGCAAAACGCCCGCCGGATTCCAGCGCCCGTTTGGAGATCAACCACAGGGACGAATGCGGCCCCAGATTCCACACATAGAGCCCGTCAAAGTGGGAGGGCCGGGGCAATTCGCGATGCAGGATGCTCTCGGCCAGCGCCTCGGGGTCTTCGCGATAGCGCAGGGTGCGTTCGACGGCCGCCACGGCCGGCGTGGTCCGCCAATTCTTCGAAATGAGGCATTCGGTTTCGTCCCAGAAAATACTCATGCCAAAGATATTTATCATGGCGATGTTGACCAGAACTCCCAGAACAAAGAGCGCCTGCCGCGCGAGTCCATCGGCTTTGGACGGAAGCCCCTCTCCGTCGAGACAGAAAAACCACAGAGGTCCCAGCAGCCAGACCATGTAACGGATTGCCCAGACTTGGCCGGACATGAAATTGGAGGTGCTGGACGCGAGGAACGCCCCGGCGAGCATGGCCGCGACCGCCGAGAGCAGAAAGAGAACGTTCTTTTTACGCCAGGCGGACGGAATGAAGAGAAAGCAAACCGGGAACGACCAGAAAGCGCCGACCAGTGGGCTGAAAAACATGTCGAAGACTTTCGAAGCCGAGGCGAAGCGCAGATCGGCCAGTCCAAGAGCGGAGATGAGGCTGGTTACGCCGAAGTAATGCTGGAAGTAGAGCAGGGGAAGCAGGCCGAACGAAACGCCGCCGCCGAACGCCAGACTCCATCGAAGCCATTCCGCTTTGCTCGCAGGCCGCCGTTGCGTCGCGACCAGAATGGCCAGCGGCAGGAAGAAGAAAATCACCGGCAGGTTTTGAGCGGCTGCCAGGCCCAGGAGCAGCGGGGACAGAAGAAACCCCCGCCGCGCCCTGACGCAGAGAAACGAGCTCACCGTCATGCTGAAGCAGAAGATTTCCGCGTGCTGCCACTGGACGTAGGCGATCAGCGGAGAAAAAACGGCCAGCCCCAGTACGATCAGCAAAGCCCAGGAAGGCTTGTGCCGCCAAGCCAGGACAAAGGGGAGGCACAACAAAAGCAGATTGGCGTATCGGAAGGCGTCGTACTCGATGCCGGTGTTGGGAAAAACGGCGTGGAGCAATTTATATAGCGGCGCCGCCGCGGCGGAATAGAGAAAGGCGTGATAGTAGCGGTATTGCCCGAACCGGTCCGGATACAAGCCGCCAAAGCCCCCTCCGGCCTGCTGCCCTTGCGAAGGCGGCGGCGCGAAGGCCTTGGCCGGCATCGCTTCCAGCTTGATGCCGTAAGGATTGGTTCGATTCCAGTAAGCCGCCGCTTTCTCCCGATCGACGGCCAGCGAGCCGTTCAGCGCGATGGATTGCGTTTGCAGGATGTATTCCCGCCCGTCCCCGTACAGGCCGCGCGTATCCGTCGAAACCCCGGCCGCCAGAACGATTAAAAACAGCAGAAAAAACCAGCTCTTCAGCGAGAGGCTGGAAAAAAACCGCAACGCGTTAGGCTTGTCCGCTTGCAGCATTAAAAGCGGAAGAAAAATAAAAAAGGCGATCAAGGGGCGTTCGTAAGAGTGCGCCGTCAGCACATCGAGAAACGTGCCCGTGTTGACCTCGTATCCGCCCTGCCATCCGACCAGGGTCAGCGCGATAAAAGCGCCGACGGTCCCCGCCAGGCAAAGAAAAATGCCGATGCTTTTCCCCATCGCCCGTAATGCGCGTTCGCTCATGGCCGATGCTTATCCGAAGTTTGCCGGAATTTCGCAAGCCTTTGTTGAGAAGCGCGGTCTCGTGCGATACGCGTTGCAACTCCTTAAGCGATCCGCCGCGTTTAGGTCGGGGAATGCATTTTCAAGGTCTGCAAAGCACAGGTCTGACGCTTTTTCCAGCCGGGTAAGGTTTATAGAAGCTGAAAATACGGGTTCGTCGCATAGGACAAACTCTTAATTGGTCATAGCGTGGTATCGCGTAAATAACGCCAAGGAGTTTTTGCGGGAGCGGAAGAGTCGTCAAGGATGTGAAGATAACAATCCACGAGAAGCGCTTGTCCTGAAGTGTGGACTATGCAGGCGAGCGGCGTCTTGTGGGTGCTGTGACCCCATGTCGAGGAGGAAAGCAAAATGAATAAGAACGCGTTGAGCTTGCGAAAAGCACTAACGATCACGATCATCTCTCTGTGTTTACTGCTGACTGGCCTCGTCCTTTCGGTCGACGCCGTTACCGTCAACGTGGTGGATGGAGCGGGAACCCCGGTGGCCGGCGAATTCCGCTGGCAGTTGGAAGAGGACAATACCGTGCGCACGGCGCCCGGCGTGCTGGTGAACGACAGCATCGGGCTGGTCATTCACAAAAGCCATGCGCCGGTTGTCGGCAACGGCAGCGGCGTCAACGGGATGAACGTCCCCATTCCGGACGCGACGAAGAATTACTTCCTGTCCGTCATGGCCGAAGGTTATTCCCTTGGCGCGGCCAGCGTGACGACCCAAACGACCGTCACCGTCATTCTCAACAGGCACAAGATTCCCACCGCGCAAATTACCTTCATCGCCTTCGTGGATCACGACCGGATCAATAACGCGCTCGACGAAACCGATACGCGTTTGGGCGGTTGCCGGGTTATTCCTTCCGACGTGCTCGGACCGGTGGAGTTCGACGTATTCGGCAATCCTCTGGGCACCCGCTACCAACGGGATCCGACGACGGGAGATTTTCTGGAAGACGCCGACGGCAATCCCATGATTGAAGTCATGGGCAGCGGCATTGTTCGCACGCTGACGCAGCGCGAATTCGATTTGGGCCTCAACCCCGACAACCTCAAAGTCGGCGAAGCGGTGATCAAGAATCTGCCGCCGGGCAAATACGGCACTATTGCGATTCCGCCCGATGTCGACGACAACGGCGTTCCGGTCAAGTGGGTGCAGACCACCACCATCGAAGGCACGCCGACGATCGACGCGTGGGTGGCGGCCGACGAGCCGGCCTATTTCGTGGAAGGGTTCGGAACGGGATTCAAGCATGTGGCGCAGGGCTTCGTCAAACTCAGTCCGATCACGCCGTCCGTCATTCATGGCTCGACGATCGATGCCTTGCCCTGGACGGCGGCCTGGCCTACCGGCGGCACGGCCACGGTGCGGGGGCGGTTGCGTTACAATCACTTCTCCAAGCCGCCGAACAACCAAGGCTTTTTCCCCGGCGGCATCGTGCCGGAAGGCTGGATTGGCCTGAACGATCCGACCGCGATACCCGAAGTGACCCCCGGCGGTCTCTTCGCGATGCCGTGCGACGACAACGGGGTCTTTGTCATCACGAATCTTCCCGCCGGCCAATACCAACTCGTGAGCTGGGACAAGCCGCTGGACAATCTGTTTGGCGTTCACGCGGTGAACCCGGCCAATCAGGCCACCTTTGCAGTCACCAACGGAGCGAACATCGACTTGGGCGACTTGCTGATTTTCCGCTGGTTCGCCTCGCTGGAAGGCCATGTCTTTTACGATATGGATGAAGACGGATTCCAGGATCCCATCGAACCGGGCATTCCCTTGCAGGCGGTGAATCTTCGATTCCGCAACGGCGTGATGTATCAAGCGACGGTCACGGATCTGGAAGGCCAGTATCAACTGTCGGAAGTGTTTCCCTTCTTCAAGTGGCTTGTGGCGGAAGTCGATTTTGCGCGCTTTAAGGCCACTGGATTGACGAAGGTCGTGGACGACGGCGGCGAGGTCTTGCCGGACGCCGGCTGGGACATGCCCACCGACGGAGTTCGCCGGCCGCAACCGCAATACGCCGTCGATCCCGTGACCGGCGTGGCGTTGACCAACCAACCCATCAACAATCCGAACACCGGCAACAACCTGTCGGGTACGGAAACCGGGCCTATTCTGACGCAGGCCGCCCACTTGTTCCTGAATCAGTTCTGCCGGATCGACTGGGGCAAGATCGATTATCCGCAGGGCGAAAACGGCGGCATTTCCGGCATCGCGTTTTACAGCACCACCCGCGCGGAGGAAGATCCCCGGGAAGCCGCAGGCGATGCGTGGGAGCCGGGCATCCCCCGCGTACAAGTCGTGTTGTATGGCGATGTCGATTTGAACAAAGTCATCGACGACCTGGACGGCGACGGCGGCGTGACCCTGGCCGATGTGGACAACTATCCGCTCGGCTGGTGGGACGATCCGGCGCAGAAGGGGTCGGAAGATGTCGATCATGACGGCAATGGAACCTTCGATACAGGCGATGCCATTCAAATCGTCTGGTCCGACAGTTGGGACGATGTCGCGGAGGAAAATCCGACCTTGGGCGCGATCCAGGTCAATCCCCCGGTCATCCTGGGCAAGGCCATCGTTGGTTGCGACAACTACAGCACCTGGAACCAGATTCGGCCCGAGGTGTTCGACGGCGGGTACGCCTTCAACGGAATTCCGGCCGGCATGTACATCGTGCAGACCTGCCCCCCGAAAGGTTATCTCATTCAAACCGAAGAGAGTCTTAACGTGGTTTTTGGCGATGCCTTCACGCCCAGCAAACTGGCCTTGCTGCCCGAATGCGTGGGCACGGCCACGAATCATGGCGGCGCTGCCGGCAACGCGTACGCGTCGAGCATTGTGCCGGTCACGCGGACGGATCCGTACACCGTGCCGGCTTTCCTGAGCCTGTTCCCCGCCGCCAATGAACCGGCTGCGTTTGCCGGCGAGGTCCGCCCCCTGGCGGACATGAAGTGGGTGCAAGTCCTCGACGGACGCAACGCCGCCGCCGACTTCCACCTTTATACCGAAGTGCCGAAGGCCGGCCGCGGCGTCGGGTTTGTGCTCAACGACCTGGGCGCGGAATTCAATCAAGCCGGCCCGAATTTTGGCGAAAAACTGGCGGCGCCGTGGATTCCCATTTCAATTCGCGACTGGGCCGGCCACGAGATCGACCGCATCTACGCCGACGAGTTCGGCACCTATAACTTCCTGGTTCCTTCCACGTATAGCGTGAATGTCCCGACCCCGAGCGGCGTTTCCGAAAACATGCTGACCATCGTACTCAACGATCCGCTGCTGCCGGACGGCACGACGGATCCGAACTACAACCCGATGTACGCCACCGCGCCGTGGACCTTTAATTACTCGGCGGGCGGCTTGAGCTATCTGGATACGCCCATTGTGCCGTTGACGGCTTTCACGACGTCCGAGAAGCGCGTCGACACCGAGCCCCAGGAGAATGAGCCGGTCATCAAGGAAGTCAATGGTCCGGAGCCGCTGGGCGGTCCGTGGATTCGCACCACAGGGGGCGCCAGCCGGCAGGTTACGATCGCCGCGATGGGGCCGACCTCCGTCGTCAATCCGAATTATAATCCCGCAGCCCCAGGCGAGCCGAACTACATTGTGCGTAATTATGGCTTTGGCGCAACGCCGGGGTCCGTGACTTTGAGCGGCAACGCCCTCGCCATCGTGAGTTGGAGCGACAGCCAGATTGTGGTGGCCGTGTCGAACAATGCGCCGACCGGCGACTTGCTGGTTAAACGGGGCGATAACGGTCTGTCCACGCAGATTGGCGTGACCCTGCACTCCGTGAATCCGGCCCAGACGGGCATTCATCACGTGCCGGCCGACTTTGCCTCCATCCAGGCGGCCATCGACTCGCCCAACTGCCAGGCCGGCGATCTGGTCTTGGTGGCGCCGGGCGTCTACAACGAGAACGTCATCATGAACAAGCCGGTGCGGCTGCAAGGCTATGGGGCCGGCTCAACGATCGTCTACGGCAACCCGACTCCGCTGCAACGCCTCCAGGAATGGCATCAGCGCGTCGATGCGTTGGGCGCGCGAGAGCTGGCGGCCCACCTGCTGAAAGACCCGTTCCAGGCCAATGAAGCGCCGGTGGTCCTCATCTGCGGCGAACTGGTCTATCCGGCCGGGACCGTCCAGATTCCGCTGGAAGGGACGAAGACCTTCAATCCGGGCAATCCGTTCAAGATCCCCGGCCAGGCGCAACTGGACGGCTTCTCGTTGCTGGGATCGAAAGCGGGCGGCGGCGTGTTCGTAGTGTGCGGCGCCCCGGACGTCAAGATCAGCAACAACAACATCTACGGAAACCAGGGCGGCGATGCGGGCGCGATCACCATCGGCACCGAGGACGTCGGCTTCGACTCCGGCAATTATCGGAACCTGATCCACCGCAACCGATGCCATCGCAACAGCGGCATCGCCGGCGCGGGCGCCATCTCGATCAACGAGGCCTCCGACAATTACATCGTCGAAGACAACCTGATGATCGGCAACTTCACGCGCGCCAACGGCGCGGGGTTTGGCCATCGCGGACTCTGCGGCGGCACGAACATCGTTCGTCGGAACAGCATTGTGTTTAACGAAAACTTGTACCAGGCGCTGTTCTTCGCGCAGGGCAACGGCGGCGGCATGTACATCGGCGGCGATGTGGCCGGCGGAAACGGAGCCGGGCATGTGGTCATCGAAGAAAACCTGATCCAGGGCAACATGACCGGCGCGGGCAAGGGCGGCGGCATTTGCGTGTTCGCCATGAACGGACAGGACGTCATCCAGGCGCCGACGGATCCCAATTCGTGGTACAGGCTCCAGATTGTCAATAACGTGATCGTCAACAACCTCGCGGCCTTTTCGGGCGGCGGCATCACGGTCGAGGATTCCGTACGGGTGACGATCGCGCACAACACGATCGCCAACAACGACTGCACGGCCACCTCGGCCCTGCTGTTCAATCCCGGGACGCAATCCCCGCCGCAGGGCGCCGGTATTGTGGCCTACAGTCTCTCCGCGACCCTGGCGGCCGCGATGGAGCTGAACTTTGTCAGCCCGGCGATTGTGAACAATATTATCTGGCATAATCGATCGTTCTTTTTCGATCCGGCCTTGAACAACAACGCGGGCGGTCTGGCGCCCAATCCGGCGGGCTTGTTCCAGGATCTGGCGGCGGTGGGCGCGGCCGGTCCGTTGAATGTTACCTTCTGTCTGCTGACTTCCACGGCGGGATTCCCGGGCAGCAACATCGCGGGCAATCCGCAATTCCTGCAGCCGTATACGAACGTCATCGAGACGGCGACCGTCATTGACGAGGGCGGAAACAACGTCAATCTTCGTTTCCTGCCGATCCATGCGACGGGCGACTATCACGTGGCTTCATCGTCGCCCGCGGCGAACGCCGCCACGGCGAATCCGGCGGTCGGGTTCACCCAGCCGGCTACGGATTTTGACGGCCAATTCAGACCGGCGGGCTCGGCTTCCGATATCGGCGCCGACGAGGCCTATCTCACGCTGGTCGTCGCGCGAAACAACTTCTACAACGTCAACGAAGATACAACGCTCGGATTCTCGACGGCGCGCAATGTGTTGAGCAACGACTCCAGTCCCGGCGGCGCCCTGCAAGCCGTATTGGTCGAGGGTCCGAAACATGCGGCGAGTTTCACGCTGCGCGCCGATGGACAATTCAGTTATCGGGGCGCGGCCAGCTTCATCGGTACGGATACGTTCCGATACCGGGCCCGAGTCGGCGCGTCGTATAGCTTGGCGGCCGAAGTGTCCATCACGGTAAATTCGGTCAATGACCGTCCGATCGCCGTGGGCGACGGCTACGCGGTCAATGGCAACGTCCCCCTCACGATTCCGGCGCCGGGCGTGCTGGCCAACGACACGGATGCGGACGGCGACCTGCTGACCGCAAGCCTCGTCGGCGGCCCGTTCCCGGACCAGGGGACGCTGGCGTTCAACGCGGACGGCTCCTTTACCTTTACGCCCAATGCGGGCTATGAAGGGCCGGTCCTCTACATCTACTCCGCCAACGACGGCCAGCAATCGAGTCTGATTCCGGGGTTGCTCTTGTTCATGGTCGCGGCGCCGCAGCCCGATTTCGTGATTTCGAGCCTTGCCATCGCCCCGCAGCCGGTACGCACCGGCGACCCGATGACGGTGCAAGTCACCGTACAGAATCAAGGCTCCATTCCGGGCGACGCCGGGCTTCTGACGATCTGGCGCGATCTGGGCGGACCTGAGGTTCCAGCCGGAACCGTGGGCGACGCTTCCGTCAACGTGGGCGTGATGAATGCCGGCGCGGTCACTACCGTGGTATTCAATCTCACCGCCCCGCCGCTGCCTGCGCCGGTGGAGAATCAACAACCGCCGGTCATTTTCCGCGCCTTCATCAACTCGGCTTCGGCTCAACAAGCCGAGTTCTCCACGGCGAACAATCAAACGACGACGATCTATCGGGTTGTGACGTATGGGCCGGCGTTCTCGGGCCTTCCCGTGGACAACGACGGGGTGGATACCGACGGAGACGGCAACCCCAACAACGACTTCGTGTATGCGCACCTGGCCGGCGGCGATGGATTTGCGAAGATGGCCGACGGAAACGAATTGTACACGTTCAGTTTTGCCGATTACACCGTCCTGACCCTGACGATGATGAATACGCATCCGGACCTGATCCTGAACACGATCATGCGGGAAGGGATGTTGAAGGCGGAGATCAGCGCGCCGACCATAGCCCTGAAGGAAGGCCAACGCTTCTATCTGGACCTCTCCAACGTGGGGATGATCATGCGGCCTGACCTGTTCGATCCGCACACCATTCACTTCCATGGGTTCCCGCAGGCGGCCTCGATCTTCGACGGCGAACCGTTTGCCTCCATCGCGATCAATCCGGGGGCCACGCTGCGGTACTACTACCAGATCAACGATCCGGGCACCTATCTCTATCACTGCCATATGGAAGCCACCGAGCACATGGAGATGGGGATGCTGGGCTCGATCTACGTGTTGCCCAAGCAAAACTACCTGGCGGCAGGAACCTCCTTGGCCCGGTTGCCTGCGGGCAAGGGCACAACGCACCAGGCCGGCTACAAGTACGCGTATAACGACGGCGATGGCTCGACCTACTACGATATCGATTATGCCCTGCAAATCGGAGGATTCGACCGGTTCTTCCATGAGCAACACATCGCGGTGCAGCCGTTGCCGTTCGCCACGCTGGACGAAAGCTATCCGATGATCAACGGCCGGGGTTATCCCGACACGATCAACACAGGTCTGGTAAGAAATGTGAGCGTGCAGGAACGGTTCGGTTTGCCCGAGCCCTATCCGTCCCAGAAGCTCAACGCGTTGGTCAAGGCCACTCAGGGCCAGTACGTGCTGTTGCGCATCAGCAACGTGTCGTTGTCGGACTTCCACACGATCAGCGTGCTGGGCATTCCGATGCGGGTGATAGCAAAGGATGCCGCCCTGCTTCGCGGTCCTGCCGGCGCTGATCTGTCGTACGAGACCACCTCGTTCACGTTTGGCGGCGGAGAAACCGTGGACTTGCTTCTGGATACGCGCAACGTCGCGCCGGGCGCCTACTTCTTGTATGACGCCCGCCTCAACCATCTGTGCAACGACGAAGAAGATTTTGGCGGCATGATGACTGAAATTGTCATCAGCGCCCCCGTGCCCTGAACGTCGCGATACAACGGCAAACCATGAACATATAAGGAGAAGATTCCATGAAAACGAAGGGTAGAAACTACAGGTTTGAGCTAAGTATGGCGGCGGCCCTCCTGCTGACCGCCTGGGCCGGGACCGGCTGGGCGGCGGGACACGCGGTGCTCGGCATCGACGGTCCTAACTTCACCTTCACGGCGAAAGACGGACACATCAACACGTCCGACGGCAACAGCATCTACATGTGGGGCTATGCTCAGGGCAGCGGCCCCGGCGCCGTTATGCAGTACCCCGGTCCGACCATGATCGTGAACCAGGGCGATGTGGTGACCGTGACGCTGTATAACGAGTTGCCCGTGCCGACCTCCCTGACGTTTCCGGGCCAGAACGTGAGCGCCTCGGGCGGCACGGCCGGCTTGCTGACGCAGGAAGCGCCGGCGGTCGGAGCGCCGGGCGGTCCGGTCACCTACACGTTCACGGCGACCGAGCCGGGCACCTATCTCTACTACAGCGGCACCCAGTGGGATCTGCAAAATGAGATGGGCCTGGTCGGCGCCTTGATCGTGCGTCCGACCGGTTTCGACTCGGAAACCATCGTGGGACGGCGTGCCTATGAGCACGCGGACAGCCAGTACGACCAGGAGTTCTTGTTTTTCCTTACGGACATGGACGAGAAGATTCATGACCAGGTGGAACTGCAAGTGCTGCAGCGCCAGCCCATCGAAGTCGACATGACCACGTGGTATCATCAGTATTGGTTTATCAATGGGCGCAGCGGCATGGACACCGTGCTGCCGGCCGGAGCCACCTGGCTGCCGAATCAACCCTACGACGGCATGGCGGTCTTTCATCCGGGCGACCGGGTTCTCATGCGCGTGATCGGGGCGGGCCGCGAGGCGCATCCGTTCCACTTCCACGGCAATCATGCGCTGGTCATTGCCCGCGACGGACGCCCGCTTTCCAGCAGCCCGGGCGCCGGCGCGGATCTGGCCTACAAACAGTTCACCACGCCCTCCGCGCCCGGCACGACCTACGACCAAATCTATACTTGGACCGGCGCGGGTCTGGGCTGGGATATTTACGGCCACACAAGCACCAACGATGCGCTGCAGCCTTTCGAGTATGAGCCTGATCACGGCAAGCCTTTCCCCGTCAAGTTGCCGCCTGAACAGGACATTACGTTCGGGCAGATGTATTCGGGCAGCCCGTTCATGGGAGCGATCGGCACACTGCCTCCCGGAGAAGGCGGCTTCAATCCGGGCGCCTTTTTCTACATGTGGCATTCCCACAACGAACGGGAACTCTGCGATGGAAACATATTCCCGGGCGGGATGCTGACCTTCGCCATCATCTTGCCGAATCCACCGCCTCTATAACCTGAAAGAACCTTGAAGCCAGACCTTTGACCACGCCTTAACAAGGAGAACTGTGATGAAAACTGCGATGAAAAGAGCCATGACGGGAGCGCTGGCACTCAGCGCCTGCGTGCTCACCACAACTTCAAGTTGGGGTGTGCAAACCGTGAATCTTCGGGCCGAGACCTTCACCAAGACCTTAACGTTGCCAGGCGGCGGCGTCACCAATGTCCTCATGTGGGGCTTTGCGCAGGACGCGGGAGCGCCAACCGCTCCAGGTCCGGCGATCACGGTCCCGCCGGGTGAAACGGAGTTGGTCATCAACCTGGTGAACAACTTGAGCGATCCCATCTCGATCGTTATTCCCGGGCAAGAAGGCTTCGAACGCGATGCGCCGCATTCCACGTTCACGGATCTGGAAGGGCGCACGCGGGCGCGTTCTTTCGTCAAGGAAACGTTGGGCGGCGGAGGAACGGGCACGTACCGGTGGACGGGGCTCCGGCCGGGCACGTATCTCTATCACAGCGGTTCTCACGCCGCGCTCCAGGTGCAAATGGGTTTGTACGGCCTGTTGAAACAGGATGCGGTCGCCGGTCAGGCCTACGGCATTCCTTATGCCTCGGAAACCAGTTGGATCTTCGGCGAAATCGATTTCGACGTTCATGACGCCGTTCAGGCCGGGACGTACGGAACGACCGTCAAGAGCATGATCCACTCGATTCCGGAGATCTATCTGCTCAACGGCGAACCGTTCCAGGTCGGAGAACTGGCCTTGGTCGCCGGTCAGACCCAGCTGTTGCGTCTGATCAACGCCTGCTTCGACGAGCGCATCCCCATATTGAACGGACAGTACGCGACGTTGATCGCCGAAGATGGGCGGGCTTATCCCTATCCAAAACAGGAAAACGCCATCAATCTTCCGTCTTTGAAGACCCGCGATGCGCTGCTGGCCGTCGATCAGCCGGGCGTCGTGAAATTTTACGACCTTCGCCTTCGGGCGGTGGCGTCTTTCCCGGTTGTTCTTGACGTAACGCCGCCGACGATCGTCAGCGCGACGGCGATCGACGCGACCACCGTGGAGGTGCTCTTCAGCGAGCCGGTGGAACTCGTCTCCGCTCAGACGGTCGGCAACTATGCCATCGACCGGGGTGTAACCGTTAGCTCGGCGGTCTTGGGCGCCGACACCCGCACGGTGACGCTGACCACGTCCACGTTGACTGGCGGCGACTATATCCTCACGGTCAACAACGTGACCGATCGGGCGGTTCCGCCGAACGCCATTCTGCCTGATTCGCAAGCCGCTTTCGCCTTTACCCCGCCTCCTGCGATTTTGTCGGCGGCGCCGTTGGCTCTGGCGCCGGCCAGCCAGGCGGGCGTGAATGCCGCGAACCAAAGCTTTGAAGTCTGGAACAGCGGAGCCGGGACATTGACGTATACGATTATGGAGAATGTGACGTGGCTCTCTGTCGCGCCGGCCAGCGGCACGAGCACCGGCGAGCACGATACCATCAACGTCACGTACAACACGGCCGCTTTGGCGGCAGGCGTCTACAACACCGTGATTACGGTAACGGCTCCACCGCCCGCAACCAACTCGCCGCAGACGATTGCGGTGACCTTGACGGTGACGCCTCCGCCTTCGACGGCGCTCCGCATCAATTCCGGCGGTAACTCCGTGAGCAATTGGGCGGCGGATACCGGCTTCCTCAACGGCAGCCTGTTCTCGACGACGCGAGCGATTACCAACGCGGGCAGCGTGCCGCAAGAGGTGTATCAGACGGAACGCTGGGGCAACCCGGTGGACTACAGCTTCTCGTCGGTGGCCGACGGCATGTACACAGTGAAGCTGCATTTTGCGGAAATTTTCGCAACGACGCCCGGAGCACGGGTATTCAGCGTGGACCTCGAAGGTCAGCGCGTGCTGACGAACCTCGATATCTTCGCGCAAGCCGGCGGCCGCGATCGGGCCTTGGTCAGGACTTTCGTCGTGACGGTGGCGGGCGGCAATGGGTTGCAAATTCATGCGCAAGCCACGGTCAACAATGCGAAGTTCAGCGGCATTGAAGTCATTCCGGCCGGAACGCCGCCCCCGGCGATCGTGGTCGACCGCAGCGCCGTAACCGTGCCCGAAGGCGGAGCGACGAATTTCCTGGTCCGGCTGGCGCAGACGCCGCTGCAACCCACGACCGTAACCGTCAGCCGCATCGGCGGCGATGCCGACATCGCCGTGGTCGCCGGTTCCCCGGCAACCTTCAACGCCACGAATTGGAACATTGGGCAAACTATCGTGCTGGCGGCTGCTCAGGATGCGGACACCCTGAATGGCGAAGCCCTCATCCAATGCGCGGCATTCGGTTACAGCAGCGCCCTCGTAACGGCCACGGAAGCCGATAACGATGTGCTTCCGCCAACCGCCCGGTTAATCAACTGCGGCGGCGGCGCGGTCAGCAACTGGACCTCGGACGCCGGCTTATTCACTGGCGGAAGCCCGTTCTCGACAACTCGTACGATCGCCAACATCGATGGGGCGCCGATGCAGGTCTATCAGACGGAACGTTGGGGGAGCCCGCTGAACTACAGTATTCCGGGCGTGAGCAATGGCGCATACGTGGTGAATCTGCATTTTGCGGAAATCTATGCCACGATGCCCGGATCACGAGTGTTCAACGTGGACATCGAAGGCCAGCGCGTGCTGACGGACTTCGACATCTTTGTCGAAGCCGGCGGCCAGGATCGGGCCTTGATTAAGACCTTCAACGTGACGGTCACCGGAGGCAATGGGCTGCAAATCAGCGGCCAAGCTACCGTGAACAACGCTAAGTTCAGCGGCATCGAGATCATTCCGGTTGTCCCATAGGGGGCGATGCCTTCAAGAATCATGGAGCCGGGACGACCTCGTCCCGGCTTCTTTAAAGCGTCAAACAGGAGAATCGTACGATGCAGAAGAATCGAATCAGGGTTGCAACCATCGTCATGGCGGCAGCGGCTTTCGCATGGAGATGTTGTCTGGGCGCCGCGGAGGTCGAGCAGGCCGCGCCGCTCGATTCGGCGGCGCTGGCGGAACAGTGGGGCATCGAACTCGTCGGCGTGAGGCTGTCGGCGGCGGGCTACATGATCGATTTCCGCTACAAAGTTTTAGATCCCGACAAGGCGGCGCCGCTTGCCAAACGGGAAAACAAACCCTACCTCGTCGATCAGGCCAGCAAGGCGAAACTGTTGGTGCCGACCACGCCCAAGATCGGAGCCCTGCGGCAGACCGCGACCCAGTTGATTCCCGGTTGCGTCTATGGAGCGATGTTCGCCAATCCGGCGCAGGTGGTGAAAGCGGGCAGCAAAGTGACGGTCGTTGTCGGCGATTTCAAGGCCGCCGATCTGGTGGTGCAGTAAGCAAGAAAAGCAGACTGGATCAAGGGTCAGGGAGCTATGACAAGCCATTGGATCGATTTGCTGCGTCGGGTAAAGATGAACGGGGCCAGGTGGCCCCGTCTCCAGCAAATGCCCTGGAGCCGGGACGACCTCGTCCCGGCTGCGCTGAAAACGGCGCAGTGGCTGGTCGTCGCCGGACTGTGGCTAGGGGTTTGCGCCGCAAACGCGGCGAGTGACGCTCTGCCATCGGAAAATCGCGACGTATCGTTTGTTTACGCATTCGAAAATCCGGTCATCGAGCAACACGGCGCCTACGCACGGGTTCTTGTGTCCGGCTGTCCGGCTCTTCAGAAAATCGGCGAACCGATGCTTCCCTTCAAAACCGCCAAGATCCTGTTGCCGCCGGGTTCGTCCATCGAATCCGTTCATGTGGAGGCCGACAGCGCTCCTCAAAGGCTGGAAGGCGCCTGGACGGTCAAGTGGGGCCGGACGCCTGTGTCCAGCGCGGCTTTGGGCCCGTTGCCGGACGACGCGCCGAATGCCGCCATCTATCGGTCCGATTTGCCGTATCCGCCGGAACGCGCGCAGGTGATTTCCGTTCAACGCATGGGCGGTTACGATATTGCCCTGGTGCATTTGTTCCCCGTGCAATACCAGCCCGCCTCCGGACGTTTGTTTTTTGCCGAACGGCTGCGACTGGTTGTTCGGGTCGCAACGGAATCCACGCCCGCGGTCTCCCTCAAGGCGGCCCCGTCAGCTTATACGCGAGGCCGAGTGTCGGCTGCGATCGACAATCCGGAGTTGCTGTCCGAATACGATGCGCTGTTTCCCCAAGAGCAACGCATGGATCGGCCGGCCGGCTATCTGCTCATTACCCGGGAATCCCTGGCGTCGTCTTTCCAGCCGCTCCTGGACAGCAAGCTGCTCGAGGGGCTAACAGTGCGCACGCAGACCGTTGAAGCCATCGCCGCCGACATGCCGGGGCAGGATTTAACGGAAAAAATTCGGAACCGCATCCGTCAGGCTTTCACGAACGAAGACGTGCAGTATGTGCTGCTCGGCGGGGATTCGGCGGTCATTCCCCCTCGTTATGCGTACGTGCCCATGCCGGGCGTGCCCGGTCTGAGTTCCTATCTGGTTCCGACGGATCTGTATTTTGCCTGTCTGGACGGTTCGTGGAACGGCAACGGCAACGCGTGGTGGGGCGAGGCGACCGACGGGGACGGCGGCGGCGACGTGGACCTGCTGGCCGACGTATTCGTCGGGCGCGCCCCGGTGGATACGCCGGCGGAAGCGGCGGCCTTCGCGGCCAAGACGCTTCGCTATGAGACGGAAGGCGGCGGCTATGCCGGCGGGGTCTTGCTCGCGGCGTCCTATCTGGGCTACTACGATCCGCCGGGCGCGCCGCCGCCGGTTCACGCGCAGGGCGGGGATATTCTCGATCCGCTCCTTCCCTTGCTGGACCCTCGCCCCGCGACGTGGCTGGACGACCGGCCTTACAACTCCTCCCAATGGAATGCCGCCGATGCCGTCCAGGAATTGAATCGTTCTCCGGTCATCGCCGTTTACGGCGGACACGGCGACGCCGATACGGTTCTGCGCTTGTACTCCAGCGATCTTAATTCAGTGACCAACGACAAACTCTTCTTCGCCTACAGCGTGAGCTGCGCGGCCGGCGAATTCGACAATCCGTCGTTCTGGTCGGACTGCATTGGCGAGGAATTTGTGAAACGCCCTTCCGCCGGGGCCTTTGCCGCCGTCTTCAACTCCCGGGTGGGTTGGTTCGATGCCGAACAGGAATGGAAATTCAGCGGAGAATTTCAGCTCGAGTTTTTCGACGAACTGCTTGTTCAGGGGCATTCGCGATTGGGTGAAGCCAACCAACGATCGAAAGAAAATCTGGTCGGGCAGGTGGAAACGAGCGGCATCATGACCTACCGGTGGTGCTATTACGAAATCACGTTGTTTGGCGACCCGCATATTTCATTCCAACCCCATGAAGAAAACGTGGAATTGGAGGTGTTGTCCGAATATGGAGGGGCCACGCCGCCCAACGGCGTTTACTCCTATGCTCCCGGTTCCGCCGTGACCTGTCTCGTGACCGACTCGCCCCAGCCGGGCGCGCAGGGCGTTCGGTACTTGTGCGGCGGCTGGTCCGGCCAGGGCAGCGTCCCGGCCGCGGGCGGAGTCTTGGAGGTCTCGTTCGTCATCGGCAACGATTCGCAGATTGCCTGGAATTGGACGACGCAGTATCTGCTCTCCGCTACGGCCTCCGCCCACGGAAACGTGGAGGCGCCCAACGGCTGGCATGACGCAGGAATCGACGGCGTGGACGTCCGCGCCGAGCCTTCGGACTACTGCCGCTTTGTTTCCTGGCAGGGCGATGTGCCTGAAGATTTGAGATCCAACCGGAGCCTTCGCGTGGCCATGAATCGGCCCTGGAATATGACCGCCGACTTCGCGGAAAACATGACTTCGCAGGGCGTCCCGCAAGCGTGGCTGGCGCAATATGGCTGGACGAACGACTGGGAGGCCGCCGCGGCGTCGGACTCCGATGTCGACGGCATGCCCGCGTGGCAGGAATTCCTGGCCGGGACTTGCCCCACCGATGACGTTTCCGTCTTTAAAGCGCGCGTGGCGCAGACGGGCGCCGCGCGCGTTCTCGAATGGCCGAGCGCCTCCAATCGATTCTATGCCGTTCATCGCGCGACGAATTTGACGACAGGCTTTGTGCTGGCGACGAACGGCCTGCCGGCCACGCCGCCCCGCAATGTCTTTGTGGACGACGAACTCGACAAACCGGTAACGATCTATCGGATTACCGTGGGGGATTCGCCATGAATGGCTACGGATTTTCGCAGTGGCTTCTCAGGACCTGCCCGATAGTTCGCCCGGGGCAGGCTTGGTATGGTCGCGGCACGATGAAGATGAAAAAAACAGGAAATCTTTGGGCTGGATTTGCGTCGCTGCTCATGCCGGTGCTGGTCGGCTGGGCCTTGTGGTCCTTCATTCCATCGCACACGCCCTCAGCTCCCGCGCCGGAGGCCGTGTTTGAAGACGCAGGATGGCTTCCCGTGGAAGACAACATCGCGCCGCCTCTGCAAGTCGCGGATACTTCCGCCGCGGCGTTGAAGGAACGATTGGGCATCGAAATCACCGCGCTGCAAGTGGCCGTGGGCGGCAGCCGCATCAATCTTCGCTACCGGGTCCTGGACTCGATCCGCGCCGATCAACTGGTGACGAATGCCTTGTATAAAGCTTATATCCTGGATTCCGCCGGGCAGCGGCTCTCTCGTCCGAATGCCCCGATCGCCTTGGCGCTGCGGGATCAATCGGGCCAGGCGTTGCGCGCCGGCCGGACCTACTCCTATTTCTTTCCCAATCCCAAGCAGAGCATCAAGCCAGGCGATAAAGTGACGCTGGTCATCGGCGACGTGCAAGCGCGGGATTTGGTGGCGAGGTAGTCGAAGCAGCCTGGAGGGTTGAAGTATTGGAGTGAGGAGAACGAGAACCGACGGGGGTAAATAGGGTGAAGGTTCTTGTTTCATTACTCCAATACTTCAACCCTCCAGCGCGTAGAACCAGGAAGACGGAGCAAGAACAATGACCATTCAAGCCAGCCGTAGACGATGGATGTTAATGTTAGCCCTGGCGGCAGCGGTTGCCGGCGTTTCGTATGTTCTGCGGCCGGATTCCACGGCCACGGTTCTGCACGGCCAGGCGGAAGCGCCGTTGTATTATCAGGACTCCATGCACCCTTGGATCAAATCGGATCGTCCCGGTGCCTGCCCGATTTGCCGTTGCGAACTGACGCCCATGTACGCGCGAAAGGACGACCCCGGCGACAAGGTGGGGCTGGTTTCCCTGAGCGCCAACAGCATTACCGTGCTCAACGTGCAGACCGAGGAGGCCAAACGGCGGCCTTTGATTCGTACGCTGCGCGTCGCCGGCACGCTGGAGGCGGACAACACGCGCAAAACGATCGTCGGCGCGCCGGCCCCGGGCCGTATCGATGCGGTTCCTGTCGAATCCGTCGGCGTGGACGTTGAAAAAGGGCAGGCCTTGGCCACGTTTTACAGCCCGGACCTGACCTTCCAGACGCGACGGTACATCTTTCGCGACCGCCTGCCCGACAAGACGGATGAGTTTGGCCCCAACCCCTTCACGCGGGCTCATCCCGCAAAACACGAGTTGGTCCATCCCATGCCGTTGCGCGGACAGCCCGCGCAAGATCCGTTCTACAACGATTTGCTCGCGCCTCTGTCGGGCACCGTGATCGAACGAAATGTGTTCGACGGACAATACGTGGCGGAAGGCGATCGACTTTTCACGATCGTCGATTGCTCCGTGCTGTGGTTTCGCTTCGACGTGTACGAACAGCAGTTGCCGTGGATCGAGCCGGGACAGGAAATGGACGTAACGGTCGCCGCCGCTCCCGGAGAGGTGTTTCGCGCGGTCGTGGCTATGGTCGAGCCGAGTCTCAACGAAGCCACGCGGACCGTCAAAGTGCGCGCCAATGTCGCCAATCCTTTGGAAGGTCCTTCCGGCCGGCAGCAGCGCCTCTTGCGTCTGGGCATGTATGCCGAGGGACGCCTGCCGGCGCAGACCGCCGATGCGCTGACGGTTTCGCGTTCGGCGGTTCTGTTTCCCGGCGGCGCCGCCTGCGTTTATGTGGACCGGGACGACGGCAACTACCAAGTGCGCCGCGTCAAGCTGGGCCGGCAGGGCGACCAGTATTGGGAAATTCTGGCCGGACTGACAGAAGGGGAGCGCGTGGTCAGCGCCGGCAACGTATTGATCGATTCCCAAGCCCAGTTCAATCAGGGCTCCACGACGGGTTGGGCCTCTCCCGAACCTTTGCCGGAAGTCGCCGTCATGGCGCGCCCAACCTCGGGGGCGCCATGATCGACCGCTTGATCGAATGGTCGCTGCGCAATCGTTTTTTGGTGATAGGCGGCACGCTCTTGCTTATCGCCTGGGGCATCCACGCGCTTTACCAAACGCCGGTGGACGCCATCCCCGACCTTAGCGAAAATCAGGTCATTGTCTTTGCCGACTGGCCGGGCCGCAGCCCGCAGGAAGTCGAAGATCAGGTCACCTATCCGCTCGTCGTCAATCTCCAGGGTCTTGCCGGCATCAAGACGGTGCGGGCGACTTCGATGTTCGGGTTTACCTTTATTACAGCCATCTTCGAGGATGGTCTCGACAATTACTTTGCCCGCACGCGCGTATTGGAGCGATTGAGTTATCTGAGCGACCAGATGCCCGCCGGCGTTGTGCCCCGTCTCGCACCGGACGCCACCGGGCTGGGCTGGGTTTATCAGTACTACTTGAAAGTCGATCCGGCGAAAGCCCCGCAAGGCGGTTACGACCTCTCGCAGTTGCGGGCTCTGCAGGATTGGTACATCCGCTACCAGCTTAACGCGGCGCCCGGGGTGACGGACGTGGGCAGCATCGGCGGGTTTGTCCGCCAATACCAGGTCGAGGTGTCGCCCACGCGCCTGCGCACGCTGGAGGTTTCGCTTCAGGACGTACTGGAGGCCGTACGGCAGAGCAACCTGAACGTCGGCGGCAAGGTCATCGAGGAAGGCGGCCAGGAATTCGTGGTGCGCGGCCTCGGCCTCGTCAAATCCGTCAAGGACCTTGAGGACATCGTGATCAAGGAAAACGGCGGGATACCGATCTATCTTCACGACGTGGCGACTGTCCAACTCGGCGGCGATTTCCGGCGCGGGGCGCTGGACGTCAATGGCCAGGAGGCGGTGGGCGGCGTGGTGGTGATGCGCAACGGCGAAAGCGCCCTGGAGGTGATCCGCCGCGTGAAGGCAAAGATCGCCGACCTCGCGCCAAGCCTGCCGCCGGGCATCCGCATCGAACCGACCTACGACCGCAGCAAGCTCATCGAACGCACCCTCGCCACGCTGAAAACCGCGCTGACCGAAGAAATCATCCTCGTGGCGCTGGCCCATGTCGTCTTTCTCTGGCACTTTCGCAGCATCCTGATCGTGAGCCTGCCGCTGCCGCTGGCCATCCTGATATCCTTCATCTTCATGCGCCTCTTCGGCATCACGTCCAACATCATGTCGCTCACCGGGCTGGCCATTGCCATCGGCGAGTTGGTGGACGCGGGCATCGTGATCACCGAAAATGTGATCCGGCACAGCGAACGGCTCCAGGAACAGAAAGGCGGAGTCCGCCTGACCGCCGTGGAGCGTTGGCAGGTCACGCTGGCCGCGGCCCGGCAGGTGGGGCGTCCTATTTTCTTTGCCCAGATGATCACTGTGCTGGCGTTCTTCCCCGTGTTCGCGCTGGCGGGCGAAGAGGGCAAATTGTTTCACCCGCTCGCTTTCGCCCGGGCTTTTGCCATCGTGGGGGGGACCTTCATGGCGGTCACGGTGACGCCGGCGTTGTGTTCCCTGCTCGTGCGCGGTCCGTTTGTGCCGGAAGAGCGCAATTGGACCATGAAACGCCTGCTCCGGATTTATGCGCCCGCCCTGAGCTGGGCCCTGTCGCATCGCCGGCTGGTTCTGAGCCTCACGGCGGCGCTGATGCTCAGTTCGGTGATCCTGGCGTTTGGGCTGCCGCGTCCCGCGGCGCAGAAGCTGGACGCCTGGGGCTGGCCGCGGGCCGCCCAGCTTGCCCGCGGCATGGGCAGCGAATTCATGCCCCCGCTCGACGAAGGCAGCCTGCTTTTTATGCCGGTCTTATTGCCCAGCACCTCGTTGAACGAGATTAAACGACTCATCGCCTGGCAGGATCGAATGCTTAAGCAAGTGCCGGAAGTGCAATCGGCCGCCGGCAAGCTGGGCCGCGCCGAAACGGCCACCGACCCCGCCCCGGTCGAAATGATCGAGACGACGATCGAGCTGAAGCCGAAGGCTCTGTGGCGGCCGGGGATGACCATCGAGAAGCTGATCGAAGAATTGACCGCGAAGCTCAGCCGGGCGCCGGGCTGCGTGCCGGGCTTCCTGCGTCCGATCGAAGGCCGCATCCTGATGCTCAGCACCGGCATCCGAGCTCAAATCGGCGTGAAAATATTCGGCGACAACCTGGACGCGCTGCAAGCCAAGGCCTTTGAAGTGGAAAAGGTCATGCGCAACGTTCCCGGCGCCGCCGGCGTGGCGCCCTCGCGCTTCCAGGGCAAGCCCTATCTCAACATCGAAGTGGACCGTCGCGCCATGGCGCGCTACGGCCTGCGCGCGGAGACGGTGCTGGACGTCGTGGAAGCCGGCCTCGGCGGACGGAATGTCGGCACGACCATCGAGGGGCGCGAGCGATTCCCCATTCAGGTGCGTTTCCAAAAGGACGAGCGAAACGATCTTGAGCGGCTGGGCGACGTGCTGGTGTATTCCCCGTCGGGCCGCGTGATCCCGCTGGGTCAGGTGGCCACGATCGAGCGGGTGTCCGGCCCCAGCGAAATTGCCAGCGAAAACGGACGGTTGCGGGCCTATGTGCAGGCCAACGTGCAGGGACGCGACCTTGGAAGCTTCATGAAGGACGCGCGCGAACGGATCGCGCGCGATATCAAGCTGGCGCCGGGCATGACCCTGGAGTGGAGCGGACAATACGAGAATCAGCTCCGGGCTCAACGAACTCTCCGGATGGTCGTGCCGGCTGTCTTTGCCATCAGTTTCATGCTGCTCTTTATGCTCTATCGCTCCACGAAGGAAGCCGCTCACGTTCTTTTGGCGATTCCCTTCGCGCTCAGCGGCGGCGTTTTTCTGCAATACCTGCTGGGCTACCGCTTCAGCGTCGCGGTGTGGGTGGGCTACATCGCGCTGTTCAGCACGGCCATCGAAACCGGCATGGTCATGGTGGTTTATCTGCAGGAAGCGTTGGACAAGAAGCGCGCCGAACTCGGCCCTGCGTTCGACCATGACGACCTGATCGACGCGGTGAAGGAGGGCGCGACGCTGCGCCTGCGGCCGAAGGTGATGACGGTCGCCACCACGCTTTTCGCTTTGCTGCCGATCCTGTGGAGCGACGGCGCCGGCGCCGAAATCATGCGGCCGCTGGCCGCGCCGGTCATGGGCGGCATGATCAGCAGCTTGGTGCATATCCTCATCGTAACCCCGGTCCTGTTCACCTGGCTGCGCGAGCGGGAGATGCGGCGCGAGCAACCGGGCGCGGTGGAGGAGGAGTTGGCGGGGGTGGGGAGGGGGAGGGGACAGAAAACAGTGATCAGTAAGCAGTGATCAGTGATCAGTAAACAGTGATCAGTAAACAGTAAGCAGTGATCAGTGATCAGTGGAGGAGGGGGGCATGACATTGGGACAGGGATTTATGGTGATTCTGCTGGGCTTGTGCGGGGGCCTCTTGTTGACGGGGTTTGCGATCCGGCAGCGACAGGATGAAAGCGGTCGGCGCGCGGTGGTGATGCGTGCGGTGGCGGCCTGTACCGGGATGTGTTCGCTGGCGCTGTCCCGCGAAGGCGCCGGCACGCGGGATCACACGGAAGGAGTTTCGGGATGTCTTGGGGACATGCCCGCCGGATATTGTCTTCGCGAGCGGTGCGATGTGATTGCCTGTCCGGGCATGCCTGGGCAGACCTTCCGACTCGAAGTGGCGAGGGCCGTCCCATGAACTGGTCGGTGCATGCCAATTTTTGGTGCGCCGCCGCGGAGAACGTGTGGCGTCGCCGGGGAAACACCCTGTCTGTGATGGCTCCGCTGCTCCTGGCGGTGATGGTGTTTGCGGCCTTCAGTTTCGTGCAGGACGGCCTGGTGAGGGATGCCCTGAGATCCGCCGAGGTCATGCCGGATCTGACCGTGCAGCGGATGATCGGCGGACGGACCGAGCGCGTGCCTGTGGCCTTGGGCGAACTGGTGGCTGGCATGGCGGGCGTGAAAACGGTCGCGCCTCGCGTGTGGGGATATGTCCCCATCGATTTGGGCGCCGGGGCGTTTGCTTATACCTTGATGGGCATCGATGTGAGCCGGATGCCCCAACCGGAAGACGTCGGTTTGACGCTCGAACAGGGACGCTTTCTCGACAAAAAAGACGTTAACGCCGTGGTGCTCGGCAAGGCCGCTGCGGAGGCGCTCGACGTGCGTCTCGGCGACGAGCTGAATCTGAAAGACGAATTGGGCAACGCCGGACGTTTTCAGGTCGTAGGGTTGTTCGCCGGCGATGTGCAGTTGCACGCGGCGGATTTGATGCTGGTCCCCATCAAGACGGCCCGGAACTTTTTCGGATATGGCGAGCACGAGGCTACGGATCTCTGCGTGTACCTGACGGATTCGTCGCAACTCGACGCGGCGGCGACCGATATTTTGGCGGCCCAAAAGGGCTTGCGCGTGTTGAGCAAGGATTCCATGCGGAAGATCGTCCAGCAGGTTTACGGGAAACGCGCGGGCGTATTTCAAGTGCTGTGGCTCATTCTCCTGCTGACCGTCATGCTGACGGCCTGGGCGGAGGGCAGTCGCGCCAGCCATCGAACGAGCCGGGAGATCGGCATTCTGAAGGCCACCGGCTGGAGCACGACGAACGTGATCGAGCTGAAGATCTTTGAAAATGTCATCGTCGCCAGCGCAGCCACCTTGGGCGGCATGTTGGTGGCGATGGCCTACCTGCTCGCCGGGGCTCCGGGGATCAAGTCGTACTTCCTCGGCTGGGCGGTGGTCTACCCGGATATGAGTTTGCCCATTTGCATCGGCGCCCCAACCGTCGGACTGATTCTGACGGTCGGTATCTTTCCGCTTCTCGTGGCGACGGTCGTTCCGGCCTGGGCGGCGGGCATTGTCGATCCGGACGAGGCGATGCGGGGGTAGCCAAGCCGCGGCGCTCAGCGGAGTGAGCGCCCTACCTTTGAAGGTGGGGCCGCGACTCCGCTCGCGGCCGGTAGAGCAAGGAGCGAACCATGTTACGGACTGAAAAGCTTTGCAAGACCTATGGATTGAACGGCAGTTCGGTGCATGCGGTTTCCAATCTGGACCTTCATGTCCCGCGGGGAACGTGCTTGCTCATTCAGGGTCCGTCCGGGAGCGGAAAGTCCACCCTGCTTAATCTGCTGGGCTGTCTGACGCATCCCAGCAGTGGGCGCGCATTCATCGATGGATGCGAGGTGTCGCATCTGCCCGATCGTTTCCTGACCGAAATTCGCCGGCAAAAGATCGGGTTCGTTTTTCAAAGCTTCAACCTGCTGCATGGCCGCAGCGTCCTGGACAACGTAGCCATGCCGCTGGTGCCGCTGGGCATAGGCCTGGAGCCGCGAAGAGAAAAAGCGATGGCCCTGCTGCGCCGCGTGAACCTGGAACACCGCGCGCATTTTCTGGCGAACCGGTTGAGCGGAGGCGAGCAGCAGCGAGCGGCCGTGGCGCGGGCGCTGGTGAACGATCCGGCGATCGTCATCGCCGACGAGCCCAACTCGAACATCGACCGCCACAACAGCCGCTTGGTCCTGGAGCTGTTCCGGGAGTTCAAGCGAGAAGGACGAACCTTGGTGATTTCCTCGCACGATCCTTCCTTCGAGGGCGACGAACTCGTTGACGAGGTTTTGACGATGGGAGAGCCCCCATGATCCTGAACATGTATGTGGTGAGCTATCTTCTGTTGTCCTTCCTATCCCTGCTGGTGGGCGGGGGCGCGATGGTCGTCGGCGTTCGGGTGGCGCTGAAATGGAAGGCGGGACATTCGTCCGAAGAACAGTACCAACTCGAAAAAAAGGTCTATCTCAGCATGACCCTGGTCATGCTCGGATTCTATATGCGTCTCGCGCTGGCGCCGCTTTGGTTCCTGATGCTCCAAAGCTTTGTGCCGTCGATTCCCGGAGCCATGTGCCTCGCGGGGGTTCATCTCCTCCAGACGCCGCACTCCTTCATTTCCACGATCTTGAAATTCGTCCTGCCCATGGCGTACGGCTATTGGCTCGTGCTAAATGCGCTCGACCGGAAGATCGAATCGCAACCGCTCATGAAGTGGAAGCTCTACGCTCTTCTTCCGCTGGGTCTGCTGATGTTCTTCGAAACGTTTTCCGATTTGCGGTTCGTTTTTTCCGTCAAACCCCTGTTCGTGAATTGTTGCAGCTCGCTCTTCGACGATCCGTCTTCGGCGATCGCGCAGAAGCTGACGTACAGCGGCTGGGGGTGGGCGATCGGCTTTTTCGGGGTGGGTCTTTCGCTGCTGGCTTTGTCGGTGTTTCTCTTGCGCAGACCGAGGCATCGCGCCGGTTTGTTGCTGTGGCTGCTGGGTCCCGCGGTCTTGATTTCCTTCGCGCTGGCCCTGCATACCCGGTTTTCGCCGCTGTTCCTTCGCGCCATGTTTCATCATTGCATTTTCTGCATCTGGCAAAAGCTGCCGGACACGATCCTGGCCACGATCGCGATCTGCGTGGGCTGTTGGGCCGCCGTGATTTTTGCGGCGACAAGAAACGTTTATAAGATCGCGGGCGCGGAAGCCGTTGCCGATGCGCACGCAAAAGCGCTGTTGAAATGGACCGTGGGCGCGCTGTTGGCGGGGATGGGGATCTTGGCGGTCCGATGGGTCGTCGAATCGATGTAGCGGGTGGGGCACATGAAGATTTCCAGGCAAATAATTCGGGGCGTCGGAGTGGCCCTCCTACTCGGCCTGACCGGAGGCCACTGGATGATCTTGCAGTCGGTCGCCTGGGCCCGGATGCTGGTCGATTATTCCCGCTCGTTCGGAGTCCAGACCGCCATCGAGCAGACCTTCGACGGCCAACACCCCTGTGAAATGTGCAAGATGATACAAAAGGCCAGGCAGTCGTCTCAACAGGAGCTGCAGCAGCCCGACGCAAGACGCGAACCATCTTTTTGCGAGACGGATTGTCCGGTTGGCTTCGAGCTGCCTTGGTCCTGGACGATCGAGGCCGACGAGTTCGTTCCTCCTTCTCGAAACGAACCTCCTCCTGTGCCGCCGCCGCGAGATCTATCGCGGCGTGTCGGATAATCGATCGGTCATTCAAAACTTTTAACACAGGAAGGAATTTTCATCGTGAAAAGAAAGCACATTGTTTTATTGGGCATCGGGCTTGCGCTGGGCGCTGCCCGAGCGTTCGCGGCCGAAGACTACGAGCTGCAGATCCCGCAAGGCGCCATCTGCCAGGTCTGCGGCATGTATATCGAGGAATTCAGAAAGACCGCCGTCGAGTTGGACTTTGACGGCGGCGCCAAAGAACATGCCTGCGGGGTTTCGTGCGCGCTTCGTCGCATCAACGAACAGCGAGGGTGGTCGCACGTCAAATCGGCGTATGCGACCGACTGGGAAACGCAGGCGGCCGTGCCGCTGGAACAGGCGGCCCTGGTGGTCGGCAGCGACGAAACGCCGGATATGATTCCGAATCTCATCGCATTTCGCGAGAACGGCAGAGCCGACACGTTTCAGAAGAAGCATGGAGGCCGGGATATCTCCCTGGAAGAAGCGTTGGACGATATCTCCTATGTGGGCATGACCATGCCTTTTCGGGTTCCCCCCGCCGCCACGCCGCCGCAGGGACTCCTTAGCGTCGGGGTCTCCGCGGCTTACATGCTTAAGGACGACTTGTTGGACGGAACCGATGACATTTCGAAACAGGAGGTCCTCGTGAACCGGCTCATGGCGCCCGACAAAATGGAAAGCACGATGCTGAATGTGATGCTGGCCTACGCTCTGACCGACGACCTCTATCTCGACGCCATGCTCCCTTATTGCTGGAAGCGAATGACGGCGGAGGATCGAATGGGCGCGAAAATGAAGTTCCGTGAAGAGGGCCTCGGCGACATCCTGGCGAGCGGTCGGTGGCGCTTCTACCACGACGACATGTACGACCGGCATGTTGCGGTGGTCGGAAGAGTATCGCTGCCCACGGGCGAGTTCTCGGATGAAAACCGGGCGCGTCCCGGCCTCCAACTGGGAACCGAGGCGTTCGGTTTGGGCGGCGGTCTTTTGTTCAGCCAGCACCTCGGCATGTTCTGGCTGAACGCCGGCGCCGAGTACCGCTACAATTTCGAAAACTCGGACGACTACCGCTTCGGCGACGTCGTGTCGGGCGGTTTCGCCGCCCATTTCGTGCCGTCCACCAAAACCATGCTGGGCGTGGAAATCGACGCCAACAAGACCATGGAAAACGAGGACAACGGCGATGACCTGCCCAACAGCGGCTATGACGCCGTCTTCGGAAACCTCGTGGCCCAGCAGCGGGTAGCCATGTTCTGGGGCGGCAATTTCGACCTGCGAGCGCTGGCGGGCCTTCCGCTTTATCAGCACGTGGAAGGAATCCAACTGGGCGAAACGTACCATCTCGCCGCCGGGGCGCAGTGGAAACGGCGGTTTTAATCGACCGGAAGAATAAACGGGGCCGGGTGGCCCCGTCTCCAGAAAAACATGAGGATATATGCAAACGATATTTAATAAATGGGGTCGAGCTCTCCTGTGGGTTTTCGTCTTCTCGACGGCCATATCGACGGCCTTTGGCCAAGGGACGATCTGTCAGTTGTGCGGCATGGACGCCGCCAAGAGCGAAACGGAATTCATCCTGCACCGCAAGACGGAGCCGCCCCTGCACGCCTGTTGCATCAACTGCACGCGCCGGGTGATGAAAAAACTCGGCGACGGGATTGCCGAAGTAACGGCCTTGGACTACCGCACGCGAAAGCACGTGCCGGCTCCAACCGCCTTCTACGTCATCGGCAGCGAGCACATCCCGAAAGGCTCCATGACGCCCTTCGTCTTCGCGTTCGGCGCGCAGGAGGACGCCGCGAAATTCAAAGACCGATTTGGAGGAGAAGTGCTTCCGTTCGACCAGGTCCTGGAGAGACTGGAAGCAAAAAGCAAATAAACGTTTCTTCTGGAGGGTCACGCTCCGTCGTTACCCTTATTTTAACAATCCGCATCCCGCCGCCGGCTACGTAACCGCGTCCGTAAGGACGTGGTCTCTGTCAGATACACGGCGACCGCGTTAAGCTGTACTCTCGTTAGGGACCGGTTCCAATATAGGCTTGACACCCGCCGATGCTTTAGCTATTTGTCCCCTTAGCTTGCGCCAAGGAGTTGCTTATGCGAAATTCGTCGACCATCGAAATACGATCGCCCTGTTGTTCGCCCAACGAGGATTCCGCTTCCTCTTCGTATAGTCAGTATAGGCGTCGGCTGTCGATCGCGCGGGTTGTGGATTATGTTCGCCATAACGAAGGCCCCTTTCTGGACCGCGACATGGCGGCCCTGCTCGCCGGCTTGAGCCCTCGGTATTTCACCTCGGTATTTAAAGAAGTGATGGGCGTCAGCTATTCCGACTTTGTGTTTCCCTATTTTGCCGCGAAAGTTCGACGGCTTCTTGCCGATCCGACGCTGACGATCAAACAAGTTTCCGTAAAGATGGGTTTTGAAAATGCCAGCAACTTCGCAACCTGGTGTCGCAAGCGTCTGGGAAAAAACCCTTCCGCGCTTCGCGCGGCCCAACGGCAGGAAAAGCACAAAAGTATATGAAATAGCCTCAAAGTATAAGTCTTGCCGTTTGTTTCCTGCTCAACCCCTTCCCTAGACTCACCCCTCATTGCCAGGGAGTGTTTTCCGTTTTTTGTATCTGAAGACGCCTATTAAAGGCCAAATGAAATCAGGGAGGTATACGATGAGCAGGATGAAGTGGATGTCGATAGCCGGCATGGTGTTGTTTGGTGGATTCGCAGCCCATGCTAATTTACTCCATAATACAAGTTTCGAGGATGCCGGCTCCACGGTCGACGAGGCGCATTATTGGCAATGGGCCAACCCGGATGTACATGGTGCAAAATGGGGCAATGCGGTCCGAAAAGACTGGCACGCGAAGTCCGGTTCTTGGTGCGGAACCGTTTGCGGCAGTTGGTTTGGGGATGTGCAAGGCGGCTGGTGGCAGGAAGTTCCGGCAACGCCTGGCGTTGCCTACACCTTCTCCGGCTGGTTCTGGGCGGATTCCAACTGGACCAATCAAGCCGATCAGGGCATCAAAATCGAATTCTACTCCCGCAATGAAAGCGGCGAAACCATGCTCTGCGACAGTCGAAACCTGTTCGAAGGCATCGGAGAGTCGTGGGCGCAGAAGACCGTCAGCGCCGTGGCGCCGACGAATGCGCAATGGGTTCGCGTCGTGGTCTGGGCGCAGCAAGTGGGGGTCAGCGGCGCGCTCCAGTTCGACGATGTTTCGCTCGTAGCCGAGCCGGGAACCGTAATTACGCTCTCGTCCGTGCCGGGCGCCCTCTTCGGCATGTTGCTCATGGGGTTTGCCTATCGCCGATGGCGCGGCCAGCCGAAGGGTTGAAATCGATCTATCCAGCCAATCACATTCAGCCGCAGGAGGCAGGGCATGAACTTTACAGACCGCCCCGACAATAAACAGGGATTGCGCCACATCGGAAGACAAACCGCGTGGTGGTGCTTGAGCATGAATTTGGCGCTGGGTTTTGCTTTTCCCGCCGCCGCCGAGGTGTCCGAGCCGGTGGGCTTCGTTCGCATGACCCTGGCCAGCAACTCGCCGGTCATGGTGTCCATGCCCTTCGATCCGTTCGATCCTTCCCTGGCCGCCGTTTTCTCGAATCAGTTGCAGGGCGCCGCTGAGGAATCCAACGCCGACCGGATCGTTCAGTGGGACGCGCAGGCCCAGAACTATGTCGTGTCGTTCAAAGCGGACGACGCCGGCGAATTCTCCGGACGCTGGTTCGAAAGCGGCACGAACGAGACGCTCTCCTCCCAAACGCTCGAAGCCGGCGGCGGCTTCTGGATTGAGAACCGGCACCAGGAACAGCAGGTATTTCTTTGCGGCTCGCTGCTGCTGGATTCCGCCCATCCGCTGGAGTTTTTGCACGGCCTGAACGCCTTTGGGTATCCGTATCCCGTGGCCGTTCCCCTGGCGCAGACCGAGCTGGCTGCCGCGGGCGCGCTGGGCGGGACCCATGCCGGCCTTTCCGATTTGATCAGTTGCGAAGTACCTGGCGAAACCAATTGGCTGTTCCAGTCCGGCGGCCATCCTTTGAACAATACGTGGCTCAACGATACGGGAGCCGTCTCGGATTTGGTCGTTCGGCAGGGAATGGGATACTGGTATAACCGAAAGGCCACCAACTCCCTAAGTTGGTCCATTGCCAGGCCTTATGCGGATCTTTTCAGCGGCGGTACGAATGCGCCTCATATCCTGGCCATGACCGCTTCGCCCAATCGGGACGGCTTGGATTTGCTGGTGGCCTGCTCGGGCGCCGAAAACGAAACGCTGGAAATCTTCTATAAAGATATCGCGGTGGAAACCTGCTTCAGCAGCGAGGGCGCTTGGCGCATTGCGGACCAGGGAGTCGCCGTCTCGGGCCGGACCACCCTGGTCTGGCAGGATGGGGGTGGGGTGGGTCGTCCCGCGGTTTCTTCCGTTTTCAGCCGCGTCTATGTCGTGAGCCGCCAGGATTCCGACGCCGACGGCGACAGTCTGTCCGATGGACGGGAAACCCTGGTCCACGGAACCGACCAGACCCGCTTCGATACCGACGGCGACGGCCTTTCCGATGGCGCGGAGATGGTAATCGGAACCGATCCGGTTTCGCCCGATACCGACCAGGACGGCATGGGCGACGGCGCCGAACTGCAATGGGGCTTCTGTCCCACCTCCACCGCCTCCTACGCTTCGCTCTCATGGAATGAAACCTTCGAGTCGCTGAATTTGGGTTCCATCCATGACCAAAATGGCTGGCTGGCGTCGCCGTCCGAAGCAGCCACGGTTCAAACCGGAACGGTCAAAACAGCTCAACAAGCCGTTGAGCTGGATTCGTCCTCCGGCAGCTCCTCGCTTCAGCATTACTTTGGCGCAGCGGGCGCGACCAATATCTGGGTGGATATGTGGGTGTTTCCCGTTCGAGGAGCGCTTCCTGAGCCCGCCGCCGTCACCGGCCATTTGTCCGCCGCTTTTGCGGTCGATATCCAGGGCCGGCTTTGCGGCTTCGACGGCTCTACCGCGGACTGGCTCGTCGCGACCAACGGCCCTGCTGTCGGAGGCCAATGGACGCGACTCACCTTTGCGCTCGATTACGAAGCCCGAAAATGGAGCCTCTACCAGGACGGAGACCTGCGCCTCCAAGACCTTGGCTTCGTGGATAATTCCTTGCGCGAATTCAGCCGCGCCCAATGGCAAAACCGGTCGGGTTCTCAGTCTTCCTTCCTGGACGACGTGATAATTTCTTCCACGGAGCCCTCCTTCCTGGATGACGACCAGGACGGCATGCCCAACGTTTGGGAACGTCTCTACGGCTTGAACGTGGCCGAGGACGATGCCGCGGCCGATCCCGATGGCGACGGCCTATCGAACCTCGGCGAATTCCAGCAGGGAACAAATCCCTTGCTGGCCGATACCGACTCCGACGGCTTCCTCGATGGCGAAGAACTCGCCTGGGGCCTGGATCCAGCGGTAAGCAATAGCGTCTCAGCATTGCCCTGGACCTGCGACTTCGAAGCCGGCGAGGGCTATGCCGCCGGAGCGCTCGCAGGACAAGATCAGTGGCTCGTCCCGTTCGGCGCGGCCATCGTTCAGTCGAATCTCGCGGCCAGCGGAACGCAAGCCCTGCGGCTTCAGGCGGGCGAAGCCGAGAGTCCCGCCCGAATTCAATACAGCGCGCTGGCGTCAACCGGAACCGTGGTCTGGACCGATCTCCATATCCAAATGATCCCGTCGCCCCTGCCGGCCTCTCCAAGCAACCTGCTTCATGCCACCGCCGTCGTACGGCTCGACCGCAGCCTCGCCCTGGCCGCGTTCGATGGCGCCACGGGACTCTGGATCGTCGACTCCAACTCCCCCGCCGGCCATTTCCGTTCCTGGTTGCACTTGACCGTCAAACGCGACTACTCGACCAAAACCTGGTCGCTCTACCAGGATGGCCGCCCCATCTTCAAAGACCTGGGCTTTGCCGACCCGACCGTAACGCATCCCTCCCTCCTCCGTATCGACGGCGGCAGCGCCGCCGGAGAGTACGTAGACGCCCTCTCCCTCTCCGCCTCCATGCCCGCCCACATCGACGACGATAACGACGGCCTCCCCAACGCCCAGGAAGACGCCAACGCCAACGGCCTCGTCGACGAAGGCGAAACCAACCCGTTCAACCCCGACACTGACGCCGACGGCATGGACGACGGCCGCGAAACCGATTGGGGGTTCTCCCCCGGCTCCTCCAACAACTTTACCCTCCTGCCCTGGACCTGCGGCTTCGAAGCCGCCGAAGGCTACTCCGACGGCCTTCTGAACGCCCAACAAGGCTGGCTGGCAACCACCTCGGTTGTGGTGCAGGCGTCATCGGCCGCCGAAGGCGAACAGGCCGTTGAACTCCAGCTCCAGCAGGATCAAATGGTGGAAATGCATCGCTTCTTCGGCGCCGGCGATCAAAAAACAGTTTGGGTTGAAACCTATGCCCGCCTTCAGCCGGGCATTTTGCCCGTTCCTTCCGCGATACAGGGAAGCCATGCCGTGCTCTTTGCCGTAAACGAGAAAGGGCTTCCTTGCGCCTACGACGGGCTCAAGCAGGGTTGGTTGACTTCGACGCTGGATTTCCTCGTTCAGCCAAGCTCGTGGACTCGCGTGGTATTTGGCGTGGATTATGTTCATCAGGTTTGGAGTCTCTATATCCAGAACAAACGAGTCTTTAAAGACATTGCTTTTGCAAACGGCGACGTTCGTTCGCTCTCACGCGCCCAAGTGGCCGTGCCGGATAACTCTCCGTTAACCGCGTCGGCTTTTATAGACGAAATGACCGCTCAATCCACTGAACCCGAGGGTTTGGATAATGACGGAGATGGAATGCCGAACAGTTGGGAACGGGAAAAAGGGCTGGATCCCGAGAATGTGAAGGACAAAGGCTGGGATTCCGATGAGGACGGATTGAGCAACTATGCCGAGTATTTGGCGGGTACCGATCCCCTTTCGTCCGATACCGACAGCGATGGCGTCTCGGATTACGAAGAAATCTACCTGGCCTTGAGCGATCCTTTAGTCGCCGATTTCTCAGGCGAACCGCAGATGGTTGCAGCGCTGAATGGAAACCAGACGTCAGCCCGCTCCGGCGAATGGTATTCGGAAGGCGGCGTGCTGTCGGGTATCGAACCGAATGGATATGCCGAATACAACGTCAGCTTCCCATCCAACGGCGTCTATGTGCTGGAAGCGGACGTGCGCCAAGGCAATCCGATGACGCAGGAATCCGACTTCGATGTCTTTGCCTTTGTGGACGAATACGGATTGGGCCGCGCTCCCGTCGTTGCACCCTACGGCAATACAAAGACCGCCCGTTTCTTCCTGCCTTTCCTGGATGCCGGAGATCATACCATCCGTATCCTGTGGAGAACTCGTGGCGTTCGTTCCATCTTCCAGATATCTGCCGTGCGGTTGATTTATGCCTTTGGTCCTGATCAAAATGAGAACGGCATTCCGGACTGGATGGATCACAGGGCTCAACGCCTCTTCTCTTGGACGCCTCCTGCCGCCGCCTCGCTGGTCTCGCCCGTGTGCCTGGAGGGGGAATCCATTTATGCCGAAAACCTCCAGGTCTATTCGTCCTTCGTACCGGATGGCGTGGAGACGCAGGATATCGTCGTCAGCCGCACCATCGACAACGGATGGTATGCCAACGCGCCGCTGTCCCCAACCTCCTCCACGGAAGTAGCCGTTTATGATTCCAACGGGCAATCGTGGTTTACCAATGCGGTGACTTGGGAAGCCTTGGATCTGTTTGCGTTCTCGACCAATCGAATTCGAATCCGGCTGGGCGATAGCCTGTTGTTCGCCGCAGGCCTCATCAACACGGATGGAATAACCGATATCCATATCCAGGGCCTTACAAATTATCCGCTGCAAGCCGGGGCATCCATCCCGCATCGGTTTACAAATGCAGGCGTATTCACCGTTGAAGCCGCCTATACTAATGGCGCATCGACGAATGCCCAAATCCAAGTCGAGGTCGTCAGAGCCGACTTTGAAGTCGATCCGATCTGCGTCATCGGTTGCACGCGGACATGGGATTGCGCCTCTATTGCGCCCTCAACGTATTTGGATATTGATTCGCGACTTATTGTTTCCAAGGCCGATCGACCCGGCGGCGGAACCAGATTTTCGCTTCGCAGCGCTACCACCGACCGGCAAGGAATAGTTGCTCGTTTGAATGAAGCGGGCCCGATCCTCGACCACGCTGAAGTCCAAACCATTTATTATGATACGACAGCCTATAGGAATGTTGCCCAAGTATTTCGTTTCGAAGATGGCAGCGATATGATTGAAGTGACTCTTCGGTTCAATCAGGTTCCCTCCGACTTTTGTATACGGCTTCATGTATTTATTGGCGGAGTGACCTTTGCGGATGGAACTCTTGAGCGCATGGTGACGGCTCAAGACTTCGATGAAGTGGGAGAATATCGCTATCGCCTGATCCGTGCTCCTCATCAGCAATCCAGCGTTTGTCATACCACCGAGTTCCTCCAAAACGATGGATCCATTTTGAAAACAGAGAATTGAATGTAAGCCGAATTAGATTGAATCGCGGAGACTATATTAATGAAAAATAAATTGGGTGTGCTGATTGCTTCTTTATGCTTGTCCATATACCTCTTTCCAGGACTTTGCCTTGGCACAAACACGGAGAATCCTGATCCCGATGAATGTGAGAACAGCAATGACCCATGCTGTGAATCGACGGACCCCTGTTGCGAAGCCTGCCTCGGCGGCGAAGATTCCTGTTCTTGCAAGGAGTGTCAGGAAAATGGAGGAGGTGGTGGTAGTGGCGGTGGTGGCGGCGGTCCTCCGGGTGCTGGTGGGCCAAGTGCGGGCAGCTTTAAATTGGAAATCTTTTTAGGCAAGACGGCCAAGCCGGGAAGTTTGCCGTCTGGCGCACTGAAAGTTCATGCGCCCCGGCCTAGCGAGGTGCTCTTTACGCCAAAATCTTTGAGTTATACGTTCGATAGTCATATTGGAAGCGTGGCAATAAATCTGGATGGCTCTCGGGATGTTCTCGTTATCGATCGGCAAGGCACAGGGGTTGAATATCGTTTCAACCCAAGGACTTCACTCGGGTATCCAACGAAATCTCATGTGAATTACAAAGAACGTCTGCAGATGATCAACGCCAATGGCGATCCTGTTGCAGAGGCGCCTGCGTACTACGAGTTGATGTACAAGACCGGGGACAAAGAACGTTTTTCCGCAAATCTTGAGGGAGCTGGTGGCGGAATGTTGGTAAATATTACCGACGCAAATGGGCGGCGACAAACCGTTGCGGACAGCCATTTGGAAATCCTGAAAACCAATGGAGTCTTTCGGCAGATTAAAACGGCGCAATGTCTAGCCGACTTTATCGTTCCTGACGCGCACGGCTACTCCATCCGTTTCTATGCGCCGGAGGATGTCCCGGCGCGCGGCACAAATTCCTATTATCAACCGCAGGGTTCTCCTTTCGTTGTTTGGACGGTCGAACAGCCGGATCCCAATACCATTGACAGAATTCGTGTGACAAAAACGGAAGCGAATGCGACCAACGTCTATGAATTTAGTTATTCGGCCTATCTGCGCAAATGGACATACATTTCCGGAAATGGCTTGCGAAAGGAAAGCCTTTGGTCTCTTCCCAACGATGCCGGCGATGTTGTGCAACAAATCCGTGAAATTCGCAATGCTGCCGACGAGATTGTAAGAAAGGAAGTTAAAGAGATTCATGAGCATGACTGGGGGAAAACAATCGCCTGGAAAACGGTCGATCCTGAAGGCGCGGCTTTAACGACTCGCTATACATATTTTGAGGAGGCGTCAGATGGGTTGAAACGCGGGCTTAAAAAGCTGCAAGTCAATCCTGATGGGTCGTGGATAAAATTTGACTACGATGATCTCGGACGCCAAATCTTGAAGCTTGAGCCGATCGGGGATTTGCAGGCAGAAGATGCCAATGAATCGAATGCTGTGGCGACTATTACAAGTTATGAGCCGCTAGATGAAGATGATCACATTTCTGTCATAAGTAACTTTTGGCAAAGTGTTCAACATTTTGTTACAAATATTGCCTATTTGGCCTATCCGGAGAGCGGATCTCTCATGATAGAATATCGCAAACCACAGCCAATTTCAATTAGTGGAGCAACCTATATCAATGACTCCTGCGAGGAGACATTTTCTTTCCCAGTGGATTTTCCTGCGCCGAAATGTCCAATGCTGTATCAACGGCTAATCCCGCATATAGCAGTTGTAACCAATGATTTTAAACCTCGTACTGTTTCAAAATATATCTGCGGTATTCCCAGCGAACGGAAATATTTTGTTTATAAAACTTCTGTAAATAATGCCTCCGTTCAAATAGAAGAAAAATGCCATTCTCCAACGGCCATGTATGGCGATCCGAACAGTCTGAGAACAATCAAGGTCTTTTATCCTGCCACTAATGACCTTATCTCAGCCGGACTTATTCACTATGTTGAATTTGATGATGGTCGGCGCGATACGTATACCTACGAATGGGGCTCCTACGCTCGAGAAGGCAATGGTGCAGGTGTTTTCACACCAGGCGAAGGGGCTGGCATTCGAAAGACCGTTGTGCATGGCACAATCGAATCTCCAGACGGGGTTGCCTACAAAACCACTAGAGAAGCATCCATCCTCAACGAAGAACAACAAGTAGTCTGTAAAGAGGAGTCAGTCTACACCGGCACTGGATACGAACAATCCGGCTGGCGCGTGAATCAGTACGATGCCGTTGGGCGTTCGACCAATGTGCTCTACTCAAACGGCTTGTCCGAACAAACCGCGTGGACCGGTTATCAAAAATCTTTGGAGACGGACAAAAATGGCGTGACAACGGCCTTTTACTACGATGCCCTTGAACGGGTTCAGGCCCGCATCAAGCTTGGCGTGCCCGCAACCGACGATTATCCCGCCCAAGCCGATGTCGCGACGCTCTTCACGTATGATGCAGAAGGGAGAATCCTGACCGAAACCCTTTCGGGCGGAGATATCGCCTTGGTCAAAAGCAATGAATACGACCGCGCGGGTCGATTGATTCGTTTGGTCGATCAAGCCGGTTTGGAGACGACCTATCGATACGAAGAGGGTGAGCGCATTAGAACCGTCATATATCCTGGCGGGGCTGAAAGACGCACGGAAAACTATCTCGATGGCCGGGTTAAAAGCGTGACGGGCTCTGCTGTGGGTTCCTCATTCTACGACTATGGCGTGAATGAAGTCGGCTCTAAATGGACGCGAATCCGGCAGGGCAGCGCTAATTCCGCCTTGTGGGTGATGACCACAACCGATCCGTTGGGACGAATCGTTAAGCAGGAAAAGCCAGCAGACGTTGCTCAATATCATTACAATAGCCGTGGTCAACTGATTCGACGGGAAGCCGCGGGCTTGGCGGATACGCTTTATGAATACGATGAAGCTGGCAAGCAAATCCGTTCCGGACTCGATCTGAACGATAACGGCGTCCTCGATCATTCCAACGATCGCATAACGGATTCCGAGCAAACCTATGCATTTTCCGAAGATGCCTGGTGGAAGCAAACAATCCAGAAGGTTTATCCAACAGACGGAATCTCTCAAGCGGTCACGGTTGGCATTAAGCGTGAAGCGGTTGGCGGCGCAGGTTGTTCATGCAAAGCCAACGAATTCGTTTCCATCGATATCCGCAGCAATGTCGTGCGGACGGCCATGGATATAAATCTAGCGGCTAAGATCGCAACCCGCACCACGACCGATCCGTCGTCTACCCATCAAAGCGTTGACGTTACCGTTAATGGCTTATTGCTGTCCCAAAAGACCCAAACCGGACTCGAATATCGTTTTCTCTACGACGATATCGGCCGCCGTATGGCGGTGATCGATCCCCGCACTGGCACAAATTGGACGCATTACGACAGCCAAGGGCGTGTGGATTATTCGGAAGACGCGGCAGGAAATCGTATGTTCTTTGCCTATGATCAAACCACAGGCCGCCGCATCGCCGTCACCGATGCGATGACCAACACCACGCATACGGCCTACAATGCTCAAGGCCGCGTAATCGCCGCTTGGGGCGCCACGTACCCCGTGGCCTACGATTACGATGACTTGGGTCGTATGACAACCTTGTATACCTATCGCGGGACCAATGAATTCGTCTCCTTCTCTCAAATGGCGAGCTGCAAATCGCAAATGGATCGTACGGACTGGCAATACGATGAGGCCACCGGGTTGTTGACCAACAAATTCTACGCCGATGGTCACGGCACAGCCTATTCCTATAATGCCGGACGCCTGGCAACACGGAGCTGGGCGCGCGGCATTACGACTGCCTATCTCTATGATCTGTCAGGAAGCCTGACTCACATCGATTACTCTGACGCCACGCCGGACGTATTCTTCACCTATAATCGACTAGGACAACCAGCGACCATTACGGATGTTCTGGGCACTCGTACAAACGCGTATGACAGCTCAACGCTGGTGTTGACCGAAGAGCAAGCTTCCGATGGCGTGACCCTTTATCGAAACTACGATGACCTGGGCCGCGCTTCAGGCGTTTCAATCGGCAATCGGCAATCGGAAATCGGCCATTATTCCGTTTCCTATTCCTACGATCCTGTCGGACGGTTCACCGCTATTTCTTCATCGGTGGATTCCGTTGAATCAGTGTTCGAATATTCTTATATGGATCGATCCGATCTCTTAAGCGGATACGAAGCCGCCGATGGCCTTTCCGTTGCCTACGAATACGAACCGCACCGGAATGTCCGCACGCAGGTCGCAAACGAGTACAATCAATCGCTCATCTCCCGTTGCGACTACAACTACGACGCCATCGGCCGCCGAACTCTCCGCATCGATGGAGCCGCGACGACCCCGTCGCGTACGAACCTGTTCGGATACAATCTTCGCTCAGAACTGGTCGACGCCGCCCTGGGTTCGAATTATTTCGGCTACGCCTACGACCCCATCGGCAACCGAATCAGTGCAGCATTCAACACCAACATGATCTCGTATGTCGCCAGTGAACTGAACCAATACACCCAAATCTCCAATCTCCAATCCCAAATTGTCCCCATCTACGACGTCGACGGCAACATGACCTCGTATAACGGCTGGACTTTCTCCTGGGATGCCGAAAACCGGCTTGTCACGGCCTCGAACCAGGGTACAGTGGTCAAAAACGCCTACGATTACATGAGCCGAAGAATACAAAAGACGGTTAGCGTTTGGGATGTCGACCACTGGTCGCCGCTGGCCGATCGTTCCTTTTTGTACGACGGTTGGAACATGATCTCCGAAACCATCTCTGGCGCCGACCTGCCCTCAGGCCGGACCAATCACTACGTCTGGGGCCTGGATTTAAGCGGCGCCCTCCAAGGCGCCGGCGGCATCGGCGGCCTGCTCTGCGCCTCCCTGGGTGGACCGGGTTCTCCGAACACGGTCTTCTATTCCTCCGACGCCAACGGCAACATCGTCGACCTGACCGATTCCAACGGCGCCCTCGTCGCCCACTACGAATACGACCCCTACGGCAATACGCTCCGGGCCGAAGGCGCCGAGGCTTCGATCAATCCGTACCGCTTCTCATCGAAATACGCCGATGAGGAAACAGCGTTGTATTACTACGGCTTTAGATTTTACTCGCCAGAAATGGGGCGGTGGTTGAGTAGGGATCCGATTCAAGAGAGAGGAGGCTTAAATCTGTATAGATTTATTAGGAATAATTCCATCAATGCAATAGATCGCTTAGGCCAGACTGAATGGAGGGAATGGGTTGCGATTGTAATGATGGTTTTTTCTACAGGGTTTGGGGACGGTAATGGCGATGGTCGTCCCGATGGTAACTTAGATGGTCCTGAACCAGAACCTCCGCCACCGGTGCAAATCTCGCCAGGTATTATAGAATCAAATACAGAATATGTGGTAGAAGTTGAACTATTTAGCGTGTGCTCTGAGAGTGAACCGTCTGTGTCGGCTAGTGATGCGGCCGCAGCAGGGTTTGTTTTAGGGTCTATCTGGGTCGGTCTACAATACGTTTACCCACCATTGCGTGCAGTGAATGCTGTATTTATGCTAATAGATGTAGATACAAGTGTGATTGGCGTAGGCCCCTGTTGCCCTGATGCCTAACAATAACTTGATGATGGGTATGAAAATGAAAAAACTTTTCCATAATTTCTTGATATATTCTGCCCGATTCATTTTGCACGGACAGCAGCAGCGTATCGGCCTTTTTAGAGTAATTTATTTAAGCACAAATAAAAATTATACTTGGATCAGCCGCCAGGAAAATTCTCTAAAGAGAGCATTGGAAATATTCCAACAAGAACGTGTGAAACTTTTTGGCGATGAAGTGCGTACGCAGATAAAGGCAATGGTGTTTATCGATTCAATGAAAATGAATGCCCGTTTTATGTCAGACTTTCTACTTATTAGGTATCACTCTGATTACACGGATAATTATTTGTATTTATCATCATTGTTGGTCAAGTTCGCATTTGCCATGAAATATTACAAGGCAAACGATCATCATGACATGAAGGATTCGATAGCCCAAGGCAAAGAGAAGCAGATTGAATATCTTAAGAGCTTCTCTGAAGGGGGTGCAATGCTTGCATGGGTTCAGCAGCAGGGGAGGGGCTAAAGGCCAAAGGGGGCAGGACCATGGGCCATTGGGGGCCACGTCTCAGTGGCCATAGGGGTCACAGGGCCATCGGAGGGCCATCGGGGTCAGGCAGAAAGCGCCGATGAAAGCCGGTGAAACATAGAGAATGAAAGAGTCTTACCATGAAGAAGCAGCGATTCA
>MHBK01000069.1 GCA_001804865.1 Lentisphaerae bacterium GWF2_57_35
AAGAAGCCTCCAACAAAGTGGCCGTCCTCATTGCCGAGATTGCCGCGGCTTCCAAGGAACAGTCGCTGGGCCTCGATCAGGTCAATACCGCCGTTTCCGAGATGGACAAGGTCGTCCAGCAGAACGCCGCCAACGCCGAGGAATCGGCCAGCGCCTCCGAGGAACTTTCCTCCCAGGCCCAGGAGCTTAACGCGATGGTCGCGCAGTTAATGACTATGGTCGGAGACGCCGTCCACCGGCAACCCGCCGTCGCCCACGTCGCGGAACCACGGGCGCATACAGTCCAAACCGGCGCCGCGCACAAATCGCCCGCACCAAAAAAATCCGCCGCCGTCCATACCGAGAAACAGCAAATGGCCGCCCTCAAACCCGAAGAAGTCATCCCCCTCGACGACCAGGAATTCAAAGACTTCTAGGCGGAAAATCTGACGTTGGCTATCGGCAAACAGGCTCCGCAGGGAATCGTCTGATTGGAAAAATTCGAGCTCTCGTGGGGGCGTAAAATCATCCGGAAACGGCTAACCAGGAGAAAGGCCATCTGAATATCCAAGGCCTGTCTTGACGATTATTCCCGCCACGTCTTAATCCGGTAGAAGCGGCCGGTGGCGTCGTCAACCGGGCACAGGAATTCGGTTTCCAGGAGCGTCGGCGGCGGATTGGTGAATACATCCATCCAGGAGCTGCCATTCCAGGGAGTGCAAAATTGCAGGATCTGTTTGGCCTCACGGCCTCCCTTCCAGTCGAGGTGAACGCCTTCGGGTTGGCAACGCAGGCCGGTGAGTTGCAGCAAAGACTGACGGTCTTTGGGATGGGTGTCGGCCAGATATTCGGACTCGTTGTCCAGGCCGTCGCCGTCGGGGTCGGCCTGGCGGCCGCTGACGGAGGGATCGCTCCATTCGGCCGGCGAGAAAAGGTTTTTTTTCCAGGCGTCGAACGGAGCCGCTTGCGGGGCTATCGTCAAGCGGCCAAAGACCAGGTTCCGATCTTCCGGCGGATTGTAGTAATCGTTCAGGAAAGCCAGCGCGACCGTGTGCAATCCCGTTGCGACCGAAAGGGTAAAAGTGTACGGGTTCATCGCGGTGCTGGTAACGAAGAAGGTCTGTTGCGTCACTCCGTCCATAAGAAGGGCGGCCAGGGGATACACCCCGGCCGCGGGAACGCCGCCGGCTTCGAGGGTAAAGACGTAATCGCCGGCGGCGGTAAAGCATATGGGCATTTGTATGTGGCCGCCGCTGTTGAGGCGGGCGAGGCCGTCATAGGTTTGATAGCTCATTACGTTCACGTTGGTCATCCATATCGCCTGAAGCGGCAGGGCGGGCGAGGGGAGCAGGGCGGCGCCCAGCCCCGTCAAAAGCGTACTGGCAAGGCGTTCGGCTTTGGCGGTATGGTTGGTTTCGTGTTCCCAGAGGATTTCGTCGAGGAGGATCGATCCAGCGCCGCGACGCACCTGGGCCACGACGCCGGGTTGGGTCAAAAGGGTGGTGGTCGGATCGCTGTCATATCCCCAACGGATTTCATCCAGGTAAAGGTTGCGGTCATCGGGGGGCGCATAGACATCGTTGTCGAACGAAATCGCCAAGGCGTGCGTACCCGTCGTCAGGTCGGCCATGAGCGTGTAGTACGCCCATTGAGCGCTCGACACCGAGACGGCATCCTGCACCCGGCCATCGATGGCCAGCGACAATTGCGGCCAGACGCCGAGCGCCGGGGCGCCGTACGCGTAGACGTTGAAAAGATGCGTGCCGGACTGCGCAACCGTGATGTCCTGCTCCGCATAACCGTTCGAATACAGATTCCAGATGCCATCGCCGATGCTGCCCGCACTGTGGAAGGGCATGTCTTCCACCTGGATCGTCTCGAATACGGAAAGAGCGGAGCTCTTGCGGTAGAACCGCCGGGCCACGTTCGTGGAAAGCACATCCGTCGTATTCATTTGGCCGGGCTCCTCGATCCAATACAAGTCGTGGTTCGCTAGGCGAAGGAAGGCGTTGGTGGTGTTTCGGCGCAACACCAAACCGGAGTCCTCCTCCGTCGGATCCAACTGAGGAAACAAGGTCGGTTGCGCCGCGGCAAGGAAGGAGTCGTCCGGCCTGTGGAGAAGGAGCTTGCCGCCGTTTTCGACGTAGGCGCTCAGGTTGGAGAGGCTCTGGAGGGCCTCCTGCCAGACCGATTCGCCGCCGGCCACGACGAGAACCGGATGCAGAGAAAGATCGGCGCTCGCCATTCGCCCCCGAAGATTTTCGGAAAGCAGGCCCAGTTCGGCCAGCTTGACGGCGGCCGCCGAGTCGGGCGTGGACAGCAAGCCCACCGGCTCGGCCCTCAGATGGCCGTTGGCGTGCGAGACGTAGTCCAGCGTACGCTGCAACAACAGCCCTGCCAGCGGCTCGACATCGAACCGCTCTGTCAGCAGCCATTGCGAACAGAGCAGCCCGCCCAACCCCACGGGCCTCTCCACCGCCGCGGCATGTTCGAGGCCTTTTATGGAACCCACAGCGGCCAGGGCGCGGAAGTTTCCCCGTGACGGCATGGACAGAGCTTTGATGACCAGCCGATGGTCGCCGCCCCACCAACGCAGGTCGTCCGCCGTAAGGCCCTGAACGATCGGATGGTCAGGATGGGGAAAGGCGTAGCTTGCGTCGAAGTCCTCCGTCTTCAAATCGTACGGCATCCACGATGGATAGGCGTCCTGTTCCAGGATCAACACCCAGCCGCCCCGGAGCATGAAATCCTGCCACAGGGCCGGGATGGTATAGGTCCCAACTTCCGGCGTGGCGCCGTTGGTAAGCGCGCCGGCTCCGATTATGAGCAGGTCCAGTTGCGCGTAGGGCGCCGCGTGCAGGTCCGCGACGTTCGTCAACGTCAGGCCGGAGCGCGCCAGGAGTCCGGTTGCCGCGCCTCGCGGATCATAGACGCCGAGTCGATAGCCCGGCGGGAGCGAAAGCGACGGACGAGGCATCGCCGTGCAGGCGATGCTATTCGAGAAGACCGTGTCGGGCCCTTCCGTCAATTCGAGTTGCAGGGCAAACGGACCGTTGGATGAAGGCGCCGGGAACGAGATGGTCTCCTGCCGTTGAGCAGCCGGGGGCAGCGTGAAGGACGTCGTCTGCCACGCGGCATCGCCGGCGCGCCACTTCAAGACGAATTCCCCCCCGGTCATGCGGTCGTTGTAAATGCGCAGATGCCGCTGCGTCGTTTCGCCGGTGAAGAAGCGGGTGTTGTATTCTTCCGCAAAGACCGCATTCGGATGGTAGGCGGCTTGTTGAGATTGGTAGAGGATGTTTTCGTTGGTACGAAGGCCGAATTCCCCCCACGGGACCGAAAGATCTTCGAAGGCCGTCCAGGGACAGAGGCCATTGACGCCATACGCGCGGTAGGCCTCAATCTGCATGCGCCAGGTCTGAGCCTTGGCGCGGTTGCGGCAGCCGGCCGGATCGGCATAGGCGTCGTCGCCGAACAAGGCGGTAAAGTATTGCGCCGAGGTTCCGAACACCCAGAGAAACTCGCCGATATAGAGGGGCTTGGCGCGATCCCATTTCCATTGGCCGCCGGGCGCCCAATCCCGTTCGATAAACTGGTCCATCCAGTAAGCCGTGTTGGGCCACACGGAAAAGACGGGATACTCGTGAGGGTAATGCAGCCCGATGACATCCGCCTCGCCTTCGGGATCGAGATCGGACTCGAAGGTGATCGGGCGGGTGGGATCGAGGCGCTTGACGGTGCGGCCCATTTCGGCCAATCGCGCCGCGGCGCCCGTATAGGCCTGCTGTCCCCCGCAATGGAGCACTTCATTCTCCAGGCTCCACATGACGATGGACGGATGATGGCCGTCGCGTTTCACCATGGCGGCCAGATGCCGGGCGTAGTTGGTCCAGAAGACCGGATCGGCCAGCCGGTAATTATAGGAGTCGCACCAGATCGCGGCTTCTTCGACCACCAGCAGACCCTCTTCGTCGGCGAGCTCGTACCAACGCTCGTCCCAGGGCTGCGTGTGGAGGCGCATGGCCACGTTGTTGCCGGCTTTTACCTCCCGTACGATCGTTCGAATCTGCGCGTCCTCCAAAACAGCGAAGGGCGGCCAAGCCGAGGTGGCGCGCAAGTTGATCGGCGTGCCGTTCAGGAAGAAGCGGTCCGCTTCGCACCAAAACTCGCGGAATCCGAAACGGGTGCTTACCTGGTCCGACGACCCGTCGGCATGGGAGAGCGTGGTTTCCAGCGTATAGAGGAAGGGGTCTTCGTGACTCCAGAAATGAGGAGCAGGCCAGGCCGCGCCGACTTCCAGATTCGTGGTTGCGCCCGGCGGAAGGAGGAGCTGCCGGGTGGGCAATGACAAAGCCTCTACGCCGGCGTCGAGCACGAGATTGCTGAGGGTGGTCGATTGGGCGGACAAGCCATCGTTGCGCAGGGCCAGCCTCACGGTCAGTTGTCGATTACGCACCGAAGGCATGACAAAAACCTCGGCCACGGATACAGCCGGCACGCTCAGCACCTTGACCGGTTGCCAGATGCCGTAGAGGTCATATCGTCCGCCAATGGGGGAAAGCAGGGTGTTGAGGGTCCGGTCGCGCGGGTTTTCGTTGGGGCGCATGTTGCTGAAATCCACCGGCTGCGAAAATGTCGCCGTCCAGTCGGTCACGCCCACCACCAGTTCGTTGGTCTGCCCCGGCAGCGCCGCCGCGGTGATATCGAGTTCGAACGGTTCGTAGCCGTTAAGGTATCCGCCAAGGGCTATGCCGTTCAGCCAAACCTGACTGTCAAACTTGACCCCGCCGAAGCAGAGTTTGAGCTGCGTTCCGGCCACGGACGAGGTCAGCGAGAACGTCTTCCTGAACCACGCATGCTCATATTGCCAGCCGGACACATAGCCCGGGACGGTAACCGTCTGCCAAGTATTCGTCGGCGGATAGCTGAGCTGGCTCGTCTTCTGCATCTCCCACGTCCCGCTCAGATCCAATTCCACCCGAGCGCTGTAAGCCGAAGATGAAGAGCCCGCCGCCAGCATCAGAACACAGCCAAGCATTATATTTTGAATTCGAAGACGATGCACAGAATGTAGACCTGTTTTCACGATAGTGCCCTCTTCCACCACTAGGATTTGTACGAATTATATCCTGAAAACGCCCGATAAACGAGCTTTTTACAAGTCAAAGGCCGTGCGTTGTGAAATAGGCCATAGCTTAGGGCCGGGGCGCTCTCGCCTGCCATTTATACCCAGCCTGCTTCGACTTGCCTTCGGTATTGGTATAGACAAACCTAGGTGCATACTATATCGTATACATCATGAAGGCGTATGGTTAAAGTATTAGACCTTCGCGGGGTATTGGCGTAGAGACTTTGATGTTTTGGGTCATAGATGCTGCTAAGTATATCATAGTTAGCATGTAATGGAGAAAATGACATGAATTCCAGCTGTGTGCGTTTTTACTGGATGTGGGTTCTTATATTCTTTTCGCTCGAAGCAAGCCTGCTTTTTGCCGACGACCGCGGTCAGGTCGAGCCTGAGGAAGGCTTATGCGATATGTCGGGACCGAATTTTTTGACCAACCCCAGCTTTGAGCAAGGGCTGGCCGGCGATTGTTACGGCATCACGGGCTGGACGGGTTGGGACCAATGGGGCGGCAGCGTTATTAACATCGGCGCCGAGGCCTATCATGGAACCAACGTCTATTCGGCCAATACGGTGGGCGGCGCGTGGACGCCTGGCATCTTTCAGAATGCGAGCGCCGTGCCCGGCGCGTATTATAAAGCGGTCTGCTACATGAAGACCCCGGTGGGCGGCGCCAAGTTTGCACCCGTCAACGGCCTCATTCTCATGAGCATGGAGTTCCGCAACAGCGGAGGCTCGGTCATTGGCTCCAGTTCCGAATCGCGCCATTTCGACAAGGATTTCCTGCCTACCAACTGGACGCGCTTTGAGACCCCGATGGCTTTGGCGCCGGTCGGCACGGCGAATGCGCGCGTCATCATCGTATATGTGGGCAACAACGATGCTTCCGCTCCCAACCAACGCGTATATGTCGATGCGGTCGGCGTCTATACGGCCGCGGTGACGCGATCCGGTTCCTTGTGGAATACGGACTTCGACTACGTCAATCCGGCGAACCTGGCCATGACGGCGATTCCCTATTGGACGCGGGCCGACGGCGTTGCCGGCGGGGCGGCTCGGGACTATGTCAAAACCGGCGGTTGTTCGTTGGCGATCTGGAATTACGAAACGCTCCTGGGACAAACCTGGTCTCCGACCCCCGGCTATCGATACGAATCGGGCGGATACATCCTGGTTCCCACGAACAAGCCATTCCCCTCCACCAATGTTTACGCGGCCATTCTGCAGCAATATTACGACGCGGCGGGCGCTAAAATAGCGGAAGCGGTAAGCGCCCATGTCACCTATGGAGACCCGACCGGGAGTTGGATCAAAGTCACGGCTTCGGGCGTGGCGCCCCAGGCGGCGGCGACCGGACTGACGTACATCGCCATTCTTGGCTACGACGCGGCCTTCGACGATGTGGCCTACTTCGACGATCTATCCCATTCCATCCTGTCCACCGGCAGCGCCCCCAGCGGTCTGTTGCATAATCCGGGCTTCGAAGACGGTTCCCTGGGCAATGCCGCCTATCTGAGCAACGATCTGCCCCGCTGGACCTGGCTGGGGGGAACCAATGCCGGTTTTGTCGCCGATGCCTTTGCCTGCTCCAATTATCAGTCGCTGGCGATCGTCTATCATAACAACATGGCCGTGCAAACCTTCGCGGCTCAAACCGGCGCCTCGTATGTCGCGTCCGGCTGCCTCTATTCGCCGGCCGGCAGCCATTTGACCAGCACCAGCGCCTATGCGACGCTACTGTTGGAATTCTTTTCCTCGGATGGCGGCGCCGCCGCGTCCGTTTCAACGGTTAAGAGCGCGCTCTTTACCCAGAACAGTCCGACCGGCAGTTGGGTGTATTTCTCCGTTACCAATCACGCGCCCTGGACGGGGAACTGGGTTACCGGCCGCGTGGCCTGTGCGTTGCTCGACTCGACCGGGTCGCAAACCATGTCGGGAGCCGTTTACTTCGACAACCTTTCCGTCGTCCCCACGAATCTCGTCTGGCCGGCCAATACGCAAGCGGGCCGGCTATGGAATCCGGGCTTCGAATACACCGCCAACGGAACCAAGCTGGCCTACATCGACAACTGGAGCGCTCTGGGCCAGGAAGGTTTGGTGGACGATGAGCTTGCGCGTTCCGGCGCTCAGGCTTTGAAGTTGTACGCTCCCGAAACATTGCTCGCTCAAGAATTCTCCGTAACGCCGGAGTATGGATATATCGTCACCGGGTATGTGGCGTCCGTCAGCGGCCCGGGCCGGTTCGTCGGCAGCACCAATGCCCTGGCCGTACTCGTTCTTGAATTCTACGATGCCTCAGCCCATCTTCTTGCCAGCTCGGACAGCGAACCGTTCTGGGCCACGAATTATACGCCTGACACATGGACCCGGCTGGTGGCGGCCGGCACAGCGCCCGCCCAGGCAACGTACGCCCGGGTGCTCTGCGCCCTGGTGGGACAAGACGATGCGTTCGGCGGCGCCGTCTGGTTCGACGATCTCGGCGTCAGCGAGATTCCTCATTCCGGTCCCACGCATTCCGGGTTTCTGGACAATCCGGGTTTTGAAGACGGTCCCAGCGGCGATCTCTACAACTTGAAAGTCGCGGGACAACTGCCGATCTGGCAATGGCTGGGCACTAATAACTCCGGCTTTATCGTCAACGATGTGGCCGAAACAGGCGTTCAGTCGCTGTGCCTTGTTTATCCCGGCAATCTTCTCTCCCAGGACTTCCCGGCGCAGACCGGCATGTACTACGTTGCGCAAGGCAGCATGCGTACGCCGTCGATCAACGGAATCACCAACGGTTCCCTCTATGGCGCGATCGTTCTGGAATTTATCACGGATAAAGGAGAGGTCTGGGCGCCATCCATATCGGCCGTGAAGGCCGGTCCCATCGACAACGAATCGCCCAAAGACGCCTGGCTGCATTTTAGCGTGACCAATCGCTCTCCCTGGGATGCCGCCTGGGTCACCGGGCGTGTAAGCTGCGCGCTGTTATGTGCGGATGGCAACATGTCGGCAGCCCAGGTGTTCTTCGACAACATCAGCGTAACCTCCACCGTCAGGGCGGCGATGACCAACACCCAAACGCATTTGCTTTGGAATCCCGGCTTCGAATACACGGCGGTCGGCGCCTACCTGCCCTATGTCGACAGCTGGCATGGCTTCGGCGCCGCCGGACAAGTGGACGACGGCTTCAGCTACTCGGGTCGTCACTCGCTGAAGATATTCGCTGCCGACAACCTCCTGTATCAGGATTGGCCGGCCACGCAAGGATACAAATATCGCGCGGATGGATTTGTCATGACGCCGCAAGACGAACGGTTCTCCGGCTCCAATGCGCAGGCGGTTGTGCTCCTGCAATTCCTCAATCGAACCGGCGGCGTCTTGCACACCTATTCCAGCGACCCGTTTACGCCGGACCACTCCGCCGACGCGTGGACCCAATTGTTCGTTCGCGGCGTTGCTCCCATGGGATCCGTTACGGGACGGACGCTTTGCGGAATCGTCGGCTCGGATAACTCCCTGAGCGGCGCCGTCTGGTTCGATCATTTCGATCAGGACTGCGTGGCCACCAGTCCGTCCTTGTCCGGCTTGCTGATTAACCCGGGTCTGGACGACAATCCCACGGGCGACGCCTACGCCATGAATGCAACCGGCGATCTGCATGGATGGGAATGGGCCGGCGGCCCCTCGGTCGGCTTCATAACGCGCTCGCACAAGCTCGATGGAGATCAATCCTTTGTTTTGGGCTACCCGCGCAATTACCTGATGCAACATTTCACGGCCGCCCCCGGCTCCGTATACAGGGCCTCCGGATATTTATTCACGCCGGCGGACAACAGTTTTTATGGGGACGGCCTTAACTTTGGGCAGCTGCAACTCCAGTTCTATGTGGACGGAAACAGTGACCCCGCGGTCATCTATAAATCCCCGGTCTTCGACGAGAATAATCCCGTCGATCAATGGACTCCCTTCGAAGTCATCGGCGAGGCGCCTGCCGGCGCGATCGTGACGGGCGCGTTGGTCTGCGCCATCGTCAGCAAAGGCAACGAAGAGCTTCTTTCCGGCGTCATCCACTTCGACGAAATGTCCGTGTTCAGCCTGGGACAGCCCGACGATTCCTTCGTCGCCTGGCAGTGGCGTCATTTCGGCGCGACCAACGGCACGGGAACCGCGGCGCAGGACGACTACGATAACGACCAGTTCGACAACCGGGCTGAGTTCATCGCCGGCACGCAACCCACGAACGAGCATTCCGTTTTCGTGTTCTCTTGCAGCCGCGATAACTCCGCCCATCCCGTCGTGCTGCGTTGGAGCAGCCTGGCCCAGCGCTATTATACAATCTCCTATTCCACGAACCTCATGGCCGCAGGCCCGTTTGCCGTGCTCCAGGAAAACATTCCGGCCAGGCCCAGCGAAAACGTCTACACCTCGTCCTTGCCGGGCGACCTCCGGCAGTCGTTCTTCCGCATTCAGGTCAGTACGAATCAACCGTGAAGAAAACGCGACCGAGGGGACGAACAGGGCGCATCTTGACACGGCCCCTCCTCAACGTCTGGCACTGGAAAGAAACCACCGGCTTACGCCGGCGGCTACGTAGCCGCGTCCGTAAGGACGTGGATTCTTATTCATATGCGCGGAGGCCGTGTCAAGATGCACCCGGAACGAACAGGACGAAGGATTGTTGTTTTGCCTTTTGTAACCTGCGATGATGATTCGGATGCAGAAACCTGAAGGAAGCGTGAGCATGAACGATCTGGCCGTGATGTTTGTGGATGACGAGCAAAACGTTTTGGATGCCTTGGAGCGGAAACTCATCCGGGAGCCTTACCGCCGGATTTTTGCGGCCAGCGCGCTGGACGCCCTGGAGATCCTGGCGCGGGAACCGGTTCATGTGATCGTTACGGATATGCAAATGCCGGGCATGGATGGGTTGGCCTTTCTACGAAAGGCCAAGGACCTCTATCCGGAGATCGTCCGCCTGGTGTTCAGCGGACACACCGATGTTCCGTTGATCTTGGAAACGATCAATAGCGGCGAGGTTTTTCGCTATATTACCAAGCCGGTTGCGGAGCCGGCCGAGTTTCAGGCCGTCATCCGCCAGGCTGTTGAGTATTATCTTCTTCGACGGGATCGCCGGCAATTGATGGAGCAGCTCGCCGAGCGCAACAAGGAGCTTGAGGCCATGCTGGCCCAGGTGAAGCAGTTGGAGGGCTTGTTGCCGATTTGCGTGGGGTGCAAAAAAATCCGGGACGATACGGGTTATTGGCAGCGGATCGAAAAATACATCGGCGCCCATTCCCAGGTGGAGTTCAGCCATTCCCTTTGCCCCGAGTGCGCCCATCGGCTTTACTCGGATGTTTTTCCGGATAAGCCGCAACCGACGGATTAAAACGAACACAACGTCGACAACTTGGGTCCGACCCGGATGCGCCCCCCGAATACTTTCGGGCGCCGGGCCTTGACACCGTCCGGCTCGTTCGATACGGTCACACCCACAAACGACAACTGAATATGTAAAGAGTCAGGCGTCTGTGTTGCCTCTATTCCGCTATTTGTTTGCAGGAAAGACTTCAGGGGTTCCATAAGCACAGGCTGTTTATGCGGCCTTCGTGTCGCGCGACTGTACACGATCATCAGCATTAACCCATAAGGAGAAACTCCTCATGCTGACGCCGGAACAAAAGTACCTAGCCGGAAAACTGCGCAATCCCGATGCGGATAACGAATGGAAGGACTGGAGATGGCAAATCCGGCATTCCATTCGCGACATCGAGACCTTCGAGCAGCTTCTCGATGTGCGTTTCGCGCCCGATGAAAAAACGGCGTTGATGGAAACCGTCAAGCGATTTCCGCTTTCCATCACGCCCTATTACCTTTCGCTCATCGCTCGCGAAGATTTTCGCAACGATCCGGTCTTTAAACAGGCCTTTCCGCAGGCCGCCGAACTCATCGTGACCCACTACGACATGCCGGACCCGCTCGACGAAGACAGCGACAGCCCCGTGCCGGGCATCACGCATCGCTACCCGGATCGCGTGCTTTTCCATGTCAGCAACACCTGCTCGATGTACTGCCGCCATTGCACGCGCAAACGCAAAGTCGGCGACGCGGATTTCATTCCCGACCGCCAGACGCTCCTTCGGGGCATCGCATATATTCGCGACACGCCGCAGGTGCGCGACGTGCTGCTGTCGGGGGGCGACCCCTTCATGCTCGACGATCAGACCCTGGATTGGATCTTGGGCGAACTGCGCGCCATCCTGCATCTCGAAGTCATCCGCATCGGCACGCGAATGCCGGTGGTGCTGCCGTATCGCATCACGCCCGCTCTCGTGGCCATGCTGAAGAAGCACCATCCGCTCTGGATCAACACGCACTTCAATCATCCGCGCGAGATCACCGCTTCCGCGCGGCAGGCGTTGGCGATGCTGGCCGACGCGGGCATTCCGCTGGGCAACCAGTCCGTCCTGCTGGCCGGCGTCAACGACTGCCCCCGCATCATCAAGCGGCTCGTGCATAAACTGGTGCAAAACCGCGTGCGGCCCTACTACCTTTACCAGTGCGACCTCTCCGAGGGGCTCGCGCATTTCCGCACGCCCGTCAGCAAGGGCATCGAGATTATGGAAAGTCTCATCGGCCATACCAGCGGATTTGCCGTGCCGACCTACGTCATCGACGCGCCCGGCGGCGGCGGCAAGATCCCTCTGGTGCCGCAGTATCTGGTTTCCTGGTCCACCCACAAGGTCATCCTGCGCAATTACGAAGGCATCATCACCACCTACAAGGAACCCGACTCCTACGAGCCGGTCTTCTGCGACCGCAACTGCGACGCCTGCAAGCTTTCGCTCAATCTCGAAGAGGCCTCGGAATGCGAAGCCACCGGCCTGCAAAAACTGCTGGCCGATTACGACGACGCGATCTCGCTGGTGCCGCGCGACAACGACCGGTATCAACGCCGCACCCTGCACAAACCCAACGAGGAAACGACGTCCTAACGGAGGCGACATCATGAGCGATGCCCTGATCCATATCGGCAACGCCCTTGTGCAACACGGTCCCGACAACGACCGCGTGTATCTTATGAAGCTCGGGAGCGAGCCCATTGAAAGAATCCTGGCCGCGCTCGAAGCGCTTGCGCTCGAAAATCGTTACGGCAAGATTTTCGCCAAGGTCCCGGCTACGGCGCTCGCCTCGTTCGAGCAGCACGGGTTCGTCCTCGAGGCCTCCATCCCCCGGTATTACGGCGGTCAAACGTGCTGCTTCGCCAGCCGCTTCCTCGATCCGATTCGCCAGGTCGACCGGAACGCCTCCGCCGTGGCCCGGGTGCTCGACGCTTGTCTGCGCAAGCCCCTGCTGCCGTCGCCCCCGGTCCTGCCGGCGGGCTTTACCTGCCGCGAAACGGTCCCGGAAGACGCCGACGCCATGGCCCAACTGTACGCCGCCGTCTTCGCTTCCTATCCCTTTCCCATCCACGACCCCGACTACCTGCGCGGCAACATGCGCCGCGGCGACGTGCGATACTTTGCCGTTCATCACGACCAGGCCCTCGTCGGCCTTTCGTCCGCCGAACTCGATCGCGAGGCCCGCGCCGCCGAAATGACCGACTTCGCCGTCGCCCCGGAGTGCCGCGGCCGCAAGCTTGCCCTGCATTTGCTCGGCGTCATGGAACGCGCCCTCGCCGCGCCAACCTGCGCCACCGCCTTCACCATCGCCCGAGCCGTCTCCCACGGCATGAACGACGCCTTCGCCCGCCTCGGCTATCGCTTTGGCGGCACGCTCGTCAACAACACCCAGATTTCCGGCGCCATCGAAAGCATGAACGTCTGGCATAAACCGCTGTGAATTTGGAGAATGGCCTGCGGACGACGGGGGCCGGCAACGTTCAGGGCGACCGCCTGACGGCGCCTGCTCTCGGTCCTAACCCGCATTTCTCACCGCCCGGTGAGAAATCCGGGCTAATCCAATGGCGGCCATTTTTAAAATGGGGTTTACAGGTTCTATAATTTGCGGTATCCAAACTTCCATTAAGCGATGACGCCTGATCGAACCATGGCTATAAGTTTTACAACTCGCATAGAAGTCTTGTCTCTTTTGTTGTCTCAACGCATTTTCTATTCCAAGCTCTCCGGCATGCACGCGCGGTAATGCGGACAACGCGCGTATTCGCTCGCGGAGCCGCAACGATGGACGTCGATAAACTCGGAAGGGCAAAATGACGGGGCTATTTTGTCCGGTTCGGCCGTGGCTGGTTGGTCATTAGGAGGACACATGAATACCGGAAACGAAGCAAGCAACGACCGTTTTTCCAATCCTTGGAAAAAGTGCGCTAAAATGTTCCAATCCTTGGAAATCGTCGGACCTGTTTTTCCAACCCTTGGAAAACTCGCTGTAGCGGCGGGGCTGCTGCTCATGGCGCCGACGGGCCGGGCGGCCACGGGCTGGTTCGAGGATTTTGTCGTGCTGGATGTGGACGACACGGCCGGCGCCTCCTATTGGATCGGCGCCGATCCTTCTTCCGGAACGCCATTTCACGAGCGCGATTTCGGCGTGGTGACCAATCTGGTCATCAGCGGCTGCGACATGAAGTACTGGAGCGATTCGCAGGACCGCGAGGGCGGGGCGTACTACTGGAGCGTGGATGGCGGCGCGGAGCATGAGGTGCTCTGGAGCCAGGCGGCGCTGGGCGGCAACGACTATCAGGGGACGTCGTCGACGGATCAGAACGTTTTGTCCGGTCTGCGCGCCGGCGCGCATGGGCTGGCCGTCTGGGCCAAGAGCTGGGGGTCGGGGCAGGGGGACAGCTGGCTTTCCAACGGAGGAAACAATTACACGGCCGCGTTCAGCTTGGTCGTGAGCTATACGATATCGCCCAGCAACGGACCGCGGGCCGGGGGGAACAGCGTCCTTATCACCAATTGCGTTCCGGCCATCGGCGACGGGGCCGACATCACGAACATCCTGGTGGGGTCGGTGGGCACAACGAACATTATCGGACAGGGCGCCAATTGGGTGGCATTTATCGCGCCGAGCCAAACGTCCGGCGTGCAAGAGATTGTGGTGGAGTCAGCCTCCGGCTCTTCGCCGCTGGCCGGCGCCTACACGGTCAACCCGGACGGCGTGATCGGTTACTACGCCGACGGATGGGAAGAAACCGCGGGGTTGCCGGCGGCCCGGCTGGGTCTTGGCGCGGCGACGTACAGCAATGTAATCCATGCGGCGGGAGGCTATACGTACGCTTCGAACGTTTTCTGCTTCGGCGGCACAAACTGGACGGAACAAATCGGTTTGCCGGATGGCCTTCGCAATCTGTCGCTATGCGTCTACAGCGACACCTTGTACGCCGTATCCGGCACGGGGTCCAGCGGAGAGCCGGAGGATACGCCTTATTACTATGAGCCCAGTAATTCCGTCTGGTATTCGACAGGCGCCGCCATGCCGGCGCCGCGTACGGCCATGGGCGTGGCGTCCTACAATGGCTATCTCTATGCAGGCGGCGGCTATTATGGCGTCGGGTCGCCCTATCAAAAGAAAGAGGCGTATCGTTTCGACGGGTCGAGTTGGACTTCGGTTGCGGATCTGCCCGACTATCGCGATGCGCCGGTCTTCATTACATTTCATGGCTCGATGTATTGCGTTGGCGGGGCCGGGTCCGGCGGCGTCTCCGTCACCAATGTTTACCGCTACGATGGAACCAACTGGTGGGGCGTTCTCGGGTTGCCGGCGCCGCGCCACGGATTGGGAGCCGCCGTGCACAACGATCGGCTCTATGTCTATGGCGGTTTGTCCAATACGACGGCCCGCAGCGAGGTTTTCGGTTTCGATGGAACGAACTGGCACACGATGGCGGCGCTTCCCGCCGTGCGGGCTCGTCCCGGCAGCGCCGTCCTGAGCAATCAGATGTACTGCATCGGCGGCGGCACGGCCGGTTCTTCCGGCGCAATGACCAATGTTTATCGCTATCCTGCTTGGCGTGGCGGGGTAACGCCCTCCTCCGGCTCCTGGCTGGGCGGATATCCCGTGATCGTCAGCGGCGCCAACTTGTGCGATGGAACGGATGTGACCAACGTGACCATCTGTGGCGTGAGCGTGAGTTCGATCGACAGCCAATCGGCTACGCAGGTCGTGGTGACGGCGGGCGCGGGGACTCCAGGTCTCGGCGACGTGAGGATTTACTCCTCGAGCTACGGCATGACCGTGAAGAGCAACGCGTTTCTCTATTTTGAAGTGGCGCCTACGGACGGCCCCAACGCCGGCGGAAACACGCTCACGATTACCAACGGCGTGCTGGGCGACGGTTCGGACATCACGAACGTTTTGGTCGGCGGCGTGGCCGCGACGATTACGGATCAGGGTGAAAACTGGGTGACGATTACGATGCCGGCTCACGCGACGGGGACCGTGGACATCGCGATTCAGTCCGCCAGTTTGGGCGAAACGCTGTTGAGCTCGGCCTACGCCTACAACCCGTCGGGCAACATTCCCGATCCGGTGGTCGCGAATCCCTTGCCGCCGTGGATTACTCTGACGAACAGTTGGCTGAACGGGACCAACGGAGCGATCCTGGCCGGCGCGGCGGCCGGTTACGAGAGCGGGTCATCGGTCCGATACGCGGGGGATGTGAACGGGGACGGCAGGGACGACTTCCTGGTGGGGGCGTGGCATGCTACGCCGTTGAGCCGCTCCGGCGCGGGCGAGACGTACCTGATCTATGGCAACGAAACCGGATTTCCGGCGTGGGTCACGCTGACGAATACGTGGGTGGACGGCGTGAACGGTACGATTTTCGCCGGCGTAAAAGCGGCCGATTATTGCGGCATATCGGTGAGCGCGGCCGGCGACGTCAACGGGGATGACTTGGACGACCTGTTGATCGGCGCGCATTATGCCGATCCGGAAGGAGTCGCCGCTGCGGGCGAAACGTATATCGTATACGGCAGCGCCACGGGTTTTGCGCCCCTGGTTACGCTGACGAATACCTGGCTGGACGGAACCAACGGCGTGCTCCTGGCCGGTACGAAATCGAGCGGCTACAGCGGCTATTCGGTGAGCACGGCGGGCGACGTCAACGGCGACGGGTTGTCCGATGTCTTGGTCGGGGCCTATTATGCCACTCCGGGTCCCTATGCGGCCGGCGAGACGTATCTGGTGTTCGGAAAAACCGGCGGGCTGCCTCCGTTCTGCCCCATGACGAATACCTGGCTGGATGGGACCAACGGCGTGCTCCTGGCCGGCTCGAAGGCGACGGATCGCAGCGGGTTTTCGGTGAGCGGGGCGGGCGACGTCAACGGCGATGGCTTGGACGATCTATTGATCGGCGCCTACGATGCCGATCCGCGGGGGCTCGCCAGCGCGGGCGAGTCGTACCTGATCTTCGGCCGAACGAACGAATTCCCCTCGTGGATCACGTTGACCAACTCGTGGCTGGACGGAACCAATGGAGTGATCCTGGTCGGGGATACGATGAACGATTATAGCGGACGTTCGGTTAGTGCGGCCGGCGACGTCAACGGGGATGGGTTGTCCGACTTTTTGATCGGGGCGTATAGCGCCGACCCCTGGGGGCGGTCGGCCGCCGGCGAAACCTATCTGATTTATGGGCGAACGAACGCGTTTCCTCCGTTCATCATCTTGTCGGGCGCGTGGCTGGATGGGACCAACGGCTCCATCCTGGCCAGCGCCGAGAGTGGGGATTACAGCGGTTATACGGTGGGGACGGCGGGCGACGTCAACGGCGACGGCTTATCCGACGTGCTGATCAACGCGTATGGCTCCGTTGCGACGGCCGTGGGCAAGACCTATCTGGTGTATGGGAGAGCGGATGGCTATTCGCCGATGGTCACGCTGACCAACACCTGGCTGGACGGGACCAACGGCGTGATCCTGGCCGGCGCATCGGCGTCCGACAGGAGCGGCTCCGCTCTGGGTTATGCCGGCGACGTGAACCATGACGGGCTGAGCGACTTTATGGTGGCGGCGAGTCTGGCCGATCCCGGAAGCCGCAACAGCGCGGGCGAAACGTATCTGATCTATGGGCGAAGAACTTCCGGCAGCTCTTCCGTCGCGCCCAGTTCCGGCATCGTGACGGGAGGGTTCACGGTTGTCATTACCGGTTCGAACCTGGGCAACGGCTCGGATATCACGAACGTGACGCTCTGCGGCGCCGGCGTGGCGTCCATCGACAGCCAGTCGGCGACGCAAGTCGTGGTCACGGCCGGCGCGGGCGTGGGCGGCGTGGGCGATGTGGCGATTTACTCCGTCAGCTTCGGCCTGACCGTTTCCTCGAACGCCTTCGAGTACATCAAGGCGCCCCAGACCATCGCGTTCGACGCGATCCCCGCCAAGACCTATGGCGACGCCCCCTTCGATCCCGGCGCGACCGCCAGCTCCGGGCTCGAGGTGAGCTATGCCGTGTCCAATCCGGATGTCGCCACCAATAACGGCAGTCTTATCTACATTACCGGCACGGGAACGTGCGCGATCGTCGCGACGCAATCCGGAAATGGAACTTATCTGGCCGCCTTGGGCGTGACCAATGTCATGGCCGTGAGTCCCAAGGGCCTGACAGTGAGTGGGGCGACCGCGGACAACAAGGCCTACGACAGCACGCCCGCCGCGACCCTCACGGGCGGCTCGCTGGTGGGATTGGTCGACGACGACATCGTAACGCTGGATAACGCCTCGACCGGGACGTTCTCGCAAGCAGGCGTCGGCGTCGAGATTGAGGTGACCAGCTACATGGAGCTGGGCGGAGCGGATGCCGGCAACTACAACTTGAGCCAGCCGACCTTGTCGGCCGACATCACGGCCAAGGGCCTGACAGTGAGCGGAGCGGCCGCGGACAGTAAGGTCTACAACGGGACGCTGGCGGCGACCATCGCGGGCGGTTCTCTGGTGGGCGTGATCGACGGCGATACGGTGTCGCTGGTCAATGCCTTCACCGGCACGT
>MHBK01000070.1 GCA_001804865.1 Lentisphaerae bacterium GWF2_57_35
AGCCACGCCTTTGGAAACGAAGAGGGGTGCAGCTCGACGCGGACGCAGGTCGTATCGGGAAAAGACGGCGCTCCGTCGCCGTCCGCTGTTGCGGCCGTATCAGGATGCACCCGACACGCTCCTGACCGCAAAAACTCGACTTTCTCCCGCATTGGCTTAGCATGTTCAAGCCTATGACAAACAAAGGCATTTTCTTCAATGCGCAGCATTCGCCCATCGGGGCGTTCTCCAGCTTTACGCTGGGCTTCCCAGGCGCCGCCGGCGGCTTCGGCATGGAACTGGGCGGGCCCGCCAACGAGAATGTTTTTATCGGCCTGCAAAGCCGAAACGGACGCTTTTTCGAAGCCCTTCCCTTTTTCAGCGGGGCCGAAGACGAGCGAAAACGCTTCGAACCCGAACTCCAAAAAAAAAGCGCGACGGCCCCTGCCCTCGTACCTTTTTCCAGGCAAGCCATTTCACGGCAGTTCTCCCCAGCGACCGATGCCTGGCAGGCCGGCGACCTGACGTTTACCGTTTTTTCTCCCGTCCGGGCCGTGCCTGATCCCGAGAACCGGCCAAGCGATATGAAGGATGCTATTTTGCCGGCGGTACTGGCGGAAATTCGGGTCGACAATTCAAAGGGACGACTTCCAAGAACCGTTTTCATCGGCTATCAAGGAGGCGATTCGGCTTCCGGAATGCGCCGTTTGGACGACGACGCCCAAGGGCGATTCACCGGCGTCGGGCAAGGCACGCGTACCGCGATCGTCAGCCAGGATCGACGCCTTCGTTCAGGATTGGGATTCACCATGGAATCCATCCTCTGCCCGGACCATCCGTACAGCACGACCTTTGGGCTGGGCCGCGTGGGCGCCCTCACCGCTCAAGTGGCGCCGGGCCGCCGGGCGTCATTCCGGTTCGCGCTGTGCTTTTATCGCGACGGCATCGTCACGGCCGGCAGGCCCTGCCGGTATTATTACACGCGCTTTTTCAAAAACCTTGAAGCCGTCGCGGCGCATGCGCTTTCCCACTTCCGCCCATTGACCGCCCAAGCCGCGCTAGCCGATCGGAGGCTGGCCCGCAAGCACCTGAACCCGCACCAACAATTCATGCTGGCGCACGCGATCCGCAGTTATTACGGCAGCACCCAGCTACTCGAATTGCAGGGCAAGGCCTTCTGGGTGGTCAACGAAGGCGAGTATCGCATGATGAACACCTTCGATCTGACCGTCGATCACCTGTTTTTCGAAACCCGGACGAACTCCTGGACTCTTCGCAATACGCTGGACGAATATGTCCGCCGGTTCAGCTATCGGGACCGGATCAAGCAGCCCGGCCAGGAAAAGACCTTTCCCGGCGGCCTCAGCTTCACGCACGACATGGGCGTGGCCAATGTGATCTCGCGGCCGGGGTACTCGGCCTATGAACGCCCCGGTCTGACCGGCTGTTTTTCCTACATGACGCACGAGCAACTCGTTAATTGGCTGGTGTGCGCGCTGGTTTACATCCGGCGCTCCGGCGACACGGCCTGGGGACGACGTCGTATGGACATTTTTAAACAATGCTTCCAAAGCCTGTTGCAGCGGGATCATCCAACCCCCGCCCATCGAAACGGCGTCATGAAGTGGGACAGCTCCCGCTGCGACGGCGGCAGCGAAATCACCACCTACGACAGCCTGGATACGGCCCTGGGGCAAGCCCGAAACAATCTCTATCTGGCCGTAAAATGTTGGGGCGCGTATGTCGGGCTTCAGGATTGGTTTCGGCGCGCCGGAGAACCGGGATTGAGTCGCACCGCCGGGGAACAAGCGCATCTCTGCGCCTCCACCATCTGTTCGCAGGCCGAACCGAATGGATGTCTTCCCTCGATTCTTGATCGGACGATCGAAGGCCGCATCATTCCCGCCATTGAAGGTCTCGTTATTCCCTATGAACTGGGCCTGCACGAAGCCGTGGCAGCGGATGGACCCTTTGGAGCTCTGATCCAAGCGCTAAAACGGCATATCCAAGCCGTCCTCAAACCTGGCCTCTGCTTGTTCGCCGACGGCGGCTGGAAGCTCAGTTCGTCCAGCGACAACTCGTGGTTGAGCAAGATTTACCTCTGCCAATTTGTCGCCCGACACATCCTGAAGCTCGAAGGCCCGGCCTTTCGCGCCGGGCCGGATGCCGTGCATGCCGGCTGGTTGAAAGATCCCCGAAACGCCTATTACGCCTGGAGCGACCAGATCGTCCGCGGCGAGGCCAAAGGCAGCCGATACTATCCGCGAGGCGTAACCGCCATTCTATGGCTCGACGAAAACAACAAACCCGAAAGGAACACCCAAACATGACGAAACAGACAAGATGGCGGGCGATCGGATTGGCCATGATTCTTGGGTTCCCCCTATGGGCCCCGGCCATCGAAAACTCGGATGCCCTGCTGGCCCAACTAAAGTATCAAGGCCTGGCCAGCGATTATGCCGCCGCTTTTTCCACCAACGAATTGGCCGAACTGGAGAGCTTCCTCAACGACGTAAAAAAGCAAACCGACGCCGAAATCGCCGTCGTGGCCATCCCAACCCTTGAAGGCGGCGACATCGACGACTTTGCCAACCGGCTTTTCGAACGATGGGGCATCGGCAAAAAAGGCAAAGACAATGGCGTCCTGTTGCTCGCCGCCCTCGCCGATCGGAAAATCCGGATCGAAGTGGGCTACGGGTTGGAAGGACTTTTTCCGGATGCCAAAATAGGGCGAATCCTGGATGAAAACGTCCTGCCCTCATTTCGTGAAGAGAAATTCGCCCGAGGTCTTATGAACGGAGCCTGGGCCATTGCAGAAATCGTTGCACAAGATGCAAAGGTGCAACTCACCAACTCCGTCGCACAGCAAATGCAGTCAACCCTGGCGAAATCGGAGGAAGCCGGCCCAGGACAATTCCTCGCGATCCTTATCTTTCTCGCTTTGTTGATCGGCCTTTTCATCTTTGCCGCCAAAAAGGGAAAAGTTTCCGGAGGCTCGGGCAAAGGAGGCGCTTTCCCCTCCAGTTCCAACTCCGGGTCCAGCTCCAGTTCCAGCACGTTTGGAGGCGGACGATCCGGCGGCGGCGGCGCCAGCCGAAGCTGGTAACCGGCTTTGGCCTGGAAACGTTGTTTGACATCGACCGCATCAGAATGTTTGCCAACCGCTCCCAAGGTGGATATTCTATCCCCTATAAGAAGGAGACTGTAGTGAGCCGTTTGCGTTTTATTCTAGGAATGATCGCGATAACCATCGCCTGTGCGGGGGCCTATGGACAAGACCTCCGTATGGCCAATGGGGTAATCCTGAAGGGCGCCCCCGTTAAGGCCTCCGAAAACGGATTGGATGTTCAAACCGCTACCGGCGTGCGAACGATCGAATGGAACTCCCTGGCCCCATCCACGCGCTATCGGCATGAACCGCTGTTCAAGGCTAATTACGGAACCGTATTGGAAGGCCTGCCGTCGTCGGCGAGAACCAACATTCCCGAACAGGTCGACGAACAAACCGAAACGAACGCCAACAAGGAATCCGAGTCTCAAACGGCGGTTGCGGCCTCAGCAGCGCCCTCCGGGGACCCGTTCCTGTTCGATCAGCTGGTCTACGAACGGGTCAACTCTTTTTTCCCGGGGAGTTTCCCCGTCTCGGAATTAGCCGCCCCTGAAACCGCTCGTTTCTACGGTTTTCAGTACGGACCGGCTCAAGGCGATGTGGTCTACCTCGCTTTTGACGCCCGCGGCTCCAAGGATGTGCTGGACACCCTGGTGATTTATACTCCATCGAATCCGGCTTATCGTTCTGCTCCGCTGAGAATCACCGGCTTTAAGAAAACAACTTCCGACGCCAAGGTCGTGACCTTCAAAAAAGTTCCGCTCACCACGCAAATCGGCGGCCTGACGGCGGCCTACGAACTGGAATGCGCTTCCCAGATGTATCTGGACGAAGTAGCCATGACCCTTTCCGTTCAATTGGCCGTCGGCGACAGCAAATGCCGCTTCAACCTGCTGGGAGCCATCAACAACTTTGCGCAGGGCCAGGAGTTGATTCCGGCCATGGGCATTCTGGATATGCCCGTGTTAAGCATCCGCCTCGTGCCCGGCTCCACTCCTGGACAACTTGCCGGCAGCCTCACCATGTCCGGCCTGAGCATGGTTCCCCAGGAGAACATCAACAATCGGTTGACGCTGGAAGTGATCTCCGAAACAGGAGAGACCGTGCAGAAGGAATCGATCAAGCTCGACGACAGCGCATCCCCCGGCACACCCAGTTTCCTATGCGATTTGAAGAAGACTGCACCGGAGAAAACCTATACGGTGAAAGCCTCCCTCGATCTGGGCCCCTTCCTCGGAACCGTCGTCTTCGAAGACACCATCACCACGCCCAAGAGCTAAAGGGCGAGAAATCTCTCGTTTGCTTCTTAAGGAAGTTGGAAAACATCGAACGTCCAAGACATTCGAAGTTCGGCGTTCGATGTTGGTTGTTCGATGTTTTCTTCCTTCAGGCTTCCGTCTTCGTCTTCCGCCGCTGGCGAACAGCCTCATAAAGCAAAATGGTCGTTGCCGCAGCCACGTTCAACGAATCGGCCTGCCCCAGCATCGGAATGCGCACTTGTTGGTCCGCCTGCTTCATCCACAGCTCGCTGAGCCCGTATTGCTCCGTGCCCATGACAAAAGCCGTCCCCCGGGTCAAATCGATGTCCGTGTATTCCACCGTCGTGTGCGGCGTGGCGGCCACAATCTGAATGCCGTTTTTCTTCAACCAAGCCAGCGCCTCCTCGGACGTCGTCTCCACCAACGGCACCGTGAACAACGTGCCCGTACTCGCGCGGACCACATTGGGATTGTTCACATCCGTGCAAGGATCGCAAACCACCACGGCATCCACCCCCGCCGCGTCCGCCGACCGCAGCATCGTGCCCAGATTGCCGGGCTTCTCGATCGATTCCGCGACAATCAACAGCGGCGACGGCCCCATCTGCAAATCGCCCAGCGACCGCTTGACCTGGGGCGCCAGGGCCAGCAACCCGTCCGGACGATCCCGATACGCCATCTTGCGAAAAACCGGGTCCGTACATTCCAAAATCTCCGCCCCGCCGGCGCAGCAACGCTCGATCAAATCGTCTTCGTTCGTCCCCTGAAAAAGCTCCCGGCAATAAAAAAGCGCCACCGGATTCCATCGATTATCCAGAGCGCGCTTCAACTCCCGATACCCCTCAATCAGCAAAAGCCCCGCCTCGTCCCGATCCGAACGCTTGCGCAGCTTCACCACATCCTTCACCCGCGGATTTTGCAGACTGGTTATCAATTGATTCGAATATTTATCCATATCCCGCTTATCTTCCCCAGAACAAAAAAAGATGCAAGCCCGATGAATTAAACGACAAACGAAGAATAAAGTTTAACCACGAATGAACACGAATAAACACGAATGAATTAAGAGCCTATTTCAGTAGGCAGCGGCGGAATGTTTTCTTTTTGAGGCAAGCTCCTTCTCTTCAGCAATTGTAACTGTCAGGCTTTGACTAGGGAGTTTGTTAAATGACCATGAAGAGCCTAGCGTCAACGCAGCTCTTTCTCCTATCTTCCTCATAATCTTAATCGTAATCTTAATCTTAATCGTAATCTCTTTCTGGATAAAAAAATGGAGATTATGATTACGATTACGAGGTGGAATCCGAACAGCATCCTACCGAAATAGACTCTAAGAATGGTCTACTCCCCAATTCGTGTCTATTCGTGTTCATTCGTGGTTTCTTTTTTTCCGTTATTTTCAAACCCAACGGAATAAGCTATAGTATCTTTAATGATTAAACCGCGTCATATTTTGTGGTCGGCTCTATTGGTCGTTTCCGTGACGGCTTGGGGAGAGACGCAGACAACGTTCGAGCGATACCAAGTCATTCTGGATCGGAAACCGTTCGGGAATCCCCCCGCGGCGCCGCTGGAACCGCCGGTCGCCACCATCCCTCCCGAACAATCCTTTGCCCGCACCATCCGCATGTCGGCTTTAGTCGAACAAGATGACGGCTCCATCCGCGTGGGACTCATCGACGCACAGGGCAACCAGAGCTTCTTTTTGGGCGAAGGCGAAAGCGAGAATGGGATCGAGTTGGTTTCCGCCGATTACGATACGGAAGAAGCCGTCCTGCGCAAAGGCTCCGAAATGGCCGTCCTCAAACTGTCCTCCGGCGAAATTCAAGCCCTGAACCCACAGCAGCAGCAGGAACGAATGAACGCCCCGCGCTCGCAACGCATGTCCTACGCCGACCGCCGCGCCGCCCGCGAAAGAGCCCGCCGCGAAGCCCCTCCCCAACCCAAATACACCGGCGAGGAACTTGAAAAACATTTGCAGGAATACCAAATGGAAGTCATCCGCCAGGGCCTACCCCCCCTCCCCATCCCCCTAACCCCCGAAATGGACGACCAACTCGTCACCGAAGGGGTGCTGCCGCCGGTGCAGTAATGAGTGAGTCTAAAGAGGGCAGGCGATTCGAAAACCAACCGAAGACAACTCGTTTGAAGGGCTCATACCATTTCGCGCCGTAGACCGCAGGAACTGTTCTAGATCAAACCAGCACCCACCACGAATTACCCTTGAGTTAGTTGAGAAAGAGCTTTCATTCCACTCCTCGGCATTGCCCGCCATGTCAGCAACGTGATAACTAGACCAACTACTGGGGCCGCCACTGCCAACGCTCGTAAGATTTCCATCTTGATTATTCCAAACAGCCCCTCGGTTGTAATTGGCAAGCCAATCAGAATTAACCACGATATCCCCATTGCTTGCCGCCGTCGCAACCGTTGGCGCGGTGTTGGCACGTGTCGGATAAAGCCAATAATTAGCTCCTGCAGAATAATAATAAGCCGCCTTGTACCATTCATCTTCATTGGGCAGAAAATAGCGTGCCCCGGGACTCCGGCTTACCGAGGTGTTGGCCGGGTTGACTCCCACTAAATCATAAGCGCCGGTTTCCGTGTTTCCTGATCCTTGTCCATTATGCATCCAATTGCAAAACCGACAGGCATCCCAAAAGCTGACATAGATCACCGGTTTGTTTTGCATGAAAATATTAGTCCGCACGAGATATTTCATGCCGTCGGGATTAAGGGAAAGCTTGCTTATTCCCCCACGACTTTCCGTTCCCATGCTAATATTGTAAAGCTGCGATGTATTCACTCCACTGGGATCAACGGCATTCAGAAAAGAGGCATATTGATCATTGTTGACCTCGAACTTGCTAATACGAAAAGAATAATTCACCGCCCCATACCCCGTCGAGTCAGCCGCATTATGAGCATTGGATATAATTACCCATTCAATCGAAGGATAAGCCGCTACTCGAAAGAACATGGGGACAGCAGCCGTCATGACCGAACCGGTAATCGGGCGAGACCGCAAAGAACTCCAATCCTGTTTCCATGAATTACCCAGCGCCTGAGTCCATTCGATATTAACGACACCTTGCGTCAAAGAATTGGTCCAAGAAATAGTCCCCAAATCGGCAGAAACAAGCTGAGGCTGCTGCGCATAAACTGAGCAACCCATTAAAACAAAAATAGAAGCTAACAGAGAAAGTTTCATTACACGTTAAGGTTGAAAAATGCTCGCCGTTTTTGAATTTCCAGATGAATCTGTTACTGTGATCGTATTATCACCAGCCGCCAAACGCGTATACGTCGTTGGATTCGAGTTAGCGCTTGAAAGCTTGCCTTTGTCCCCGTTGTTTAACGACCAAGTATAGCCGCCACTTCCATTTGATGCAGTAAACACTTGAGACCCATCCGCATTAACAGTTGCGGAAGAAGGGCTTACAGATAGGCTGTTCGTTGTAGAACCACCTTGCGTTATCGTCAAAGTAGCCGATGTATTCCCATCGTTCACCGTAACGGTCTGCGAGCCCGTTTGTGTTGCCGCATAGGTCACGGAAGCGCCTGTGTTTGGGTTCAGAGTTCCAATGGTGCTGCTCAAGCTCCATTGATAATTGCCGGTTCCTCCGGCAGCGGTAAGGGTCTGACTGCTGTTAACACTCATGGATGCCGAACCGGACACGGAAAGCGTAGGATTTGTCGGGATCGGATTGATGGTCGCATCTCCATTGATGTACGCAAACAAACCGGGTTCAACCCACGTCCCAGACATGACAGCCGTGGTCCCCTCGCCCGTCAAAGTTCCATTGATGGTTACCGGTTGGTTTGCCGTCGTGACACCTTCTAAGATGAAACTGGCCGTTGCGTCACTGATGTTTCCGATGCTTCCTGAAAAGACGAGACTGTTATTATCGATAGCTTCCAGTTGGTCCCCTGTTTGACGGAGATTCAAACTCGTTACGCGTTTCCCACTGTTTGCCGGAGAGACAAACTGCGAATCGGCCTCCGAAGTAGCGTCATACCGCCCGCTGAAATCCACATCCACCGTCCGGACAAAATCGTCGCCCGACCCCACCTCGCAGCCGCAAATGAGCAAGGAAAGAGGCAGCAGTGCCAATATCGTTAAAACAATCTTTTTCATAAGGCCCTCGTTTGAAGTTTTACCCTGTCTTTGTATGCCCTTTTGCGCTGCGATTGCAAGATTGATCTCGTTCAGGCATGCATCTTGAGTTGCGACTGAAAAACAAAGACGGTCGCGACGGAGCGCGACCCTCCAGAAGAAAAAAGCCCATGTCCAAGATTTTCTGGAGGGTCACGCTCCGTCGTGACCGTCTTTCGACGCTTTACAAAAGAACCCCAGGCCTTCTCGCCTGCGATTTGCGGACGGGGCAAGACCCGCACTTTGCCGGGTCCTCTTTTTTTGGATGTCATCACAATCGATCAAAACTCTACTAAGATTTCTCTCGCCAACATTTCCGCTCGTGTGGCATATGTTCAGGGTGGTTCCGCAAGGGCTGGAACTTCGATCTTTGAATAAAGCTGTTTATGCGTTTAGCGCAGTAGTTGTTTCTCCAGAAAACCGCGAATTTTCGCGGGAATCAAGCCTTGTTGTATCAGGTCTGGGTTCTCGCACCGAAACGACACTGACGGGAATACGCCCCCGCGTGGGGCGCGGCTTCTTGTCTTGTGTTTCGGTTAAGGAGCTTCGCGGTTCCTACTGGAGAAGCACGAGTTAAACCGCCTTCGGGTGGGCATGGAGCCGCGCTTTTTTATCGATAAGGCAAGGGGTTTGGTTTGAGTCAAGAAGGCTAAAATAAAAGGGGGCATGGTATGAAGAGGTCATTGGGTTGGGGGATGGTTTGTTTGTTGTTGGTCATTCTGTCGGTATCCGCAAGGGCGCAAGAGGGTTTTCTCTGTGAAGCTGTTTCCAAGACAACGAATGGCATTCGTCTGACGGTTTTCGACCCGCCCACGAATCGGATGGATGTTTACTCCTGCAGCGATTTGATGGGCGAGATTTGGTCGATTTCCGCCCGGGACCTGCCTACCGGCGGCTCGAACATCCTCTCCTGGACCGATCTTGGCGCAGGCAGCGGCCTGCCGGTAAAAATTTACAGCTTCTCCGATCCAACGATCGACTCGGACAACGATGGATATCCAGATGCAAGAGAGTCACTTGTATTTAGAACAGATGTCTCGAATCCCAACTCCCGACCCATGCGGGTGTCGGGCTTGGTTGGCTACAACGGCGCCGAGCAAAACGGCACGATTTACGTGC
>MHBK01000071.1:0-28984 GCA_001804865.1 Lentisphaerae bacterium GWF2_57_35
TCAAAGAAGCCTCCAACAAAGTGGCCGTCCTCATTGCCGAGATTGCCGCGGCTTCCAAGGAACAGTCGCTGGGCCTCGATCAGGTCAATACCGCCGTTGCCGAGATGGATAAGGTCGTGCAGCAGAATGCCGCCAACGCCGAGGAATCCGCCAGCGCCTCCGAGGAACTTTCCTCCCAGGCCCAGAAGCTTAACGTAATGGTCGCGCAGTTAATGGCTATCGTCGGAGGAGCCGGCACCCGGCAGGCTGCCGTCAGCCACGTCGCGGAAAAGCACGCACCGATAGTTCCCTCGCAAACATCGCATAAATCCGCCGCTCAGAAAAGACCAGCCGCCCCTCCCGCCGGTCACAAACAAATGGCCGCCCTCAAACCCGAGGAAGTCATCCCCCTCGACGACCAGGAATTCAAGGATTTCTAAGTGGGCAAAGGAATATACGGAAGGAGCGACATGCGAAAGATCATGGCGTTGATGGCGGTCGAGGCATTCACAAGCGCAAGCGCCGCTTTGGCGTATGACGACGGAGATTGGCAGTTGTGGTCGACGTTCGAAGCGGGAGGCAAGACCCAGAGCGGCCTGGAGCCCAAAATTTCTCAAGACCTTCGCCTGGGCGACAACCTGTCGGAGTATTTCTACACGGAAACCTTCCTCTCTCTTGGATACAATCGGAATCGAATCCGCGCCAAATCCCCCTGGGAATTCAGCCCGATCAAGATCAATCCGTATGTCGCCTGGGAAACCAATTATGAAGACGATTCCCACAAAGAATCTTCCGACCGCTGGAATCGCCACCGCCTGTACGCCGGCGCAAGCGCCAAGTTCGGCGGCACCTTCAAGGGCGGCTTGTATTATTTGCGCGAACTGAACAAGAAAGCCGGCGACTGGACCGACATCGACGTTTTGGGCATCGATGTGGGCGCCAGCTTCTAAGGCCGGAAACCACGGCGAAATCGTACGAATGAAAGCCAATCAACGAACGAATAATACGCAAGCGAAAGACAACGAGGTTTTTTGTGCGGGTCGCGAAGCCGAACTCCAGAGGCTGAACGAGCAACTGCGCAACCTGGCTGCCCGCCTTCAGTCGGTGCAAGAGGAGGAAAGCAAGCGCATCGCCGGACGGCTTCATGACGAACTGGGTCAGGCCCTGACGGCCCTGAAAATGGATGTTATCTGGCTGCTCAAACGACTTACGCCCGCCGACGCCGAGTTGCAGGAAAAAGCAGCCGGCATGAAAGAATTGATCGATCGATCCATCAAAACCATCCGTAGTCTCTCCACGGAATTGCATCCCAGCATCCTCGACGATCTGGGACTGGCCGCGGCCATGCAGTGGTACGGCAAGGAATTCGAGCAACGCACGGGCATCCGGTTGCAGCTCGCGTATCCGCCCGCGGAAGCTGCCGTCGAGTCCGCCGTCGCCAACACGGTCTTCCGCGTTTTCCAGGCAGCGTTGACTAATGCGGCGCAACATGCCGGGGCGTCCGCCGTGAGCGTGACGGTGCAGACCGTCGACGGACGAATGGACGTAACGATTCGCGACAATGGACGCGGCATCTCCTTGGAAGCGCTGCAAAGCGCGCGGTCCATCGGATTGATTCAAATGCGCGAACGCGTGTTTTCCCATAACGGCACGCTTGAAATACAAAGGGCGGACGGAGGCGGCACAGAGATCAAGATCGGCATTCCCCTGCCCTTGCATAGCAAATCTACGACCAAGGCCATCGTGGATCTTGACGTCGAATAATGACGATTTGTATATTTTTGCATCGAATCGAAATGGAATAACGCCTAAATTTTTTGACAGCTTGATCAAGGAGCCTGATGATTCGAGTCCTTATAGCCGACGACCACCCCATTGTGCGACAGGGGTTAAAGCAGATACTGACGGATGAAGCCGATGTGTGCGTCGCCGCCGAAGCCGCTTCGGGGTATGAGGTCATGCGTCTCATCCGGAAAACGCGCCTGGATATCGTGGTGCTGGATTTCTCCATGCCGGGCCCCAGCGGCCTCGATTTGCTCAAGCAATCCAAAAAGGAAAAGCCCAAGTTGCCGGTCCTGGTCCTCAGCATTCATCCGGAGGAGCAATACGCCATACGCGCCATTAAGGCCGGCGCTTCCGGATATCTATCCAAAAACAGCGCCTCCGAAGATCTGATTTATGCCATCCGGAAAGTGGCTGCCGGCGGCGCCTTTGTGACCGCGACGACCGCAGAACAAATGGCCCAGGAGCTTCAAGCCCCCACCGCCCCAACGCCCCACGAAATCTTGTCCGATCGCGAATACGAAATTTTTCACCTGATCTTCGGCGGGAAGACGCCGAAGGAAATCGCCGGCGCCCTATCCCTGAGCCCCAAAACCGTCAGCACCTATCGCAGCCGCATCCTGAAAAAGATGCATCTCAAGAACAATGCGGAACTAATGCACTACGCCTTTGAGCATCGGCTGGCGCATTAACCCCGCTTGTAGTCCTTTTTCGGACGCAACAAAAAGTCATCCGCCGACAGCAGAATCAGACATCCTCCACTAACATGCACGCCCGCAATTTGCTATGATAATTGGCGTTATGAATAGCACCGTTCCGATTCAGCTTCGATCTCTGTTCAAAGTCATGATCGTCGACGACTCCGACGCCATCAGGGAGCGTTTGCTGAACATGCTGCGCGCCATCCCCGGCATCGGGCTGCTGGCCCAAGCCCACAGCTGCATTCAAGCTTTGCAGTTGATGGCTGAAGTCTCCCCGGATGTGGCGATTCTCGATATTCACATGCCGGGCAAGAGCGGCATTGCCTTGCTGGAGGAAATCAAACGGCAGCCCCCCTACCCCACAGTCATCGTCCTGACCAACTATCCGTATATCGAATATCGCTTTCGTTGCATCAATGCAGGTGCGGACTACTTTTTCGAAAAGTCTGCGGAGTTCGAACAGGTGGTGGAGGTGGTCGGCGATCTGGCTGCAAACCATTCGACGGCTTGTGTTGAAGAGCGACAAAACGAACGGGCCAACCCACCATAGAACCATCAACTCATCAGGATATTTCGGCCATGTTTAAAAACATGAAACTTGCGTCAAAGATCGGCTGGGGATTTGGAGTAATCATTCTGATCGCCATTCTGCTGGGAAGCCTGGCGCTTTTCAACATGACGCAGATGGCGGGTCAGCTTACCCTGCTTTCCCAGGAATATGAAAAGCTCCGCAACGAAACGATGGCCCAAAATAGAGTCTTGGCGAAAGAGCTCGAGTCATCGGATGAAGGAGCCAGGAAGCGCATGCAGGCTTGCTATTCGTTTCTGAAATCCCAGGAAGAAAAGCTGAAACAGGCAACGGCGGCCGGCTCATCCGCTGCCCAGGCATTGAGCAGGTCGTCCACCGTTATGGGCTTCGGCTCGATCGCGGCGGTCGTCGCGAGCATCTTTTTGGCCGTCTTCACCACGAAGAGCATCGCCAGGCCCATGCAGCGAGTCATCGCAGGATTAACCGGCGGCGCCGAACAGATTTCGTCCGCTTCGGAGCAAGTCTCGAGCGCCAACCGGCAACTCGCGCAAGGCTCCGGCGATCAGGCTTCGAGCCTGGAGGAAACCTCCGCCTCGCTGGAGGAGATGGCCTCCATGACCCGGCAGAACGCCGACAACGCCACGCAGGCCAACCACATAGCCAAGGAGACCAGCGCCCTGGCCGCCGTCGGCGTCGAGGCCATGACGCGCATGATCGAGGCCATCGACAAGATCAAGAATTCCTCCGTCGAAACGGCCAAGATCATCAAGACGATCGACGAAATTGCCTTCCAAACCAATCTGCTGGCCCTCAACGCCGCCGTCGAAGCCGCCCGCGCCGGCGAGGCCGGCAAGGGCTTTGCCGTCGTGGCCGAGGAAGTGAGAAATCTCGCCCGCCGCTCGGCCGAAGCCGCCAAGAACACCGCCGATCTGATCGAAGGGGCGCAAAAGAATTCCGAACAAGGCGTGGCGGTCACCTCCGAAGTGGCCCAGAGCCTCAGCGGCATCAAGGACGCAGCCAACAAGGTTGCCACCCTCATTGCCGAAATTGCCGCGGCCACCAAGGAACAGTCGCTGGGCATCGATCAAGTCAATGCCGCCGTCGCCGAGATGGACAAGGTCGTCCAGCAGAACGCCGCCAACTCCGAGGAATCCGCCAGCGCCTCCAAGAAACTAACCTCCCAGGCCCAGGAACTGACGGCGATGGTGGCGGAGCTCGCCGCCATAATCGGCGACGGCCATGACGCGGAGCCGGCGATCGCACATCGCCCTGCCTCCGCAACGCCCATGAACCGGAGCCCCCTTCCTTCCAGAAAAGCGGCGACCGAGGCCCCTACAGCGAGCTTCGCCGCGCACAACGACCAACCGCCAAAAAGTAAGAAGCCATTGGAAAAGACGTCCATAAGACCTGAAGAAGTCATTCCCCTTGACGACGAGGAATTCAAGGAATTCTTTTAAGGCCCTTATTCCGACAAAATTTCTTCCGGGCACGAGAAGTTTTGATGTGCTTTCCGCCTCCAATTTACTAAATTGGACGCGACTACGAAGTGTGGATTCACAAAAAGAAAGTTCAACCTATGCTTGGATTCCGTGGTTTCCGCCGGCATCAAACCGGCCTATGGCTTTTTTTATGCCTCTCGTTGACGGTCCCTCTGGAACTTCTCGCCCGGCAGGACGTCAAAGAAGCGATTGTAAAAATTTATACGGTTCATAATTCGCCCGACTATTACGATCCGTGGAGCATGCACGGACCGAGCGCCTCCATGGGTTCGGGCTGCATCGTCAAGGGCAACAAAATCCTTACGAATGCGCACGTGGTGAGCGACGAAACGTTCATTCAAGTGCGCCGGTTCGGAGAGTCCAAGCGCTTTCAAGCGCACGTCGCCAGCATCTCCCATGCGGCCGATCTGGCGTTGCTGATCGTGGACGACCCCGCATTTTTCGATGGCGTCGAACCGCTCGCGGTGGCCGGGCTTCCGCATGCGCAACAGGAAGTTCTGGTCTACGGATTTCCCATGGGCGGCGACACGCTCAGCATTACCAAAGGCGTGATCTCCCGCATCGAGAACCAGACCTATGCGCACAGTTCCGCGTCTTTCCTGGCCGTGCAAATCGATGCGGCCGTCAATCCCGGCAACAGCGGCGGCCCGGCCATCATCGACAACCAGATCGTCGGCGTGGCCATGCAAGGCATGTCCCAAGCCGACAACATCGGCTATATCGTTCCCGCTCCCATTATTCGGCATTTCCTGGACGACATCCAGGACGGCGCCTATCACGGCTTCCCCAGCATGGGCGTTCTCCTGCAAAGCATGGAAAACTCTTCGCTGAAGGAAATGTACCGCATGACCAACGGCATGACGGGCATGCTGGTCACTAAAATTCTTCCCGATTCCCCGGCCGACGGACGGCTCAAGCAAGGCGATGTACTGCTCTCGGTGGACCAGATTCCGGTAGCCGACGACGGCACCATCGAATTTCGCCCCAAGGAACGAACCAGCGTATCCTATCTGGTCCAGAAGCATCAAATCGGCGATCCGCTCGACATCGAAGTCTGGCGGGAGGGAAAGAAAGAGTCCCTGAAGCTGATACTCAACCATCCGCTGGAAGACGACCGGCTTATTCCGCTCGAACAATACGATACAACGCCCGATTACTTCATCTATGGCGGCGTCGTGTTTTGTCCGCTGACGCAAAACCTGCTGAAAGCCTGGGGGGCGAAATGGTACGACGCCGCCCCCAAAGATTTGCTGGCCCTGCTCGGTAACAATGTCAAGACCGATGACCGCGATCAGGTGGTGCTGGCCTTGAAGGTGTTGGCGGCCGATGTCAACGAAGGCTATCATGAGACCGCCAATTGGGCAATCACCGAGGTGAACGGAAAACCCATCCGCAATTTGAAGGAACTCGTCGCCCAGGTGGAAGCCGGCGCCGGCCGGTTCATCGTCTTTGCAGACAAACAGGGAAATCAGCTCGTGCTGAATCGGGAAAAAGTCGAAGCTCAGAAAGCCGCGATTTTGAAAACGTATCACATCCCCCAGGATCGCTCGGCCAACCTCATGACAGCCGAAAAGCCATCCCAGGTTGCTGAAGACGCATTAACCCACAAGAGCCCTTGACCATGCGCCGACTCACACGCCTTCTTCTGGGTTGCCTGGCGCTCACGGGCGTGGGGTTCATCCTGCTCCTGTCGCTGGCGTTCACGCCCTGGCCATGGCGCGCCTATAAGGCGCTGGCCGACGCACCATCCGATTTCATAGGACCGCCCGACTATATTGTGATCCTGGGCGGCGGCGGCATCCCGAGCAAGTCGGGGCTCTTGCGCGCCTACTTCGGCGCCGAAGCCGCGCGGCAAAGCCCCGATGCCTTGGTCGTGATTGCCCTGCCCTACGAAGGCGCCCTGGAGCACAGCTCCGCCGGAAAAGTCCGGGACGAACTCGTGCTTCGGGGAATCGATCCGGATCGGATTATGTACGAATCCAAAGGGCGCAATACCCGCGAACAAGCGCAGGAAACGGCTGGCCTTATCGACGATCGACCGGACGAGGCCCGCCTGCTGATCGTAACGTCGCCCGACCACATGAAGCGAGCCGTCCTGTCTTTCCGCAAGGCAGGCTTCAAACAACTCTCCGGCAAGCTCGCCTTCAGCGAAGCCATCGAGACCGACCTGAGATATCGCGCTGAGGCCTTGGGCGGTCAGCCCCTGCCCCTGGATGTGGGCCAGAGCATGACGATCCGCTATAGTTTCTGGAACAATCTTTCCTACGAAATCGACGTGGCCCGGGAATGGGCGGCCCTGGCCTATTACAAACTGATGGGCTGGATTTAAGCGTCGATTTCGTTCATGGGCCATCCGGCGTTGTGGTTCGATAATACCTGGAAACCGGAGGATTGGTATCCGTGAAGATCACGTAGCCCAGCGCTCCGATCGTGGCCTGTCCGATGTTGGTCCAAGCCGGCACAACCAGATTTGTCGTAGCCTGGACACGGTAGCTTCTTCCGGCAATGCCGGCGAAATGCACCAGGACGTCCGAACCTGAAGGCGTGACGCTGACGATATTGTGCGTCTGCCCATCGCCCGTGGCCGGGACGATCACAAGCACCTCGGCCCGCCCCTCGGCTATTCCGCCGAACGCATTGCAGACGCGGAATTGGAAATAATCCGGAGCGTCGTTACCCAAAGGCGGCGTGTAAACAAGCCAACGACCGTCCAACACCATCGTCCCCCCGTTGGTAGAAGCAGGCGAGACCCAAACCACGCTTAACGGCGAAGCTTCGGGATCGACGGCATTGGTCAGCATCATCGTATCCGTAACCTTCAAGACCTGATTGGTCACGCGAAAAACCGTCGTCGGGCCCACGGAGGGAACGCCGTGAACGATGTAGAAGTTTGTCCTCGCCGGTGCGGCATGATAGTTCGCATTGCCGGTTTGCGCGGCTACAACGCAAGCCGTTCCATGCGTTGCAAACACCAAGGTCGTCGCATCGAGCCAGTTCGCCGCGAGACCTTGATTGGTAAAGCTCACTGGCAATCCGCTCGATGCCGAAGCCGACAACTGAACCACATGACTCGTCAGGAAAACACTATCGTTGGTGGGCGCAAAACTGGAAATCGTTTGATCGGCCTTTTCGATCGTCAGGGTCACAGTCAGCGTCTGCGGACTATTGGTCGCCGCTGCCGAGAGCACCGCATTGGTTGCCGTGTAGGTTCCGGCTGAAAGCCCTGCGAGCAAAACCGTGCCCGTGTGAGCCTGCGCGCCGCCGCCGGCCAACCGTCCCGTTGACGACGCGCCGCCGAACCAGCCGCTGCCGCCGACGCCATAGCCGATCTCGTTGGTATACGCCATCGTCAGCTCGCCCAGGTTGGTCACAATCCAACTCTGGGCCGCCGGATTCGCTCCCCCATACGTCGCCGTATAGCTTAAGGCCGACGTGCTCAGGCCAATACCTGCCGGATTCGCCGTCATGAGCAGATACCGATCGCCCTGACGCCTGACCGCCAAATTAGTCGCAGTCGTCTCGCCCAAATCGATCTGCCAGGAAGGCGCGCCTTCCACGGCCGCCGCGGTGAACAACACGGCGCCATTAGTGAAGTCCGCCCCGCCCAAATCGACCAGCCGGATCGTAACTACCGGCGCGTCGACGAACGAAAGCGTTCCGGTCACATTGATCGTATCGCCTGCCGCGGCGCTCTTCTCGTAGACATATTCGGCTCCATTGCTCAAGCTCAGCCGGTCGATCGTCAGCGTTCCGACCTGTCCGGTATAAGCCGGAGACAACACCGAGCCACTGCCCATCGTTACCGCCGATTGAACGCTCCCCGTGCCCGCCAGGGTCGTCTGCGCGTTAAAGATCAAGCCGTCGGCAAAGGAGTTGGCCTGTCCAAAAAGCTCATACCGCGCCGGCTGAAGCCCATCGCCCACAAGGAAAGCCTGCCCATTATTCACGGTAGTCGTCCAGGCGCTCAACACTCCACCGTCGAACACAAAGATACCGCCGGCATTGGTCATCAAAAGATTCCCGGCAAAGAGAGTTCCGCGGTTCAACACGTTCGAGCCGTTGCGGACCTCCAACAGCCGCCGCACGTTCAGCATTCCACCGCTGACAACCAGATGGTTCCCTTCGTAATTGGGCATGCACCCTACGTAGAAGTTGGTCGCATCGAGCTGGCCGCCGCTGGTCACCCGCACCCAATTGCCGCTGCCCTGATAGCCGACATACACCGTCCCGTTCGACCACGAGGCCCCGCCGGACACCGTTACTCCATTCAGGTGCCCGGTCGTCGTGGAAGTGCCGCCCACCAAAGCATTGGTATTAAAAACGAAGGCGTCGTCGGAAATCTCCAGACGATTGTTATCTCCCCCTGTACCGATATACACGGAGCCGCCGACATTATACCAAGCCGAACCGGCGCCCGTTACCTGCATTAGATTCGTGCCGGTAGACGCCCCGACATAGGTCATAAATACCGTGGTCAAACACGCCCCACTGGACACAATCAGACTGCTTTCTCGCCCACGAAGCCCTGTGCTCAATACGGTGGTGCGCAAGGTCGTTCCCGTGCCGGACAATACGAGCCGGTTGCTCATCCCCCACCCAAATTCCACATAACCAACCCTCACCTGAGAGTTGCCGGTTATGAGCGCCTCGTTATGGCTGCCGCCGCTGGTCCCAGGCCCTAACCTTAACGAATATCCATTCGTCCAACGCACCCCATCGTTCACCAACAGCCGATTGCCGTGGCCTTGGTTGCCCACGTCAACCCCTCCATTCAGAGAAGCCTGATTGCTAACCGTCAGACTGTTGTACGAGCCGTAGTAGCCCAAATTAATCTTCGCATAGGAGCCTTCAACCCACCAATAAGTCTGAGGCCCTTCCAAGACGACGCTGTTCGATACGCCCCCAAATCCGATATGAGCGCCGTTTGACGTGTACACATAAGCCCCATCGGAGACTCGAATCATATTCTCGGAGCCGTTATACTGCCCCACATACAATTCCTTCAAAATTTGCGCTTGCGATCCCGGACCGGTCACGATCATGACATTTTTCCGGGATTCGGCTCTTTCGCCCATCCCCATAAAGAAGGTACTCAGTTGGCCGCCATTGCTGACGACGAGACAATTTCCACTCCCGTATTGTCCCAAACTTAGCGCGCCGGAATTCGTCCACACCGATCCGGGACCCGATACGATCACCGTATTGCTCACGGCCGACACCTGCGCTCCCACCACCGCGGCCAACGTCGCAACAGAACCGCCCGCTTCAATCTCCAGCCGGTTGCCGCTGGTCAGGCCGTAGCTGCCGATCGTCAGGTTGGTCTTCACCACCCAGACCGATCCTGCCCCGCTGACCTTGGCCCAGCGGTTCGTTACATTCCCCCGCCAGAACCCTCCCGCATAAGCGTCCTCCGACACATTCGAAACCACCGCCCCGCTTCCAATGTACAAATTCGTCGTGCCGTAGAGCGCGTTGGAATGAACCACCGCCAATACGCCGCCGGTGACCACTGTCGCGCCTTCGTAAGCATTGCTCGCAGCGAGAGTCAGTTCGCCGCTGCCCAGCTTGGTCAAACCCGCCGTACCCAAAAAGCCGCCGCTCAAGATCGCAGAGCCCACCGCGTCGAAATGCAGGTTCTTGGCCTCCAGATTCACCGCCGCCGAGTAGGTTCCATTGGAAATCAACACCCCATCGCCCTCTGCCGCCGCATCCACGGCGTCCTGCACGTTGCTCGCCGCCGTGGTCCAGGTCGCGTAGGGGCTTTCCGGCGTCTGGCCGGCTTGTGCAACATAACGAGTTGCGGCGCTGGAGCGTTCCGCGCAGACTAGAAGAAGGAGCGCCATCACACCGAAGACCGCGCTTGCCGCGGAGGGCTTCACCCAACCTGCCATATTGAGATTCCAAGGATGCATGGCTTTGCCTTTCCGTTGTTAAACCCTCTGATCTAACAAAGTTTATTCGATGCAATGCCCTTCACAAAGGGCGCGCGCCGTCGACCCGTACAAAGCCGGCGCCCATACAACGCCAGCAGGCCCAAAGCCCCCATCGTCCACAAGTCCATAACCGTAGGTTCCGGATAGTCGTTATATTCAATCCCCACGATTCGAAGACCGCGTTGCCGTTCGCGTTGAGATCCGCTACAAAAATTGTCCAGGAGTCGTTGCCATTGAGGATTTCGAAGGAAGAGAGCGTCGCGGTCCGCCCGGCACGATTGAGCAATACGGCCAAGCCGCTCTCGTGCTGGAGCGTGACATAGAAATCCCCGTTAAAGGCCAGATCGCTTTCCTGGGCCGTCAACTTCAAGCGCACTTCGATCGACTGAATATAGTTGCCGAAGCCCGTCAAAGTCTGCGTATCTGCAAGACCGATCTCATCGTTATCCGGCACAGCTTGGTTAACGGAAAAATTAACCCAGTCAGCGCAAGCCGGACTGGCCATCGGAAAAAAGGGAAGCAAGATCGTCAACACGACAGACGGAAAAGTCCGCCAAGGACCATTCGCGTTTCGCTCCATTTGCATAGCTCTTACCCTCAAAGGTTAGCCTGCCGCGCCATTCGAAACTTCCGGCAACGGACGACATCATACCGACGTATTCGGCGCCTGTCTATATCCGGACAGGACATCCTGACGCCCACGGACGCAACACGGAGAGGGGCTCTTCGCCGTGGGTAGGGCGGCCACTCCGCTGGCCGCCTCTTCGGCCGGCGACGGAGCGCCGGCCCTGTATTTTCCATGAAAAACTGCGACCGCGTCCGAACGCACCCCTTACGCCACAAGCAGACTCTTCGTCCAATGCGCATCAAGGCCGCGTCTGTTCCACGCCATAGACGCGACGCGGGGCTTCGTTGGTATCGCGCCAGAATTCCAGCGGCTGACAGGCGTTGGTCCAAGAGCCCAAGGGCGCCCAAGGGGCGTTCGGAGTATCCGCGGCAATAATGCGGTATAGGTGACCGGTCACCGCTTGCCAACGGATCGTGGGTCCCAGCAAATCGAGTTGCTCAACTTGAAACACGCTGCTCGCGTCGAGCGGATGGGTCTCGGTAATGTATTCCTGGCCGTTGCTCAAGCCGTCATCGTCGCTGTCGTCCGTCGCGGCGGCATTGGTCAATCCGCCGAAGCAGACGATCTCCCACCAGTCCGCCATTTGGTTGACGTTGGCATCCGTCGGCTGCAGCATCAACTCGCCCAGATCGAATACGTCTCCACGCTCAGGCGCGACAACGATGGCAGGATACGTGTGGTTGCTGTAGTCGCCGCGCCGCAGCGTCAACGACCAGTTCACGGGAGGCAGATACACGTTGTCGGGGAAGGCGCCTTGGGCGGTCAGCCAGGGCGTCTTGTAGTGCGCGAAGTGCGGATAGCCGTCGTGGACGTTGTTGCTCCAGGAAGCCGGCGGTCCGGTCAGCGGGGTGAAGGACAGCCCCACGCCGCTCAGCCGCGCATGGCTCCACGCATCCCGCACCAGTCCGGTGACCTGAATATACGGGTCAAACAAGAAGCACGCGTAATTCCAGGCGCTGGTAAGAACCACTTGGCGGGGGTTGCCGTAGGCGGAAGAGCCATTGGCGACCTGACCGGGCTTGAAGGGATCTTCCCAAGGCAGGTAGCCGGCAGGGACGGGAATTCGAACAGCATGCGCTCCCGGCAAGAGCCCCGAAAAACTCCGGCTTATGGACCCGCCCAAGCTGTTGGTTGTTTGGTCTATGACGACGCAGGACTCGCCCGGCAAAGCGACGCCGAAGACGCGATCGACTCCTATGACCAGCAGGTTATAGCCTATGTCCGCCGTCGGGATGTTCACGCTCAGCTTGTATTGCGTGTCTTCGACTCGAACCTCCGTCGCATTTTTACTGGTGACTCGGGCACAGTGAATCGCATTGGTCGGCGCCGGGTTCAGGACGATCTGTTCGCCCAGGCCCTCGCCGACGCCCTGGCTGTCCGAGATGGCCACCAGGGTAAGCGACCGGTCGACGTTCTGGCGGTACAGTTCGAGGACCGTATCGACATTGGTGCCGATCTGCAAGGTGCGAACGTCGAAGACATAACCGGAGGGCGCATAAAACGAAGCCCAGTCCTCGTCGCTTGGACGGTGAAAGTTGTGAAGCTGGCTTCCATCGTGGCCGAAAAAGGAAGAGTCGGAGGACGTGTTGTCCGGTTCGTAGATATCGACGATAAACTCGACATCGTCGCCGAAGCCCAGACCGGCCGCGTTGGTGGCCCAAGCCCGGACATGATAGGACGTCCCGCCGACAAGATTGGTCATCCATCCGAAGAAAGCGCCGAGGCCGCTGCCGCAAACCAGCGTAGAGGAGCTCAAGGTCGGGTTGGTGCTCGTACTCCAGCAGAAGCCCCTTTCCGTTACGGGGGCGTACCCGTCGAACGTCACTTCGCCGACGCCTTCCGCCAGGCCAGCGTAGAAGTTCGTGACCGGAAGCGTCGCGACGTGCGGCGGTTCGATGCCCAGGCCCTGTACGCGGAACGAATAATCCACGGCGCAAATCAGCGTATTGGTGAACCGGACTTCGGCCCAGCGCGGCCCCAGCGCCGAGGGCGCGAACCGAATCTGGAACACAGCGGTCTGGCCAGCTTCGAGCGACCCCGCGGAGGGCTGCGCCGTCACGACAAAGTCCTCGGGGCTGCCCACGGCGTTGGTCTCGATAAGCCCCAGGCCAACGGCATTAGTCCAGCCGTTGGTAATCGTAAACGTATGCGTGACGCTCTCCGACAGGCGCAGCATTCCAAAGTCGGTCCCTTTCGCGAGCGAAGCCGTGGGCTCGCCCAGCATGATGACGGACAGGTTCGTCCCCAGCGCGTAAATCGGCCAGGCCTCGTGGGCGCCGACGTCCCACAGCCCCGGCGCCGCCGGACGCGCGGCGCCGACGATATCGGCGTCATACCAAGCGGAAAGATTGGCGCCCTGGTCGATTAAAAGAGACGGCCACTTGATGCGGTAGTCCTCGTCGCCCTCGGCGGTCGAGATGAAGAAGGCGCCGCTGTCCGCCGCCGCCGCCACGTTGGTCAGCTCGGGCGAACCGCCCGACGCGTCCGCCGAGGCGCAGCGGGAGCGCAGGATATGCGCGGGATCGCCGGCGTAGCTGGAGGCGTAGCAGTTGTAGGCGTAGAGCTCGCCGTTGCCGCGGCTGAACCCAGCGCCGGGCACAACGACCGTGCAGTTGAACGCGCGCAGGCTGCCGGAGCCGGAGGGGCTGGCCACGCCCTCGTCGTAGTCGCCATACACGATGCTGTTGTAGAGGCTGAAAACAAGCCCGGTCGGATCGCCCTTGTACACGCCGCGAAAGCTGTTGGCGTGCTCGTCGAGGCCCCAAACGATCAGATTCTTCAACACGATCTCGCGCCCATGCAGGCCCAGCGTATCGATTTCCCCATAGGTCCCGTCCGTGCAATGCCTGATTTGAAGACCGTCAAGTTCCACGAAGTTGTTGCTGACGACCACAAGGCCCCGGGCATGATTCGTCGCCTCCACCCGGAACGCCTGCTCGCTCCATTTGCCCCGATGACGAGCCGACGACTCGGCGTAAATCCGCACATAGTTGTTGCTGGAGGTCGTGAAGCCGTCGATCACGAAGCCGGGCGTCGCGTTCGTCCAAAGCCCGCCGATCCGAGCCACGGCAATCGCGCTGTGGCCCGTGCTGGCGATCGTGACATAATTCCCCGCATCCAAACGCCAGACGTCGCCCGCCTGAAACCCAAACAACGGGTTGCCGATATCCGTCAGCAAGGCCTGCGTATCCGTGACATGCGCCACGCGGCCCGTCAAACCCTGGGACGAGCCAAGGCGATAGAGCTCGCAAACCGCGCCGTCGTTCACGGCGCCGTTGAGCGAACTGGAAAACACGCGCGTCTCCGCGCCGACCAAGTCGCACTGCACCGCCGTCTCCCAACTCTGCACGTCGGCGTAGTCGCCGCCGGACGGCAGAATGTCGCAGACGAACTCAGCCGGGGCGATAAAAAGGCCGCGCCCCTGCACGTTGAAGGTGTAAGGACTGTTATCCGGCACGCTATTGGTGATGCACACCGTCCCAACCCGTGTTTGCTCGTCATGGGCATCGAATCTAATTTTGAACGTCGTGGTCGAGTGCGGATCGACGGCCCATGAAGGCTGCTGCGAGACGGAAAAACTCGCGGCCCCCGCTCCCCCAATGGCCAGATTGGTCACATAAAGCGTTTCGTCGCCATCGTTGACGATCGTGAAGCGATGCTCTTGAAACGCGCCTACGAACAGCTCGCCAAAATCCGTTCCATCCGCGATATGGGGCGTCGCGTCGCCATGAACGATCGTCGCGCCATTCGTCCCCAGCACATGCAGAGACATCACTTGAATCGCGTTGGTCGCCTCGGGCGCGGGATTCCAGTTGGCGTCGCCGGCCTGGCTGGCCACGACCCGCACCGTTCCCGCTCCGGTAAACGAGAGGTTGGTCCCGCCGGCAAGCTGCCCGGGACCGGAAAGCACCGCAAAGCTGACCGGCAGGCCCGAGGAGGCCGTAGCCGCCAAACCCACCCGCCCGGTCGATACTTGCGCGCCCGGATTCGGAAAAGCGATCGTCTGAAGGCCCTTGCCCACCGTCAGCACGATGGAGAGAGTCTGCGGACTGTTCGTGGCGCCCGGCGCCACAAGGGTGTTGGTCGCGTAATACGTGCCCAGTTCCAGGGAGCTGGCGCCGACGACTCCCGTATGACCGCGCATGCCCCAGCCAGCCACACTTGCGGCCGCAGGCGTCGGCGCAAACCAATCGGACGCCCCTATCCCGTAGCTGACCGAATTGGTATAGGCGAAGCTCACTTCGCCGCCATTGGTTACCCCAAAGACCTGGCCAGCCGGATTGGCGTGATAAGTCGTTTCATACGTCAGACTCACGGGATTCACTCCAATACCGCCGGGCTGCCCGCTCTTAAGCACGTAGCTGCTGCCCTCTACCGCCACCGTCAGGTTGCTCTGACCCGTGCTGCCGCAATCCACGATCCATTTCGGATCGCCACTGCTGGAGGCAAAGGTGAACAACACCGCATTATTCGTAAAATCCGCCCCGCCCAAATCAACCAGGCGGATCGTGACTACCGGCGCATCGACAAACGAGAGAGTTCCCGTCACGTTGACCGTGTCGCCTGCCGCCGCGTTCTTCTCGTACACATATTCAACCTCGTTGCTCAAGACGAGGTTGTTAACGGTCAGCGTTCCGACTTGTCCGGTATAGGCCGGAGACAGGATCGAGCCGCGGCTCATCGTCACCGCCGATTGAACCGAGCCCATTCCGGCCAAAGTGCCTTGGGCATTAACAATCAAGCCTTCGGCAAAAGAATTGTCCGACCCATTCAGCTCGTACCGCGCCGGTTGGCGGCCATCGCCCACCAGGAAGGCTTGCGCATTATTCACAACGGCCGTCCAGGTGCTCAACAGGCCTGCGCCAAATGCAAACGAGCCGGCCGCGTTGGTCATCAGAAGTTTTCCGGCAAATACCGTTCCGCTATCCAGCACGTTCGAACCATTGCGCACCTCCAGCAAAGTCCGCACGATCAAACTTCCGCCGCTGACGACCAGACGATTCCCCTCATAGCCAGGCGTACAACCTACATAGCCGTTGGTCGCATGGAGCTGGCCGCCGCTGGTCACGCGCACCCAATTGCCGCTGCCCCGATAGCCAACATACACCGTTCCATTCGACCACACCGCCCCGCCGGACACCGTCACCCCATTCATGCACCCCGTGGTCGCGGCATCACCGCCGACCCAAGCATTGCTATTGCATACAAAGGCGTTGTCCAATATCTCCAGCCGGCTTGCATCCCCCCCGCTGCCGACATACGTTCCTCCGCCAATATTGAACCAAGCCGAACCGGCGCCGGCCACTTGCAGCAAGTTCGTGCCGCCGAATTTTCCAATCATGGTCGTATAGGTCGTTGTAAGTTGCGCCCCGTTGGTCACGATCAGCCGGTTATGACTCCCATTGATCCAGGAATGCAATCCGATCGTTCGGAATATCGTTCCCGAATCGGAGAGAACCGTTTGATTGCTGGTTCCCATGCCAAACTCAATAAACCCAACCTCAACTTGAGATCCATGGTCGATGCGCGCCGAATTATTGTTTCCGCCAACTGCGGCGCCTATGCCCAGGCAATACCCGTTTGTCCACCTTGTTTGATCCGTCACCAACAGCCGATTATCGCTCCCATGATTGCCAACAATTATCCCGCCCTCAACGCGCGCACGATTGCTGACCGTCATGCTATTGTACGAACCGTAATATCCGACTCTCGTTCCAGTATAAAGAGCTTCGATTTGCCAGCAGGTTTGAGATCCCTCCACGACAAGGCTGTTCGATACGCCTCCAAATCCGATAAATACGGGGTTCGTGGAATACAACCCCCCCCCGTCGAAGAGTCGGATCGAGTTCTCCGATCCGCCATACTCGCCGACCCAGAGAGGGCCGCGCAGATGCATCTGCGAGCCGGAGCCGTTCACCTCCAGGACATTCCGGCGGGATTCGGAGCGAACGCCCATGCCAAGGGCCAAGGCGACAAAACGACCGCCGTTGCTGACGAACATGCGATTCCCACTCCCATACCGCCCCAAGACAAAATGGCCTTCATTTGTCCAAATAGATCCCCCCCCCGAAATGACCACGGCGTTGCTCACGGCCGTCGAGTCCTCGCCTATCGTCGCGGCCAGCGTCGCAACCTTGCCGCCATCTTCAATCTCCAGCCGATGGCCGCTGGTCAAGCCGTAGCTGCCGATCGTCAGGTTGGTCTTCACCACCCAGACCGATCCCGCGCCGCTGACCTTGGCCCAGCGGTTCGTCACATTTCTCCGCCAGAAACCGCCTCCGCACAGCTCTTCCGACACATTCGATACCACCGCGCCGCTTCCAATGTACAAATTCGTCGTGCCGTAGAGCGCGTTGGAATGAACCACCGCCAGAACGCCGCCGGTCACCGTCGTTGCGCCCTCATAAGCATTGCTCGCCGCGAGAGTCAGTTCGCCGCTGCCCAGCTTGGTCAAACCCGCCGTTCCCAGAAAGCCGCCGCTCAAGATCGCAGAGCCCACCGCGTCGAAATGCAGGTTTTTGTCACCCAGATTCACCGCCGCCGAATAGGTTCCATTGGAAATCAGCACCCAATCGCCTTCGGCCGCCGCGTCCACGGCGTCCTGCACATTGCTCGCCGCCGTGGTCCAGGTCGCGTAGGGGCTTTCCGGCGTCTGGCCGGCTTGCGCGACATAACGAGTCGCGGCGCTGGAGCGGCCCGAGCCAACTAGAAGAAGAAGCACCGCCATACCGGAGATAACGGAGGCCGAGGTTCGCCTCGTCAAAGCGACCGTCTTGAGTTTCCGAGGCCGCATGACTTTGCTTTTCCGCCTCAACCCACTCGTTTTTCGTCCTGTTTCCATAATGCCCGTGCTCAAGCACTGCCCTGCCGCAAAGTCAGACAGCATCCGGTAATCGATGGAATCATACCAATGGATCGGGCATCTGTTTACGCTTGAGTACGAACAGACTGTTCGCTGGGCGCATCCCGACACGACCGCAGATTCATTCCGTTCAATAGCGATGAAGGATGGCCTCCTCTGCATCTTCTTTTATCCGTGGGACGCTTTGCCATCCGTGGGGCCACTCTTCTTTTTGTACAGAATAGCCCCACGGATGGCAAAGCGTCCCACGGATAAGGAATTAGGACTTGTTTGAAGGCCGGTCTCTCTTGGAGCCTTTTGTGTATAAGAGACTGGCGATCTCGCCCGGCAGCGGGGCCATGTGACCCCGCCTCCAGCCGTCACGGGCCAGTTTATCTCCAGGCGCCTGCTTTCTGAGGCCGTATGGGGAAAAGAAGGCGCTCAGCGGAGCGAGCGCCTCTCTTTTTTCTTCTGAGGACCTTTCTACGGGTTCCGCGACCAGACCCGCACCCAATCCACCTCCATGAACTGCGGATAGTTGGCGGGATTGGGAGTGCCGACCTGTTCCCAATTGCCGCCGACCGCTACATTCAGAATCATGTAGAAGTAATCCATAAAAGTTTGCTGGCATTCCTTCGGAATTGCGTACTGATCCAAGCCTTTGTGATACAAAGCCAATCGGTAGGTTCCATCCACATACCATCGAATGATTTTTTCGTCCCATGCGATCGAGTAGACATGATAATCGTCATCCGCCTCGCCCGACATCGTGTAAAATTCGGACTCGTTGCAGGTTTTTGACGAGGGGGGAATATAATCGCTCCAGAAACAACCGCCCAGCAATTGTCGGGGATCTTTTCCTGTCATTTCAAAGATATCGATCTCGCCGCAATAAGGCCAATAGCTGGACCGAGCGCCCAACATCCAGAATGCCGGCCAGCAGCCCGGGTCCCACACGCCTTGCCGATTGCGAGGAGCCCTGATTCGCGCTTCGATCAAACCATACTTGACCTGACGCTTTCCCTTGGTGTTTAGACGAGCCGAAGTGTAAGACTTGCCGCCATAGTTTTCATACCGCGCCGCGATCACCAGCTTTCCGTTTTCATCCCATTCACATACGCCTTGAGCGAGATGGTTCCATCGGGGTTGCTCGCCAACGCGAACTTCTCCTAGATGCCAATTTCATCTCGAACCGCAATCAGCGGGGATTGTCCACGATCCTCGGCGCACACATATTTGCCGTTAACCACGGACGGCGACGGAGCGCCATCCCTACCTTTCTTTGCCGTGGGTAGGGCGCTCACTCCCTGCCCGCAATGCTGCGCATAGCGCTGCAGGCGGACGCTGAGCGCCTTCTTTTCCCCATACAACCACCGTGTCGAGATGCACCCGACGAGGCTCTGCCTGCGCTTTTGTTATTCGACAGCCAAACTTCAGCGTGCAACCTGAACGTAGGCCGCGCAGTTGTCGAACAACTCCCGCGGCAACGAGCTTCGTTGCTCGAACACGGGCGCGTTGTAGGAACTGGGCAGCAGAAATGCTATTATTTCCGTGGCGTTTACGTCATTGCCGCCCGTTGCGTAATACGCCGCCCACGTCCCATCCGATGCGATGGACGTGTAAGGATCGTTCAAGTACGGCTTTGAAGCCCAGCCCCAGTTCGGCACATTGATGTAGAGAGCAATCCGACAAGTGCTGAGATTCACATTCAACGCTTTCCCTCGAACCTCGCTTGCCGAACCCTTCGGGGGAACAAAGATCATTTGAACTTACGGCAAGAGCTGCGGGCTAGTCGCTATACTGTCAATCCCGTCTCCGTCCCAGTCTCCGGCCAAGTACTCGTCGGCAAGCCGTCATAGTTGAAGTCCATATAGACGGTAGATGCGCACCGCGTTGCAATGTTGTCGCGTCCGTCTCCGTTCCAATCGCCTACTAAGTGTTGTTCTGCCGCTCCCGCACAAGGGACACCCAAGAAACCAGCAGCCACAAGCAACTTCATCCCTGCCAGACTCATCTTCTTTATGTTTACGCTGAACACAGTCCACACTCCTTTTTTCCAGACCATAGCCTTATTACGATTCGATTTACTTTGTTGAATTAGCCGTCAACTCACTTGTACGATCCGATTGCATTTCAATTATGCGCCTTACAGACCTCTCATCTACCAGTACACATCTGGCGCATATTTATGGTCGCAGCCAATGGCTGTTTATTCCTATTGTTCTACGGACAACCAACGATTCTTTTTTCATGCTTGCTCCCTGCTATGCTTCAGAAAAAAGGCAAAGCCTGCCCGGGGAGTCCCGGACAGGCTTGCGTTGCTGCCGTTAATCAGGAAAGCCTAACGATCTCACGATGCAGGGCTACGGCCTGACGACGATTTCGGCGAAACCAACGTTCGCGCCGCTGCCATCGGTCACGTTCACTTGCATCCAACTAATGTTCTTGGTGGGAAACTCAACCAGCTTCGGAGAACCGTCGTTGGGGATATCGCTGACGTCCACGCAGCTGCCGTCGCTAAACGTAATCCGGGCTTTGTTGGCCGCGTCGATTAGATTGTCCCGATCGTATAAAACAACCGAGCTGACCGGACGGACGGATGTCCATTGCAGCTTGATCCACGGATTGATCTCGTGGAAGCTCGCCCACTCATAACCCGCATTGCCCGTTGTTCCCTCGATGGCCGCTGAGGGCACATACTCAGGCGGAGTATGACGATGGGAAGACGAAGCGGTGGCGGTGGCCAGCGGAGCAATATTGCCCATATCGGCAACGCCGATGACCTGAATCTCCGCAAACCCCACATTCGCTCCGCTGCCGTTGGCGACTTGAAGATTCATCCAAGAAGCCGAACGGGGAGCGAACGAGACCATCTTGGCTTGCCCATTGTTGGGGATATCGCTGACATTTACGGAGCTGCCATCGCTGAAGGAAAGGACGGCGTTGCGGGCGTGATCGACCAGGTTGCCGCGGTCGAGTAGAACGACTTTGTTCACCACTTGCGGCGCGCCCCAGTGGAACCCGATCCACGGATTGATCTCGCCCCGGCTGGCCCACTCGGTGAAAAAGTTGTTGTCAGCGACCAGGTGCGCAAGATAAGAGCCGCTGTACGACGACGAGGCCGGAATGGCGCCCAGCGAGGCAACATTCATGTCTTCGCGAACACTGCCGAAGATCTTGACATCGGACAAGCCCACATTGCCGCCCTGCCCGTAGATTTGGAATCTAATCCATTTTACGCCATGCCGCCTCACGACTACGCGTGCCGGAGAACCGTTATTGCTAATCTGCGCGCGCCGCACGGTCCCATGGTCGTTTAAAACGATATCTACGTTCTGAGCCCAGTCGGTCAGATTAAGACGATCCGCGATCTCGATCGAATCGATCGATTGCGGGGTATTAAAATTAAACTGAATCCAGGGACTGGTTTCTTGATAGCTGGCCCAATCGGTATAGAAGTCGCCGTCGACCACGCGATCGGGAAGATAGTTGTAGGGATTATAGGACGAGGAGGCCGTGATCGACGCCAAGTCCGCTATATCCATCGGGGGCCTCTCCACCACCAATTTACTAAGAGCGCACGCTTCTACCGAACTCCTTTCCTGGGAGCAAGCGGCATTCGCATGGATCAAATAGACGATATATTGATCGGCAAACTCGTCTTGTCCGCCCGTAACCACCTGTAGCGAGAAGCTGTAATCGTTGTTTACCGTGGTTTTCCAATTGTCATCCCGAGGTTTGACCCAATAGCCGCCGTTCACCCGAAGGTAGACCACAACCTTATAATCGGCTGCCGAGATCGTAGGATTTGCAATCGATCCTTTGAGCAACTGACTCGTGCCAAACCCGGGAATCTGGGTAGCGACAATACTTGGCGCGGCCTGCGCAATGCCGCAGGCCGTCAGACCAGTCAACAATAGAACGGATAACCAATGACCTTTTCTCATGATTGCTCCTGCTGTGTTTTGTTGTTCCCCGTTGCTTGTTCGCTTCGAGTGCGAAACGGGGCGTTCGCATCGAAAATTGTTGCTTACGGCAATCGAATCCTCATCCGATAGATCCGCTGGGCGTCCGGGGTTGCATCCGGGACGAGGAGCGGGCCGCCGGTGCCGGGCATATCGTTGGTGAGGCTGGCCCACGCGGCCTCGGGGCCGAGGGCGCCGTCCACGCCGTAGAGGCGGCCGATGACCGATGAAATCTCGATGCCGGCGCCGGCGGGGCTCATCATAATCCGTCCGATCTTCGGATAGCTCGACGCGTTGGTCGGATTCGAGCCGGCGATGTACTCCGCCCAGGTGAGCAGGCCGTCGCCGTCCTGGTCGGCGAGCGCGTCGTTCTCGAAGTCGTTGGTCAGCCCGTAGTCGGCCAGCCACCATTGGGGCACGCCGTTGGTCACGGTGTTGGCGGCAAATTCCGCGGTCAGGTTCTTGGGCCGATCCATCGCCACGAGCAGCGGATTGCTCAACAGGTCGGAGGGCTCCACGTCGCCGCTCCACTGCGCAAAATGGTAGTACGCATCCGGCGCGGCGGTCAGCGTGATGGAGCCGCCGAAGGCCTGCCAGCCGCTGCCGGGGGTTACGCCGCCGTGGGCGGCGGCGGAGGCTTCAAGCCGGTAGTTGGTGGTCCAGAGCCAGGAGAGCGCGGCGTGGTTGGTCAGCGTCATGACAAAGGACGAGGCGTTTCCGTTCGCGGGGCTGTTTCCGTTCATGGTCCAGCCCAGGCAGACGAACTGAGTCGAACCTTGCTCGTCAGGGCTGGCGACGGAGTTGGTCAGCACGGAGCCATAGGCCCGCTCATGGCTGCCGGGCGCGGGCGCGGCCAGGCCGTGCGCGGAAGAGACCGTCACGGTAAGGGTCAAGCCGTCTTCCAGCACGTACTGTTGGCCTCGCAGATTGACGACCTTGTTCGTAAGTCCGCTGTTGCCGTAGTCGATCGCCCAGGCGGGGGTTCCAACGGCCTCTTCAAATGTGAACAGAACGTTGTCGGCGGCGAAATCGCCGCCGCCGAGGTTGGCCAGGCGAACGGTGATCAGGGGCGAGTCCCCCCATTCGAGCCGCCCGGTTACGATTAGCGCATCCGCCGAACCGGCGGCTTTCTCGAAAAGGTACTCCACGCCGTTGCTGAGGCTCAGGCCGCCCAAGACCAGCGAGCCGACGCTGCCGGTATCGCCCGGAGAGAGCCGGGAGCCCGCTTGCATGGAGACGACTCCGTGAATCGCTCCGGTTCCGGCCAAGATCGAGAGGGCGTTCATTCGCGCGCCGCCCCTCAACACGTGGTTGGTTCCCATGGGCGTCCAGAGCGCGTTAGTAACTCCGCGTCCGACTTCGAAGGGCTGGCCCGAATCGACGAGCGCGGCGCGGGTGATCAGTTGCCCGCCGCCGAAGACGAAGCCGCCTTCGGCGTTGGTCAGCACCAGGCGACCGGCCGTGACGAGGCCGCCGAGCAAATAATTGGTGCCCCGCCGGCAGTCGAAATCGCCGGCAACATGCAAGGAGCCCTGATCGACGACGATGCGGTTGCCCAGCGCCGCGGGGCTGGCGCCGATGCAGGCGAAGGGCGCGTAGACCGTGCCGGAGTTGGAAATCGTCAGGCTGTTGTCGGCGCTGTTTTCCCCGACATAGAGCGACGTGCCGTTGGTCAGGATGGACCCGGCGTCCGAGACGAACATCCGGTTGGCGCCGCCGCCGCGGCCCACATAGGTGTTTACTCCGCGGGCCAGGGCGCCTTTCTCGAGCACGAACTCGTTGTTCCGGCCGTTCACGCCCACCTGAAGATTGTTCCGGCTGCGCCAAACGGTGCCCGCGTCGCTGACGCGCACGCGGTTGCCGTCGGAGAAGTATCCGATGTAGGCCGACGGCCCGTCGACCAACGCGCCCTCGGTCGCCCGCAGGCTGTTCGAAGCGCCCAACAAGCCCACGTGCAACTCCGTCTGGCAATACCACAGCGAGCCCGCGCCCCGGATTTCGAGGTGGTTTAAGCGGGCGGGGGTGCCGTTGCCGACCGCTCCGTACCGGCAGACCACGCGGCCGCCGTTTTCGATGGTCAGCCGATTGGCCTGCCCCTGATCGCCGACCGAGATGCCGACGCCCGACCACAGCGCCTCCGCGCCTTCGACCAGGACCTCTCGACCCGACGCCGCTCCAATAAACGGGCCGCTGGCCGCGTCGGCAGCCGCCGAATTCGTCAGCGCGGCGCCCGAACGAATCGTCAGGTTCGTGACCCCGGAAAGCGCTCCGCGGTCCTCCAGAACGACCCGCCCCGCCGTCAGCTCCATCCAGCCGGAGAAGGTGTTGCTGGCCGCCAGCGCCAGATCGCTGCCGCCCTGTTTGAGCAGCCCGCCCGTGCCGGAGAGCAGGCTGGTTACCGTCACCGAGCCCACCGGGTTCCAGATCAGCTCTTTGTTCAGGTTGAGCGCGCCCGCGTAGACGCCGTTGGAAATCATCAGCGTCCCGCCCGGGGTGGCCGCGTCGGCCGCTTGCTGCAAGGTCAGAGAGCTCTTGGCCCAACTGCTATACGGATAGATGCTGCTGCCGCTCTGGGAGACGTAGAAGATCGGCTCCCCGCCCTGCCCCACCACGCGAAGGACATAGGGGCTGTTCGTGCCGCTGTGCGCTATGGAAAAGCTGGCCGTGCAGACTCCGATCAGGGCAGGCTCGAAGACCAGCGACAACGCGGCCGCGGCGCCCGGCCCCACGCTCGCCGCCGAGCAGCTCAGGGCGAAGCTCTCCGCGCCCTCCCCGCTCGCCGTGATGGATTGAATCGTAACCGCGCAGAGGCTCGCGTTGGTCAGCATCAGCGTATTGGTGGACGTCAATCCCATCGGAATGCCGCCGAAATCTGTCCCTTTAGCTACGGAAGGCGCCTCCCCGTCGGCAATTCGCTCGCCGTCGATTCCGTTGACGAATACCCAAGCGTCGCCCACCTGGAAAGTATGACTTATACTCGGTGCTTCATTCCAGTTCACGTTGCCCGCTTGCTCGGCGGTAAGGGTCACCATGCCCGCGCCGGTAAAGCTTAAGTTGGCGCCGCCGGTCAGCACCCCCGGCCCCGAGAGCACGCTAAAGCTGACGGGCAAGCCCGACGAGGCGCCGGCGCTCAGGCCTAGCCGGTTCGTCACAGCCTGCCGGCCCGGATCGGGAAACGCGATCGTCTGATCGCCTTTGTGAAGCGTCAGCTCAACGGCCACGACGGGCAGTCCGTCGGCGGCTAGCGCGTAAGCGACCGAATTGGACGCCTTGTAAACTCCGGCATTCAACCCCGCAATCGAAACGCGGCCCGTATGAATTTGCGAGCCTTTGGGCGCCAAGGCGCCGCTTATGGGGCCCACGGCCAGCCAGCCGCTTGCGCCGCCTTCGTAAGCAACTTCATTCGTATAGCCGATCGTCGTCGTTTCGCCGAAGTTGGTAACAACGAAGACCTGCGAAACAGGATCGGCTCCTCCGTAGGTCGCCTCGTACGCCAGCGTGCTGGGCGAAACGCCCAGCTCGGTCAGCACTTCGAAGTCGCCGGGTTGCAGATAAAGTACGCCTTGGCTGCTGACTTGATGGCCGCTGCCGACACTGGGCTGGAGGTTTATCGCGAAGTCTTCTCCGGACCGGACCGCCGTGGCCCGATAGGTTGCGCCTGTAGGCAGGTCCAGCACCAGGCAACTGGCCAGCCCCGTGGCGGCGTAGCTGAAGTTAATCGGGCCCACGGGCGCCGCCCCGTTGGTTTTCGAAGAAAAGAGAACCAACTTGTTCAAGGTCGGATCGCGAATGAGGGCTCCTTCCATGTGGTTGTCGGCGACGATTCGCGACAACGAAGGCATGGCCAAGGTGTTGGTGCGAGTCGGATAGAGCACGGTCAGAAAGTTATGGTCGAGTTCGTCGTCGGCGGGTTCGAGCTCCATGCGCCATTCGCCGTACGGCGTCGGCTCCCAATCGTTGGAGCAGCCGTTCGTAAAACTTTGACCGAACACCCAAAACGCTTTCTGTCCAAAGCCGCCGACTTTGCGAACGTTGAACCGGTCCGGCGCCAGAACGCTCATGAAGAGCTTGCCGGTCTCGGAGATGGCAGTCATAAGCGGCGGATTCGTGTAGAGGGTTTCGCCGTCCGAAATATTGCTGCCGATTCCGGCAATCGAGGGTTCGTTGAGGACGTGAAACATCAGCTTGGTATTCGCTCCGCTGAAATGGGTCGCCGTAACGCCGACGCGATCGTACAGAAGAACGAATTCCTCGGAGTTGCTGCCGCCCAACGTTGACGTCGGCCTTAGGTATACGCATTCCCGGTGGAATCGGGAAACCTTGGCCGTGTTGCCGGTGCGGATGGTATCCAGGGCCTGATTGTACGTCGGATTGTTGTAGGCCTTGGTCGCATCGCCCAGCATGTACGTGTAGTCAGAGTGGTCTTCAAAGGCCGACATATCGGCCATGTCGTAGTATTTCTTGTTGTCGTTGTAGTATCCAAGGGACCAGGGACTGCGCGAGACGGGACGCAAGGTGCGCTGCCCGCCGTCGTTGGAAAAGGCGTACTCCCGTGCATCCTCAAAACTTTCGGAGGGATTATAAACGACCAGCGTGTTATGCGCGATGGTGCGAATGTAATAGTTGACGTCATGCTGGGATAGCCCATCGCCGCCGTAGACGCCGCTGTCGACGAGCAGATCGCCGTATTTGCGAAGCGTAATGCTGTTTTGCTCGTAATGCTGATGATAGGCAAACCAGTCGCCGGACTGAAACAGGAGATACGTTGCGCTCCGGTCGGTATCGGCTCCTCCCGTGGGCCAGCCGCTGCGAGCCATGACCAAGCCAAGATCTTTCGCATAATGCGTCGTGCGCGTGGGAGGCGTCGAAGCTTGCTCGGGATGGTACCATATGTATTCCCAATGACAGACAAACGTCTGCGACAGGTTGGCAGGCCCGTCGCTCAAATAGGACTGCATCTGGTCGGCGCATTCCGCCTCAGGATATTGCTCCAGAAGAATCAGGTTCATAAGCCGTTCGTAGTTGATCATGGTAGATCGATTGCGTTCCGCGTCGCCAAAGGACGGATACGGACGCGAATGCGTGCCCCCCGACGAAGGAACCACGCCCGGCCAGAGATGCATCAGGAAATAGCACAGCCGGTCACGGCACCAGGACGAGCTCTCGAAAAGATTTTCGCCCGTGGCCGTCAGCCAGCCGTCGTAAATTTGAAGGCGCCATAAATTGGCGATGCCGTCGTAGATGGAACCCTCGGGCCAGCCGCCTCCATCGTCGATAAGGCTGAACAAGTCCAAATCCACATCGCGAAATCGGTCGTGCCGGAATTTATCCATCCATTGCTGGGCGCGAGGATTGTGATCGAAAGACGCCAGGCCGATCATACCGTAGGAACAGGAGTAGCGGGGCCAGTAGTTGCCAAGGCAAGGTCCGTCGTTTCCTTTGTTGGGCCTGTCGCCCCATCCATTAAAGTACTCAATGAAGGCATCGCGTTCTGCCTGGGCCATAAGGTCGTAGCACCAATCGAAAACAATGGCGACATCCGAAGCGCCTTCGACGATATTGACATAATTGTTCAGCTTGGCTTGGACCAGGCTGTTGGTGAGTTTCGCAATGGCTTGTTGCCCATAAGCGGCCTGCCCGGTGATCTGCCAATATAAGGCCTTGGCCAAAGCCGAGCCATTACTGGCTTCCGCATGATTTTTTAGAACCGTCCAACGAGGATTGTCGGGCAACGCTTGAGCGCGCAAGGCCGCCAGCTTATTCGTGGTCAGGTAAATTCGCGGGTGCGCGGCGGGAATGGACAGCACGCGCAAGGCCATGGTATCCGACGAAGTCTCTCCGATGTCGTTGCTGACTTCGAGTTGGAATGTCCATTCGCCGGGTTTGTCCGGAGTAAAGGGAACGATCTTGCTGGTCCCAATAATCCGGAGTCGATTGGTGGAGGCGTAGGCTGCGGAGGTCAGCGTCCATCGATATTGCAGGGTTTCGTCATTTCCGCCCGGCCGATCGTGGCAGCCCGAGGCATCCAGGGCGATGGGCGTTCCGAACCAGTGCAGATCCGTTTGATCGGGACCGGCATCTGCATACGGAACGTCGGGATTGTAGACAACCATCAATTGAGGCCGCAACGAAGCGTTGGCGTTTTGAGAGGAAGAGAAATCCCTCCAATCGGTATTGCCGCTTTGATATCCGCTGGCATCGCGCAAGATAAAGCCATAATTTGGCTTCTCGTTGCGAATCCAGGAACGGCCGAGTTCTGTTAGACTCCACGTATACCAACCTTTGTTGGTCACATCCGTGCAGCCGCCGATCGCGGCTTCGAAATCGAAGCCTTGCGCCATGTAGTTCGATGTCCACGGAACATTAACGCCTTCGCCGGAATAATACTCAAAGGCATTAGAGCAAGTGGCTCCGTAGTCGCCAGGTTGATCGATCACGGAGCCATTTTGATTGCCCTCGTCCCAAGGGTTCAGAATGGCGAAAAGATGGACACGTCGTCCGAGCGTCGGGGTAATGTCCGTTTCATTGTACAACTTGAGTTCGACGCAATGGATTTGCGAGTTGGAGGGAATGTCCGAAAGATCGAAGCGAAGAATCGGATTGCTAAGTTCAGACCGCAGCAAGTTTAACGTCGGGCTTATACCGTAGTTAGCGGGCGAGTGATTAATGATCGTATCTTGTACGTTAGTATAGCCATTAAGGCCATATTGGTAAATATTTGTGTGGACAACCGCACTGGACAGCGAACAACAGGACAGAAAAACAAACGCTGAATACGGCAGTCGCTTCATAGGGATTCCTTTCGCTTTGCTTATCTAGTTTACAAGTCGACGACACTCATGAAACCATTCCCCATTTTTTTGAGATATTTTTTATTTCGATTCGCTCGCTGAAGATCGGAACTTTGACAGCCAGGCCAACGCCAATACTGATGACGTTTCGCTCACCCCCAAAAATCGCCTCGTTCCGTTTTTCAAAATCCAGGGTGATGGGACAGGCGCTATTCAAGCGACTGCGGCATTCTGGTTCTGCATAAACTTATGGCTCCCTGCTTATAAGTTCGAGATCGCTTACGGCAGGCGAACTCTCATCCGATAGATCCGCTGGGCGTCCGGGGTTGCATCCGG
>MHBK01000071.1:29000-88245 GCA_001804865.1 Lentisphaerae bacterium GWF2_57_35
ACGCGGCCTCGGGGCCGAGGGCGCCGGCGGGGCTCATCATAATCCGTCCGATCTTCGGATAGCTCGACGCGTTGGTCGGATTCGAGCCGGCGATGTACTCCGCTCAGGTGAGCAAGCCGTCGCCGTCCTGGTCGGAGAGCGCGTCGTGGTTGGTCAGCGTCATGGCAAAGGACGAGGCGCTTCCGCTCGCGGGGCTGTTTCCGTTCATGGTCCAGCCCAGGCAGACGAACTGAGTCGAGCCTTGCTCGTCAGGGCTGGCGACGGAGTTGGTCAGCACGGAGCCATAGGCCCGCTCATGGCTGCCGGGCGCGGGCACGGCCAGGCCGTGCGCGGAAGAGACCGTCACGGTAAGGGTCAAGCCGTCTTCCAGCACGTACTGTTGGCCTCGCAGATGGACGACCTTGTTCGAAAGCCCGCTGTTGCCGTAGTCGATCGCCCAGGCGGGGGTTCCAACGGCCTCTTCAAATGTGAACAGAACGTTGTTGGCGGCGAAATCGCCGCCGCCGAGGCAAGAATGCCCGCCCTCCCATGAAGAGTCATCATTACAATGGCTGCTCAGGGCCGGTACTCCTCCACACGATAGAATTCCTGAGGCGCAAGGTTGTTCGAAACAGACCAAGACCTGGGGCCATCGGACCAGTTGGTCCAGGCCGCTCCCTGGCAAGTCCAGTTGGTGAGCAAGTTGTCCGTCAAGAGAATGCGGTAGGCATGCCCGCGAAAGCCCATCCAGCTCAAACTCAAGCCGGTTTCCGCGGAAGGCTCGCTGAAAACCAAAAACGCGCTCTCGGCGTCGTTGGGGTCGGTGCCGGTGAGATACTCCGTCCAGTTGTCGCACCCGTCGCCGTCGGCATCCGCGTGCTTGGCCAGGTTCGTATTCGCCGCGAAGTAGCCGTTGGCCCAGCGATCGGGAAGCTCGTCGGCATTGAGGTCGGTCGGGAACAGATGCGATGTGCCCAGGTTGGCCGCTGCCCCTCGAGGGGCAGCGGCAAGCCCTTCCCAAACCAGGTTGGTGTACCCGTCCCGGCTCAACGTCATCTGCCAATCCACTGGCGGCAGCAGCACATTGGTCGGGAAAGCTCCCTGAACGTCGGTCTTCCAAAGCGTTCGGTAGTCCGCAAATGCCGGATAGCCATCGTAGAGGTTTTGGGGCCAGCTTGTGGGCGCTCCGCTGCGCGGCTTGAACGAAATCTGCACGCCTTCAACCCGTTGTCCGCTCCACTGGTCCCGGACGAGGCCCTCGACGCGCAGGTACGGGTCCATCAGGAAGGACGCGCAAGCCTTGGCGTCGGCCCTGACGGTCACGCGTTTGGGATTGCCGAAGAAGAAGTTGGTGGGGTTGCCGACCTCTCCGGCGTTCTCAAGATCTTCGTGCGGCAGATAGCCCGGCGCGTTCAGGGTTATGGTATAGACGCCCGGCGTCAATCCCGCAAGGGAGAGCGAGTTGTTCCGGTTCGCGAAGCTTAGGCTCTGGCGATAGCCGGGCCCGTCAACGACGACCACAGAGCTCTCCGGAGAATGCGCAAGATCGAGCAAATCCGCGCCCACAATCATCAAAAGTTCCGTACCGGCCTCCGGCAGGTAAATCTGAAGGGCGTATTCGCTGCCCGCGCCGGTTCCCTCGGCGCTGTAAGGCCGAATCCTCGCGCAATAGAATCCGGAGGGCCAGTGGGAGAGCAGCGCGTACTCGCCCTGCCCGCGTCCGGAGCCGGTCGAATCCCGATGGTAGACGTTGGTCAGGGTTCCGTCGAAATATTCGTAGTAGATATCCATGACCGTGTCGACGTTGGTTCCCAACTGCGTCGCGCGCACTTCGTAGACCAGATCGCTGACGACCATAAACCGCACCCAGTCTTCGTCGCGGGGCACGTGGAAGTTGTGCCGCTGAACTTCGCCGACCGGAAAGCCCTGGGCTTGCGAGGAGGCATTGTCCGGCTCGTAGCGGTCGGCCTTGAGGAGCTCGGATTGCCTGGGATTGGAAACCTGGCCGGCCAGATCCCGGGCGTAGAACGTGCAGGTGTAGACGCCGCCTTCCACGGCGTTGGTGTAGAGCGCCTCGTAGCGGCCCGCCGACCAAGCCAGCTCCAGCACCTCGAGTCCGCCGTCGCCTTCGTAGCCCGGCGGCGAAATCACCGCCCAGACGTTGGAAAGGCCTTCGGCCGCGACGATGTCGGCCGCCCACAACCAGACCGAAGAGTTCGTCGCCACCTGATTGGAGACCACCCGGCCGATCGTCGGCGTTTCCGCGCCGGTGACAAAGGCCGAACCCAGGCGCCACGTGTCGGCCAGCATGCCTTCGGTCTTTTCGTTGGCCAGACCGTTGGCGTTGTCGTCGAGCCGGGAATCCTGGCGGCAGCGGCTTAAGTTGTACTGATACTCCCGCGCCTGGCGAAACGCTCCGCCCACGCTGGCTCCGCCAAAGACGTAGCCCCAGAACATCCGGCTGAAGCTCGCCAGGCCGGCTTCGTCCAGGATCGAGAGCTCCGCTTCGCCCGTCGAGGCGATCACGACCCGAGAGCGGCCCACGGGGGCAACCAGATTCGTCACCCAAGCCCCCGAGCCTTCGAACTCCAGAATAACCACGACGGTCCGATTGCTCTGCTGATAGGCGTCGAGCCACCCGTCAAGCGCCGCCGCGCTCAAGGTTTCGGTTTCGCTAATCCTCAACTGCCCGTTGGTCGCTGCGCCGGCCAGATAGACCGATAGTTTTCGAGAGGCGCTGTTGGTAATCGCCGAGGCTAACGCCGGCAGGCTGGAGGCCTGATCCACGTCGTTGGTCCCGTCGCCGTCGGCGTCGTACGCTCCGCCCTCCCGCAGATACGTCAGCGCCTCCGCCGAAAGCTGCCTGAGCCTCAGCGTACGATACGCCTCGGCGCCCAACGCGCTCATCGCCGCCTCGTTGGTCGGAGCGCCGCTTAAAATCACCGCTTCCTCCGCCGCCCCCGCCTGCGTCACGTAGCCGTACTTCGGCAGCGAGACGCCCCCGCCCTGGGCGTGCGCGTAGTAGACCAGCTTATAGGTTCCGGCCTCCCCAAAGCCCCGATACCGCCCTTCGTAACGGCCCTGGCTGAAGCGAAGCTCCACCTCCGGCAACTGGCTCACCGGACCGGCGGCGCCCGCGTTATAGCCCGGAGGCACGATCACGCACCAGACCCGGTCGATCGGCTGGGCCGCCGACACGTCCGAGGCCCACAACACCGCCTCGGCGTCCCCGGCAAGCGTCTGATTCGAGCCGATCTGCCCAATCTGCACGATCCCCTGCGAAAGCCCCGAGAGCCCGCCCAGGCTCACCCGCAGCGACTCGTTGGTCGTATCCCGATCCTTGTCGTAGATCCCGTCCTGGTCCGCGTCCAGCTCGGCGCCCTGATAGTCGCTCATCGCCCCGCACGCCAGTTCGAAAGCCTTGCCCACGTCCAGGCCCCAGTTCAAGGCGTTGTAGAACGCTTCCGAGAAGCTCACCTGCCCGCCGGCAACAAAAAAGGCCGACTCGTCGGCTCCGCAAGCGGCGATCGCCACCCGCTCGGCTTGCCCCGTATAGGAGAGCGCCGGAAGGAAACTGCCCGCGTAACAAAAGTCCAGCACCACCGTCACCTTCGTCCCATGCGTGTTCTGAAGGTCGTCCAGCCATCGCGCCAGATTCGTCGCCGTAAGCACCTCTTGCGGGTTCAGACGCATGTAGCCGCCGTTTTCGTTGGTCGCGCCGTGATCCACCAGGTACACGTACAAGTTGCTCGCGCCCGCAGCAAAAGCGGTGAAGGCGGCCTCGGCGTTGGCCAGGCTGCTGAGCGCATCGATGTCGTCAAAAAGTCCGTTGCCGTCGACGTCCTGAGCGGTCTGGGCGCTTAAGTAGTAAAGCGAGCCCTTGGCATACCCGCGCGACCGCAGCGCATTGTAGGCTAAGTTCGCCAGATAGTCCGTCGCCCGCCACACCGCGTCATACTCATAGTCGGTGTTGCGCCCCGCGATCACCACCGCCCGCTCCAGGCTCCCCGCCGGTGCGTTGGAAAGCACCGTCACATACACCCGGCCCCGCTCCGCGCCCCGCCGCGCCTCGATCACATCCAGCCCTCCTTGCGCGCCCGCCAAGTAATAGCCGCTGACCGCGTCGATCGAGCCCCCGCTGCGATTGGTCACGAAACTCCAAGCCGCCCCGCCGCGTTCCACCCTAAAGCCAATCCCGTCGCTGGAGTTCACCGTGCGCATTCGCGGCGTAACCTCCATATGGGCGATTTCATTTCGAAAGAAATAGGCGCCCTCGTTGTTCTTGCACAGGAATAGATCCAAATCCCCATCGGCATCAATATCGCAAAGTGCGGGACCGCTCGGCGCGATCAGCGATGAAAACAATGAATTGGTAAACGACTCAGACCATTCCGGGCTAAAGCGGGTCCCCGTATTCTCAACAAAATATACGATCTTCGAATCGGTGAATACCATGTCATAGTCGCCATCCTGATCGAGGTCGCCGAATGCAAAGTACTTGGTTTTGATGGAATGGTTCGTTACCGGAGGCGCCCAGCAATCGTTGGCTGCGGTCCCCGTATTCTCAAAGAAGAGCATGGGATATAGCTGACCTGTAAAGGCAGAAAAGCTACCGGCAAAAAGATCCAAATCCCCATCGGCGTCGATATCGCACAGGGCGGTTACGTAAACATTGGAAATTTGATTGAGTTTTCCATATAAGCAGTAATTTGTATCAAAGTTCGGATGGATCGCCGACCCAATATTGGAATAGCAGAGAGCAACCCAACCAAGTCCTGCCGGCCTCAGCACATCGTAGTCGCCGTCTGCGTCCACATCGCATAGATGATGCAGATACAGGGAAGAACTCCCATGATCGAAGAAATTGGTTTTGAACTGCCAAGCCGCGGAAATGGAGTTGCCCTTGTTCTCGTACCAGGCAAGCCCGTAAAAATTGCCAAAAAGCATATCCTGGTCTCCATCGGCATCCAGATCGCAGAAAGACAAGTTGCTGTATTCGTTCCGATACCCAACTCCAGGATAAAAAGAAATATAGTCCTTTACCCCCGGCTTCCACACGACGCCGAATAAGGTTCGGTCATTCTCATACAGCATCAAGCCACAGTCCCGGCCAACGGCTATCATATCAAAATCGCCGTCTCCATCGATATCGCCCAAGGTCGTACGACGAGGTTCGCTAGTCGCAGACGAAAAATACCCACCGGGCTCCCAATCACAGATATTCAGTACCGGCGGCAACCAAGCGGCCTCTTCGGCAGTTCCGCCGTTTTCAAAATAGTGAGTGTAAAACCAGGTATTCAGCATGGCATCGTTATCGCCATCGTTGTCCACGTCGGCAAAGCTTATGGCAAGCGGGCCAAATAGATTGGTTCTCATTGACATGTAAAGGTAGTTAGTTTGAGGGGCATCCCACAAAGGCGATGCGGGTGTGCCGGAGTTATGTAGATACCACACGACGCCATAAGCATTGAGGCTGCCGCTTATAGGCGTCATGACCCTTCCGGCAACGAACAGGTCCTGAACTCCATCGCCATCGATGTCGCAAAAGGCGGGAACGCTCCATCCGCCGCTAATCCCCCCACTAAGATTATATCCTTTTATGCGTACACCGGCATAGTTGGTTACGGGAGCGCCCCAAATGGGATTCTTCGAGCTTCCGTGATTTTCGTAGAAATAGATGTACCCCTCTTCCCCCCCGACAAACAAGTCATAGTCGCCATCTGCATCGATGTCGCAAAAAGCAGGCGTTGGCTTGACGGGCATATTCGTTAGAACAATTTCCGTGGGCATAGACCAAGCCGGAGTAGTTCGATTGCCTTTATTTTCGACAAATCCATAGCGAAGCGCAAACAGGTCCAGATCCCCGTCTCCATCGATATCCACCAACGCCGGCCAGGCATCCCCTGTCGTGCCGCTGTATAAACCGCATACGTAGCGATCTTCCAAGATGCCGTCCGTTGTCTTCATCCAGGGGATGTCGAACGTCACGAACGTACTATTGGTGATAGGCCATCGGCTTGACTCATCCAGGCCATCGCACGAGATCGAAAACACCGCAGCCAGGGCTCCCCTCGCCAGGGGTCGGACCGTCATCGTCACGTTGGTTACGTCCCCCGGCCCAAGGTTCCCAAGCGAAAGAGCCGCGACTCGTCCGTCGCCATGGCTTCCGCCCGGCAGGGAAACTGTTTCCACATTCTCCGGCAACGTCGCAAGACAGACAACGTCCAAGGCCGTCGTCGGCCCCATGTTCGTCACGCTGATGGCGTAGGTCAGTTCATTGGAAACCGCGACCGGATCGGGGGCATCCGAGACGGCAAAGCTCAATAGCGCCGTTTCGGACGATGCTTCCAGCACGGAGGTTTCCAGCCAAGCGGCGTTGTCCGTCGGTTCGGGGTCGGACGCGAGGCTGCTTACCATCGATTCCAGGCGCAGCAGACCCGCTTGCAAGGGCATAAACACCACCGCCGCGGATGCCGTGCCATGGCAGGGCAAATCGGGCAGATTAAAGCACAGACTGTTGGTCGAGGCATCCGCCTCGCAGCCCTGGGAGGCCGACAACAGCCGCCAGGTCCCTGTCCATCGATTGCTTAAGAGCACCCCGGTAGCCGCACCTGGTCCGGCGTTAACCACCTGCATTTGGCAATAGAGGGCGTTGGAGACGCCGACCGATGTCGTGGAACTGGTCAGCCGAAGGCTCAAATCCGCCTGCTTGCTTTCGTCGAGTTCCACCAAGCTCACCTCGTCGAAGGCAAATCCGTCGTCGTAGTAGCCTTCTTCGCCGATAGGCGAGTCGTCGTACTGCTGAAATTTGATCAGGAAATTGGTGGTAAAGGTCCATTCGGCGGACGGCTTCAGGTTTACTTCAAAAGTCCGGTAGGTTGCCTGAACGCCATTGGAGCTGGTCAAGCCCTGAATTCTATGCCAGCTCTGCCCCCCATCGGAGCTGACCGCCACTCCGTCCGCGGAACAATGCCCCGCGAACGTCTCCGGCATGCCGTGATCCTCGTCGAAAAAGGACTTGTGCCGGAATCTCAAGCAGACGTTGGAGCGCCCCGCCAGATCGACGCAGAGCACGGCTTCGTTCAGCGAAAAGATCCCGTCGCTTCGATCGTCGTCCATCAGCAGATGGCAAGCCCCTTCGTTCGGCCCATATTCGCTGCCGATTCGAATCCGCCCCTGAGTCGTTGAATAGGTGGACCACCCATTGGAAAAAGCGCCCGACTCGAAACCGTCGTGGAACAGCCGCATGTCAGAAAACGAGCGTACCGCCAAAAGCGACAAGAAAATCGCCGCAGCCATGATGGCCTGCTGAAATGACGTCCTCTGCGCCAATAGTAGCATATGACGAGTCTTTCGTTGATCTTCACCCTGGGTCTACAAACAAGCCGTTAAACCGGTAGTAGACAAGTCGTATGATGGCTGCGTATATTCCCATGAAATTTCGGAATAAAAAGGAAGAGTCCAAAGTCCAATCGGTTAAAAATGCTTGATCACGGACATAAAGAACTGATGTTCCGTCACATCGGCCTTCAAATTTTCGCCAGGCACCAGGCTTCCCAAAACATCCTCGCCCTGCGTTAATACATACGCGAAATCGACCAGGACTCTTCCAGGCTCCTTGCCCAGCGAAAAACCTGTGCCCAGACTGTAGTTCCAGAAGATATCCGGGGCGACGGCGGCAGGACGTTCTTCCCATCCGATGCCCGCTCGAAGAGGAATCTCGGTCTTCGAGAAAACCAACAGATACTCAAGCCCAGAGCGGACCGCCCAGGTGTCTCTCACATCCGTGTCGTCAGAAAGTTTTCCGTCAATGGGGTTAATCTTGTCTTCGTCTTCGGCTTCATAGGAAAAGTCCGACCAAGCCGTTTGACTTACATCGAGGGTCGCGTACAAGCGGTTGTTGAAACGGAACACGGCGCCCAACGCCCAATATAGGGGGAAGCCGAATTGCACGTCCTTTGTCACTGTCGTTTCGGACGTCGTTGCGTCCAACACGCGTTGGCGCGATGCGTCATACGTTGTGGAGGTGTTCCGTATCGTCTTGGTTTGCGACGCATCCGCCGACCACGGAGAATCCACCGATCCGCCCAGGCTCAAGAAGCTCGATACCGTCCAAAGGAATCCGAAAGTCGCATTAATTCCTTGCAGGTGGTCGAAACGATTCTTTTCTTCGTAAACGCCTTCGACATACAAATCGGTGCGGCCCTGAGACCGGGAGCTGTCGGAAAAGGGCGTATACTCGCCTTCGCCCGAAAACGGGATATCTCCAACAAAAGGATAGTGAATCACTCCATCATATTCGTAGATTCCGCTCGTCACTTGTTCGTCAGAGGCCGTCACGCGGCTGGAAGAAGCCCCCTGGTAGGTTGCACGCGTGGTTGAGCAAATCTCGCGGCCGCTGAAAGGGCTGTCCTGGTAGAAATTAACCGCAGCGCCAATCGCCAATTTGGGAGTAATTTCGGCGGCTAACGCCGGAGTTGCCGCATCGATGATGCCTTGTTGCTCAAAATCCAGAGAGCTGAGGAGATCGGAACTGAGAATTTGGCGCAACGCACTGCTTTTTCGCGTAGTGAGATAACTGGTAATGGTGATGTCCACGTACTCGTCGTGAATTCCGTCCACTTGTGTACTGGAATAGACCCCTTCAGCCCGACTCTCGTGTGCTGACGGAGGCCTTTCTTCATTTACATCGGCGCTAAACGCCTGCGTGAAGTCATACGTCTCCTGATAATTAAGCGAGAAAACGAAATTCCGATGCCCCCACCGGAAAGGATAAGCAGCACTCAAGTAATTCAAGTTTTCGTTTCCGAACGAGTTCTCGCCCGCGATATACGAATCGGAGCCCGAGGAGAAATCGTTATGCTCCCGGGATAATCTCAGCATGACAGACGCCTCGGGACGTTCCAGTTGAATCAAGCCGGCGGGATTCCATGAAGCGGCCGTTGCGTCGTCCGCCAGCGCGGTAAAGGCCCCGGCCAGCCCAAGCGCGCGCGCACCGGACCCACTGGGCAACGGCGCGGAGAAAATACTGGGGGGGCTAAAAGCCGGCGTTTGAGGATTCGCTGGCTGCACCAGCGAACCGGACGGTCCGGCATGATTCAAAGCAATCTGAAAGGAGCCGGCGGGCGTTTCAATGGTGAACATTTCTGATATAGCCATGCCCGGAAAAGCCAGCATGCAAACATGAAAAACCAGCCGCTTTGCACTTCCAAACAGCGCTTTGTAAAAACGGGTCACGATTCAACCTTTCAAGTTTTCATGAATCCCACGACGGAGATGCAGGCCAACCAAGCTTTATGTTAAAACATAAGCCGCTGCTCTTGCCATATCTTTTCAATCTCCTTTGCACTCTTTCATCCCCTACAGGTTAGACTTCCGCATGCACTTAAGCGTTCAGTATAATCTCCCACGGGTCGCCTGCCGCACAGGAGACTTCTACACCCGCCACGCTTTCCGTTACAGGAACCCGTCGGCTGTCTTCTGGTTTCATTCCTGGAAATGATCCCTTTATTCCAGCGATATGCTGGCGGTCTGCACTCATTGCCTGCGCAAAGCATTCAGGGCAATAGCCATGCGTATACCGATGAGCCGGATAACGCTGAATCTCGGAAATCCACGAGTTCAAGCACTGCACACGGCGACACACGCAGCATTTTCGGATAAGGGGTTCTGTCTTCATGCATAATCCATCCTTCTGCCATGATAAGTCGTGTCAGCCGGCCTTTTCATTCCCCACAAGATTGGCTTTCCGGAAACGAATCGTCTTCGCTCTAAGAAAAGAAGATTTTTTTTATGCACGAGTTCCTCCACGGGCGGATTACCATCGGGTGCATCTTGACACGGCCCCCGCGCATACGAATAAGAATCCACGTCCTTACGGACGCGGCTACGTAGCCGCCGGCGTAAGCCGGTGGTTTCTTTCCAATGCCAGACGTTGAGGAGGGGCCGTGTCAAGATGCACCCATTACCATCAACGAAGGAAAAGGAAACTTGACACACTGGAAGCAATGTCCGTATTAAGCTTCCATGAAGTCAGAAGAGACGAACATGGACCCTGCACCCGGTCGAAATATAATTGATGACGCCATGCTGGATAAGCTTGTCGGAGGCGACGAGGAGGCCTGGAAGCGTTTCTTTGAGGTTTTCGACTCGTTAATACGATCCATTGTTTCATGGCCCAAGTGGCATTTCTCCGAGACGATACGGGAAGATATTCTGCAAACCGTACGCATGGAAATACACAAATCCTTGGGACGATTTAGAAAAGACTCTTCGCTGGAATACTTCGTAAAGCGCATCTGCATTCACCGCTGCATCGATGAAATTCGAAAGCAGGTCCGGGAACGCGAGTTAATGAGCCCCTACGATTACACCCAAGCGGGCTCGGATTATCGGGAAATGATGGCTGGAACCGGACTCGATTTCGATCCGGTGCTTGCAGTCGTATTATCCGAACGCGCTTCGGCGCTAAGAGAAATCTTAAACGACATGGACGACACCTGCAAAAACACCATCGAGAGCTTCTACTTCAAGAACCAGTCTTATAAGGAAATGGCCGCACGTTTCAATATTTCGGTCATCACAGCAGGAACGCGCCTGGCGAAATGTCTGGACAAATTGAAGATCATCTTGCGAAGAAATCGTTTTTTCCGGGAAGAATGTTTGCCCACCACCGACTCTCATAGTAACTGCAATAGATGAGGACAGTTTTATGGACTCAAATCTAAAAAGAAGCAGAGCTCGTTTGTGGGCCTTCATTCACAATGAACTTGATGAGCGCGAGCGGACAATTGTTCAGAAGGAACTAGCCCATAGCGCAGAGTTTCGCCAGGAGATGGTGGAAGTGCAAAAAATAGACCGGGAACTTAACAATCTCTCCCAGGCGATGAAAACGTCCGAGGACGAGCTGGAAAATACGGTGCTGGCAGCATGGGAACGCGAATCCCAGCGGCACGAGAAAGCTCGTGAGCCGAACGCAACCGATCCATCAGCTCTCTTGACAACCCAGCGCAGTTGGTGGGTCAGGAGCCATAAAAAGTTCGCGAGCGCCGCACTCGCCCTGGCGGCAAGCTTAATGCTCGTTATGGGGGTAAGGAACTACACGTCCTCCGAACTGGCTTGGGCAGAGCCGGAGATTCGGATGGCGCTCAAATTCCGCGGGGAAGGCGGTGCGACCGAGTTGCCGATCTATTCGAAGAAGGACATGCAGACCTTTGCCTCTTTCCTGCGCGAGACCATCAAGAAAAACTATCGAAGGGTCGATACGGAAATCGAATTACGCTCTTTCTTGAAAAGCAATACGCAATGGACCCTGGTCACCAAGCTTCAGGAAATGCGCGCTCAAACCCTCTACGTGCAGGTCGAGGCCTATGATCGGCAACTCAAAACGCTCACCAAGGCATGGGCGAAGCAGTTTGATAATTCTGACGTCTTCTACTCCAAAGTGGATGATTTTGGCGCACAGGTCGCACAAGATTTGGCGTCGATGCACGCCCAGCGCGACACGTCGCTTTAATAGCAACCCGTTAAGAAAACGGAGTCGATCATGGCTGCCAGCAGTATCAAGCGCATTAGCTTATCGTGTGTCGCCTTGTTCTGGTTTGGTTATCTGGTCCTGAACTCCGGCTGTTCAGCCCCTTCCTGGCAAGCGCAACCCGATTCGTCCGAGTTGTATCGCCATAACTGGTGGAATTACTACCAGCGAGGCCTGCTCCTGCTGGCGAACGGCGATTACCAGTCCGCTCGCGAAGATCTCGAGCGGTGCCTGGGACTCCGCTCGGGCGCTACATATGAATTCGCTCGCGACATGTGGAAAGCCAGAACTTACGGCATGCACTTTCTGGACGACTATTTCCCCCATCGAGAATTGGGCGTCTGCTGCTATTATTTGGAAGATTGGAGCCGCGCTCAGCACTTCCTTGAGAAATCCCTCGCTCAAGAACCCTCCGGCCGCGCCAAATTTTATCTAAATCTGACACGGAAACACTTGTTGACCTCCGTACAAGCATCGCCGCCGTCCGTCAGGATTCTGGACGGAATGCCATCGACGACATGGACCAGCAATCGATCCGTTCGCATCGAAGGCCTCGCCGCGGGCGATGGATTCGTCAACTGCATTTTCTTGGGCCCCGAGCGCTTGTTTCTCGAAGAGGCTTCCCGGGAGGTCTCCTTTTCAAAGCAGTGGAAGCTTCAGCGCGGCGCCAACGAAATGGTCATCGTCGCCGCCGATCTTAAAAACCAGGAAACGAAGCACCCTCTTCGTTTAATGGCCGACTGGCAACCCCCCGCGGTGCTGATCAAGAACACCCGGTACAATGGGACACAGTGGATATTTGACGGCATTTGCCTGGATGACGGCGTGCTGGAGAGCCTCGAAGTTAACGGCAAGCTCATCCCAACCGCAACAAAATCTCACGGACCGATCGCCGCCCTTCCCTTTAGCATCCCTTGCGAACCGAACCAGCAAATTATTCTGATCGCAAAGGATGCTGCACAGAATTGCTTTCGTACCATACTGACGCCGCCCTCGACCACGACCTCCTGGATGCCTTCTTTCTTACTAGCCATGACAGCTCCCGGCGAAACCACTGACGCAGGCAACGGACTGCAACTCGATGAGCATGCGCCCCATCATGCCGATGGCGATGCGCTTAAACCCAGCCTGCGTCTGATCGGCCCCAAGATGGCCCATGTTTTTGACGAAGAGTATTATCTGGACTGCCTGGCCGGCGATCGTGGAGGACTCGCCGGAATCTCGATCAATGGCGAAGAGAATCTTCCTGCCGAACACAAAGGAATCCTCGAATATCGATTTGCGCGACGACTGGGACTGGACATGGGCACAAATCTATTCTCCATTGCAGCCAGAGATTCTGCGGGAAACGAAAAGCGCATCGATTTGACCGTCATCCGCAAACAAGCCGAGTTTCTAAGCGAGGAATACCGGCTGAGCATCGGCGTGCCTCCTTTTTCCACCTATACGACCAATCAATTCAACGACCCCGTTCAGGAACAATCGATTCGGCGCATGGTGGAAAACGCGCTGCTGGCCTCGCCCATTCGATTCCGTCTTTTAGAGCGGGATGAAGGGTGGGATTACATCCTTCAGGAACAGCGGTTAAGCCTTTCCGATCTGACCGATCCAGCGGCCGCCTTGAGGATCGGAAAAATGCTGCCGGCCGAATTGTTGCTGATGACCACGCTGATCCGGCAAGGCCACGGGGTGACGGCCTATGCCCGGGTGGTCGATACGTCGGAAGGAGAAGTCCTGTGCACCGACGATGTTTACTACGAAGGAAGCGAGAACCGCATGCCCGAGCAAATCGACGGGCTGATGATGAAAATAAAGCAAAGATTTCCTTTGCTTGAAGGGAAGATCGTTACGTTGTCGGGCGACAAATTAACTGTCGGCATCGGTGCGGGCAGCGGCGTTCGACCGGGAGCCAAGTTCGTCGTTTTACGAGCTCACAAGGGGGAAGCCGTTGAAGCCGCCGAAATAGTGCGATGCGGCGAGAAAACAGCGGAGGTCGTAATCGTCAAGCCCAAGGCTGACACATCGCTGGCCAGAGTCATCCCGGCTGAAGCCGGCAAAACGATCAAGACGGGAGATTATGTTTATGCAAGGTAATCGGACATATAGGGCTTGGTTTCGCTCCACCGAGATTCGGTGGATCGCGGCCTTGATTGCTTTTAGCCTTGTGGCAGCTTGCGATCGCAAACCGGAAATCAGAGGAGTCCGGGCAATGGAAGCCATCTCCGCCAAGCCCTCGTTGAGCACGATCAAGTACCGGGCGCTGGTCATTGGCATCAGCGACTATGCCCGTCATCACGGCGACGGCTGGGAAAGCCTGGACACGGCGCGAAACGATGCGGCAAGCATAGCGGACTGCCTGGAACAACGATATGGATTCGAAGTACAGAGGCTGTTCGATCGCGAGGCCACACGCGAATCGATCCTGGTGGCCTTGGACGACCTGGCGAATTCTTCATCCGATGACGCCATACTCATTTATTATGCCGGGCATGGGTATTTCGACGAAGCCCTGGGCGAAGGCTACTGGATACCTTCTGATGCTCGCAAGACGGAAGGCGCCCGGCAGGCCCGCGAGGATTGGATTTGGAACTCCATGATCACCAAGCTCGTCGGCGCCACCGAAGCACGGCATGTATTGGTCATTGCGGATTCATGCTATGGCGGCTCTCTTTTCCGCGGAGAACAAATGCCGACGGGAAAGGACTTGGTGTGGTACCAACGCGCTTGGGAGAAACCGTCGCGGTATCTCATCACCAGCGGCGATCTCGAACCCGTTCTCGACAGCGGAGGCTCTCACAGCATCTTTGCCCAGGAACTGCTCAACTACTTCAACTATCCGGCGGACCGCCTCTTTGCCGCTTCCGACTTGGCTTTGGCCGTTCGACAAAAGGTCAGTGCGCTAACGGGACAAATGGTTCGCATGGGCCCCATGCCCTTGGCCAAGCATGCGGGCGGAGAATTCATCTTCAAAACACACGGGGTAAGCCTGCCCTCCCCAGTCGAAGAGGGATCGAAGACAGGCGGGCTCGAAATCTCGGGAAAAAACCGAAACACCGATTTTCCCAAAACGACAACCAACCCGAGTCCTTTGCCTAAAACGGAAAAAGTGCAGGCCGTTCAGGATGCGTTGGCGCTCAACCGGCAGGGGGCCACAAACACCGCCAAAAAGATCATCTCGTCGCTTTTCTCGCAGCCAGGCGAAGACCGCATGGTACTAGCCGTCGCCCATTATTTGAGCGAACAAACCCGTGCTCAAAAAAGAGATGCGTTGAGGACGCTTATCGAAAAACTGGAGACGCGAAAACCGCAAGATCGGCGCGAAGGGGAAGGCATGGCCAAGCCTCGAATCGTCGGATGCCTGGGCCCTATCAGCGCCACGGGAGGCGCCGACGCTGACGCGCTGGCCTTGCTCGTCCAGATTTGCCTGCGAACGGAGTTGGATCAATCTGGCGACGTGCAAGTGGTGGAACGCGAAGCCTTGGAAAGCATATTGCAGGAAATCGATCTCGGGTCTTCGGATTTGTCGGATGTTCGAGCACAGAACGCCCTAGGAAAATTGCTGCCGGCCGGCATGCTTCTTCTGGGAAACATCATCCCCCTCAAGGATGCCCAGCAAATACATCTGCGCCTGGTGGACGCCGAAACATCCCGCATCATTGGCTCTTTTTCGGCGAGCTTGGACGATCGTGCGCCACTGGATGAAATTTGCAGCTCCTTGGCCTCTCAAATCGTTCACAAAGCGATTATCGCCCGGCCCTTGGAGGCGCGCATCACGCACGTTGAGCCAGCTCTTGTCCAAGCAGGCATTGGCCGGTTTCACGGGCTTCAGGAAGACGTCTGTTTCAACGTCGTTTCCAAGATCACCTCGGACGCCACTTATCCATTGGTATCCAGTGAAACCAATATCGGACAAGCGCGGGTACGTCGAATAGGCGAAAGCGACGGGGAATTCGATGTGGTATGGAGCGTCGTCCCCCCGCCCTCTTCAGCCGATAATCTTTGGCTTAAAGAGCGAATCCATTAGCTCGCCCAACTTATCGTCCCGCCCCATCGACCGGCCCTTCTCGAGAGCTTTCTCCAATCGTCCGTTGGCCCAGCGGCTGAGCCGGTACAAGGTGGAAAATTCGTAATCGGGCGCCGCACCGCCCTGTCCGCCCACCAATTCCCCACCCCGGCGCACATTGTCCTGCATCCAGGCCGGAAGACGCAAATGATATGGATTGCGCTTCACTTCCCCCACATGGAACGAAAGGGCCGCCACCAAATCGGCCACCTCCTCGGGCGTCGATTCCACCATTAGATTGGGCGTCGCCATCTGCCCCCAGAACTCGGTTTCCACCACGATGACGCTGAAGGCTGGCTCCATTTCCTGCAGCGCATCCATCGCCAGGAAATGAGTGCCGATATGCGAACTGTTCCAATCCAGTTCGTGCGGGAAAAAAATCGCGCGGGGTTGCTGCCGATGAAGAAGGTCGACGATCGTCTCCACCGAAGCGGCCCAGCCCTTGGGGTCCTGGTCGCGCGTTTTCACATTAATCTTTTCCAAACCGTTTTCACGCGTCTGGATCAGGCCCAAACCGAGGAAGCCGCAGGCGTTCTTCAACTCGATCAAGCGCTCGGCTTGGCGTTCCTTTAAGCTGCCCTGCGTGACGGCTACGTCGATCACGTTATACTTCGCTTCGCGCAGAAGCCTCAAAGGAAGAGCCCCGGCGATGCATTCGTCGTCCGGATGAGGCGAAAACAGCAACACCTTGGGCGCCTGCGCCGGAAGGGCCGGCTGGGGCAACGGCGCCAACCCGCCGAGTGGAATCAAAGCCCCTTCCTTCAACACGTGCGAATAGTCGGACACATATTTCAAAAACGGATTCATCTGATGCCTCCCCCCCTGTGATCTTTATCTTTTCCGCAAGAAATAATCAAACCCACAAAAATCCCGCCACATCGGCATCGGAAAACGAAGAATCGTAGCCACAAAGATCACAGAGAACACAAAGAATTAGGGCAAGATCTTCCTTATTCTTTCTATGTGTTCTCTGTGATCTTTGTGGCTGCAAATTTTTTGCTTTTATTCTCCATCTCATCCCACCACCGGCAAACTGGCCGCAGCCACGGCTTGTCCATGGCGTTTGTCCTTTTCGTCGGGGATATGAAAAGCGATCGCCTGATGCACGTCCGGAAAAATCTTCCGCAGGACTTCCTTGGCTCCTTCCATAATGACGCGTCCCCCTTCGCCGGTGGTCACCCGTCCAAGAATCAGGACATTGCGGATCGCATAGAAATCGGCGTAGTGGGCCAGGGCATAGCCCAGGTAGGCGCCCAGGGTCTGATAAATCTTGGACGCTCGAGGATCGCCGGCAGCCATCAGCTTCTGCACCTGCTTGAGCTTCTCGGGCAACGGCAACGCCTCATCCACCTCAATACCCGCCCGGGGAATCAGCCGTCCCACGCCTTGCTGCGAGAGATACTGAACGCCGCAACCGTAATCGCCCGACCATTCGTCCACCGGCGCCTGAGGGTTGTAGTCCACCGGCGCGAAGGCCAGTTCGTTCAACCAGGAAGTGATGCGTCCGTCCAGCGTCACGTAACCGGCCGCCAGACTCGAACCCAGCGCCATGCCCAAAACCCCGTTGTCGCCGATCGACATGGATCCGGCCAAGGCCGTTACCTCGCCGTCATTGACCAACTCGAAGGGAATATCGTTCCAGGCTTTTTTGATCTCAAGGAACAGATCCTTGACCCGCCGCTCAAAAAGATCGGAAGGAACGCCGCGAAACAGAGACGCCACTTTGACCCGGTTGTTCACATAGACGCCGGCGGAACTGCCGCCAATGGCATCGACGCGCGGCAGGTGTCCGGCCGCCCGTTTGAGCGAATCCATAATTTCATCGAAGTGCCATTGAGGGTCCGTCTGCTGCACCGGATTCCAAACCACTTCCTCGGTGAATACCGGCTGGCCGTCGATCACGGCGGCGACTTTACGATCGCTGGCTCCCAAATCGAAGCCAATCCGGCATCCATTTAAATGACGTCCCAACGGAACGGTCTTTTCCCGGGCCGGCGGCAGGTCCTCCCTGCGCACCAGCACGACTTCAAACGGACGTTCGTAAATCCTGCGGCCCATGATATCCGCATCGAAAGAACCCGTCGCATTATCCATGTAATGCTTCTTGAGCCTCTCGCCGACGCTCGCCGGGCCTGCAAAATACACCTTGCACCCGCCCCGGGACCACAGCAGGAATTTGACCATGCGTTCGACGAACGTGTAGTTCCCCCTGGCCTCCGGGCAACGTTCGTCAAAAAGTTCTTTGTCGAAATGAAACACCGAGCCGTCCGCCTGTTCCAAAGCCAGACGGACGGGAACGCCCTGCCCGGACGTCCGGACGCGCTCGCGAAAAGCCCGTACGACTAGCGCAGCAGGACGAAAATAGGCATCCAAAGCGGGAAGGATTTGCGGAACCGACAACGGCAGACCATGATTTTCATTCATTATCGGGAAAGGAAAAATGTGCGGCCCAAGGCAATAAAAAAACCCCGCGGGACGACCCGCGGGGGCAATACGCCAACGGCTGTCGACTAGACGGCCAGCTGGGCTTTGACCAGACCGGCAATCAGAGCGAAACCGTCCGGATCATGAATGGCAATTTCAGAAAGCATCTTGCGGTTCAAGGCAATCTGGGCTTTCTTGGCGCCATTGACAAAACGGCTGTAGGAGAGCCCATGAGCTTTGCAGGCGGCGGAAAGCCGGACAATCCACAAGGCTCGGTACTCGGTTTTCTTCTGTTTGCGGTGGGCGTAGGCCATCACCATCGCACGGTCCACGGCTTCCGTGGCCGTACGGAAGGCTTTGCTCCGATTGCCGTAATAACCTTTAGCTAACTCAAGACGACGTTTTCTCCGGCGACGTGACGCCGGAGCATTAGTGGCTCTGGGCATGATATTTCTCCTAAATTACAATTAGCCTGGCAATAAAATGGAAAGTTTTTTGGTTACGGTTTTCGAAGCCAGTCCGCCGCGACGCAATTGGCGTTTACGCTTCCTGCTTTTGCAGGACAATAAATGTCCACGTCCCGCGCTGGCTCTCTTGATCTTGCCTGTGGCGGTTTTTTTAAACCGCTTGGCAAGCGCCTTCTTGGTTTTCAATTTCTGCTTTGCCATAACTCCCATATTCCTTAACTGCCGGCCGCACAAATCCGACCTGGACAATAACAACGTTTAAACGTTCTCTGCTTTTGTGATGATTTCCCCAAGGGCAGGAAAACGCGCATTTCTACGCCAGAATCAGGACAACGTCCAGCCTTTTGAGAAAAAAAATGCACAAGGGCTGAATAACCGCCTGTTTTAAAGGGATTTTAACGAGGCGCCTTCTCCTCGAATTTCCTGCCTAGGAGGCCGTTTCTTTTGGCGAACCTTCTGGCTTGGGTTTGTTTTTTACGCCCGGACGGGTACACAAGACCATCTGAAGGCTTCGCCCCATCATCTTGGGCAACTGCTCGGCATTGGCCATATCCTGCGTATCGCTCAGTACGCGGTTCATCACGGCAAACCCCAATTCGCGATGCGCACTTTCCCGACCCCGGAAGAACAACGTCACCTTGACGCGGTGCCCTTCCTCTAAAAATTCTCGCGCATGCCGAACCTTGGTTTCGTAATCGTGATCCCCTACGTTGGGATGGAACTGAATTTCCTTTACCTTCCCAGCGGATTGATGCCGCTTGGCAATCTTTTCCTTTTTGCCCTCTTCGTATTTGAATTTGCCGTAATCCATGATCCGGCAAACCGGCGGACGGGCATTGGGCGAGATTTCCACCAAATCCAGGCCCGCCTGGGTGGCTCGTGAAAGAGCTTCCCGGGTCGATACGACGCCGATCTGCTCGCCATTGGCATCGATACATCGAACTTCCGGCACCCGGATACGTGCATTTACTCTGACGAATGTTTGAATGGTTTCCTCCTGGTTTTCGAGGTCTGTCTGCGCAGACCTCTTTGGTTATTATCGTTATTCCCCATCAGGTTACGTCCTGGCGGCTTCTTCGGTCCGAAGCTTCTCCATCAAGACCTGGATCGTCATGCTTCCCTGATCGCCTGCAGAACGGCTTCTTACCGATACCGTTCCCTGTTCCACCTCGCGCGGCCCGAGAACGAGCATATATGGAATCTTGGACATTTGCGCGTCCCGGATCTTGGCGCCCACCTTTTCCGACCGGCTGTCAACCGATACCCGGAAATCGGCGGCCCGCAACTGCTCGGCCATCGTTTCGGCCACGGCCAATTGCTTGTCGGTCAACGGCAACAGGCGCACCTGTTCCGGCGCCAGCCAAAACGGGAAAGCGCCTGCATAATGCTCGACCAAAATGCCAAAGAACCGCTCCAAACTGCCAAACAAAGCCCGGTGCACCATATAAGGCTGATGCTCCTGGCCATCGGCGCCGATATAAGTCAGATGGAATCGTTCCGACATATTGAAGTCGAACTGAATCGTGCTCATCTGCCATTCCCGGCCGATCACATCCCTGACCTTCATATCGATCTTGGGCCCGTAGAAGGCGCCGCCGCCGGCATCCACTTCATAAGGAACGCCCTCGGCCTTCAAGGCGCTTTCCAGCGACTGGGTCGCCTGAGTCCACCGGCTTTCTTCGCCCACGGCCTTAGCAGGGCGTGTGGCAAGATAAGCCGTAATTTCCGAAAATCCAAATGTGCGCCACATTTTAATGGCAAAACGCACGGTGCGTTTGATTTCTTCCTCGATCTGCTCCTCCGAGCAGAAGATATGAGCATCGTCCTGGGTGAAGCCGCGCACCCGGAAGAGCCCATGCAAGACGCCGGCCTTTTCATAGCGGTACACGGTGCCCAACTCGGCCCAGCGCAACGGCAAATCCCGGTAGGAACGCTTGTGCGACTTATAAATCTGGATGTGGAACGGGCAATTCATCGGCTTGACGAAGTACGCCTGCTCGTCGATATCCATCGACGTATACATGCTCTCCCGATAAAAGCCGAGATGGCCTGAGGTTTCCCACAAGCCGCTGCGGCCGATGTGCGGGGTATAGAGCAATTCGTAACCGTTCCTAAAATGTTCCTTGCGCCAGAAATCTTCGATCAGGGAGCGGATGCGCGCGCCTTTCGGATGCCAGTGAACCAGACCGGGCCCGACGGATTCCTGCACGCTGAACAAATCCAGGTCGCGCCCAATCACGCGATGATCCCGCAACTTGGCTTCTTCCATGCACTTGAGGTAATCGTCGAGTTCCTGCTGTTTTTCGAAAGCTGTGCCGTATAAGCGCTGCAGCATTGGATTCGATTCGCGCCCGCGAAAGTAGGAGCCGGCGACGGAGAGCAACTTAAAGGCTTTAATGCCCTTGGTGCTGGCGAGGTGCGGACCGCGGCACAAATCGATGAAGTTGCCGCAACGATAAAAGGATATGGCTTCGCCCTCGGGAATGTCGGCCAGCCGCTCGATCTTGAATTTCTGCTGTTTTTCCTCCAGCAGCCGGGTGGCTTCTTCGCGCGAGACTTCCATGCGCTCAAACGGCAAGTCTGCGGCAATGAGCCGGGCCATTTCGGCCTCGATGCGGACGAAATCCTCCGGCGCCAGACGGTGCGTTAAATCGAAATCGTAATAGAAACCTTCTTCCGTGGAGGGTCCGATGTCTAATTGGACATTCTCGAAGAGGTTGCAGACGGCCGCTGCCATGACATGCGCCGCGCTGTGGCGCATTTTATCCAGTTCAGGAGACTTCTCAGACTTCATTAAGTTCTATTGCTATTCTCTTTCTCACCCATATCCGCGTCTTCGGCAGGCCCCCTGCCCGCAGAGGCTTTAATTACCCCTGCTTTCCGCCGACGCAGAACCATTTGAGATGGGTAAAATATAGGCAGAGACGAGGCTTCTGTCAATCAAGCCCCGGGGCAAAAAATGACTTTCCTTCCAGCAGGCGTTTCTTGTATAATCCCCGATCTCATTCCAGGGAGCACGATGTGAAGCGATTTCTATGGTCCGTTTTAACCCTGATCACGGCAGGTCTATTGGGCGGTTGCTCGTCAACCCAGCTATCCTACCGGCCCAGGCCTTCCTTTCCCGAGGCGTCCATCCAGGGGAATCGGCTGTGGGTAGGGCCGGCCCCATTCCTGGTGGTCGGCATCGGCTATGAAACCGGCGCCCGGCCCGGCCAGTTGCCCTGGACGCGCCCCTTTCAGCCGGAGTTGCTTCGCAAGGATTTCGAGCGAATCCGGGCCGCCGGCTTCAATACGCTTCGAACTTGGTCCCCCATGACCGATGCCGAGTTGGAGCTCGCCGCCGAACAGGGCCTCTGGGTCATTCAAGGGCTTTGGATCGATCCTGCGGCCGATTTCAACGATCCCGCCTATCGGCAAAAAACCTTCGACTTTATCCGCACCGAAGTTACGCGCTCCGCGCGGCATCCCAACATCCTGTTTTACCTCCTGCTCAACGAGCCGCATGCCGATGCGGTCTATCGGGCGGGGCTGGACAACATGAAGGACTTCTATCGCCAGATGATCGCCGTGGCCCGCTCTTGCGATCCTCGGCGCTTCTTTTCCTACTCCAATTGCGTGGCCACCGACTTCATGAAGCCGGAAATGTGGGATTTGGTCGCGCATAACGCCTATCCCTACAGTCCCGTCACCATCGAGCGGGCGTTGGGTTACCGGACTTATCTCGAAATCCTCCAGGAAAAATTGACCCTCGGCAAGCCGGTCGTGGTCACGGAATTCGGGCTCTCGGTGTCGCCGCGCGGCGACGGCCGCGGCTACGGCGGGAACTCGCTGGAGCAGCAGCGCGACGGCGTCGTCCAGCTTTGGGACGACATTCTCAACGCGGGCTGCGCCGGCGGCTGCGCGTTCATGTGGATCGACGGCTGGCAAAAATACGGCGACGAATACGTTCACGCCGACCACGCGGAGGAATGGTACGGACTCCTGGAGGCCGACCGGAGCTTCGAAGGCCGGCCCCGCCCGGTGTATTTCGCGCTGAAGGATTATAACCAGGCCATCCTCACCGAGCCCCGCGATGGACAGCGCTTTGACGATTCCATCCCCGTAACGGTCTGGGCGCCGGAAATGGAAAAAGTCCAGATGCAACTGGACGACGGCGCCTGGCAGGACCTGACCCGCCGGGACGGCGCCTGGTGGAAAGGCCGGCTGGCCGCGGCGTCAACCGGCGAAGGAGCGCACTACGTGAGAACCCGGGGGCTTACCCAAAACAACGAGCCCGTCGGCGTCAAATACCGGATCGTAACGATCCGTCGCCGGCCATCGACGACAACCGCCGACTTGCTCGTTCAATTCGTCGAACCCCCGCAACAAATGGCCGGTCATAAATCCGCAAAAATCTCCGTCCGCGTTACGGATGCCCAAGGCCGCCCCCTCGCCGGCAAGCAGGTTCAACTCGGACGATTTCTGCATACGGAATGGAACGAATTCTTCGCGGAAGCCGATACCGACGCACAGGGCATGGCGCACATTGAACTTCCCGCCCTGAATCGCGAAGGGTTGGCATCCATGGCCGCCGGCGTCGTTTTCGAAGACGGCCTGATCCGCCGGCGCTACGGCGATTATATTCATGTGGAACTGAAGTAGACGGACCGCGGCTTTTTAGAGACTCGTCATCTGCCGCCACTGCGTGGCGCGATGAATCAATTCGCTCACGCTGGCAATGTTGAGCTTGCGCTTGATGCGTTCACGATAAGTTTGGACGGTTTTGGCGCTGATCGAAAGCTGCTGGGCAATCTGTTCGGTCATCAGCCCTTGTCCCATCAATTGAAACACCTCCAGCTCTCGAGGGCCCAATTGAGCCGGCACGGGGTCGGATGGAAGCTTTTTGCGGGCCGCCCAATCCCGGGCTACCGCGCTTTTCGCCGCTGCGCTCAGATAACGCTGTCCTTTTAAAATGCATCGCAGCCCGTCCAGCAGCTTTGCGGGGGCCTCGGTTTTCATGAGATAACCGTGAGCGCCGGCCTGAAGGCATTTGGGGGCATAAACGGTTTCGTCATTCGTGGACAAAACCAGGATGCGAATTCTAGGAAAGCGCTGCTTCAGCTCCCGGATCAGTTCGATTCCGCTGACATCCTTCAACCCAATATCGACCACCATCGCATCGGGAATGGCGGTTTTAATTTTCTTAAGAGTCTCCGCACAATTCGTCGCTTCCCCGCAAACCGCCAGATCGCCGGAGGCTCCGATCAAATACGTGCAGACTTCCTGAATAAACGGATGATCATCCACAAGAAAAACATTCTTTTTCGGCGCGGGCGCTTGCTCGTTCATACCGTTTGTTCCTTATTACACCACCATCGGCGCCTTGATCGAGAACCCTCGTCCAGCCCAGGAACCGCCCACCTCAACACCGTTCAAAGCAGGGCGATCATAAATAATAATCCTATCGATGTTAAGAATTATCCTTAAATCGTCTGCACTTTAGCGTCTTTATTGCACTTCGACCGTCCCGCACTGTTTGACCGATAAACTTCAAAGGCTAAATTCAGACATATGGTTTTGCGCCTTCATCCAAAAACAAAAAAGGAAAAGTGTTGCACCGGCGCTTCAACATGGTTAAACCAATATTCAATAACATTTTAAAGCGTCACGAAGAAAAGCGGAGGATCCAAAATGAAAAAGGGAAACCAGGAAAAAGATACGCTGGATCGAAGCCGGGGGAAAAGCCGGTTCATCTATCAGCAATTGGCTGAACAGCTTCGAAAAGAGATCGAAGAAGGCGGCCTGAAGCCCGGCGATACCGTACCCTCCATGGACACGCTTGCGGAACGACACCAGGTGAACAAGGCCACGGTCCGTCAGGCCCTGGCTGAATTGACGGCCAGGGGCTTCGTGTACTCCATCCCCGCCAAAGGCACCTTTGTCGCCGATCCGGCCCGCCGTCAGCGGGAGGACATCTCCAAACGTTCCTTATGCATCGGCTGGATCTCCCGTGTTAGCGGCCACAGCAAGACCGGCCGTTACCACACGGAATTGATGGACGCAGTACGCCATGCCCTCAACCAGATCCGGGGGCATTTAATCGTTCTAACCACCGGCAATCTCGACGCCGCCTCCTTCTGCAAGGTCGTCGGAGAAGCCCATCTGGACGGCGCCATTCTCGTCGGACCGTTTTTCAGCGAGCCCATTAAAATGCTCGGCGAAAGCGGATTGCCCTGCGTGCTGATCGACGACGCCTGCCGGGGAGGCCGGATCGACTCGATCTTGCTGGATAACCGGCTCGGCGCCTTCCAGGCCATCTCCCACCTGCTTTCCCTGGGCCACCAACGCATCGCATTGATCACCGGCCCCTCGGACTGGAAGATCACCCAGGAACGAATGGCCGGCGCCCAGGAGGCGTTTACCGAAGCCGGCATTCCCGAAAAGGACATCACGATTCTGCCCAGCGATTTTTCTCCCGAAGGCGGCCACGCCGCTTTCGTCGAATTGCTCAAGAATACCCCCCGGCCAACGGCTGTCTTTTGCTTCAACGACGAAATGGCCGCGGGCGCTCTTCATGCCTTGTACGAGCATTCCAATCTGAAGGTTCCGGACGACATCTCGATCATGGGCTTCGACGACATTTCCTGGACGACCATGACTCATCCGCCCCTGACCACGATTCACGTCGACCGGGAACGCATGGCCAAAGAAGCCGTCGATCGCCTGCAAAGCACGATGACCGAAAAGGATCACCTTCCGTTTACCACGGTACTGACAACGAAACTGGTCGTTCGTAAATCGACCGGTCCAAGTGTTCCACCAGGAGGATAAATGAATGCACCCGTCCCGGCTCGCTGGGTCTTTGTTCTTTTTGCCGCTCTTCTTGGCTTAAGCACAGCAGAAAGGGGACTCGCCGGGGCGCCCTGCGTCGAAATCCGCAACGGCTATTTCTGGGATTCGCAAGCCGGCGCCTATTGGATTCCTCATGGGTTCGCCTATCAAACCATCAACCCATACGTCTTTGCCACGCAAACGCCGGAACAAATCGACTACGATTTCCTGGAGATGAAGAAGCTGCATGCCGACTCTTTGCGGGTCGACTTCACCTGGGGATACATCGAACCCGCCGCCGGAAGCTTTGACTGGACAGGCGCCGATCGCATCGTGGCAACCGCCGAAAAATATGGACTCCGCCTCTTTCCGTTGATTGGCTATCAATATCCTCCCGATTGGGCGACCAACTACAGCTGGATGGCCGTCAATCAAAGCAATCGCACATCCAATGTCCTCAACTACAACCATCCCGGCGCCATCGCCGCCTACACGAATTTTATCGGCCGCCTGACGGCCCGCTACAAGGACAGCCCCGCCATCGCCGGTTGGATTCTGGGGAACGAATATGCGTATTTCGACCTGTGGGAACCCTACGATCCCCACCTGTTCCTGGGCTACGACGCCAACTACTCGCTGCCGTCGTTTCGGGGCTATTTGACCAATCTCTACAGCGGCAACATCGCCGCCTTGAACGCCAATTGGGGAACCGCCTATGCCGCCTTCGACACGGTCGTCATGCCCCTCGCCTATCCCGGCATTGCGAATCCCGGCGATCCCAACTTGCAAAACCGGAACAGCCCCCCGTATCACGACTTGATTCAATGGCGTAAAAAGAGCATCGGAGATTTCGTGGCCGCCGGATCGCTGGCCGCCAGGAATGCGGACACCAATCACCTGCGCAGCTACTCCATGGTGGGCGGCATCTACAGCGGGTTCGACGCCAACAACACCTGCGAAGACGCCAAGACCATCGTGGCCCGCTGCGCCGCCGCCGGCGCCCCGCTGGATTTCTGGTCCATCAACAATTACGCGTGGGCCAGCGAAGGCAACGAACTGCGAACCGCCCAATTCGGCATCACGAAATATCAGGATCAATCCGGCCTTCCCGTTCTGGTCACGGAGACCGGGCACAGCAGCACGGAAAATCTTTTTCCCGGCGCCTCGCCGCGGCAGGCCGCGGCCCTGCCCGGTCAAGTCTGGGAAGCGCTGATCGCCGGCGCGGCCGGGGTTCACATTTTCACGTGGAACGACCGGCCCTTCGGGGGATCCCAAATCCGCGAGGCCGGTTTCGGCATCGTGCAACTCAGCCGATTGATCAAGAATCCGGTTTATTGGAATATCCAGGAAACGTTTCGCCGCATGGAACAATCGAATCTGCCTTCCTTGCTGGGCGCGTCGAGAAGCCCCTCGCCGGACATCTATCTGTATTGGAGTTCGGACGCCGACATGGTCTGGCCGCGGGCCAATCAGGAAAACGGCATGCTCTGGGGCGGGCTCAAACGCCTGGGCTACGAACCCCGCTTCCTCGACGAGGATGGCCTGGATGCCGGCGCGTACACCAATGCCCAAGCCCTCCTCCTTTCTCACGCCTTCAGCATGAGCGCGGCCCGGCTGGCCCAATTGACCAATGCCCTGGCCGCCGGCATTCACCTGCACGCCAATGCAGCGCTGCCGGGCCGTTACGATCCTTACCACAAGGAAAACCCCGGCTGGGCCGCCCTCATGGCCGACGTATTTGGATTGAATGTCGGCGCCGCCACCAATTCGTGGCATGGCGGCATCGCCGGAAACTGGGAGCAACCTTATACCGGTCTTTACTTCGAATACCTCGGCGCCCTGGGCCCCTTGACGCCGTCGTATCCCTGGACCAACATTTCCACCTGGATACGCATGATGAACATCACGGCCCATTCCGGCGTCACCGTGGTCAAAGGCAAATATGACTACTGGGGCATGAGGGAGCTTCCGGCGCTGCAAACCAAGGATCATCCCGGCCAGGGCAAAGCCGCCATCAACACCTTCGCGCTGGGCGACAGCGTCCAAATGTGGTGGCTGAGTCCCCGGGCCGAGGAAATGGTCTGGCAGCTTCATTCGGACTGGGGCCGGGCCATCTACCGCGACGGATTCGGCATGCAGCCCGCCATCGATCTCGTGGGAACCGGCCGTTTCTACGTGGTTCCCGATTACCGCCTCTGCACCAACGGCAGCATCCTCATTTCGCTGCTGAACGAGAGCACCAACGCCGTCAGCATCGCGTTGAATGCCACCAATCTGATCCGCGGCAAAACCGTGGAGCAATTAAGCTCCGCGAAAGGGATCGTCGCCTCCAACTCGACCGGCCAATTGAACCTGACGCTCGCCGGCGACGAATACCTGCTGCTCTATGCCTATACCAATAACGAATCGCTGGCGAATACGAGTCCTTATAAAATTTGGCTGGCCTCCGAACCACCCGGCATCTGGCCGAACGGGCAAGGCGTATCGGTCCAAGTGGGCTACGACACCCGCGGCGAAACGATGAACCTCCACCTGGATTTCCGCACCGTCGGCGAAGCCCCGACGATCTACGGCCAAACCAACTGCCCCGGCATAGCCGGCACGGGAACGAACGAGTTGCGACTGAATGTCGCCGAAGCCGATTTGGGGAATCCGGCCTACCTCTCCACGCCCGAGGGCGGAGCCTACGAACTGCATGCCTGGCTGGAAAAGAGCGGAGAGAAAGTCAGCGAATGCACCCTGCCCGCCCGCCTGCTCTGGGGCGCCCGCCCGGCTTCGATTCCCGCTTCCGTACAAACCGGCCAGACCTATCAAATCGTCGTCCATTGGCAGGAGCTGCCTTCGTTTCTGCCCGACGAATACCCCACGCCCCTCAGCCGGGCGGATGTCTGGCCCTCCTCAAACAACGACGCCACGGAAAAGTATTGCGTCACGCTGGACCTGCTCAATTCCAATGGCGTTTCCATCGTTTCCACAACCATCGTGACCAGCACGGGCACGTCCAGCAACCGCTTCTTCGCCACAACCCCCGCCGCGCTCCCGCAGCCCCCCTACTCCTGGAAGGCCGCCGCGATCTCGGATTTGTGGGGCGACCATCATGACGTGCTCGATGGCTTCGAAGATCGAGAGCAAGGCAACGGAGAGGAATTCATCAGCCCTTGGACGGCTTTTGCCTACGATCAGAATGGCGGCATTCAGGTCTGGTCGCGCGGCGTCGACGGACAAGCTTCCGAAGGAATCCAAAGCGCCTTCATGGACGTCAACAATCCCAATCCCGGCGGCTGGTCCGGCTTTGGCATGACCCGGGAATACAGCCAGGCGTGGGCGCTGCCCCCGCCCAGCCAGCGCTCGAACATCTGGTTTGCCTTCGACTTCAAGGAAACCAATGTCGTCAACGGCACGCTGACCATGAAAGTGGAAGACAGCGGCGCCCCGTCGGCCGGCGCCCTTGAGTTTACCGCCGCCTACACCGGCGGCTGGCAGACCATCAGCAACCGGCTGAGCAACTTTACCGTTTCCGCCTACCCGGGCACGTTTAATTCGAACAGCATCAAAAAGCTCACCGTACTCCTGCAAACCGGCGCCCAAGTCGGCCTTTATCAAAGCCATTTCGACAACATCCGGTTCGTGGGCACGACCGGCGAATGGATGGGCGCGACCTCAAGCGGAAATCTTCATAGCAGCTTCGAAGACCTGACCCGCGGAGAATGGGTCGCCCCCGCGCCATGGAGCGCGCCTCAAAGCTATCCCGACGGCGGCTCGCAACAATGGATTACCCACGGCATCGACGCAACGGCCAGCGATGGCATCAATGGGCATTTCTTCATATTTACCAGCCATACCAATGATGGCGGCTATTCGGGCATTTACGAGCTTTACACCTTCCCCCAGGCGCCGAGCTTGCCCTCCGATCTGTCCAAGGCGGGATTCAGTCTCGATTTCTCCGAAGCCAACGGCGACGCCTGCGACGTGGAACTCCAAATCAAGAGCGCCTCCGGCCAGAGCACCTATTCGAGATCTTATAGCCACACGCCGGGAGGCTGGGATCGCTTCTCCGCATCGCTCGATCAATTTTCCGGCGATGCCGACACGGCTCAGCTCACTGCGCTGGGCGTTGTGGTCAAAATGAATGCCGCCCGTACCGAATATGCCTGCCACCTCGACAACATCCGCTTCACCGGCGTCGTCAGCACAGCGCTGTCGCCGGTCACCAACGGGCTCTACCTCAGCATCAACGATACCCCCGCCGATACCGACAGCGACCACGACGGCATTCCCGATCTGTACGAAACCGACACCGGCATATGGAACGGACCCACCGACACGGGAACCGATCCTCATAATCCCGACTCCGATGGCGACAGTTTGAAGGACGGCGATGAAGGGATCGCAGGCACGGACCCGAACGTAACTTCAAGCTTCTTCTCGGCTGACGAAGTCAGGCAGAGCGCCTCGGGCATCGTGATCGCCTGGTTCGCGCACAGCAATCGCATCTACAGCGTGCATTACTTCGACGGCAACCTCATGAGCGGCGGCCCCTTCGCCCCCCTGGGCTCCTTCACCAATATCCTCGCCGCCTCCGACGGCGCCACCAACGTCGTCGACGCCGCCAGCCAAGGCGTCACCCAACGTTTCTACCGGGTGAACGTGCGGAGGCCTTGAAGAGAAGGCCAAAGAGAAAAGTCCAAAGTCCAAAGGGGTAAATCCCGACACGGCCGCAGAAAACACGTACCTGGGGATAAACTGGCCAGCGACGGCTGGAGGCGGGGCGAGGTCGCCTGTCTTTTATACACAGATTCGAAGCAGCCTTTTCTGCAAGGCCTTCGGATGAACCCATTCAGGTGAAACAACAGGTGGCCCGGCTTCTCCGAAGACGGGCTCTTCGGGTCCTGAAGCCGCGTTACGGAGAACGCGGCCCACCTGCAGAATCCATCCCTTCGCTTCTCTTATCTATGCTTACAGATGAATTCCGTGCCATCAATTTGTGTATAAGAGACAGGCGAGGTCGCCCCGGCTCCATTTCGCAAGCCGATCCTTATTGAACGGAATGAATCTGCGGCCGTGTCGGAATGCGCCCGGTCCAAGATCCAAAGGAGATATGGACTTGTCCTGATTCCCCCCTAGACTTTGGACTTTGGTCTTTGGACCTTGGACTTTGGACTTAAAAAAATGGCGGAGAGGGAGGGATTCGAACCCCCGGTGCCCGTAAGGACACTCCGGTTTTCAAGACCGGTGCAATAAACCGCTCTGCCACCTCTCCAGACGATCAGCCGACATTTTCTAGCGTCGGGAGAGGACAAATCAATAAAATACGGGCTCAGAAGTATTAAAAAGTCGGGTTTCTGGTGAACCCATTGCCTGCCGCCGGCGTTCTTACAAGGTAATGACAGAGAAATCGGCTTTCAAAACAGCATTCATCCAGCCGCCAACACGTCGCTTGGTTATTCCGCCCGGCGTTCGGTTGCGGCTTCACGAGTCCATTTGGGCGGGCAAGAAAGGCCGGACGGCCTGGTCATGGCCGGGCTTCATGGCTTCCACGGCGCTGCACGGCTGTTTTGTTGCCGTCTTGCTGATGACTCCGCCAAGAGTCGTGCCGCAAGAGATCGCTGCGACCTATGAGCTCACGCTGCTGCCCAGTCTGCCGGCGGTTGAGCCCCAAAAAGAACTCCCGAAGCCGGTCGAAGAGAAAAGCGCGGAGCCGCCTCCAGAGGCAAAGCAGGAACTCCAGGAGGAGCCCGAAGAGGAACTCTTGAAGGAAGAGTCGGCGCCCAGCGCGCAGTTATCGGTCGCATCCGAGGCCTCCCACGGCGAAAGCAACTACTGGCAAGTCGTGCGCGCTGCCGTGGCCAGCCACATACGCTACCCGGCGTTCGCCCGCCGGCAGAACCAGGAAGGCTACGCGCTGATCAAGCTCACCATCGACCCAACGGGACAGCTTCGCGAAGTGGTCCCTTTGGAATCGTCGGCCGGCCTCTTTTCAAAATGCGCCACGGCCGCCGCTGAAAAAGCGTCGCCCTTCCCCCCTCCGACGAATTGCGCTGCGGCGGTACTCAGCGCGGTCATACCGATCCATTTTCGCATCGACAACAAGGAGAGCCATGAACAGCAGGATGAACCGGTCAGGGCGTATAAAGATCATTACAGGGACACTAATGGGGTTGTTTGGCGCATTTTCGGCTGCGTCGGCGCAGGACCCCACGAATACGACGCTGCCTGAGATTGTCGTAACGGCTACGCGAACAGGCGAGAATCCGGAGGAGATTCCACAATCGGTGGTCAACGTTACGGCGGAAGACATTCGCAAACGGCAGCCGAGCCAGCCGGTCGACGCGATCCGCGACGAACCCGGCATCTGGGTCCAAAAAACGGGCTCGGGCGGCGGAACGCCGATCGTTCGAGGGTTGATGGGCAATCAAGTACTATACTTGGTCGACGGCATTCGCATCAACAACGGCCGGCTGTTCAGCGGCCCCAACGCTTTCTTCAATCAGGTGGACATCGGCTCGATCGACCAGATTGAAGTCCTCAAGGGGCCGGGCTCCGTGCAATACGGCAGCGATGCTCTGGGCGGCGTCATTCAGATGCGCACGAAGACGCTGAACCGTTTTCCGGAGTCGCCGGAATACGGCGGTATGCTGTCGGGCCATTACAGTTCAGCCGACGAGGGAAAATATGGGCACGGAGAGCTGTATTATGCCGATGAAGACTACAACGCCCTCGTGGGCGGCACGTACTTCAGCGCCGAAAATTTTCGGACTGGCGGCGACGAAGGCGTGCTGGACAACACCTCGCTCAACAGCCGGGGCGTCATGGGCAAGGTGCAGTACCAAGTCGGCGAAGGGCATGTCTTGACCTTGGGTTATCTCGAAAACATCCGTACGGACGTCGCGAGGTTCGACCAATCGAAACGGAATCAGCCCAGCGGCATCCCCCGCTATTTCACGCCCCGCGAGGACCGGCAAATCTTTTATCTGCGCGACAGCCTGGATCGCCCGGACAGCGTGATCAGCCACTTGGAGCCTTACGTCTATTATCAGAAATATAGCGGTCGCTCGGATTACAACGTCGAAAGCGAAGCCGACCTCCGCAAGGACCAGACCGATCAGGACCAAAGCCATTACGGCGGCGGCATTCAAGCGGTCACGCCTCTTCTGGATGCCGTGCAATTGGCGTACGGACTCGACGGCCGCTATGAGTATTTCGACGAAGGCAAAATCCGCTACACAAAAGACAAGACCACCGGCAACACCACCGCTTCAACGCCCAAAGGCAAAACCCCGGATGGCCGCTATGACGTCGTGGACGCCTTCCTGATGGCGGACTGGACCCCGATCGAAAAAGCGCGCATCACCGCGGGCGCCCGCTTTGAAAGCACGCACCTGGATTCCGAGCCCGAGAAGAACGACGCCTCAGCCGGCTTTTCCGTAGACGATCTGAAGATCAACGAACGGTGGAACTCCGTCACCTACAGTTTGGGCGGCATTTATTGGCTGACCGAAAACCTGGCGTTGGATACCGACGTGGCCTCCGGATTCCGGGCGCCGACTTATTCCGACGTCCTGAGCTTCGGCCCGTTCACCTACGGCGTCAACGTCCCCAGCCCGGACGTCTCTCCCGAAAAAAGCGTCAGTTGGGAAATCGGACCGCGCTACGACTCGGAAATGTTCAAAGCTCAAATTACTTGGTTCCAGACTTGGCTGGACGATCTGATCGACAGCCAGCCCACCGGAGGGTTTATCGATATGAACGATAACGGAGTAGAAGATCCCGGCGAAGCCACCTATGCCAAGGAAAACTCCGGCAAAGGCTGGATTCACGGTCTCGAATCCTCCGCCGACTGGCAGTTCATGGAATCGTGGGGCGCTTTTGGATCGTTCGCTTGGACGGAAGGACGCAACGACACCCAGGACGAGCCGTTGCGCTTCATTCCGCCGCCCAACGGCGTTCTGGGCCTGCGCTATCAGCCCATCGTCAAGCTTCGCATCGAAGCCTATGCCCGCCTGGCGGCCGCGCAAACGCAGGTGTCCTCGGACGACCAGAGCGATCCGGCGCGCGCGACCGATCCGTCGGTCACATTCCCCTCGAAAACCAATCCGCCTTTGCGCGACGATTTTTCGATCCCGGGCTACACGACCTATCATGTGAAGACCAGCTTCGACATCAAACCCAGCACTACCGTCTTCTTGCTGGCAGACAACCTGACCGACAAAAATTATCGGGAAGCCTTCAGCCGGCTGGATGCCCAAGGCATCAGCTTTACGCTGGGGCTGGAAACGCGATTCTAAAGAATGATTGTCTATATGCGGTTTTTCAGATGGTTGGTTTTAGGACTGAGCCTGCTCGTTCCCCCCGCCGCCCTGGCAGGGGGCGGTTCGTTTTTGGTCATTGGCGCTTGGGACCGGGCCTTGCCTGTATTTGAACGGGCGGCTGCGGAAACAGGAATCCAGGCACGCTTCATCTCCGGAGACGAGGCCGGCCAGCTCACAGCGCAAGAACTCAAAAATCTTGATGTCGTCCTGGTGCTTAATTTGTCGCCGCAAACGACCGGGCAACTCCGCGACGCGCTGCTGGAGGCACGAACGACCATGCCCGGATTGAAGATATTATCCTTGGACCAACGGGACACCCAGAAAGACCTCGATCAAGCGGGCGTTCTTGAACACGATGCCGCGATCCCGAAATACTGGCGTTATACCGGCGTGGAAAACTTGCGGCGGATGATTCGATACATTCAGGCCAAGCACCTGAGCCAGCCGGGCGAAGTCCTGCCGCCCGTGGTCGTTCCCGACTTCGGAATTTATCATCCCGCGGCGAGCAACCTTTTTGGCGAGATCAATGCCTATGTTCAATGGGCGCAATCGAACGGACGCCTCATGGAGAACGCGCCGCGCGTGGCCTTGCTGGTACAGCAAAGTTTTGTCGTCACGGAAGACACGAAGGTCTACGACGCCGTGATCGAGGCCTTCGAAAAACGAGGCATCGGCATCGGCGTATTTTTCGCCGCGGAACTGTCGCGGCTGCAAGAATTGCTGTCGGCCTGGAAACCGGAACTGCTGATCGACGACGCGCACGCCTCCCCGGCCGCGCTGCAAAGCGCATCGGTCATGGACATCCCCCACATGAAGCAAATCGCCATGCTGCGCGCCACGATGGCGGAGTGGGAAGCTTCGCCGTTGGGGTTGCCGTTCCAGGACGTGAGTCTCCACCTGCTCACGCAGGAGTTGTACGGGATTATCGATCCGGTCGTGGTCGGCGGCCTGAAAGTGAATCTCAGCGGCTATCGCATTCACGAACCAATCCCCGAACGAATCGAGCGACTCGCCGACCGCGCCCAGGCGTGGCTGAATCTCCGGCACAAAGCGAATGCCGATAAACGCATCGCGATCGTCTACTACAACAAATACCTGGGACAGGCCGATCTTGCCCGCGGCACGCCCAGCGGTGCATTTCTTGACGGGCCGGAAAGTTTGGTTCGGCTCCTGCGCGCGATGAAAGCCCAAGGCTACACGATCCATCGCATGCCCAAAGACAGCGCCGAACTCATCCAATGGATGAAAAAAGAGGGCCGCAATATCGGAAATTGGGCGCCCGGCGATTTGGAGCAACTCGTAACAAACAGCTCGCCCGAAATGATCACGCCCAAGGTCTACGAAGGCTGGTTTTCGACGCTTTCCGACAAAAATCGCGCTGCCGTGACCGAAAAATTCGGTCCAGCGCCCGGAAATCAGATGATTTTCGTTGAAAATGGCCAAAAATTGGTCGTTTTGCCGAAAATTGACCTCGGAAACGTGATTTTGATGCCTCAACCGGCCCGTGGACCTGAAAATGACGCGAAATTACTTCATGATCGCAGCACGCCGCCGCCTCATCAGTACCTCGCCTTCTACTGGTGGCTTCAAAAAGGTTTCAAGGCCGACGCCATTATTCATTTCGGCACTCACGGCTCCGAGTTACTGCTCCCCATGAAGGCCAACGGCCTTTCCAAAGACGATTACGGCGATATTTGCATCGGAGCGATGCCCAACATCACGCCGTGGATCATCGACAACGCCGCGGAAGGCGCGCTGGCCAAGCGCCGCGCGTATGCGGTCCTGATCGATCATCTCACGCCTCCCATCGAAGGCGCGGGGCTTTCCGGGGCTTTAAAAAATCTCGATAACGACATCGACAAGTTCCAAGGCTTGGAAGCCGGCATCCTGAAGGAAAAGTTTCGTAGCTCGATCACGGAGGCCGCAGCCAAAACAGATTTTGGCATAACGACGAAGGACCTGCTTGCCGACGACGAAATTCAATCCCTCGCCGCTAAGCTTCACGAAATCCACAATCAAATTGCACCGATGAAGCTGCACGTGTTAGGCGAAGCGCCGGACGAGAAACACTTGCCTCCCTTCATCGTGAGCATGCTGGGCCGCAAGCTTCTAAATGAATTGGCCGGCTCGGACGCGCGCGCTCGAGCCGAGGCCATGATTACCCGCTTAATTCAAAAAGGCTCCTCGCCGGAGCTGCCGGAAAAGTACGAGGCTTTGGCCAAGGATTATCTGAACCGATTCACGCACACGACCAATGAAATCGAATACATTTTGCATGCATTGGCCGGTCGGTTCGTCCCGCCGGGTCCGTGCAACGATCCAGTGCGGAATCCGGGCGCGATTCCCACCGGGCGCAACATGTACACGGTCAACCCGGAAGAAATTCCCACGAAGCAGGCTTGGGAAATCGGCGTGGCGCTGGTCGACGATTTGCTGAAAACCCACCAACTGAAAAAAGTGGCCTTCGACCTCAATGCTTTTGAGACGATGCGCGACTTCGGCGTGATGGAAGCCCAGATTCTCTACCTGATGGGCCTGCGTCCGATTTGGGATGCCAACAACCTCGCGGTCGATGTCGAAGTCATCCCCGCCGCCGAACTCAAGCGTCCGCGCATCGATGTGTTCATCGCCATCAGCGGGACCATGCGCGACAATTTTCCCTCGCGCATTCAACTTCTCGATAAAGCCGTCCGCCTCGTCTCCGCCATCGACGAAAACGATAATTTTGTCCGCGAAAACACGAAAAACCGTGAAAAAAGCCTCTTGGAACGCAATTTTTCGCCGAAAATGGCCGAAAAATACGCTTCGGCACGTATTTTCGGCCAAAAACCGGGTGAATACGGCACGAAGATTCTTTATTTGATCCCGAAAAGCGGTTCATGGAACAGCGAGCAGGAAGTCGCGAACGTGTACATCGAAAACATGTCGTACGTGTTCACCGGCGACGTTTGGGGCGAGAAAGTCGAGGGCCTTTACGAGCAGGCCGTCCAAGGCTCGGAGCTGATCCTGCGCACCTGGGCTTCCAACATGCTGAGCCCGCTGAGCAATCATCACGTTTATGAATATGCCGGCGGCCTCAACCTGGCCATCAAGACCGTCACCGGCAAGGAGGCGGAACTGGTCCTGAACGACGTACGCGACGAGCCGCGTCTGCGCAACTTCGAGGATGCCCTGCGCGTCGAATTCCATGCCACGCTCTTCAACAAAAAATGGACTCAGGGCATGATGGAAAACGGCTACGCCGGAGCGGGCATGGTGGCCGAGTTGGTCAAGAATACGTTCGGCTGGAAGGTCACCCGTCCGGGCAGCATCGACAACAACATCTGGAACCAGATTCACGAGATCTACGTCAAGGACCAGCACGGCCTCAAGCTTCGCGAATGGATGGACCGCGAAAATCCGCACGCGTTCCAAGAGATCGCCGCCACGCTGCTGGAATCGAATCGCAAGGGCTATTGGAAAACCGATCCAAAAACGCTGGACGATCTCGCCCGGCAGTATGCCGAATCGGTCGCCCATCATGGCGACTCCGGCGGCCTGGTGGGCGGGGGCAATCTGCAACTGCAAAAGCAAGTCGAACAACGCCTCGACGCACCAGGCGATCAGCCGTTGAAAGCCAACTACCAACGCGAAATCGCCCGGGCCAAAGGGAAACCGGGTCCTGATCGCGTCGCCGGGCCCAAGCTGGAGCCGCAAACAAAACAGGAGCAGGAAACGGCCACGGCAACAAATCCCCTGCTGCTGGGCGCCATCGTCACCCTTCTGCTGCTTTGCGCCGGTTTTCGCAAAAAAATAGGGAGCCCGTCATGACCGAACTTCTTTCCAAAATATTGCTCATCATCGCCAATACGCTGCTCATTCCGGTCATGCTGCTGCTGATCGGCTTCACCGCCCTGATGGTGGTTTATCTGGGCGGCCTGATTCGCGAAGCCTGGGAACGCAAACGGCACATCGGCGAATTCCGGCGATTGGTTGCCGACCTGAAAAGCCAGCCCTCGCGCACCGTGCGACGGGCCGACATTCCCGCCCGGTTCGGCTTGCCCGCCAAAATCATGAGCCGGCTCTCGCCCGGCAGCGTCGATAAGGACCTGGACGATGCGCATCTGTCCATGGAAGCCGCGCTCTCCAAGCTGAGCATCGGCATTCGCGTCGGACCCATGCTCGGCTTGATGGGGACGCTCATTCCCTTGGGCCCCGCCTTGATGGCCATGTCCGGCGGCAACATCGCGGCCCTGACGCAAAGTCTCGTGGTCGCCTTCACCACCACCGTAACCGGCCTGCTGATTGCCGGCGTCAGCTTTGTGATCTATACGATCCGTCAACGCTGGTACGCACAGGATCTGAACGACCTCGAATTCGTCATCAAGCGGCTGGAATAACTCATGAAACGAAAACTGCGAAGACTCGGCCTGGACGACGACGATCCGCTATCGGGCGTCGCCAATCTCTTCGATTTGGGCGTCGTGTTCGCGCTGGGCTTCATGCTGGCGCTTATTTCGTATATCGGGTTGCCCGAACTCGTCGCCAGGCAGGACATGACGCTGGTCAAGAATCCCGGCACGCCGCAGATGGAAATCATCCGGAAAAAGGGCACAAAGATCGAACGCTTCCGCCTGTCGAAAGACCGCCTCGGCGGCGAGGGAGAAAAGCTGGGAGTCGCCTACCGTCTCAAGTCGGGCGAGGTGGTTTATGTGCCGGAAGAGAATGAGCCCCCTTAACATCAAGTTGCTTTCACGGTAACTTTAGGCCGTACCAAGCGATGCGCAAGGGCCATCCTTATAAGGAGCCGTGAGTTATCAAACTGGATCCCGAAGTTGAACGGGTGGTAGGGAGTCAGAATCACAAGGAAACCTTCTGTTCCCAATGCGGACGGTTTATTGGCTCCTGGGAAATCTGTCCATTCTGCCGTCGTTACAATCCCAAGCGCTTGTCCGTGCGCATTATCAAGTACAGCATGCCCATTTTGACCGTTCTGGGCCTCATTTTCCTGGGATTCCTGGGCAAGAAATACGGCGTTCAAGACGCCCAGATTTCCGAACTGGGCCGCAAGTCCAATTTTGCGCAGGTGGTCATTCACGGGCGCATCAGCGACGAGGTGCGGCTCCATTCTGCGGCCAAAGACTCTCCGGGAGAAGCCAGCAGCCTGGAGTTCGACGTGGACGACGGTACGGGCATCCTTCGCATCCGGTGTTATGAAGATACCGTGGAGGAATTGCTGGCTGCCGGCAAGATTCCAGCCCGGGGCGACAACGTCCGGCTGGTCGGCAGCTACCAGTTCAAAGCCAAACGCGCGTTTGCCATCCTGGGTTCCGCGGCAGACCTGACCATCCGAACAAGCGCCGATGAGGCAAACCGGAAAAAAGACCATGACGGAAACTGACCACAGCATATGCCCCAGTTGCGGCAAGCCGAATCCGGCGGATGCAAAAATTTGCCGGTTTTGCACGGCCGGCATGAAGAAACGCGTATCCGTCGTCGCATTTTTTGGGGTGGGCATTTTCCTGCTTCTAATCGTCGCGATCGCCCATTTCTCCGCCGCCATCCGCTACCGCCCGAATTACATAGCCATTCACCATTTGACCGCCGCCCGAAATTTCGACCGCGTACGCGTGTTGGGCCGGGTGGAGAACGTCTCCGTCACGAGGGGGCCTTACGGGAGCAAGAAAGTCCGGATCGGCTTGGCGGCCGCCAACGCGTCCGACCGTTCGCCCGAACATCGCATCAGCGTGCGCCTTGAAGGCGAACCGGCCCTGGAATTCCTCGCAAAGGAAAATGCGATCGCCCGGGGCGATCTGATCGAAGTGGCCGCGTCGTTGTATGCCGGAGAGAATTACCGGCACCTCAGCGTCGGCGGAGCCCAATTTATCCAGCTCAAGGAAAAAGGCACGGAGGAAGCGTCTCGCCCGGAAACGCCGCGCGCCGACGATTCCAACCGGGTCAGCGTCCGGGAACTGCTGGAGCAGCCGGGCGCCTACTCCAATCGAGTCGTTTTCGTGCCCAAGGCCCTCGTCCTCAACGTATCGACGTCCTGGCCGTCCTTCCAAATCGCGGACCCGGGCGAGACCAACCGCTCCCTGATCGTGTTCGGATACGAGCCGAACAACCTGCGCCCGGGGCTCATGGTCTCCATTCGCGGGCGCTTTGAGTTTTACGCCAAAAAAGGATATTGGGAAATCACGACCCGGCGCGGCGACCGCCGCGCGGTATGGGTTCACAAGGAAAAGACGAGCGAGTAAACCATGGATAGCGCCTACATCGTTGCCTGTTGCCTGATCGCCCTCGCCGGCGTGGGAATCGCCGCGGTTTTCTCCATCATTCCCGGCCTGCATATTTATAACGTCATTGCCTTCACGATGCTGATCGCGTTTGCGTTCATCGACATTTTCAAGAGTCTGGATCCGATGTTTACGACGTGCTTCATCATGGGCATGGTGGTGGGCTTCTCGGTGCTGTTCACCGTCTCCAGCCAGTTCTTTCAGCCGTGCGACGAGAGTTTTCGCTCGGTCATGCTGCCGCACGAGCGGTTCCTTTTCGAAGGCCGGGGCTATGAGGCCATCATGCTGGGCGGGGTTGGATCGATGGTCGCCCTGCTGTTTATTGCCGGGTTGTTCCCCTTCCTGACGTACCCGATCGGCTTGCTGCGCGAGTTGCTCCGTCCGCACATCTACTGGATACTGGGGCTGGTCATCGCCTTCGTCCTGATCAGCGAATGGCCCAAGGATCACGGGGTCGGCCAGACCGTCTGGCAACGCATGGCCGACGGCTGGGGCCAGATGGGCATGGGGCTGTTCACCTTCATCGCCGCGAGCATTCTGGGCATATTTATTTTCTGCAACACCATCATCCCGGTACAGAGCGCCTTCCAATCCCTGATGCCCGTTTTCATCGGGCTCTTCGCCCTTTCCAGCCAGATCATGACGGTCATCACCAAGGCGACGATCCCGCCGCAGCACATCGCGCCGTCCCTGGAAATGGCTTCGCACGATGTGGCGCGCGGCTCCATGACCGGCCTCGTGGCGGGCATGTTCTCCTGCCTGACTCCCGGCCTGACGCCCGGCCCCGCGCTGCTGATGAGCGCCCATGCGACCGCCTCGTCCGGCGAAAAGCAGTTCATCATCGGCGGCGGCGCGGCGCGCGTGCTTTATTACATCGGCGCGTTGGTGTTGTTCTTCATGCCGGACGTCTACATGCGCCGCGGCGGGGCGGCCATCAACATCAGCCTGTTCTTCGTGCCGGAGACCGTGGAGCAATACTACCTGATCTCCGGCGTCATCGCGCTCACCGGCGCGGTCTCGCTCCTGATGCTGCCGGTCTACGCCCGCCTCTGCGCCGGAATTACGCGACGCGTGGATTTCCGCTGGATATCCGGCGGTTCCGTCGTGTTGCTGACGGTGATGGTGGCGGCCATCACGGGCTGGCGCGGCGTGGTCCTGATGCTGGTGGCCACGGCGCTGGGCCTGGTGCCCAATGTGTGGCATACGCGCCGCATTCCCTTGCTGGCGGTGCTGATGGTGCCCGTCAGCCTGAACATGGCGGGCGTGGGCGACAAGGTCGCGGCATGGCTGGGCTTCAGATAGGAAGGAACGAGATGAAAGGCATTACCCATTTTTTGACCGGAGTAGCCACCGCCTCCTGCTTCCCCCTGGCCATCCAAACTGCGTTTACCGACAAGTCTTATTTGATCGTCCTCGGCGGAGTCTGCGGCATTCTGTGCGACACGCTGGACTTCAAATTTGCCCGCTATTTCTGGAAACACGACTACCGGGTGCGACTGACCGAGGATAATTTGGATCCCAAGATCCCGGCGGAAGCCGTCGCCCGGGCGCTGGACGAAGCCGCCGAAAAAGGCAGGCCCGTGCGCATCAAACTGGACATCCTGCGCTACTCCACCAACTACTATCGCACCTACACCGTGATGATCGACGACCAGCGCAAGGAAGTGACCTGCACGATCGGGGCGCTCAAAACCATGAGCCACAGCATGGCCCGCGGGGAAAATATGCCCAGCGATGCGGCCCGTCGCCGCGCCATCCAGGAAAAAGGCCCCGCCGCCGTCATGGAGCAGCTTGCGCGCGAGACCCCGGGCCTGCCCGACACCCTGCCGGACTCCAACCTTTCCCATGTCGCGAAATTCAAGACCGACATCAACAACACCTACTATCTGGATTCCGAGGTGGGCATCTTCTCCGGGCCCGATTACGAATTCACGCCGCAGAAGGACGGCAAGGTCCGCGTCGATTTCATCCCCTGGCACCGACGCTGGACGCACAGCCTTACCCTGGGACTCCTGCTGGGACCGCTCGGCTTCGCCCTGTTCGCGAATTGGGGGGCTCTGTTCGACGGCAATCTGGCGGGGTTTGCCAATGCCTACGCCCTCAACGCCTTCTTCATCGCCATTCTGGCGTTCTGGAGTCATATCGCCGTGGACCAGACCGGACATCTCGGCTCCAATCTGTTTCCCCCGTTCACCAAAAGCCGCTCGCTGGGCTGGCGATGGTGCACCTCGGCCTCCCCCTTCTCCAATCAGATGGTCAACTTTATTTCCCTGTCCATCATCCTTTGGAACCTCAACGTCTACGCGCCCAAACCCGTCTTCACCCTGCCCTGGGCGCGCGGTCTGGCCGGAGGATTCGGCGATCCGGTCTATTACCTGGTTTCGCTCTTGAACTACGCCTCGGTCTGCGTCGCCCTCCCGCTGCTGGTCATTTATCTGATCGTGCGCTTCTACCGCCGCCGCTACTTCGCCTCAGGCCAAATTCAACTGGAAGAAGGCTATTCCGGCGAAGACTACGCCGGCGGGGCCGGAGATCTGTAAAGAATTGCCGAATGCCGATTGCCGAATTTATTGACCTAAAACAACTTCCTAGTCGATCAGCGTGTTGCGGCGCAACAAAAAAACGGGCGGGCCGAAGCCCGCCCGTTTTGGCGATACGAAATGCCAACGCGTTATTGGAAACGCACTTCGTCGAGATAGAAGGTTCCGTTGTTGCCGATGCCGGACGCCTCGATGACTACGATGGCATACTTCGCCTGCGCCGGCGCCGCGCCGCTGACGCTTTGTAGGCTCCAGCTATCCGCAGACAGTCCGGACAGACTCACGGAGTTGACGCTCAATTGGTTGTTGTCCCCGTCATACCATTCGATGGACAAGGCCGCGTCCGGGGAGGTCCAGGCGCTTTCCCGGAAGAACCGGCCGGAAGCCGTGTACGTGACGCCGGCGGTGACCGGGCAGTGCTGCCACCAGCCGCCGTAGTTCAGGCCGCTCCAGGCGCCGAGGATCGTCGCGGAATAGGAACCCGCATACGGCTTCCAATTCTTGCGCGCCGCCGAGCCCCACAAGCCGCCGCCATCGTTGTACCAACGCAAGGCTTTGTCGCCGACCCCATACACGCCCGACTCAAACCCGCCGTTGCGAATCCCGTTATCCGAGGCCGGCACATATTCCATCAGGCTGATGGCATCGACGTACATGGCGCCGGATGCGCCAACGCCGTTAGCCTGCACCATTACGTGAGCATATTCTTCGCTGCCATGGGTCGGACGAGGAACGCGGAATGAATTACGAACCCACTGCCCCTGGGTCAGATTCGTTACCGTGAAATGATAGGTGTTCATCGTATACTGCCGCCAGTGCCATTCCACACTGATCCGGACGTCCGAAGCTGTCCAGCCGTTGTCCACATAGAACCACGCCGCGACTTCCTGATCCACATCGCGACTGGTTCGGTAGGGATCGCCGATCCAGAATCCACCATTGTCATATCCGCCCCAGGTCCCCTTGATCATGGTCGACCAACCATCGCCATCGCGCTGATTCCAATCCGTCCGATCGGCTCCGTTCCACTCGTTCCAGGCGCCCTGAAAGAATCCGCCGTTGGGCACTGAACCAAAGGAACTGACCGAGGCATCGATCGCGCCAAAAGCGACATCGTCCATATACAACGCACCCCAGGGGCCGATTCCGTCGGCCGTCAGAACGACGTGCGCGTGATTGGCGGTGGCGGGCGCTTTGGCCGCGAGGATTTTCTTCACCCAAACGCCTTGGGCAAAGGCGCCCAGGGGCAATTGGGATGACGAAAGCAATTGGGCGTCCTGGTACCATTCGATTTTCAACATGCAGGACGAGGCGGCCCAGACGTTGTCCATCAGGAACCAAGCCGAGAGTTCGTACCTCGCATTGCCTTGCACCGGACCGGCGTACTGCCAAGTCCCGGCATAGGTGAACCCACCCCAATTTCCCTTAAAGAGATTGGCATACCCGTCGCCATCATGATTATTCCAACCGGTTCGAGCCGAACCACCCCACATGCCGCCATCCCCCGATTCCCAATGTGCGGCAAAATCCGGAGTACTTCCTTGCTGATTAAAACCGCCATTTAAAACCTGACTGCCGAAGCCGGCTTGCGCGGAAGTGGCGGCGGCGAGAAGAACAACGGCGAGACCTTTTGCGATACGTGAACGATGGATATGCATTAACCCTCCTATTGTGTTGGCTGCACCCAGTGTTATCGATAACATACCAGCAATTTACTGACTATTTTTTTAATGTCAATTCTTTCGGATTATGAATTCGTTTTACACGATTCCTGGAGGGTTCCGCCTTGTCGGAACCTTCTTCTTCCGGTCGCGACGGAGCGCGCCCCTCCAAAATAGGGATCTACCGGCAAATCGATAAGTTATCGTTACGGCCGATTGGATTTAAGCCATTGCCGGGGCGTCTGACCCGTCGCCTCGGTGAAGATGCGATAGAACTGGGCATAGCTGCCGAAGCCGGCTTCATACACATGCTCCAGCAGCCGGATCTCAGGCCGAGCCCGGTAGAGGCTGAAAAACTGATTGAGACGTTGCCGATTCCGATAATCCGGAACGCTCAACCCGGTTTGTTTTTGGAACAGCACGCTTAAATAATGAGGCGACATTTTGACGGCGTCGGCCAATTGCGTCAGCGAAAGGTTCGTGGTCAGATCGTTCATCAACCCCAACACCTGCTCCAATTTGGGATGAAGGAACGCTTCGCGGGCCACCGGCTTGGCTCGAACAAACTCGTCCCATATCGCAAGAAGTGCAAAGTTAAGCCCCTGATTGAAGGCATCCGGCTTTTCCATGCCGGCGACTCCGTCCAATATTCCCTGTACCCGCAGGAACGCCGGGGTCTCCAGCCGGCGGCAGGAATAATTCTTGAGCTCGCCGGGTTTCGGATGGCCGCGACGCGCCCGTTGCAGGCGCGAAAAAAATTCCGGCTTCCACTCGACAATCCACATCAACATATCGGAGGACCAATCCGATGGAATATGGCGCTGCCCGGGCCAAAGCCAGATGACGTGGCCCGGCAACAGAGGATAGCGGCGATCTTCGAGCAGCACGCTGCCCGTGCCGCGCAAGACCAGATTGATCTCCAACGACTCATGGCTGTGCCATTCGCGCAGATACCACCTTTTTTCGGCAAAGCGCACCACGACGCCGCCGAAGCCCGCCTTGACATTGAATGGCGAATCTTGGTTGTCCATCACAAATAATGATAACTCCTCCTCCACTGCTTGCAAAGACTCTTTCGGGACCTTCTGCCATGCTCCAACCATGAATCGTGCAACCATCAACCTGTCACGAATAGCCGGGAGCGCCTTGATGATCACAACAGCCTGTTCCGCCATGGAAACCGTCGGCCAAATCCGCGTTCAACCCTTGGGATCGTTTCTCGTTCGACTTGAGCTGAAGGCGCCCAATGGATTTGAAGATCGCGAGACCTTTACCGTGCAATCGCGGGAATTTCCGCCCTGCCCCCACGACGCCACGCAGCTCAAGCATTCGACCGTCGTCGCCACCGCACAATATCAAATCATTATCCCTAATCACGCCCGCAGCCTGGTAGGCGTGGTCATCGAGCCGTCCGGCAGTTCTTTGTCGAAAACAATCCAGGCCGAAGATCTCCTGCGCACCCCCATGCCCTCGCCGTCGTCGCTGCCGGAAGTCTGGATCATGGCCGACGCCCCCCGCGTCGCTCCGCCGGCTTGGGGCGCATTGCCGCCGCCTCAAGGGCACGATCATCCCCACTCGGGATGGGACATCACCAACAATGCGCCCGATCTCTATGTATTTTTTCCCAAGGCCTCCGGCTATGCCAAATTCCGCGAGGACTTCCTCCAGCTCACCGGACGCGTCCCCCTGTTGCCGCTGTATGCCTTTGGGCTTTGGTACAGCCGGTATCATCCGTACAGCGAAGACACGGCCCTGGAAACGATCGAAAAGTTTCGCTCAAAAAATATTCCCCTGGATGTCTTTGTCGCCGACACCGACTGGCGGGTCGGCGCCTCCTGCGGCTATGGCGTGAACACCAACTTATTCCCCGACATGCGCCGCTTCATCCAACGGGCCCACGATCAAAACGTTTACCTGATGTACAACGATCATCCCGAGCCCATCGGGAAACACGCCCTGGCGCCCGAAGAACTCGAGTTCCGCTATACGGGCTTGTCCTCCCTGCTTGAGCAAGGCGCCGATGTCTGGTGGTTCGACCGGAATTGGCACACCCATCTCCAGGCTCCGGTCGAGGGCTTGAACAAGGAAGTCTGGGGCATGCGCCTGTATCATGACGTCACCCGCGCCAACCGGCCCGAGCGTCGCCCGCTGATCATGTCCAACGTGGACGGCATCAACAACGGGCAACTGGAATATCCCTCGCATCCGGCGGCGCATCGCTATCCGATTTGGTGGACCGGGGACACCATCGCAGAATGGAAGTATCTGCAATGGGGCGTACAAAACGGCGTCGATGCCGGCATTCACTCCCTGCTGCCTTACGTTCATGAAGATCTGGGGGGACATCACGACCAACCGGAAGCCGAGTATTACACTCGATTCATGCAGTTCGGCGCGTTTTCGCCGATTGCCCGCATTCATTGCACCGCGGGGAAAAACCGGTATCCGTGGCACTACGATGCGACGACGGAAAAAATTGTCGGCGACTTTTTCCGCCTGCGCTACCGCCTGCTGCCCATGATTTATGCCGCCGCCTACGAAGCCCATCGCAGCGGCACGCCGCTGATGCGACGATGCGACCTCGAATGGCCGAACCGTCCGGAAGCCCGCGACAATACGCAGTATCTTTTCGGCGACGACCTGCTGATCGCCCCCATCATCGCCGCCGGCGCAACCCCCGGAGGCGCGCAACGCACGGTCTGGATTCCGGACGGCGAATGGTCGGATCTCTGGACCGGCGAAACCATCGAAGGCCCGGCCGCCGTGAACGTCGAAAAGCCTTTGAACCAGTATCCGCTTTTTGTCCGGCGTGGAGGGATTATCGCGAGCACCCCTCAGAGTTATCACACAAAGAATACTTCATGGAATCACATCGTCCTCGATGCTTATATTCCTTCGAAGGATGCAACCAACACCCGACAGCTCTACGAGGACGACGGCTTGACCACCGCCTACGCCAACCACCTCTGCGGCATCACGGAAATGACGTTGCAGAAACAGAAGAACGCCATCACGCTGACGATCGATCCGTCCAAGGAATTCAACCGCTTCCCGGTCGAAAAACGTAGCTGGACCCTGCGGCTGCACTTGCCGAAAGGGCAGGACATCGCCGAAGCGACATGGAACTGGGAACCGCTGCCAAGCGACCGCTATTGCGTCTATGAAGCCTCGACCGAATGTCCAGACATGGTTTTCACCGGCGAGCACTCGTTGCCCCCACCCCAAAGCGGCGCGGTCGTCGAGTTAACGATTCACGATCAGCCGGCGACGAACCGCATGAAATGGTCGCTGATTCTATCGCCGAAATAACTAAAAAAGTTCGTGAAAAGCGAATCCTTAGAAGCGCAGGCTGGCGCTGGCGCCGCCGACAAGGTTCGCATCGGTTTTGACCACGGAGAGACCGTTGCCGTCTTCGTCCATGGTTTTGTATTCCTGCCAGGCGATCCAGCCGCCGTAGAGATGAAACTGCATGCCCGGGTTGGGCCGGAAATGCGCCCCGAGCAGCACGGGAACCCGGCGATCCGCCACAACTCCATCGGAAATGGGACCGTCTTTATCCAAGCGAAATTCGCGGCCCTCATATCGCCCCGCCAGATCCATCACCCAGCGCTTCCGCTCGTCCAAGGCGTAATCGAAGGTCACCCCCTGGGCCGTGCGCAGGCCCAATCGTTTGGTGATCTGCCATTCGATGCCGGGAATGGGAAAACCAAGAGGATCTTCTTCCAATCGCTTCCGGAGAAACAAGCCAACGGAATAAGCGAAATTTGTGGCAACCTGCCGCCGAAAGCTGGCAATGCCGCCGCCGGTGAGACCCTTTTCCCAATCCGCTCCGGATTCGACCGAACAGGTCATATCGGCCGCCGCAAAGGCCGACCACTTCTCGTTGACCTTCCAGCGATACGTCAAGGTCATCCGGGAAACGGAGATGTCGTCGAACAAGTCATTCAAGAATTCGTCATCGATGTTCTTGAACCGGTATTGGCTGTACTCCTGATCAAAGGCCAACCCCACCATGCGCCCGGCCTTGTCCGGAATCGCCAAACCGACGGAGTAGCCCTGCCGATTGATTTCGATGCGCCCGTTTTCGTCCACGTCGCTTCGCGGCGTATACTGCAAGTTGGCCGAAACGGAAAACAAAGGCCGACCGGGTTTCAAGAAAGCCGGCGGCGGCGGCCGGGCAGCGCCTTCAATTTCCCTCGAGACGCCCAGGTTCACGTCAGGCGCCGGCGCACGAGGCGGGTCCTCCGCCATGCTGATCGTTCCGACAACCAACCAGGTCCAAAGAAGGAATGCTTTCATAGGGAGCGGCATATCGATTCCAATGCGGAGGCATCGTCGCGAATGGTTTTCAAGTGACCCAAAGCCCAATCGGCGTCCCGCAGTTTGCGTTTACGATTAAAATCCATGATGTCCTTGAGTATTTGTGAAACATGAGAATAAAGCGCTGTATGGGAAAGGCCCCGCGTGCTCAAGTGCTTTTCCGAGCGGCTCAAGACGGGAAGCAGAACCCTCAAAGCCGGAGCCATGTTTGAAATGGCCCGATCGACGTCGACGGCGCGGCGCGGCAGTTCGGCGTTCGCGACGGATTCGATGTGAGGACGGACGGAACATAACTCATCGGCAACGCTGCGCAACGAACGGGCGGCCCGAGCGCCAATCCATCCGTAAAGCCCGGATGTAATGGCCAGGGCGATCAGCACCACAACGATTAGTTCACGACGTTTCATGGGAACGATTTCTCCAATACGCGCATCCTATTCGCAGCCTGGGGAAATGTCGAGAATTCGAAGTGAGAAGGGGGAAACGCATTCACAAGATTTTCTTCTGGAGGGGCGCGCTCCGTCGCGACCGGCTTTTTTCCGGTCGCGACGGAGCGCGCCCCTCCAAAAAACAAAGCATGCGACGATCCAATATTTGCGGGCAACAACTAATCCGCGGCCTTGTAATAAATCTCGCCATTGCGTTCCGACTTGGACAGGGCTTCCCCCAACTGAGCCAGCAGGTTTTGCACGGCGGCTTCGCTGTGACCGGTCATGTGGGCAAGCTGTTCGGCGGTTGCCGGATGGCGCGCAATCAAGCGGCTCAAGGTCGTCTCGTCCAGAAGGGTAAAGGCCTTTTCGCCGGGCTGGAACGAGGCAATCACTTCTGCCGGCGGAGTGAAGAACCCCGCCAGTTTTTGCAGATATTCCGGTGGCACGGCCTGGACAAACTCCTCGGCAGGCGGGCGCACGGCGGTATTCAGTTGTATCCGGTCCGGTTGGATACCGGCCGCCACGGCGGCCATTTTGCGGACCTCTTCCGGATGAGCATTAAGCCCCGGCACGATAAACGTTTCCATCCAGAGGGTCCCGCAATATTCGGCTCGCAAGGCCCGCAGCCCATCCACCATCCGATCGAAGTTTAATTCCGGGTGGGGTCGGTTGACTTTTTCGAAGGAAACTTGATCCCACGCGCTGAGCGAAACTTTTATGATATCCGCCTCGGCGGCATCGCGTCGCACTTCGGGCAGATGGAGCAAGGTGCTGTTGGTCAACAGCACCGACCTCATGTCGGAACGCCGTTTCACAAAGCGGAGCACTTCGCCAAATCCGGTATGCAGCGTCGGTTCGCCCGAGCCGGACAGCGTCACATAATCCGCCCGCCCATCTACTGCCATCCACCGCTCCAGTTCGCCCAGCACATCGACCAGCGGCACATATTCCCGGCGAGTAGTGGTGCAATGATCGACCGAACCCAACTGACAGAACACGCAATCCGTGCTGCAAGTTTTAAACGGCACAAGATCCACGCCCAGCGAGCGCCCCAACCGCCGCGAGGGCACGGGTCCAAACAGATATTTGTATGACAAAGGTTCAGTCATGCCCGGATGGTTTACCCTGTCCAAAGATTCGCTGCAATAGTATTCAACGAGCATTCCGGAAGCTTATCGGCAGGTATCGGGGCAAAAAAAGAGCCCTGAGAGCTGGGTAACTTTTCGGACTTTGCGTCAACCTACTTACTACTCGGTCTCTACTCGCTCACAAACACTGACCCAGCTCTCAGAGCCATTATAAACGTACACCGGACGTCGCCGCTGTCAAATCATTGACAACATTTTCAATTATATACATGTAATTGCGCTGCAATGCATAATGCATCATATCGCAAACTCTGTCCTTAAATATTATTTGCCGTCTGCAATTCATTTTTCCGCCCCTGCGAATCTCATTCATCGTGAATAATCATGCATCCTGTTTGCTATGTTGCAGCTACAGCGCAGGAGCCGCGAATTTGCATTTTTCAGCCTCCGTCTTATATTTCAATTCACTCGAAAACAAGGAAGGCGCGAAGATATGAAACGAAAAGAATTCATCCGACAACTGCTCCGTTGTGTAGACGCTCGCGATGCCGGAACTTTCTTGGCGTTCTTGTCCAATGACGTGACCTTTCGGTTCGGGAATTCGGAAGCGGTACGCGGGAAAGCGGAAGTTCATACGGTTGTAGACCTGTTCTTTCAAAGCATCCGTTCGCTCCGGCACGATATACTCGAACAGTGGGAACAAGGCGATGCTTCGATCTGTCACGGACTGGTCACCTACACCCGAGTGGATTCATCCACCCTAACCGTCCCTTTTGCCAATATTTTCAATTTTAAGGACGAACTGATTTCCGAGTATTACATTTTTGCGGACGTCTCGGAGCTGCACAAAGCCCCTCAACTCGCGCATCCAACGAAATAATAAAACAGCTTCGCATAGCCCAGTCTCCCGGAAGGCCGCATGAGCGGCAAGCATCTACCCCTCTGAAAAATGCCAATCAGCGTCAAAGATGTACACGATCAGCTTTCCATTAAGTCTTGATGATTTTCGCCATTTCAGCGAATGATTCAGGTATACAAGGGGTTTTACAACTTCAAGGGATTAAAGAAATGAGCGTTCATTCCAATACGCCGGCAGATCATTGCCGATATTTTGTTGATGAAGCTGGCGATGGAGTCTTGTTTAACGCGAAAGGTTCAATTCTTATCGAAAATGCGATCTCTCCAAAGCATTTTATACTGGGCATGGTTCAACTCGAAGATGAGCGCGCGGTTGAAGCCGACCTGACACAGCTACGAACAGCACTCTTGAACGATCCTTACTTCCATAACGTTCCATCCCTAAATCCGCAACAGAAAAAGACTGCGTTGCTTTTTCATGCCAAAGACGATTTGCCAGAAATACGACGCGAAGTATTCAAACTGCTTGTCCAGCACAGCTTCCGGTTTTTCGCCGTCATAAAGAGCATGCAAGCCGTATTGGATTATGTTCACAGCAGAAATGCCATGGATTCTTCTTATCGATATAGACCAAACGAACTTTATGATTTAACCGTGCGCATGTTGTTCAAACAACGACTTCACCTACAGTCCAAATATGAAGTCGTTTTTTCCAGACGAGGCCATTCAGATCGGACTAAGGCCCTGCAATCGCAGTTGTTGATCGCACAGCAACGCTTTTTCGAAAAAACAGGGTGTAAAGATCCGCAATCTGAGTTGATGGTCACGCCGGCTAACGCTCATGAATATGTAGGTCTTCAAGTGGCAGACTATTGCCTTTGGGCGTTGCAACGACTCTACGAGCGCAAGGAAGAGCGCTTCATTCAACTCTTGTGGCCAAAGGTATCGCTTATCCACGATGTAGATGACAAACAGAATCGCACGTACGGATCGTATTACACGAAAAAAGATCCGCCCCTCACGGGGGAAGACATGGAAAAACGGAGGATATAGGATTTCCAGAGAAACTCTGGAATTCACACGGCATGAAGCCGAGTTTTGTCCTCCGTCAGAATTAATATATGACAGCCTTATGGAAGAAGTCAATGGCCATTACCGAACGGGAGAACCGAAATGCCGGAATATGATTGGAAAAGATTTTGGTGTTCTCGCGAAGGTAACTTGAACTTGGGTGACGGAGGATTCCTTATAGATCCTGATGAAGAATTCGGAAACATTGGGAATCCTGATGTAAAAGATTATGAAGCAATCTCAACAATTCGCTGTCTTGCACTTCTTGGTGAGCCAGGTATTGGGAAAACACATACCATACGCGAGATAGTCCAGGACCTAACAAAACAAGAAGTCCCATGTTTGTTTGTTGATCTCCGCTCGTACGGAAGTGAAGATCGCCTTATTCGTGATGTTTTCGAGTCTGAGGCAATTTCGCGTTGGAAGCAAAGTTCATATTCATTCCATTTGATCCTGGATAGCCTTGATGAATGTTTGCTTCGAATGAGCAATGTTATTAGCATCATTAAAGACGAGCTCGTGCGCTTGCCTGCAGATCGATTGTTCTTCCGTATTGCTTGCAGGACAGCAGAGTGGCCTGTTTCGCTCGAAGGGGAATTAAAGCGGCGTTGGGGAGAGGACAACTTCAGTGCATATGAATTAGCTCCTTTAAGAAAGGCAGATGTATGCAAAGCGGCAGAAGCAAATGGCATTAACCCTGACACCTTTGTTGATGAAATACGGCGTCTACGTGTACAAGCCCTGGCAATTAAACCAGCAACACTTAGTTTTCTATTAAATATTCAGAACGCTAAAGGCCACCTTCCAGCTACCGAAGCGGAAGCGTATGAGCAGGGCTGCGTTTTACTATGCGAGGAATCTCTCGAACGCCAAGAAGCGCGGATACACGGCAAACTCAGCGCCAAACAACGTTTTTCAATAGCTAAAAGAATTGCTGCCGTTACCATTTTTTCCAACAAATTTGCTGTTTGGACTGGGCCAAACGACGGGACTGCGCATGAGGCAGACATTCCATTGTCGGACTTAGTTTTTGGCGAAGAAATTGCTGAACAATCATTTACACTCAATGAGAACGCCGTTCGAGAAACGATTAATACAGGTTTATTCACATCAAGAGGCGTCCATCGCATGGGATGGGCCCATCAAACATATGCAGAATACCTTGCCGCCGCATACCTACTCGACCACGGCGTCAGTGACAGCAAGATCCTCTCTATTATTACTGACCATTATGATGGCAGTATAAAGGTTGTTCCTCAGCTCAATGAGATAGCCGCTCGTCTCGCATCCTCAAAGCCATCTGTCTTCGATCAAATAGTTCATACCGACCCGTTAGTGCTTCTTCGAAGCGATGTCGCGAACTCTGATGATGACAAGCGGCGTAATCTTGTTCGTTCACTGCTACGGCTGGCAAACGAGGGAAAGCTTCATTTCAGGATGATGACTTATTGGGAGCGCTTTGCGCTCCTTAAGTACGACAATATGGCGGAAGATCTTCGTCCATACATAGCTGAACCCTCAGTAAACTTGTTTGCACGATATCTTGCTCTAATCCTGGTTGAATCATGTGCTGTGCCAGGCCTTGTTCCTGAACTGGTATCGGTCGCCTTTGATACCAGGGCCAATGAGGAACTTCGCTGCAACGCGATTGATGCAATTTCCAAAACAGGAACGGATGAAGACAAACGTCTTCTTCGTCCTTTAGCAGAAATCAGTTCTGAGGACAAACGATTCCGTATTCGTGGACACGCACTTGAAGTCCTGTGGCCAGATTTCATCTCAGTTGAAGAGACTCTTTCTCTAATAGAATCAACCCCACCCGAAACAGTCATTGGCAGCTATCAAATGTTCATATCTCACGAACTGGCTCCTCGGCTGCAGTTACAGCACCTAGAAACTGCATTATCTTGGGCAGCAAACTTGCCTAACCTCCATGATCGCACCCACACATTTTCTTCTTTGGTCGACGGCATTCTCGTAGCTGCGTGGAATAACATGGATCAGCCTAAAGTTGTGAATGGAATGGCCCGGTGCATCTGCGAAATTGTGAAAAAGAACTATGGACTACGCATTGAATCCAGCCATCTAGATGGGGTTGCATTTCTTGATGACGACGAAAAACGGAGAAAACTGATCAACGCGATCGTGCCGCTAATTGAAAACCCCAAGAATGAAAGTTCCTACCTCTGCCGAGGGAGCGCCACCAGAGTCATTGACGAAAAAGACTTCCCATGGCTTCTTCAAAACCTTTTGGAAGCGAAGAATCCAAAAGAAAGCATGACGTGGGGCTATTTGTGCCAACGAATGTTTCGTTTCAACGATGTGAACCAAAGCTCTATGTTACTCACTCATTCCTTAAACGAACATGTTGATGCATTTTTTGGGGAATGGATTAAGCCACTAGCTGTTGATTCAGAAGCGGCTAAAGCGCTCAAAAACGAGTACGAGCGTGATCGACAGCTTTCTATCACAGATGATGGTCCAACTGAGCTTGAGCCTACTCCTTCAGAGCGAATTCAGATATTGTTAAATCGTTGCGAGAATAGTGAGCCAGGGCTCTGGTGGTGCATAGCACGCGAACTAACGTTGGCTCCAACCAGCACTGCTGATGGAGATACATGGGAACCTGATCTCACAGCACAGCCTGGGTGGCAGACAGCGAGTAATGATGTACGTCAACGAATCATTAAGACGGCCAGTCTGTATATCAGCCAATGCAATGATCGGAAAGATGAATGGATTGCCAAATCCAATCTATTCTTTCTGCCAGCCAACGCAGGATATCAAGCGTTAAGGTTGCTTTTTCAATTCCAACCCAGCGTCATTGACGCTCTGGATACAACAATTTGGGCAAAATGGAGTGCAGCAATTCTTGATTATCCACGAAATCTTTCGACTGAAGAGGCAGAGAGATATCACTCGAAGTTAATTCGTGTTGCATATCAAAAGAGTCCTGAAGTACTGCGAAACGCATTGGAAGAAATTTGCCAGAGAGAAGATCGCGAAGGACATGCAGTATTAACGCCACTTAACCACATTAAACACATCGTGAATGCAGATATGGCCGCAATACTTCGTCGTTGGGTACATGATCGTCTATTTTCACCAACCGCTACAGGTCATATTATCTCAGTACTTGCCGAATTAAACGATCCAAACATTACAGCCCTTGCCCTACAATTCATTCATCCATCGGTTCCAGTAGATGAACCAAAGAGGAGTTATGCGATATCGGCAATCCATGCGATCAGTTCCATCCTAGACCATGCTTCATGGCCAATTGTCTGGAATGCAATTCTTACAGACAGAGCTTTTGGTCAATCATTGATAGGCTGCTGGGCTAACCGGCATTTGACTGGGTCTTGTTTGACACGACTGGATGACAACCAACTAAAAGATTTATATTTATGGGTTACCACCCAATACCCACACGCTGAAGATCCCCATGTCGAAGAGGTCCACATGATAGAAGATAGGGAGCAAGTTGCCCATTGGCGGGATCAGGATCTTCTTGGTCTTCTGACAAATCGCGCAACTTTTTCAGCTTGTGCTGCTATTAAGCAAATTTGCGATTCTCTTCCAGCGATAGATTGGCTGAATTATTATTATTGCCAGGCGATCGTAAAAATGCGCAGTGAAAGATGGAATCCTCTTGGCCCTAAGGCATTAATAAAGCTCATTAAGCAGGAAAATAGCAGAGTCATTTCTGATGGACATCAACTTCTTCATCTCATTATTGAGTCCCTTGATCGATTAAATCAAAGACTACATGGCGCACCACCCGCCATCGTGGATATTTGGGATCAAAACCGGGAGAGCAGTGCATGGACCCCACTTGACGAAAATTCATTATCAGACTACCTAAGCCGCTTTTTCACCAGTGATATCGCTGAACGCGGTGTTGTTGTTAACCGTGAAGTCCAGATACGTCCGCGAGTCATAGAAGCAGGCCAGCGCACCGATATCCACGTCAATGCAATTGGTGACGACAACAAAGGAATCCGCGATATCATTACCTGCATCATCGAGGTCAAAGGTTGTTGGAATCCCGAACTTGACGACGCAATGCAATCACAATTGGTTGAACGATATCTCCAGAACAACGCCTGCCATCACGGTTTGTACTTGGTTGGGTGGTTTCAATGTGAAGCTTGGGATAATAAAGATCACCGAAAAAAACAAAGCCCTGCGAAAAATCTAGTTGAAGCACGAATACAATTTCAGAAACAAGCAGAAGCCCTCACATCTAGAGGCATTGTCGTTCGCTCCTACGTGTTGGACTGCAGACTTGGATAGCAATGTCCGCACAAATTCCAATGATTGGAAAATCGCAGCCGATTTTTTCCAATCATTGGAAAAGGGCCTTCAACCCACGACGAAATTCACCAGGCGGCCGGGGACGAAGATTTCTTTTCGGACGGTTTTCCCTTGCAGGTGCGGCGCGATGGCGGCGTCGTTGCGGGCGGCGTCCAGGATGAAGTCCTTGGTTTCGTCGACCGGAACGACGACCTTGCCGCGGAGCTTGCCGTTGATTTGCACCGGGATTTCGATGGTGTCCTGGACGAGGTATTCCTCGTTGACGTCCGGCCAGGGCGCGTAAGCCAGCGTGTTGTCGTGGCCCAGTTTCTGCCAGAGTTCTTCGGCGATATGCGGGGCAAAGGGCGCCAACAGCAGGACGAAGGTCGACAGAACCGATTTCGGCCGCCGCTCCCATTTCTGCGCTTCGTTCAGGAAGATCATCATGGCGGAGATAGCGGTGTTGAAATTCATCGTTTCGATGTCGTCCGAAACCCGCTTGATGGTCGCATGCAATTCGTGCAGCTCGTCGCGGGTCGGCTCGGCATCGACAACCGCCGGCAGCAGTTCGCCGGTGAGTTCGTCGACCATCAGCCGCCAGACGCGGTTGAGGAAGCGGTGAACGCCTTCGACGCCTTTCATGCTCCAGGGCTTCACCTGGGTAAGCGGCCCCATGAACATTTCGTAGAGGCGCAGGGAGTCGGCGCCGTATTCCTTCACGACGTCGTCGGGATTGATGACGTTGCCGCGGCTCTTGCTCATCTTGAAGCTGCGGGCGGAAACACGGATGTGGGGATGGGCCACGAGCACAAAGTGGATGCCTTCCTTTTTGATGTCCCCTTCGACTACATTTTCGGCTTCGAGCTCCTCGCCGGTACGCTTGTCCACGCCGCTGTCGTCGACCAGTTCGGCGGAAACGAGCTGTCCCTCGGCATTGAGGTAGCGCGTATATTCCATTTCGCCCAGGATCATGCCCTGGTTGACCAGCTTGTGGAACGGCTCTTTCGTTGTGACCACGCCCACATCATAAAGAACCTTGTGCCAAAAACGGGCATAGAGCAGATGCAACACGGCGTGTTCGGCGCCGCCGACATACAGGTCTACCGGGAGCCAATATTTTTCTTTGGCCGGATCGATCAGGGCGCTCGGGTTTTTCGGGTCGACGAAGCGCAGGTAATACCAGCAGGACCCGGCCCACTGCGGCATGGTGTTGGTTTCGCGGCGCGCGGGCTTTCCGGTTTCGGGATCGGTCGTGTTGACCCAGGAATCGATGGTGGCCAGCGGACTCTCGCCGGTGCCGCTGAGCGTATAGGTTTCGACTTCCGGCAGCAGCAGGGGCAGTTCTTCCGGCTTCAGGGGTTGGGGTTGGCCGTCCACAAAAATGACCGGAAACGGTTCGCCCCAGTAGCGCTGACGGCTGAAGAGCCAGTCGCGGAGTTTGTAATTCACCTTGCGAACGCCCAGGCCTTTTTCCTCCAGCCAGACGGCGATTTTTTTCTTCGCGTCAGGCACGGACAGGCCGTCGATGGAGACCCATTGGCTGGCCGAATTGACCAGCTTGCCGTCGCCCACATACGCCTCTTTGGAAATGTCGCCGCCGAAAACGACTTCTATGATCGGCAGTTTGAACTGCCTGGCAAAGGCGTAGTCGCGTTCGTCGTGGGCCGGCACGGCCATGATGGCGCCGGTGCCGTAGGAGGAGAGGACGTAATCGGCAATCCAGATGGGAATCCGGTGATGGTTCACGGGATTAATCGCGTAGGCGCCCGTAAAAACGCCGGTCTTGTTTTTCTGCAGCTCGGTGCGCTCGAGATCGCTCTTGCGGGCGGCTTCCTCGCGGTAATGGGCAATGGCCGTGCTTTGATCGGCCGTGGTCAGGCGCACGACCAGCGGATGCTCCGGCGACAGAACCATGTACGTGGCGCCGAACAAGGTGTCGGGGCGGGTGGTGAACACGCGGATTTTCGCATCGAGCATGCCATCGACTTCAAAGTCGACTTCGGCGCCCTCGGAGCGTCCGATCCAATTGCGCTGCATTTCCTTGATGCTGTCGGGCCAATCGAGTTCTTCCAGATCGGCCAGCAGACGTTCGGCATATTGGGTGATCCGGAGCATCCATTGGCGCATCGGCTTGCGGATGACAGGATGTCCGCCGCGCTCGCTCTTGCCGTCGATGACTTCTTCGTTGGCCAGCACTGTGCCCAGCGCCGGGCACCAGTTCACCGCGACCTCGGCCTGATAGGCCAGGCCGCGCTCGTACAGCTTAAGGAAAATCCATTGCGTCCAGCGGAAATAGTCGGGATCGGTAGTGGAAATTTCGCGGTCCCAGTCGTAGGAAAAGCCCAAGTCCTGCAATTGCGCGCGAAAGCGGTTGATGTTGCGCTCGGTCGTAATGAGAGGATGCGTGCCGGTTTCCAGCGCGTATTGCTCCGCCGGCAGGCCGAAAGCGTCCCACCCCATCGGATGCAAAACATTGAAGCCTTTCATGCGGCGGTAGCGAGCCGTGATGTCGGTGGCGGTATAGCCTTCCGGATGGCCCACATGAAGTCCCGATCCGCTCGGATAGGGGAACATGTCGAGGATGTAAGACTTCGGCTTGCCCGGCTCGATCGCGTCAGGCGTTCGGAACGTCTTATTTTCCAGCCAGAACTTCTGCCACTTCTTTTCGACCGCCAAAAATGGATAAATAGCCATAAGTCATACCTTTCCCGCCGCCTTCATCGGCGACTGCTCAGACCGGCAAGAATAGCCGATTGAGCAGGAAAAGCATCAAGAAAAAACCGGATCGTCCAGTTAGCGCAACCGGCCTGAGGGCAGCTGTCCTTTGAAAGACGCTGATGGAATGGCTCTATATTCGTTGCCCCATCCGAAAAGATCTAAAATCTTCTGGAGGGTTCCGCTCTGTCGGAACCGGCTTCTTTCGGTCGCGACGGAGCGCGCCCCTCCAAAAAACAAGTCTTCTTATAGCGGCATCGGCGCGTCCTCAAGGCGCCAATTCAATCTGGTAGAAGAAGCAATCGCCTTGCAGGGCGGCGGCATCGAGGTAGATGTTTTCCGGCGGGGTGGCTTCGATGTTGCTCTGCAAAAGCGAGAAGCCTTCCGTCAGATCGCTTGCGCGCA
>MHBK01000072.1 GCA_001804865.1 Lentisphaerae bacterium GWF2_57_35
CGGGTTGCCTCCGTATGTTGTGTATCTCATTTGTGATAAACGAGTTGTACAACAACGCGCAACCCTCGTCAACTATCTTTGTGAGAAATGCGGGCTAAACCGCAACCGAAGAACACAACGAAGAATTTCAACGCAAAGGCCGCAAAGCCAAGCCGCGCAGAGGTCGCAAAGGAGAGGAAGAGCTGGAGTTTCTTTTACAGTTTTCGCGTTTTCTGCAAGAGTCGCACCCCCCTTGCGACAAACAGCAAGCTCCACCCCTCCGTTCCCTCAACAAGACACGGCAAAGGTTTTTAACGGGAGCAAACAGAGAGAAAAAGCGGCTCTTCTTGTTTGGTGGTTTCCAAATTCTTTATCGTTCCTGAAGCCTGGCTGCTGCCGGCCCCGGGCGGGCGATATAGGCGAAGAGAAAGCCCAGCAGGCAGACAAAGGCGCCGAAGACGTAGCTGTGGCGAAAGCCTTGGGCGAGCGTTTCGGGTTTCAGGCCGGCGAGGGAGGTCTGGACGATCTTGCTGGGGAACGAATCGCTGAAGATGGTTTCGAACAGGCACACGCCCAGAATCTGGCTCATGCCGGTCATGGTTTGATAAAAGCCGGAGGCCACGCTTTGGAATCGGCGGGGGGCCAGGGTCATGACGGCTTTGTTGTTCGGCGATACGAAAAAGCCCAGGGCGCCTCCAAAGCCGGCCAGAAAGACGAGCATCGGGGTCAGGCTGCGGTCTTGCAGCATGGCGGAGAAGGCCACGCACAGGGCGGCGCTCAGCAGCAGGGCGAAGGAGCAAAGGATATGGGGCGCCATGCGGTCGGCCAATTTCCCCGCCAAGGGGGACACGATCATCAAAACGACGGCAAACGTCACCAGGACGAGGCCGGACCGATCCGGGGCGAGCCCTTGGTACAGCTCGAGATAAAAGGGCGCCAGAAACGTATTGCCGGAGACCAGCAGAAACACGGCGCAGCCGGAAAGTACGGCAAACGCGAAAGGCAGATCGCGCAGCAGTTTCATGTTGAGAAGCGGATCCGGATGGCGAAGCTCCCAGCGGATTAAAATGTAAAGCAGCAGGATGCCCGCTGCGAATCCGCTCAGGATGAGCGGCGAGGTCCAGCCTTTTTCGCGGCCCATGCTCAGACTGAAGACCAGGGCGGCCAGTCCGGCCAGGCTTAGCAGGGCGCCCGGGACATCGAAGCGATTCCGCGACCGGCGAAGAGGGCGCGCCGATTCGGGGATCATGCGCAGGCCCACGACGATGGCCAGTATGCCGACGGGCACATTGATGAGAAAGATCCAGTGCCACGAAAGAAAGCGGGTGATGAAGCCCCCCAAGGGCGCTCCAATGGAAAGGCCCAAGGCGGCTGCGGTTGCGAGGATGCCCATGGCCGCGCCCTGATGTCGTTCGGAAACATGCTCGGTAAGCAGGGGCAGGGCGGTGGTCATCAGCATGGCTCCGCCGAGTCCTTGCAAGGCCCGTGCGCCCACCAGCAGGAAGATGTTCGAGGCCAAGCCGCACATGAGCGAGCCCAGCACAAATACGATGTACCCGCCGATGAAAATTTGTTTGGCGCCGCGGCGTTCGCAGAGCTTGCCGAACAACAGCAGAGTACTGGTGACGGTCAGCATGTAGCTCAGGATCACCAGGGAAACCGTGCTGGTGCCGATATGAAACGCCTGGGCGATGGTCGGCAGCGAGATGTTGACGATGTAGCTGTCCAGCTTGGCCATGAAATTAGCCAGGGCCACGCTGAACACGAGCCAGCCGAAGCCGGCGCCTTTTACGACCTTGTCGTTTGCCATAAAGCAATCTGAAACGGAATTTTCCAATGATTGGAAAACTTTTGGGCATTTTTTCCAATGATTGGAAAATATGCGAGGAAATTTTCCAATCATTGGAATTCTGCTTTCGATGCCTTACCGATCTTTCTGGATTTGCTTTTGCCAGCAGGCGATTTTCTTCCAGCGTTCCTTTTCTGCCCGCTGGGCGGCGGGATTGGTTTTTCGGGCCAGATGGGCGAGTTCCCGGCGCATCCGCAGATAGTTGTCGAAGCGGTTTGCGTCGAGGCTGCCGTCGCCGAGCGCTTGTTGGACTGCGCAATCGGGTTCGCCGTCGTGGCGGCAATCGCGGAAGCGGCATTGGGAGGCCAGCTCCTCGATATCGTCGAAGGCGCCGGCCAGTTCGCTTTCGTCGCCCCACAGACCCAGCTCGCGCAGACCGGGGGTGTCGATGACCATGCCGCCGCCGGGGATCAAAAACAATTCCCGGCGGGTGGTGGTGTGGCGGCCCCTGTGGTCCTGAGCCCTGATCTCGCCGGTGACTTGTTGCTCGACGCCCAGGAGGGCGTTGATCAAAGCCGATTTCCCGACGCCGGAAGATCCGAGCAGGGCGACGGTTTGTCCGGTGGCGAGGTAGGGCTCCAGTGCGTCCAAACCTTGTCGCGCAAGGGCGCTGACCGGATGTACGGGTAGGGCGGGGGCCGCGGATTCGGCTTCAAGGATATAGCGGTCCACGCAGTCGCTGAGGTCCGCTTTGTTCAGCACGATAACCGGTTGGGCGCCGCTGCCCCGAGCGAGGGCCAGGTAACGCTCGAGGCGGCGCAAGTTGAAGTTGCGTCCGCCGTCGAGCGCGCTGACCAGGAAAATCGTGTTCACATTGGCGGCCACGATTTGCTCCTCCTCGTTTTTGCCGGGATGCCGGCGCGAGAAGGCGGTTCGCCGGGGCAGGAGGGCGACGATGGTCGCCTTCCCGGCCGCTTCATCGGTTTCTACCGCCGCCCAATCGCCGACGGAGGGGAAGTCCGACCGGCTGGCCGCTTGGTAGCGGAAGCGTCCAGATACGGCGGCGGTTTTTTCTCCGGTTTCCGTTTGGACCAGGTAGAGCTCCCGATCCTCGCGGATGACCCGCGCAGGCGCGAGTCCTTCGTGCCGGTACGGCTCGAAAGACAGCTCCCATTCCTCATTCCAACCCCAGGTTTTCAGCTTCTTCATGGCTCGATTCCTCCTTCCCCGGTTTCCGTGCGTATGCCCGCGCCGATCCCAACCCGGTCAAGCGGGAAGGGCGGCCGGGCCAGTGGACGCAGCGCCAAGGACAGCAGCAGGCATTCGTTGTCGTCGCCGGCGATCCGATTGGCTCGAATCAGGCCGCAACGTCGACATCGATGCAAGAGCGACCATTCGCCGTTGTTCAGGACTTGGACGGCGATGGGTTCCATAGGACTGCGGCATCCGGAGCGCCGGTCGCCGATCCGCAGATCGACGTGCAGGCTCCAGAGGCATTGCGGACAGTGATTGCGATGTGCCGTACCCGGGGCCTGGCCCGGAATCGTGTTGCGGCAGTGTTCGCAGATAAAGGCCGGGTCCGGGGTTTCGTTCCCGGAGGCCAGCTCGCGATGGTTCGTCATTTCTGAAATACTCCAATAAAAAACATATGTCTGAATAGGTGTGGAACGTCGGGCGATTCGATCGTTGGATATGGAAAGAAGGCGCCTTTGGCGTCCCGTGAAAAGGGATGAGATAACGCCCCGGCGGAGAAATCTGGACACAAAAAAGCCGTTCCCGGTCGGGGAACGGCGGCTTGTAAAATGGGCGAGTCGGAGACTCTACCCGGCCGAAATCCCGAAGGGGCGTGATCTGCTATTTGACTGAATGGCACTCATCCAAATTCCCCTTTCAGGTTAAAACGGTTAATAAAACATTGGAACAGTACTCTTTCGGATGGAACGCGTCAAGCGATTACGCTTCCGGCATCGGCCAGAGGAAGCTCTGGGTTTTGAAGAAGTGGGCCACTTGTTCCATGCTTTGTTCCGATTTACGCTCGACAGCTTCGATGGTGTTGAAGGCGTTATGCGGAGTCAGGATGGCTTGCGGATGATTCTTCAGGCGCAGCGTGGCTTCCACTTCGGGATGGCTGGACGTTTGGTTGCCGCGCAGGGAGACCGCCAGCTCGCTCTCGCAATTATACACATCGATGCCGACGCCGCCCAACAGGCCCTCGTTCAACGCGCGCAGCAGAACCTGGGAGGGGGCCAATTCGCCGCGTGCGATATTGATGAAGAGAACGCCGCGCCGGCAGGCTTGCAGCGTGTCGTATTGAAAATAGGCCGCATTGGCCTTGGTCAAATTCATCGAGCACACGACGATGTCGGCGCGCGCCAACGCAAGGTCTTTTTCCACATACTCGACATGGGCAAACCGCCGGACGATGTCCACCCCCAGCACCTCCATGCCCAGGCCCTTGCCGATTTTGACCACTTCCGAGCCGATATGGCCCACGCCGAAGACGGCCAGGCATTTGCCTGCGCATTCCTGCCCGGTGATGCCGTCGCGATGGAAGGTTTCGAATTGGCGGAGCTGCGTCGGGAGCTTGCGGTAGAGCGCCAGCCACAACAGCAAGGCCTGCTCGGCCACGGCGCGGGCGCAATAGAGCGGAAGATAGCCGCAGGGAACGGCGGTGGCCGTGAGGTCCACGTAGCGGCGAAGGTGGTCATAGCCGGTGCTGCGCGACAGAATGCCGGTCAGTGACGGCGCCCAAGCCGGAGGTATGATCGATTGCGTACGGAGGCTGATCAGGCCGGCCGGGGGGGTGGCCATGCCGGTTTCCTGAATGGTTTTTGGGGTGAAACCGGCTTGCAGGCCCTTCGGCAGATAACGTTGAAGGGCGGCCTGCTCCTCTTCAAAAGCTTCAAAAAAGAAAACATCCATGATTCATCCTCCATTCCTTCCAATCGATGCGCGCTATCCTTTAGCGTTTTTCATGGACTGGATGCAAATACAGAATTGACTTGTCCAGTATAATTTGAACAATTAGCGCCACAACAGGTGTGGCTCCCTTGTCGTGGGTTGCCGACGGGGGAAGAGAATATGCGGTGAGGTTTCTCTCAGGTGAATCATGGCTGAAGAAAAAGTTCCGGATGCGGTTCCTGCAGAAGAGGAGCAACTGAATCAAGTTCAAGGTGCGCATCCTGGTACTGAAGCCAATTTCTTCATTCAGTTGCTGGTGGGATTGCTGGGTACGCTGCTCGTCGCCTTCGCCGTCTTTCCTTTTAAAGATACCAAAGCCCATTACATTTATGCCCTCATCAACAACCGTGGTCCGATTCAGTACATCGAATTGTACATGTCCTTCATGGTGGCCGCGCAGATTTTTCTGAAGCAGCGCATCATTCGCAACCAGACGCGCGTCATGTACGACAGTCCCGTCGAACTGAGAGTGGACCTGAACGATGAAACCCAGATTCATGCTCTTCGGAAAAACATTGTCAACAGCGAATCGTATGCCAGCAGCATTACCTTAAGCCGCATGGACCGTCTGCTTGGCCTCTGGCTGGCCACCAAGGATATCGGCCGTGTGTCCGGCTGGGCGAGCGCCGAATCGGACCGGGATACCAGCACCTCCGACACCTCCTATTCGCTGACGCGCGTATTGATTTGGGCCGTTCCAATTCTGGGATTCATTGGAACGGTGCAAGGTTTGGGCGCCGCCGTCGCCGGGTTCGCCAGTTTCTTGTCGGGCTCCGCCGAATTGAGCGCCATCAAGGGCGCCATTGCCAACGTTACCATTGGCTTGGGCGTCGCGTTCGATACGACCTTTCTGGCCCTGATGCTCGTGACCTTCCTGATGTTCCCGTTGTCGTCCATTCAACGGCGCGAGGAAAACCTGTTCGTGGAAGTCGACATTTACCTGGACGAAGTCCTGATCTCCAAATTCCCTTCGCCCGAACAGCAGCCCATCGTGATCGAAAACCTGGAAGACTCCATCGAGGCGGCCTTCCGGCGCTATATCCCCGATCCTGACCGCTACGACGAGGTTTTCACGCGTTCCATCGAAAAGGCCGCCGGCGTGGTAGAAGAGCGTTTTGCCAACCTGACGCAAAATTACGAGGTCATCCTCAAGGATTTGACCTCCAAGCTGTCGGGCAGCATGGCGGCCGTGGGGGAAACCCTGCAGAGTTCCCTCCAGAAGGTGGTGGGCGACATGCAGTCGCAGGAGGATGTGTTGTTGGATTCGCGGCGGAAAGTGGCCGCCGAGGAAGCCGGCAAGCTCAAGGGGCTTCTCGAACAAGTTCATGCTGCCGCCATGGAATCAGCGGCGGAATACAAGGACAGCGCCAAAGTCTTGCAGAACGCCACGCACGAAAGCATGGAGAAGTCGCTTTCCGCCGCCCAGGATTTGGGCAACCGCATGCAGGAAGTGGCCCGCATGGCCGCCGGCATCGAAGATTTGTTGCATATCCAGCAGGCGGTAGAAAAGTCTATGACCGGCCTGGCCACGTCGGACGAATTCCGCAAGACGCTGGAAGATCTCCGGCAGCATCTGGCCGTTACGGATTCTTTCTGCAACCGGCTCAGCAAACCTCGGGTGATTACGCTTCGCGAAGAGCCTCGTTAGCTTATGGGGAAAGGCGTACAGACTGACTTCTCGTCGTTTATGTCCGTGATTCTGATGTTGATCGGCGTGTTGATGATCATGTTGGTTAGTAATGTGCTTACCATCATCAGCAACCCGGAAAACATCAAGATTACCTCCATTCCCGTCTCTGCTAATTTATCCGAAAAGCAAGGCGAAGAAGAGGGCAAAGTGAGCCCCTTTCCTTTCGGCAACAAGAACAAGGAGCCGTCTTACATCGACGTGCATCGCGATCGCATGATTCTTTACGATCCCGACCCTGTGCTGAAAGATCAGGTGGTTGCCTTGCGCGACTTGGAGCAGGAGGGGAATTCCTTCGAAAAGCTGCTGACCCGCGTCGAGACCAACAAGGCCAACGACTATATCATCCTGCTGGCCCGGCCCCGGTCGGCCATCGTGGTACGAAGACTTAAGAAGGTGATCCGGGATCGCGGCGTGGATGTGGGCGTGGAACTATTTGAAGCGGATCGCGATGTAAACTACGACAAGGCGATCAAGGCCTCCGGAAAGGCGCAAGATGGGGAAAAGAGAACGGAATAACGCCGTCAACCTGGACTCGTTCCTGGATATTATGACGTGCATTCTGGGGATCTTGATTCTTATGATCCTCCTGACCGGCATCGACGCCTCCCAGATCCGGGTGTTGGTGCCTACGCCCATGGAGCACACGTCGGATAAACGGCCGATTTTTATCGAATGCCGGGATAACGAACTCTTTTCCGTGCCTTTGGAGGAGTTGCGTAAGCTGGCCGATACCACCCTGAAACAGATTGCGCGCAGCGTATCGAACGATAGCGCCCGAATGCTCATCAAGCTGGGGGAGGCCAAGGTCCAGACCGAAGCCTATCGCGTGGATCTCAATTTCATCCTGCTGGGGCAACTGGCGGTTCAATCGGTTCCCAACGTGACGGGGTATCGCCTCGTGGATATCGCCAATGAAACGTCCGACGATTGGTATGGCCGGATTTTGACGCAAATGAACAAGGAAAAGGACATGCTCAGCTTCATCGTCCGCGACGACAGCTTCGAGGTCTTTAAACGAGCCCGAGCCCTGGCTTGGAGCCAGAAAGCCGAGGTTTCCTACGAATTGATCGATGCCAACGAGCCCATTAAATTCGGGCTGGGCGGCGCCATTCCGCTGGCGCAATAAAGCCTGCTCCCGCCCTTAGAGCAGATTCGCCGCCAGTTCCGCAATTTCCGACCGTACCCCCTTGGACAGCATGATGTGCGCTGCCAGGCGGTAGGGACGGAAACGCTCGACCAAAGTGGATAGCCCGTTCGACATGCTGTCCACATACGGATTGTCGATCTGATAAATGTCGCCCGTCAGCACGATCTTTGTGCCCGGTCCGACCCGCGTGATGACCGTCTTGGCTTCCAGCGGGGTCAGGTTCTGGGCTTCGTCGAGGATAATGAACTGGTTGGCGATGCTTCGGCCCCGGATGTAGGTAAGCGGTTCGATGCTCACCCGGCCGTTCTCGTCGAACCCGTCCATCATGCGTTTGCCGCCGGAACGTCCGTTCGACAGCAAATCCATTGCATCGAAAATAGGCTGCATCCAGGGATTGAGCTTTTCCTCCATCGTGCCCGGCAGGTAGCCGATATCCTTGCCCATGGCCACGGTGGGCCGGCAGACGAGCATCTTGCGGTAGGCCCGGCTATCGATCGTCTTGTGCAGTCCGGCCGCCACGGCCAGCAGCGTCTTGCCCGTGCCGGCTTTGCCGATAATGGTGACCAGCTTGATGTGATCGTTCAGCAGCGCGTCCAAGGCATAATGCTGCTCGCGGTTGCGCGGTTGGACTTGGCGGAGTTCCTCCGGAAGGCCCACCAACGGCACGAGCGCGTCGCCGTCGAATCGCGCCAGCATCGTGTGGCTGCTGTCGGCCTGGTTGCGCAGCATGACGTATTGGTTGACCGACAATTCGCAACCCGGCAGCGGCAGTTGGCTGTTCCGCTTGAATGCCTCCAACTGGCCGGGCTCGACCTCAATTTCGGTCTGCCCGGTATACAACTCGGAGATGTCGACGTGATCGGTCTCGTAATCCTCGGCGTCGAGGCCCAGCGCGTCGGCCTTCAGCCGCATATTGATGTCCTTGCTGACCACGATGCACGGCGTTTGATCCGAGCGCTTCTTGATTTCGGTGGCCAGTTTCAGGATCTGGTCGTCGGCTGAGAGCCCGTTGACGTAATGATCGCGGTCGCCGGGGAACGCGATGCGAACAAGGCCCCCGCTTTCCAGCTTTACGCCATCGGCGAGTTTGCCCTGCTTGCGGAGCGCGTCCAACATGCGCGACACCTGCCGGGCATTGCGGCCCAGTTCCGTCAGGTCCCGCTTGAAATGATCGATTTCTTCAATCACTTTCAGCGGAATGACGACGTCGTTGTCGTCGAAGTGGGAAAAGGCTTTGGGGTCGTGCAGCAGGACATTGGTATCGAGGACGTATATTTTTTTCATAACAGCAAGTATTCAAGTCTCCAGGTCTCTGGGGAGATCTGGAATCGATAGTTATCCGTTTGCTTGAAAATCGCAAGACCGTATCGGTTAGAATCTCGTGTTCGGAAGCCCGTCTTCGGAGAAGCCGGGCCACCTTTGAGCGCCTTAAACCCTCGGCAGATCCTGGTTTCCCTTGGTCGGCAATTCGCTGTGGCCCATTAGGAACAAGTCCACACAACGCGCCGCTTCGCGGCCCTCGGAGATGGCCCAGACAATCAGCGATTGGCCGCGGTGCATGTCGCCGGCGGCGAAAACGCCCGGACGGCTGGTCATGTAGTCCGCACCCGTCTTGACGTTGCCCCGCTCGTCGAGTTCGACGCCTAGTTGGGCAATGACGTTGTCGCGTTCAGGGCCCACAAAGCCCAGGGCCAGAAGGACCAGCTCGGCGGGCCACTCGTATTCGGTGCCGGGCACTTCGCTCATTTTCAGCCGTCCATTTCCGTCCGGCGCGAACTCCACGGAGACGGTGCGCAGGGCCTGGACGCGTCCCTTGGAGCCGATGAATTCCTTCGTCGAGATGGACCAGAAGCGCTCGCAGCCTTCCGAGTGGGAGGAGCTGTGCCGCAGCTTGATGGGCCAGTAGGGCCAGGGTTGCTGGCTGGAGCGATCCTTGGTCGGCATGGGGAGCAACTCGAAATTCGTAATGGAGCGGGCGCCTTGCCGGCGGGAGGTCCCGACGCAATCGCTGCCCGTATCGCCGCCGCCGATGACGATGACGTGTTTGCCGGCGGCGGAAATTTGCGAAGCCAGCTTTTCGCCGGACACCGTCCGGTTTTGCTGGGGCAGGAAGTCCATGGCAAAATGGATGCCGTCGAGTTCCCTGCCCGGAATGGGGAAATCTCTCGATTTGGTCGCGCCGCCGCAAAGCACGACCGCGTCGAATTCCTTCAAATCTTCCGCGGGGTAATTCGTTCCCACCGCGGTGGAGGGCTTGAAGATAATGCCTTCGGCTTCCATTAGTTGGAGGCGGCGGTCGATCACGTGTTTTTCCAGTTTGAAATCGGGGATGCCGTACCGAAGCAGGCCGCCGAGTTTCTCCGCGCGCTCGAACAACGTCACGAGATGGCCCGCCCGGTTAAGCTGCTGCGCGCAAGCCAAGCCGGAGGGGCCCGATCCGATCACGGCGACCTTCTTGCCCGTCCGGACGGTTGGCGGTTCGGGTTTGACCCAGCCGTTCTTGAAGGCGTACTCGACGATGTTCTTTTCGATCAACTCGATGGCGACCGGCGGGTCCGTGATGCCCAGCACGCACGCTTCTTCACAGGGGGCGGGACAGAGCCGTCCGGTGAATTCGGGAAAATTGTTGGTCGACATCAGTTCCTTGTAGGCCGCTTCCCATTGGTTCTTGTAAACCAAATCGTTCCAATCGGGGATGATGTTGCCCAGCGGACACCCCGCATGGCAGAAAGGCACGCCGCAGTTCATGCAGCGGGCGGCCTGCCGGCGCAGGTTCTCGACCGGGAACTCGCGGTACAATTCGTTATAATCGCGAACACGCTCCGCAACGGGGCGTTCGGCGGGCGTTTCTCTCGGGTATTCCTTGAATCCTGTTGGTTTTCCCATGTCGTATTTCTTTCGTATAAAAAGTCGGCTAAACCAGGGCGGCGGCCTTGGCGTTTTCTTCCATCATTTTTTGTTGGGCGACAATGCCGAGAGCTCGCTTGTAATCGATGGGCATGATCTTGACGAATTTCTTCAGCACGTCTTCCCATTGATCCAGGATGCGGCGCGCCACGGCGCTTTGCGTATGGGCAAAGTGCCGGGCGATCAGCTCCCGGAGTTCGACGATGTCCACCGGTTCCGTCACGGGCTCCAGCTCGACCATTTCCAGGTTGCAGCGGTTTTGCTTGAAGTCGCCGGCTTCGTCGAGCACGTAGGCCACGCCGCCGCTCATGCCGGCGGCGAAGTTCCGGCCCGTCGGGCCCAATACGGCCACGCGGCCGCCGGTCATGTACTCGCAGCCATGATCGCCCACGCCTTCGACCACGGCCCGGGCGCCGCTGTTGCGCACGGCAAACCGTTCGCCGGCCAGGCCGCGGATGTACGCTTCGCCCGCCGTGGCCCCGTAAAGGGCCACATTGCCGATCAGAATGTTTTCCTCCGGCAAAAACGTGGCTTCTTTCGGAGGCCGGACGATCAGCCGCGCGCCCGAGAGCCCCTTGCCGAAGTAATCGTTGGCGTCGCCTTCCACCCGTACCGTGATGCCCTTGGCGCCGAACGCACAGAAACTCTGTCCGCCGGAGCCGGTTGCGTTGATCACGATGGTGTTGTCGTCCAATCCTTCCGCGCCATAGCGCTTGGAAATATGGCTGCTCAGCATCGTGCCGAACGTGCGGTTAAGGTTGCGGATCGGCAGGTCGATGGTCACTTTTTCCCGGCGCTCCAGCGCCGGCTTGGCCTGTTCGATCAATTGATGGTCGATGGCGTTGGCCAGCCCATGATCCTGCGGCTTGGTGTAATGAATTCCCACGTGCGCCGGCACTTCCGGCTTGTAGAGCAGTTTCGTCAGATTCAAGCCCTTGGCCTTCCAGTGCTCGATGGCCTTGCGCTGTTCCAGCGTGTCGACCTGGCCCACCATCTCGTCGATGGTCCGGAAGCCGAGTTGAGCCATGATCTCCCGCAATTCCTCCGCGATAAAGCGGAAGAAATTGATGACGTGTTCTGGCGTGGCCTGGAATCTCTTGCGCAGCTCGGGGTCCTGCGTCGCAATGCCGACCGGGCAGGTGTTCAAATGGCAGACCCGCATCATGATGCAGCCCATGCTGACGATCGGTCCGGAGGAAAATCCGAATTCCTCCGCGCCGAGCAGGCAGGCAATGGCCACATCGCGACCGGTCAACAGCTTGCCGTCGCATTCGACGACAATGCGGCTTCGCAGATCGTTCAGCACCAGCGTCTGGTGGGTTTCCGACAGCCCCAACTCCCAGGGAAGACCGGCGTGCTTGATCGACGACTGCGGAGACGCCCCCGTGCCGCCGTCATACCCGCTGATGAGCACTACATCGGCCTTGCCCTTCGATACGCCCGCGGCCACCGTGCCGACGCCGACGGCCGAGACCAGCTTGACGCTGACTCGCGCCTTCGGATTGGCGTTCTTCAAGTCGTGGATCAGTTGCGCCAGGTCCTCGATCGAATAAATATCGTGATGCGGCGGCGGCGAAATCAACGTCACGTAGGGCGTCGAATAGCGCGTCTTGGCGATCCACGGATACACCTTCGTGCCGGGGAGCTGTCCGCCTTCGCCGGGCTTGGCGCCCTGCGCCATTTTGATTTGCAGCTCGCGGGCGCTGATCAGGTAGTGGCTGGTGACGCCGAACCGGCCCGAGGCCACTTGCTTGATCGCGCTGCGCCGCCAGTTGCCGGCGGCATCCGGACGGTAGCGTTCCGGGGCCTCGCCGCCTTCGCCGGAGTTGCTCTTTCCGCCCATGCGGTTCATGGCGATGGCCAGCGTCTCGTGCGCCTCCTGGCTGATGGAGCCATACGACATGGCGCCGGTCTTGAATCGTTTGACGATCTCCGTCCACGGTTCCACTTCCGAGAGGGGAATGGAACGGCCGGTGTCCTTGAATTCCATCAGGCCGCGCAGGGTGCACCCTTTGCGATTGTGGCCGTTGATGATGGAGGAATATTCCTTGAACGTCTTGGCGTCGTTGGTGCGCACGGCCTGTTGAAGCCGGGCGATGGCCAGAGGGTCGAGCAGGTGGACTTCGCCGTTGCGGCGCCATTGGTATTGGCCGCCCTGGTCCAGTTCGAGGCGGCCCGGCACCTGGATCGGCGGAAATGCGCGGGCATGCCGCAGGCCGGTCTCGCGGGCCAGTTCCTCCAGCCCGAGCCCTTCCACGCGGGATGCCGTGCCGGGGAAAAAATTGTCGATCAGAGCCGATTTCAAGCCGATGGCTTCGAAGATTTGCGCGCCGCGATAGCTTTGCAGCGTCGAGATGCCCATCTTCGACATGACCTTCAGCAAGCCCTTCTTGATGGCTTTGACGTAATTCTTGATCGCCTTGTCGGCGTCGGAATCGGCCAGCATTTCTTGCTTCGCCAAGTCTTCCAGGCTTTCGAAGGCCATGTATGGATTGACGGCCCCCGCGCCGTAACCGAACAACAGGCAAAAGTGATGCACCTCGCGCGGTTCTCCGCTTTCGATGACCAGGGCGCACTGCGTGCGTTGGCGGGCCCGGATCAGATGATGATGAACGCCCGCCGTAGCCAGCAACGCCGGAATGGGGGCCTGCTCGCGGCCCGCGCCGCGGTCCGAAAGAATGACGATGGTGCAGCCTTCTTCGACGGCCTTGGAAGCCGCTTTGCACAGGTTGGTCAGGCCTTCTTCGAGGCCTGGGCCGCCCTTCGAAACGTCGTAGGTCATCGGCAGCACGATCGATTTGAACCCGGGCAGGCCGAGTTCCCGCAACTTGGCCAGTTCGGAGTTCATCAGGATCGGGCTCTTGAGCCGGATTTGCCGGGCATGTTCCGGGGTCTCTTCAAACAGATTGCGCGCCGACCCGATGTTGTATTGCAGGGACGTCACCAATTCCTCGCGAATGGCGTCGAGTGGAGGATTGGTCACCTGGGCGAAGAGCTGTTTGAAGTAGCTGTAAAGCAACTGGGGCCGTTCCGACAACACCGCCAGCGGCGTATCGGTGCCCATGGAGCCGATCGCCTCCTCGCCTTTCGCCGTCGGGGTCAGGACGATGCGGAGATCCTCGAGGGTGTAGCCAAACAGGTTCTGGCGCTGCAACAGCGACTGGAAATTCGTCGGGGGGCACGACGGCGCCGGAATCGCTTCGAAATCCACCAGGTTCTCGTTGAGCCAGGCGCGGTAGGGCTTGCGGCGGCAGATTTCGCTCTTGATTTCCTCGTCGTCGACAATGCGGCCCTCGTCCATGTTGACCAAGAACATGCGGCCCGGCTGAAGACGCCCCTTGCGCAGGACATTGGCCGGATCGATGGGCAGCACGCCGGTTTCCGAGGCCATGACGACCAGTCCGTCCTTGGTCACGGTGTAGCGCGAGGGCCGCAGGCCGTTCCGGTCGAGCACGGCGCCGACATAATGTCCGTCGGTGAACGGGATCGAGGCCGGGCCGTCCCACGGTTCCATCATGCAGGACTGATATTCGTAGAAGGCCTTCTTCTCGTCGCTCATCGTCTTGTGATTCTGCCACGCCTCCGGGATCAGCATCATCATCGCCTGGGGCAGGGGACGGCCGGTGTGATAGAGCAGTTCCAGCGCGTTGTCGAGAATCGCCGAATCGCTGGCGCCGGGCGTCAGGATGGGGAACAGCTTGGCCATGTCGCTGTCGAATAGCTCCGACTTGAACAAGCCTTCGCGGGTGTTCATCCAGTTGATGTTGCCGCGCAGGGTGTTGATTTCGCCGTTGTGGCACAAGAAGCGGAACGGCTGGGCCAGATCCCAAGTGGGGAAGGTGTTGGTGCTGTAGCGCTGATGTACGATCGCCAGGCTGCTGGCCATCAGCGGGTCGGTCAGATCCGGGAAGAACGGCTCGATCTGATCGGCCAGCAACAGGCCCTTGTAAATCATCGTATTGCAGGAGAGGCTGGGGATGTAGAAGTATTTTTTCTCCGTCAGCTCGGAATCCCGCAGGGCCTTTTCCAGCACTTTGCGGATTACGTAGAGCTTGCGTTCAAAATGACTGGCATCCTTGATGCCTTTGCCGCGGCTCACGAACACTTGCTTGATCTCGGGTTTGACTTTGCGCGCCGTTTCGCCGAGGACCTCGTCCCTGACCGGCACATCCCGCCAGCCGATGAACTCCTGGCCTTCCTGCCGGACGACCTTTTCGAACAGGTCCATGCAGTATTTCATCTGGGCCGGATCGCGGGGCAAAAAGACCAAGCCCGCGCCATAGGCTTGCGGTTCCGGCAGACGCAGACCCGCGTCGCCCGCCCGCGCGCGCAGAAACGCATCCGGAATTTGCAGAAGGATGCCGGCCCCATCCCCGGTTTTTTCGTCCGCGCCGCAAGCGCCGCGGTGCGCGAGGTTGACCAGAATCTGCAAGCCCTGGTGCACAATGCTATGGGATTTTTCGCCCCGGAGGCTGCAAATCAAACCGACGCCGCACGCGTCTCTTTCGTTGGCGGGGTCATAGAGGCCCCGTGGTTGCGCCATCGACCCGGTTAACGGTTGAAAATCTGTGGATTGATCACTCATTAAATTCCTGCCCTGCTTCATGTTTGAAAAGGTTGCCGCCACTGACTCCCGATCACTGATCACTGATCACTGATTACTGATTACTGATCACTGTTTACTGATCACTTCTTCCCCACCCCTCTAAACCTCCAAATGCCCGCCCGTTTCCATGGCCTTTTTGGAGTGGTCTTCCGTAATGTCCACTGCGTACTTGCCGTTGAAACAGCCCGTGCAGTAGTCGCCGGGATGATCGAAGGCCGACAGCATTCCTTCCAGGCTAAGATACGCCAGACTGTCGGCGCCGATGAATTCTTGGATTTCCTGAACTTCCTTGCCGGCCGCAATCAGCTCCGTGCGCGACGGGAAATCGATGCCGAAATAGCAGGGGTTTCGCGTGGGAGGGCAGGAGATGCGCATATGGATTTCCTTGGCCCCCGCCTTGCGGAGCGACTCGATGCGCCGCCGGCAGGTGGTGCCGCGGATGATCGAATCGTCCACGACGACGATCCGTTTGTCGCGGACCACGCCCGGTACGACGGCCAGCTTCATGTCCACGCTGTCGGACCGCTGCGTCTTTTCCGGCATGATAAAGGTGCGTCCAACGTAATGATTGCGGATGAACCCATAGTCCATGGGGATGCCGCTAAACTGCGAATAGCCCAGGGCTGCCGCGCTGCCGCTGTCGGGCACCGGGATCACCAGATCCGCTTCCACAGGTTGTTCCTTGGCCAGTTGCCGGCCCAGCCGCAGGCGGGTTTCGTGCACGCTTTGGCCAAAAACCATGCTGTCGGGGCGCGCGAAATAGACGTGTTCGAAGATGCACTGCCCCAGCGAGCCGGTCACCGGTTCGCAGAAGGTGCTGCTTCGAATGCCCTTGGCGTCCGCGATCACCAGTTCGCCCGGCAGCACGTCGCGAATGTACGTGGCTCCCACCTGGTCGAGCGCGCAGGTCTCGCTGGCAAACACGTAGCCGTCGCCCAGCTTGCCGATCGACAGAGGACGGAAGCCGTAGCGGTCCCTCGTGGCCATCACGGAATCCTTGGTCATCAGCACAAACGAAAATGCCCCTTCGAGTTCCGAGAGCGCTCGCTCCACCCGGCGGTTGCGCGAGCGATACATCGGATCGGCAATCAGATGCATCAAAATTTCGCTGTCCGTGCTCGTCTGGAAAATCGCGCCCGCCTCCTGATAAGACCGGCGCATGCGCCGCGCATTCGTCAAATTCCCGTTGTGCGCCAGCGCCCAAATGCCGTCCATGCACTCGAACACAATGGGTTGGACATTTTGGGCCAGCGACGAGCCGGTGGTGGAATAGCGTACATGGCCGATGCCGAGGTTGCCCGGCAATTCTTCCGGCGACTGGATCGCAAAAACTTCGCTTAGCAAGCCCATGCCCTTGATGGAGCGAATCTTTTCTCCATCGCTGACCACAATCCCCGCGCCTTCCTGCCCGCGATGTTGAAGCGCGAACAAGCCATTGTAAATGTGCCGGGAGGCTCCCGGGACCCCAAAAATACCGAAGATGCCGCACGATTCGCGCGGCTTGTCATTCTGTTGATCCCTGTCATTCATTATCAGTCGGCCCTCATTATTCTTTGCCCTTAAATAGGGATGGGCTTCTACAGCTAGAATCGTTCCAACATGGAAAGCACTATTTGTAAGCCATTGTTAATAAAAGAAATATAAAATGCAAAATATTTTAGACCCGAACAAAAGGTACAATAATGTATTGCTGCGAATTTCCTGATTTACATAATTGTACGTACTTCCAAACTGGCTGTAATGCAAGGAAGACTGGGCAGAATCCTGGCGTGGATCTCTTCGTTGCGCGAGGAATCATTCACCATAGCCCACAGATCGACACGGGCCAAAGAACAGGCCCCACGAATTAAAGATATATAAGATTTTCCTCTTCAGTTCGTGTCCATTCGTGGTAATTCGTGGTTGAACTTCTTTGCCGGCAGCTATGTGATGGAATAAACACCATAGGAGGTTGTTATGGTCCGCGTTCGAATCTTGCTCTCTGTCCTTTTCTCCATTTATCCGTTCGCCGGCCTGGCGTTGGGCGCTGATCCTCTATTTGAAGTTCCTCGTCTTGACGGCATCCGGATCGACGGACAAACGAAGGACTGGGGCGACCGCGGGTTTCGCGTCGAGATGATGAAGGACGAAAATGGCCGGTATCTGCCGGTTAGCGACTTTGACGCCGGTTTCCGGCTTGGCTGGAATACCCAAGGACTTCTCGTGCTAATTCGCGCGCAGGACGACGTCTTTGCGGAGTCGCCGAGCGAGGCGGAACTGTGGAGTCTCGACGGAGTGGAAATGTATATGGCCACACGCAAGGGCGGGTCCGATATGGTGCAACCGTGCATTACGCCCGGTATGGATCCTCTGCACCCGACGCTGCGATGGCACATCCACGATTACCGGCAAAGCCCGGCTCTCGCACAAGTCACGGCGACCGTGGACGCCGCCAGCGCTCGGATGGATGCGGGCTATGTGATAGAGGCCTGCATCCCGTGGAGCAATCTGGGCCTTGATCCGTCCGTGGGCGACGAAATCGCCTTTCAGATTTACGTCAACGACGCCGACGGCCCCGAGAAGAAGCTTTCCGCGAAGTGGTTTCCGAGAGGAGAAACCCATGCCGACACCAAGAACATGCACCGCGTGATTCTTTCGACAAATACCTCGGCGCCTTCCCTGGCCTCTGCGGAAGGATCGTACGAAAACATGCAGAGCGTGAAGATATCCGTGTTCGGTACGGCAGAGCTGGCGGGCAAGAGCATCGCCGTGGAGGCGGCCGGCAGGACCCTGGCGACCGGCGCCTTCAAGTCGGTGGAAGGGCGCGCAACGGCTTTGTTGAATGTCCCCATGCCGCCCCGCGGCGAGCGTTATCCGTTGCTGGATGTGATGAGCGGCGGGCAGGTTATCGCGACGGCCAGTCTGCCCTCCCCGGAGGAAATCGCATCCAAAGAGTTGATCTGGTCCGAGTTTAAGCTCGTCCCGTTCTCGTTTGTCGGCGAACGCCTTCCGGCGGCGGACTTCGCCAATCGCGGCGACGCCGAGAAATTGATTGGGGCTTATGCCAATACCGTGCAGTACTACGATGCGGAGGGCCATGCCGTCGTCTCCGCTGTGAAAACGGGTCGCTATCGGGCCATTCTCCAAATTCAGCCGGAGCAGGGACGCCCGTTCCGCCGTTTCCTGACGGCGTATCGTCATCCCGACGAAGTTCGGAACTTTCGTCCGTGGAAATACGATCCTCATGCGCGCCTCGATTTTCCGCAGGAGTTTGGACTTGAAGCGGGGGTGCTGAAAAATCATACGAACGACGTCAATCGACTGATTGCGGAACTGTTGATGGAAGCGACGCAGAACGACCAGCGCGGAGCCCTGTTGCTGGCGGGCTTGCACGATGCGCAATCGGAACCTGATTCAGAGCTTTCGCAGGAACCCACCGACCATATTGAGCGGCAGGGGTGGGTGGCCTTCAAGCGAGAGTACTACGGCATGGCCAAGCGATTCCCGAAACCGTTTGTTGCGCCGCAGCCTGTCGATGGGTTGCCGGCCCCGGAATTGCGCGAAGGCTCCTGCGCGGAAGCCGGCGTGGCCGCCAACGCAGTTGAAAAAATCGATGCTCTTCTCGAGAATTGGGCGGTCGACGCCGACGAGGCTTTTGCCGTATGCCTGGCCCGGCATGGCGTGGTTTTTTTCCACAAAGCGTACGGACTGCGCGATGGCGCGCCGATGACGGTGGACACGCCAAGCTGGATGGCCTCGATCACCAAGCTCATGTCCGGTACGCTCATGATGATGTTGGTGGACCAGAATCTGGTTCGGCTCGATGACCGAATCGAAGATTACCTGCCTCCGTTCCGAGGCATGGACATGAAGACCCCGCTGACCGTACGGCATCTGTACACGCACACGTCGGGCCTCTGGGATCATTGGGGCGACCACATGAACGACCTTGAGGAACGCGTGGCGTATCACGCCCCGTACCTGGCGGTCGGCGAGCGTTTCCAGTATAACGGGGTCGGCTTCGCGTTGGGCGGCAAGATCATCGAGCTGGTATCCGGCGAGGCCGTGCCTCTATTCTACAAGCATCACCTTCTCGGGCCGCTCGGCATGACCCATACCCGGGTGGGCGGCACCAGCGGCGACGCGGCCAGTACGCCGCTGGACATGGCGCGCCTCGGCCAGATGCTCCTGAATGGCGGGGCCTACGGTCCGATGCGTTACCTGTCCGAGGAAACCTTCCGGCAAATGCTGCCCCAAACGCTCACGAAAACGCTGGGGCCCACGGCGACCAAACAATACGGGATTGGAACGGACACGATGGGCTGCGACACGCTGGGCGAAGGAACCTTCGGCCATGGGGCCGCGTCGGCCGCGACGTTTCTGATTTCGCCGAGTAACGATCTGGTCATCGTCATGTGCCGTAATTCCGCAGGGCGGAACTTCGACAAATACCATCCGGAATTCCTGCGCACCGTGGCGGAGGTCATGAACAAGTAGCTGGCCAGAGGCGCTGGATGTTTAGGGGAATTGCAGAAACCACGAATGAACACGAATAGACGCGAATGAAGATGGATGAAATGGAGAAAAGACATGCGGAAGACCACGGGTGGGCTGTTGATGGGGCAAGGCGTGGTCCGAAGATGTTTGTTGGTTGATGAAGTGAAGAGACCGCGTTACGGAGAACGCGGTCCACCCAAAGCACTGCAGCGAGCCGCAAAGAGGACCATCGCCATGACAAAGAGGATTTCGCGGGGCGGAGTCTTTAAGGTCTATTGTTTTCTATTCGTCGCCCTGACCTGGATGTTCGCTTCCGGCTCTGGCGCGCAGACGAACGACCTGTCCATGGAACAGCAAATGAATTCCATCATGATTCCCTCCATTGCATTTAAGAGCGCGAAGGGGTTGGATGTGCTGGATTTTTTAATAGAATCAACCACGGCGGGCGATCCTGAGGGACCCTTCCAACCTTGTATGGGAAGTCTTGCTGGCGCCAACGGAGTTCTGCATCACAAGAGAACGGTCTTTGCTCTTGAAGATGGAACCGCGCTTAAGCTGCCCGCCCTTACCGTGGATTTTGAGCGAATATCGCTCCTGGATGCCATCCGCAAGATTTCCGAACGGCTTGGCCTAACCTTTTTGTTCCAGAATAACGAATTGGTTTTCTTTCAAAATGGCCGAAGGATCGTAAAGACAGAAATCACGGAACCACTGACGGGCATCTAATTGCGGCAGGCGAAAAAGTGGGCTACTTCCTTATGAATTGGAGACGGGGCCACCTGGCCCCGTTCTGTATTCACCGGGGCGACGGCGCCCCGGCTCCAGAAAGAAGACGCGCGAACGCTCCTTACTGCTGCAACACGGCGCTGAGGAACTGAACGGAGGGGGAGGGTTCCTGGGCGCCTTGGTTGACGATCTCCAGGGTCGTCGCGTTTTCCGGGAAACGCATGGCCGCCAAGCGTACCACATGCGCCCAGATTTCCGGGTTGCGGGATCGTTGGTTCACTAGGCCGAAATCGGTCTTCATCGCCCGGCTCAAACCGCTTAACGCGTCCGGCCTCGTCAGCTCCGTTAGCGCAAGAGCGGCGGTCGATCGCACGTAGTAGTTCTCGTCGCCCAGCAGCTTGGCCAGCAGCGGGGCGCATTCAGGACGGTTTATTCTGGCCAGCCCGTTGGCTATCTGGATGCGGAGATCCGCCAGGCGGCGATTCTCGTCCGGGGTCTTGTCCTTCTCTCCGGCCAACGCGGAAAGCACTTGCATGCCGGCGCTTTTCTTCGGCGGGCGTTTCTCGATCAGATCCTGCAGGGCGGGAATGCCTGAGTAGTCGCCGTGTTTGGCCAAGGCTTCCGCAATGCGTACGGCGGTGTAATCCCACGAGGGGTTGTTGAGGCTGGCGCGCACGAGTTGGATCTCGGTTTTGTCGCCTAATTCCAGCATCCCGGTGGCGATCCAGGTTTGAAGCCAGTCGCCGTTTTTGTACTTTGGAAACGCCGCCTTCAATACTTTCAAGCCCTTCTCGCCGCCATGCTCCACCAGAATGCGCACGATGTCGGGCCGAAAATCCGGTTCGTCCTTGGAATCGAAGAATCCTTTGGCGGTTTTCTCCAGCTTGGTCTGCGCCCATTGGAATCCGGTGTCGTTGCCGGCTTCTATCAAAAGACGCGCCGCAAAAAGCTGATCGTACGGATTGTTCAGGCTGACGAACCCGCCCTTGGTCATCCCTTCCAGAATCCCGACGACGCTGTTATCGTGGTAGGTCAGCAGCAGGCTGCGCAACGCGGGCCGGCGGTCTTCCGAAGCGATGCCCAAGCCTTTCTTGAAACGGCTCAACGCCTCGACGGCGCGCGGGTCTCCGGATACATCCAACCCGTAAATGGCCGCCCGGAAGTAGATCGTATGCAGCATGCCCTGGGAGAACTCGATCAACTTGCCGATGACCGCGTCCTGTTTCTCCTTGGATAGGGTTCCGCTGGCCGCGAGATAGCCCAGCAGGCGCAGGGCCGTGTTGACTTCCTCTTCCGTCGGTTTGGCCGTGGCGGCCATAAGAAAATTGTACGCCTCGTTCGGACGCGCCTGGGCCAAGCCCTTAACGCATTCCGCCTTCAATTCAGGATAGGGAATGTGCTGGAGCCCGAATTGGAAGAAGTTCGCCGCCTCCTCCGCGTAGCCGGCATGAATCAGATTGAACGCGGCGTCCACCCAGGTCGCCCATTCGCTTGCATAGGAACTTTCCACGCTGGAGCCTGCGTCGGAGACCACGTCGTCGTTCGCCGCGCCCATTCCGATCCCGACCAGCGTGCCCAACGCCATGGTGAGCTGCTCGTCCTTGGACACTTGAGTCTTCTCCTTCAAGGCGGCAACCAGTTGGTCCAACGCTTGCTGGCGTTGATCGGGCGAGAGCTTGTTCTTGCCTTCCTTGACCAGAAAATCCACCACGATGCCGTTATAGTCGCCCAACAAAATCTTGGAATCCAGCATCGCCTGAATATTCGCGTTGGCTTCTCTCGGCGGTTCCTGCGGGGTCGGCGCGGCTTGGGGCGCTTCGACCTTTTCCGCGGCGGCCGGTGCGGGCGGTTCTTCTGCTTGCACGGGCTCGGGTTTCACTTCTTCGATGGGCGCCGCTGGGGCAACGGCGGGTTCCTTGGCGGGGGCCGCAACCACGGGTGGAGGGGTTTGCGGTTGAGCCGGCGCGGTCTGTACGCTTTTTGTTTTCAGCAACTCGACGGTTTTGGAGAGCCCCTTTTTCTCGGCCAGCCCCAGCGCCGTTTCCCCGCTGAGCATGCGCGCCTGGGGATTGGCGCCATTCTTCAGGGCTTTGGCCGCGGCGGCTTCGTCGCTACGCATGATGGCGGAGAGCAGTGCGTTGTCTTCACTTCGACCCGCTTGGGCCTCCAAGGCGAGCAGTCCGACCAGGATACTCATTACGGCTACGGCAGGGGCAAGTCGATCATATCTCATGCTTTATCCTCCTCCAGATTGCTTTAAGAATACCTGTAATGAGCCGGGCGTTCAATCGAAAGCGTATGGCGGCAGCCATTGTAATTATGACTCAGGCTTTGACTCATTGGGAGTTTGTTAAAGGACCGCAGCCATTCCTGGCTGCGATGGCGGGCAAGAATGCCCGCCCTCCCGTGAAGAGCCTCTCGTCAACACAAATCGTCCCCTATCTTGCTCATAATCATAATCTTAATCGTAATCTTAATCTCCATCTGAATAAGAAAATGAAGATTATGATTAAGATTAAGATTATGATTAAGATTAAGATTAGGATTACGATTATGAGTAGAAATCAGATTTATGCTGCGAGCAGGTGCAGGCGGACGCTGAGCGCCTTCTTTTCCGCATGCGACCTGCGGCAGTCGAGATGTACCCCATCCTGACGCGGCCCCCTCCTCAACGTCTGGCACGGGAAAGAAGTCACCGGCTTACGCCCTGTCTTTTATACACATATTTTCAAGGAATCAGAATCCCTTGCCGTGAGGCCACTCTTCCAGGCTTAGGAGGACATGGATTCGTATTCATGGGCGGAGGGTTCGCTCCTTGTTTCCAATAAGTTGGATTGCATTGCCGATGGTGCTTTGATAACTGTTGTGCAGAAGTCAATTGGCCCATTGGGTGGGGGACTGGCAATGAGTAAAATGCACGAAACGTACGACGTCGGGTATCACTGCTCGTTTGCTTCCGGCAAGCAGAGTGCTTATAACTTTTCTTTCGATGTGCACACGTTTCTTTCGCTTCACAAGCCTCCCGAGCCCTGGCCTGAATGGACCCTCCTTGACTATCACCGCTGCCCAAACTGCAAGCTGGATGTCACCCAAAACATCCACTGTCCGGCGGCCATTCACCTGAGCCAGATCGTGGCCGATTTTCATGATCTGGAAGCTTCCGCACCGCTGGAGGTGAAGGTGGTTACGAAGAACCGGACCGTCTCGCTAACCTCCTCGTCCCAGAGTGTATTGTCATCCCTCATGGGCATGGTTTTGGCGACGTCCGGGTGCCCTGTGGCGGCGCCGTTTCGCCCCCTGGCCCGATTCCATCTGCCGGTTTCTTCCGACGACGAGACGATGTATCGCGTGATTTCCATGTATTTGATGAGCCGATTCGTCGTGCGGCGAAAGGGGAAGACCAGTGGTTTGGAATTGAACGGCTTGTTGAAGATTTATCGGGACATGGAGCAGCTCAACAAAGCCCTGTCCAACCGGGTGGCGTCTTGCTGCAAGAAGGACGCCGTTCCCAGCGGCTTGAAGCGGCTGAACATATACGCGCACAACATGCCCCTGGCGATGGAAGAATATCTCGACCGGCTGAATCCGCTGTTTGCGACGTATCTGACGGAGTCAACGGTCGTCTGATTCGCTTACTTCAGCAACTCCAGAAACTCCGCTTCCGAAAGCACTTTCACGCCGAGTTTATTGGCCTTGTCCAGCTTGGAACCGGGAGACTCCCCGGCGATAAGATAAGTTGTCTTTTTGCTTACGCTGTCGGCGACATGAGCTCCCAGCTTGCGCAATTGCTCGCCGGCCTCGTCGCGGGAAAAATTTTCCAGCGTTCCGGTGATGACCACGGTCTTGCCGGCAAAAGGGCCCGTGGCGGAACCGGCGGATGCGGCTTCCACATGGTCGAAACGCACGCCGGCCTGCCGGAGTTTTTCGATCACGGTTTGATTTCTCGGATTGCCAAAGAATTCGGCGATGCTCAGAGCCACAACGGGACCGATGTCGGACACCCGCTCCAAATCGGCCGCCTCGCAGGCCGCGATTTTTTCCAACGATTGGAAATGATTCGCCAGCTTGCGGGCAGCGCCTTCGCCGACATGGACAATGCCAAGGCCGTGGATCAGCCTCCACAATTCACGATCCTTGCTCTCGGCAATCGCCTGCACCACGTTGGCCGCAGATTTCTCGGCCATGCGGTCGAGCGTCGAGAGTTGTTCGGCGGCGAGTTGGTAGAGATCGGCGACATCCCGGACGAGTTGCCGGTCGACCAACTGACTCACGAGAACTTCTCCCAGGTTTTCGATATCCATCGAATGCCGGGCGGCGTAGTGCTGGATGCTGCGCTTAAGCTGGGCCGGGCAGGCGATATTCTCGCAACGCCAAGCCACGAATTCCGGATCGCGGTGCACGGGGCCGCCGCAGCACGGGCACTTGCCCTCGATGTGCCGGATGAAATCGAACGGTCCGGAGTCTGTGGGGCGTTCTTCGAGCACCACGGACATCACGGCCGGGATGACTTCGCCGGCCTTTTCGATCACGACCATGTCGCCAACGCGAATGTCCTTGCGCTTGATTTCCTCTTCATTGTGCAACGTCGCCCTGGAGATGGTCGAACCCGCAAGAAAAACCGGTTCCAGCTCGGCGACCGGCGTGAGCGATCCCGTGCGGCCTACCTGAACAGTGATCGCTTTCAGGCGCGTACGAGCCTGCTCGTGGGAATATTTATAGGCAATGGCATACCGCGGGGCCTTGGCGGTGGCTCCAAGCCGGGGCCAGTAATCCAGCCGGTTGACCTTGACGACCGCGCCATCGATCTCGTAGGGCAGGTCGCCTTCCTTTTGTTGCAGTTCGCCGGCGCGCTGCATCACTTCGTCGATGTCCTGGCAGCGCCACCAAAATTTTGGCGTCGGCAAGCCCAACTGCTTGAGCGTATTGAGGACTTCCTCATGCGCGCCGAATTGAATGCCTTTCGCGGCGCCGACCGCGTAGAACACCGCGGAAAGAGGCCGTCGGGCGACAATCCGGGGATCGAGCAGCTTCAGGGAGCCGGCCGTCGCATTGCGCGGATTGGCAAAAGGTTCTTCTTCGGCCCGGGCTCGTTCTTCATTGAGTTTCTTAAAACCTGCGACCGGCATGTACGCCTCGCCGCGGACCTCCAGCAGCGCGGGCGGAAAGAAATCGCTTTGTAAGTTTTTGGGAATGGCCCGAATGGTTTTGAGATTATTGGTGATGTCGTCGCCGGTGGTCCCGTCGCCCCTCGTCGCCCCGAGCGTAAAGCGTCCCTGCTCGTAGCGCACGCTGATCGAGACGCCGTCCACCTTGGGTTCGAGGATGTATTCGATGTTCTCGCCGGGCAGAAGCTTTTTGACCCGTTTGTCGAATTCGCGCAGGTCGTCGAAATCGTAGGTGTTGTCCAGCGACATCATCGGCTGCAAATGACGGACGGGGTTGAACACTTTCAACGGTTCGCCGCCGACGCGGCGGGTGGGGGAGTCCGGCGTGACGAGCTCGGGAAACTGCTCTTCGAGCTGCGTCAACTCGGCGTATAACCGGTCATAATCCCGGTCCGAAATCTCCGGCTGGGCATCGATATAATAGAGCCGGTTGTGCCGTTCGAGTTCGTTTCGGAGCTTCTCAATGCGTTTTTGGGCGTCGTTCCTGTTCATAAGCGTGAATTATTGCCATAAACGAAGCGATTGCGGGATAAAAAAACACAACGTTGTTTGTCAACGTTTTGGCATTTTTCGTGAGCAGAGATTCCAGCCCGCGACAAAAAGAACGCCGCCCACGGTATCGGCGGTCCAATCCATCGCATCGGAATTTCGATTCGGTGTGAAGTACTGGTGGAATTCGTCGAAGGCGCCGTATAAAGAGGTCAATAAAACGGCCAACAAAGCGGCCTTCCGAAAGCTAAATTGCCGTTCGACTCGGAATCCGAGAAAGATAAACCCGGCCAGCGTACCGAATAGAATGGTGTGCATTACTTTATCTTGGGCGGGAAACAGATCGGGGCCCGGCGGAAAAGAAAGCGAACTGAATACGAAAATCAACCCCGCCCACAAAATAGCGGGCGCCCAATAGATAGCCTTGCGGTGCATCGGATTTTTCATCATAGATTCTGGACTTTACTGCCGGATTTATTGAATAGCAACGGTGCAATTCTCGGTTTATTCGTCCGATGCGTGGCTGTTGGAATCGTTGAAGAATTAAAACACGGCTATTATTCGGAGAGCATTGCGCACCTGTCTTTTCATCACGTAAAGTTTGATAACACAAGCAATCGCGTTTAGTATCTTCTCAAAGGATGGCTCTGTTCACTATTGATTTCTAAAATAATAAGCATAAATGATGGCTTGGCGCTGCTGTCTGTACGGGATGGCCATCTGGCGGCATGACGAGGACGTATGATTGATCAGAACCAATTGCATGCTTTGTGTGCGGATATCGAATCGGATAGAGTAGAGCGAACCGAATCTACCGACAATACAAACAAATTTTGTGAAGCGGTTTGCGCGTTTGCAAACGATTTGCCCAACCATCAACAACCGGGATATTTGCTGATTGGCGTCCGGAACGACGGATCTCTTTCAGGTTTAACCGTTACGGACCAATTGTTGCAAAATTTGGCCGCTATTCGGGCCGATGGCAACGTCTTGCCTCAACCGGCTATCAATGTTGCCCGGATAGCCTTGCCGGGAGGGGCTGTGGCTGTGGTGGAAGTCCACCCGTCCGATTTGCCTCCGGTTCGGTATAAGGGCCGTGTTTATGTTCGTGTGGGTCCCCGTCGCGGAATCGCCAACGAGCAGGAAGAGCGAATGCTGTCGGAGCGGAGAATTGCCCGTGCGAGAAGTTTCGATGCGACGCCCTGTCCTCAAGGCGTAGTGTCGGACTTGGCTCTGGGGCAGTTCGATGCTTATCGGCGGGTGGCGATCGATCCGTCGATTATTGAAGCCAATCACCGTTCCATTGAAGAGCAGTTGGCTTCGTTGAGATTCTACGATCTTCGACGCAATTGTCCGACCTTCGCAGGCATTCTGCTGTTTGGGAAAAGCCCCCGGTTCTATCTGCCGGGAGCTTATATCCAGTTTCTACGATTGCCGGGCACTCAGTTAACGGACAGGCCCGTCGATCAGGCGGAAATTTCCGGCGATCTACTCTCCGTTCTTCGCGAACTGGATTTTCGCATCAAGATGAATATTCGTACATCGCTTAATCAGGTGTCGGGAACGTTGCGTGAAACATTGAATCCTGATTATTCCGATCAGGCCATACGGGAGTTAGTGATGAATGCGGTTATGCACCGCAATTATGAATCGAACACCCCCATCCGCTTCTACTGGTTTTCCAACCGCATTGAAGTTCAAAGTCCGGGTGGATTATATGGCGAAGCCACGCCTCAGAACTTTCCATCGCGTAATAGCTACCGTAATCCCGTTATCGCTGAAGCCATGAAAGAACTGGGGTATGTGAACCGCTACGGTTATGGCGTTCGGCGCGCCCAGGCTCTGTTGCTCGATAATGGCAACCCGGAACCTCGTTTCGAATTCGATCCTAACTCCGTATTGGCGGTTATTCCTGGGAGACCGGCGTGAAAACCATTGCATTTTTTAACAACAAGGGGGGAGTGGGGAAGACCACGCTTGTTTATCATTTGGCCTGGATGTTTGCTGAGCAAGGAGTCAAAACTTTAGCGGTAGATTTGGACCCTCAAGCCAATCTTACCTCTATGTTCTTGGAAGAGGATCGTTTGGTTGAGCTTTGGCCCGACCATCTGCATCCAGAAACCATTTTGGGCGCCATTCAACCTATTTTAAGTGGGACCGGCGATGTTTTGAGTCAGCCGCACGTGGAATCGATTTCGGACGTATTGGGTTTGATTCCAGGCGACTTGGGCCTTTCTCGTTTTGAAGACAAACTTTCCGATGCATGGCCTCGTTGTCATAACCGGGATGAGGCTGCCTTTCGTGTCATGACCGCCTTTCACCGTATTGTCGAGAATGCAGCAAAAAGCAGCAATGCCGTTTTGGCTTTGGTGGATGTAGGTCCGAATCTTGGAGCCATTAATCGTGCGGCGCTTATAGCTTCTTCTCGGGTTGTGCTGCCTCTTGCCCCGGATTTATTCTCCTTGCAGGGGTTGAAAAATCTTGGTCCAACTTTGCACGAATGGCGTAGCGTATGGAGCGAATTGCGCGCCAAGGCTCCTCCCATGCTTTCTCTACCTCTGGGAGGCATGGATGCCATTGGTTATGTGATCATGCAGCACGGATTACGCGATAACCGTCCGGTTAAAGCTTATCAGCGTTGGATGGACCGCATTCCAGAAGTCTATCGTCAGGCCGTTTTGGACGAGGATATTGACGATGTTCCGACGGTTGTCAAAGACCCATACAATTTGTCGCTGCTGAAGCATTATCGAAGTCTGATGCCCATGGCCATGGAAGCCCGCAAACCCATGTTTGCTTTGAGACCTGCTGACGGAGCCATCGGAGCTCATGTGGATGCCGTAAAAGACTGTTTTGACGATTTTTTAGCTTTAGCCCATCGCATTGCCGATAAAGCAGGCATTGCCGTTTAACGGCCAGCTGGTCCCGGCGCTGGCGATCATGGCCTTTGCCGGATTGCGACCGGGAGAAGTCCCCGTGCTTCAATGGGAGGCTATTGACCTTACGTAAAAGCTCATCCGCGTGACCCCGGAAACGTCCAAGGTTCGGAGGTCTCGCCTTGTGGACATATCGGACAACCTGGGCGCGTGGCTGGCGCGTTATCAATCGTTGACAATTTTTCCGACTAAAACCCGCCTTTACGCGCTTCTATCCGCAAACCGGGGATGCGAGGAAGACAGCCAAAAACAAGGCTTTTGGCCTTATTTTGTGGGGTTTTTAATGGTGAGCCGGGCGGGGTTCGAACCCGCGACCACAAGCTTAAAAGGCTCGTGCTCTACCAACTGAGCTACCGGCCCACTTGAAAAGTGCAAGAAGGGCAAGGAGAGTTACGCTAGAAGAAACGCTGGGATTTGTCAAAGAGAAGATGCGGGGTCCGAGAGGTTTTTCCGTCCCACAGTCCAAAAAACGGTGATATAGTAAGGCTTATGAACTACTTTGGGAGAGATTTCGTGAAGCGGTGGCCATACCAGGAAATTGCCTTCCGGGAAGGTGTGACGCCCGGCGTGAAGTATTTGCTAATCGCCACGGCGGTTGCCTTTGTCGTGCAATTATTTCTGGATCGATTCACGAATGGGTTGTTCACACAGTTGTATGCCGGTTTAAGTCTCGAAGGTATCCGCCACGGTCGTGTTTGGCAGTTGGCTACGTACATGTTTTTACATGGCGGCCTATTGCATTTCGTGCTGAATATGTTGGTTCTCTTTTTCATGGGGCCGGAGACCGAGCGAGCTTTGGGCACCCGGCATTTTGTGCTGCTTTATTTCTTAAGCGGTATTTTGGGCGGATTGGGCTGGCTGCTGATCAGTTCCGCCTCCTGGATTCCCTGTATTGGCGCGTCCGGCGCTGTTTTTGGCGTGATTGGGGCTTTTGCCGCTTTGTTTCCCAATCGTATGATTACGGTTTTAGTCTTTTTTATCCTTCCGATTACTCTGCGGGCTTGGGTGCTGGCGGTGGGTTTGGCTGCAATGGAATTAGTTTACCTGTTCAATGCGGACGGCGGCATCGCGTATGCGGCGCATTTGGCCGGCGGGTTAAGCGGGTATGTGTATGGGTGGACTCTTTCTCATGGCATGTCGGAAAGCCTGCGGGGGGTAACCTCATCATGGACTCGCCCGACCCTGACGGTGTTAAAGGGCGGGCAGGATGGCGTTATGCCCTCAAAGGAAGAAATCGATGCGATTCTGGACAAAATATCCCGGCACGGCATTCATAGTTTGAGCAGCCAAGAGCGCAAACTACTGGAAAAAGCGAGCCACAATCTGTAATCCGATCTGCCCGCTTCCAAGCGTATCCCCCTCCGCGTTAATTGGCTCCGTTCGTTGTTTTCGAATCGGCGGCGGGGGGTTGGCTCAAGGCTCGCAGGGCCTCGCCGGCTGCGGTGGTTTCGGCTTCGCGTTTGTTGGAGCCGAAGCCGGTCCCGCGAATGACGCCGTCGATGAGAACTTCCACGGTGAACACGCGGGAGTGAGCGGGCCCTTCTTCGCGGACGACCCGATATGCCGGGCTGATCTTCCAATGCATTTGGCAGTATTCCTGGAGCGCCCCTTTGGGATTGTCCTTCCAAAGATCGCTGGCGGCTGCGCCAATTTCAGGCACAAAAAGCTTTTTGAAAATGGTTTGGACGGCGCGCAGGCCTCCATCCAAATAGGCCGCTCCAATGACCGCCTCCAGCGCATCGCTGAGATTGGAAAGCCGATGTTGCCCGCCCGATTTCGTTTCTCCATGTCCGAGACGCAGGTATTGGCCAAGGGAGATGCTTTGGGCGATGCGGGCCAGGGTGCGGGTGTTGGCGAGGCGGCTGCGCAGTTGGGTCAGGTCGCCTTCCTGAAAGTGGTGATACATCTCGTAGAGCGCCGCTCCAGAGACCAAGCCCAGCACCGCATCGCCAAGAAATTCCAGGCGTTGATTGTCGTCTTCGACCTCCGCCGTCTCGTAGCGAAACGAGGGATGGGTCAGGGCCGTTTGCAGATAGAGCTTCTTGCGGAAACTATAGCCCAAGGCTTTTTCGAGCGGTCGGTAGAGTGTTTTCATGCGCGTGGATGGTATTGTTCGTGAACGGTTTTCAGTCTGGCTTGATCGACATGGGTATAAATCTGAGTGGTAGCGATATCGGCGTGTCCCAGCATTTCCTGAATAAACCGAAGCGGCGCGCCGTTGGCCAGCAGGTGGCTGGCGAAAGAGTGCCGCAAGGTGTGCGGCGTCAGTTTCTTTACGATATGCGCCTTTCGCGCGTATTGGCGGATCAGTTTCCACAAGCCTTTCCGGCTGATGGCTTGTCCGCGAAGGTTGAGAAACACCTGTCCGGCGTCCTGTCCTTTGACGAGCGACGGGCGCAGCTCCTGGAGGTAGCGTTGCAGGATCTTTCGGGCCACGTCGCCCAGCGGCACTACGCGTTCTTTGCTGCCCTTGCCGAAGCACACCAGATAACCGGCATCGAAATGGATATCCTCGATTTTGAGCTGCGACAACTCGGAGACGCGCAGCCCGGTGCTGTAAAAGGTTTCGATCATGGCCCGGTCCCTCAAGCCCAGCCGTTTGGTCTCGTCGGGCGCGGCCAAAAGCTGTTCCACTTCCTTTTCGGAAAGAGTGGATGGCAGCACCTTCCAAAGACGCGGCGAGTCCATGGCATCGGTGACGTTGTCGGTCATTAACGATTCCTGCTGGAGATACCGGAAAAACATCTTGATCGACACCAGCCGCCGGGAAATTGAATTAGTGCTCAACCCCCGATCGCGAGCGTCCATCATGTAATCCAGAATCTGCTTGCGCGTCACGGCATTGACGGACGTGATGCCTTTCGTTTGAAGAAAAGCCATAAAGTCCTTCAGATCGGCGTGGTAAGCCTGCCGTGTGTTTTCGCTCAGACCCCGTTCAAGCGAGATGTAATCCAAGAATTGATCCAGCAGGGCCTGCATCGGCTACAACCCTCCGGGACGAGACCCATCAAATGTCGAGATCCCGTCCAGTCAAAAGCTTATAAGCTTCGAGATACTTTTCGCGCGTGTTTTGAACGATTTCTTCGGGCAGCGATGGTGCGGGCGGTTGTTTGTCCCATGCCAGCGTTTCAAGATAATCGCGGACGAACTGCTTGTCGAACGACGGAGGGGACTGGCCCGGCGCATAACTGGAAGCCGGCCAGAAGCGCGAACTGTCGGGGGTCAGGGCTTCGTCGATCAAGATCAGCTGGCCTTCGCAAAGCCCGAATTCGAATTTGGTGTCGGCGATGATGATGCCGCATTTGCGGGCATGGTCGCAGGCAAATTCATACAGCGCCAGGCTGATGTCGCGGACTTGTTGGGCTAGTGCGGGACCGATCATTTCCTCGGTCTGCGCGAAAGAAATATTTTCGTCGTGGCCGGTCTCCGCCTTGCGGGCGGGCGTAAAAATCGGGGTGTCCAGCCGGTCGGCCATCTTGTAGCCGGGCCGGAGGGGGATGCCGCTGACCACGCCGCCGCCCTGCGAATATTCCTTCCAGCCGGAGCCGATCAGATAGCCTCGCACGACGCATTCGACCGGCAGGGGCTTGGCTTTTTTGACGATCATCGAACGGCCCTTGAGCTGGTCGAGATCGGCTTGGCAGGCTTCAGGAAAATCTTTCGTGTCGCAACTGAGCATGTGATTGGGCACGATGTGTTCGGTTTGCTTGAACCACCAGGCCGAGAGCTGATTCAGCACTTTGCCCTTGTCGGGAATGCCGGTGGGCAGGACGCAGTCAAAGGCGGAAATTCGATCGGTTGCCACGAGCAGGAGCGTATCGCCGAGATCGAAAATGTCGCGCACTTTGCCGCTTTTCGATTTTTTGATTTTGGAGAGTCGGATATGGGTCGCGGATTTCATGGTTATTGGGTGTCCCTTTTCAAAGGTTGTCTTTCGCGTTGAAATAGCCATTCGATGAGCAGCCGGGTCCCGGCGAGGGTCGCGCCTGCCGCGCCATATTTCTTGGCCTTTTCCAGCCAGGCGGTTCCGGCGATGTCGATGTGCGCCCAGGGGATGTTGTCCGGGACGAATTGCCGAAGAAACGCTCCGCCGACGATGGTTCCGGCCGAGCCGTCGCCGATGTTTTTCAAGTCGGCAAATTGGCCCTGGATATCGTCCTCGTAATCCTGCCAGAGGGGCAGGGGCCAGACGCGGTCTCCGGCGGCTTCCCCGGCTTTCCGGAGTTGTTCGGCGAGCTCGGAGTTGTTACTCATGAGTCCTGAGGCCGCATGGCCCAAGGCGACGATGACCGCTCCGGTCAGCGTGGCCAGATCGACGATGGCGCTCGGTTTGAAGTCGGCGGCCAGCGACAGCGCGTCGGCGAGAACCAGGCGGCCTTCCGCGTCGGTATTGAGAATTTCAATGGTCTTGCCCGAACGGGTCTTTACGATGTCGCCAGGCCGGGTGGCATTGCCGCCGGGCATGTTTTCAGCCACGGCCATCAAGGCTATAAGGGGTTGCGGCAGCTTCAGACGGGCCGCCGTCAGAATGGCGGCCAGTACGGCCATTCCGCCGCACTTGTCGAATTTCATCCATTCCATGCCTTTGCCCGGCTTGAGGGAAATTCCGCCGCTGTCGAAGGTGATGGTCTTGCCGACCAAGGCCACCGGCGTTTGTCGGCGGCCTTTTCCGGCATACTTCAATTGGATCAGGCAGGGGGGGCGGCGGCTGCCGCGCGCGACGGCCAGCAAGGCGTTGCAGCCCTTGCGGCGAAGATCGGCTTCGTCCAACACCGTGCAGGACACGCCGTATTTTCGGGCCAGCGACCGGACTTTGGCGGCGATGGCTTCCGGATATGCTTCATTGCCCGGCTGATTGGCCAGATCGCGGACCTCCGACATCGTCTCCAAAACGATTTTCTCTTCTTCGGCGATTTTTATAAGCGCCGCCGCCGCCGTCGGCGTGTCTTGCGTCAGGACGATCGCAAGCTTTTTGGTCATTTTTTCGGACGATCCCGATTTGTATGCTGAAAATTCGTAAGAGCCCGAGCCGAAACCGCGAAGAATAAGGCGGGCGATTTCCTCCGGGGGGAGGGGGGGTAAATCTCCCGCGTTCATCGAGGCGGATACCGCGAACTGGGTCAGATTGTATTGTTGGCCCGCCCGGACAGCCGACGCGGCCGCCTGTGCGAGGCGTCCGGGATGAAAGTCCTTCTTGCGGCCCAAGCCGGCCAGCAGGACAAAATTCCCGGCCGTCGTCGTATGGGACGGAATAATCTCGATGCTGTTGCGTTGGGCTTTCCATCCGGTTTTTTTCGACCATTCGCGAAGAAGCCGGATCAGGGCCGGGGATTGAATCGTGACCAAGGCGTCCCCTTCCTCGAAAAAAAAGAGAATGCAGGCTTCCGTCTTGATTCGATCGATCCGTTGAATGGAAAGGGCGACGTTCATATGGCGGCAGCTCAGCGGCAGCCGGCCGGCAGGGCCTTGCGGGCCTCCGGCTTGGCGGGCGTGTCGTTGGCATCGAATCCAGCCCCGGCGATGACAAATTCGATGTTTTTTACGGCCAATTTAGTGCTTTCGTAAGTAACAGCCACCGTGTGATTTGCGTAATCAGGTGTGGCCGATAAAATCCCGTCGATGGGGCCTTGAAGGGCCGTGAGAATGATCCGCCCGCATTCGGGAGAATTCATTTGGGGCACCTTCACAATCAGCGTGCAAGCTTCTTTTCGAAAGCAGCCCATTGACATTCCTAAGACAATAATAAGACCGAGTATATATGGTTTTAAAGCCTTCATAGTCTCCAAATCCCTGTAATTAAACTGCTTGGAGCCTATAGCAAAAAAGAGGCCTCGTCAACGGGCGAACATTTGAAAATGCCGGACTATCGAAGTACATTAAAGCGGAAGGGCGGATGTGCGTTTCTTATGGGGTTCCCCACCCCGACCTCCTTGGCGCATGACGCCCTTCCTTTCTTGTCTGGGTGTCGGTTTGCTCAAACGCCTTCGGGAGGGTCGGCGGCCTCGCCGTCCACGAATGGAAAAAAGCTACGGCGTTTCCTGAAGAGGAGTCTTGGTTTGTTCGCGGATTAAGTCCATGGCCAGACGCGCGCGGGCGGACAGGCCGCTGTATTGATCCCGATATTGCTCGTCGAACTGGCGATAGCATTCCATCGCTTCCTCCGTTCGGCCCTGACGGTGCAAAGATATGGCCAGGTTCATGAGGGCCGACGGCATCGGACGCTGGGATTGCAGCAAATGGCGGTAGAGCCGTTCGGCGTCCTGATATTGCCCTTTTTTAAAGAAGGCATTGGCCATGCCGAATTCGATGGCGGCGATTCCCTGGGCTTCTGCCATCATATTGGAATACACCTGGAGGGCCTCGTCATAATGCCCTTGGGCGTAGTGTTGGCGGGCCAGCGCCAGCAGGGCTTCCGTCGATTGAAGCGGAGGTTGCCGCCGGGCAAAGATGGAAGCGAATATGCCCAGAGTCATCAGAATCGCCAGCCCCACAAAGATGCCGACGAAAAGATGGCGATGACTCTCCATCTTGATCGCTAATTTGGACGGGCTGGAATCGGAGGGCCGAGCGTCTGCCGGCATCTTTTCGAGAACCGCCAGAAGCGCCGAAAGGGCGAAATGGTTGGGCAAGCCGTCCTGGAACGCCTTTTCAAGCTCCTTTCGCAAATGGTTTTGAATGACGCCCAGCTCTTTGCTCAGGTGCGCTTGACGGCAACATTGCAGGATTAGAAAGGCTTGAAACACTTGCCGGGGTTCCGTCTCTTTTTCGAGGCGGGGGTTAAGTTGGATGGACGTTTTCTTATAGCTGGCAGGCAGCCCCTCGCATAGCCAGGGCATCATGTGCGCGGACGTACAGCGCTCCACGGGGGTGCCGTTGGCAATGCGGTCTTTGAACGCAAAAGCTTTGCTGTCCCAAAAGATGCCGGTCAGGTGATTGAGAAACAGGGTTTGCTCGGCCGACAGAAGGCTCTGCCTGGCCTGTGCCGACGGGACCGCTTTGGCCAATTGTTCGTAGGCCTCGATTTCGCTCGTCAGCAGGCCGATCAATTCCACCGGCGCGACATCCGGATGAAACGAGGCCGGGTCGAGCGATTCGTCCGCATTTTTCCATCGGGGAAACCCGGCGCCTCGCGGGTCGTAATAATCCAACGCGCGGCTGAGGTAACGTTCCAGCCGCGGCAGACAATACTCGGCAAAGGCTGTGTTTTTTGTCACGCTCCACACCTGCCGCACGCTTTGCGCCATCAGGGGCCAGGCAAGGGCGTCCGACCTCGTCGCATCGGCGCCCGAGCGGGCGGGAATCAACCCGTCCTCCCGCTGGCAGGAGAGGGCCGCCTTGACCAGGTCTTCCGCCACTTGCGGGTCGATGGAGCACCACGCCGAAGCCAGCAGCCAGGTTTGATTGATGTCCATGTTGGAGGCGGCGTTGCGCCGATCGGCCCGGCTCCAGCGGAATGGAATAGAGTCGTTGGGCGGCATGAGATGGGCGATCAGATCTTCTACGCCCCGCATGAGCGTAGCGGCAGCCACCTTGGTCGAGGGCAGCGAATTCCAGAAAAAGGCCCGGCGCGAAATTTCCTCTTCGAACAACGCCTCGGCGGAAATCTCCGCGGCCGCCTGGATTTGACGGAGGGCCTCGTCACTGGACGTTGGGCTGATTGCCAGAAGAAAGTCGATGCCGTCGTTGTGTTCTTTTCGTGAAAAAGCGATGTATTCGCCGTTTGCCTCGACGCAGGTGCAATGGTTTTTCTCCAGGAGGCTGCTGCCGACGGCTATTAGGCGAGGGTTTAACTCTTTGGACGCGCGGCCGACCAGGAGCCCGGGGGTTGTGACGACCACGGTCAGGGAGTCGGCGTCCGAAAAGAAAAATCGATAGCCATTGCTCAGCAGAAATCCGACGGGATGACGGTCGGCCCGAGGATCGATCTCAAAGCGCCACTTCCCGCCGGCGCGACGCGAGGTAAGCGAGCCGAGGGTGTTATCGGTTGCAAACAGGGGGCCAGGCAGTTGGTTTGTCCATCCTGAGGCCGTTATGTCCTGTCCACTCCGCCACGAACCCGTCGGCATCGAAATTGGTTTGAAAACGCTTTCTTGCATCCCAATATAGTGTTCGCATTTGGTATTCTTGGCAAGTTTCCTTTTGTTGCGGAGGGATCCTCGCAACAACCCAACGTTTCTCGCGAAATTCTTGCCCGATGGGCGCAAGCGTTTTATAGTTCCTATGTGAAAAATCAGTTGTTCAAATTGCAATCCGGATTTCAACCCACCGGAGATCAGCCGGAAGCCATCGAAACGCTTATGAAGGGCTTGGAGGAGCGGCGGCGCTTTCAGGTGTTGGAAGGGGTGACGGGATCGGGCAAGACCTTTTCCGTGGCCAATGTCATTCAGCGCTACGGGCAGCCGACGCTGGTGATCTCGCACAACAAGACGCTGGCGGCGCAGCTCTACGGCGAGTTGAAGGCGTTTTTTCCGGAAAACGCGGTGGAATATTTCGTCAGCTACTACGATTACTACCAGCCGGAAGCGTACATTCCCCAGACCGACACCTATATCGAGAAGGATGCGGCGATCAACGAGGAGATCGAGCGGCTGCGGCTGTCGGCCACGGATTCGTTGGTGAACCGGCAGGACGTAGTGCTGGTGGCGTCGGTTTCGTGCATTTATGGCTTGGGCTCGCCGGAGGATTACAAGCGGATGTTGCTGACCTTGCGGCAGGGGGATTCGGTCGAACGCGACGTGGTCATGCAGCGCCTGGTGGATATCCAGTATATGCGCAACGATTACGAGCAGTCGCCGGGGACGTTCCGCGTACGGGGCGATACGCTGGATATTTTCCCATCCTACAACCAAACCGGCATCCGGGTGGATTTTTTCGGGGAGCAGGTCGACCGGATTCAACGGATCGATCCCTTGACCGGCCATGCCGAAGCCAACCTGGAGTTCGTCACGGTTTCGCCGGCCAAACACTTCGTGATGCCGGCCAGCAAGATCGAACAGGCGTTGAACGGAATCCAGCAGGAACTCGCGGAACGGCTCAAGGTGTTGGAAAGCCAGAACAAGCTGCTTGAGGCCCAACGCCTGCAAATGCGCACGACCTACGATCTCGAGATGTTGCGCGAGATGGGCTATTGCGGCGGGATCGAAAACTATTCGCGGCACCTGTCGGGCCGCGCGCCGGGAGAACGGCCTGCCACGTTGCTGGACTTTTTTCCGCAAGGCTTTTTGACCATCATCGACGAGTCCCACGTGACGCTGCCTCAAGTGCGGGGCATGTACAACGGCGACCGCTCCCGCAAGGAAACCCTGGTCGAGCACGGCTTTCGGCTGCCGTCGGCGCTGGATAACCGCCCGCTGAAATTCGACGAGTTCCTCCAATGCACCGGACCCATCATTTGCACGTCGGCCACGCCCGGGCCCTACGAGCTGGCGCAGGCCGGAAAGTCGGTTCCCCAGGTGATTCGCCCGACGGGCATTCTAGATCCGGTGGTGGAGGTTCGCCCTCTGAAGAACCAGGTGGACGATCTGATCGAAGAGGTCCGCCGCCGGACCGAGCGGCACGAGCGGGTGCTGGTCACGACCCTGACGAAGAAAACGTCCGAGGATCTCTCGGAGTATCTTCACAACATCGGCATCCGGGTCAAATACCTGCATTCCGACATCGATGCGATCGAGCGCGTCGAAATCCTGCGCGGCCTGCGCAAGGCCGATTTCGACTGTCTGATCGGCATCAACCTGCTGCGCGAAGGCCTCGATCTTCCGGAAGTCTCGCTCGTGGCGATCCTGGATGCCGACAAGGAAGGCTTCCTGCGCTCGGAAACCTCGCTGATCCAAACGGCGGGGCGCGCGGCGCGCCACATCCAAGGGCAGGTGATCATGTACGCGGAAAAAATCACCGACTCGATGAAGAAGATGATCGAAACCACGCGAGCCCGCCGCGAACGGCAGGAGGCGTACAACCTGGCGCACGGCATCACGCCGACCCGCATCGTGAAAAGCATTCAAGAAGGCCTGGCGCGGGAGAAGGAAGTCCAGGAGGTCGAGGAGCAGGTCATTCGCGAAACCGGCGTGGATTACAACGTCCACGAAACGATCTCCCAGATGGAAAAGGAAATGCTGGAGGCCGCGGAGGCCCTGGAATTCGAGCGGGCAGCCCTGCTGCGCGATCAGGTTTTCGAATTGAAGGCGTCCATCCGGAACGGCGAGGCGCCTGCGCAAAAAGCTGGCGCTGAGACCCGTTATTCTATATCTAAACGAAAAGCCCGGCCCCAGAAGACGGACGTGCTGACGACAAAACGAACCCCCAACAAGAGGTCGAAGTGAATCTGGCGGACATTATGTTGAGCAAGGACGTGCAGGAGTTGATCGCGCGCGCCCTCAAGGAGGATATTGGAGAGGCCGACGTAACCTCGGAAGCCATCATCGCGAAAACCGATACGGCCCGCGCTTATCTTCTTTCCCGCGGCGAATACATGCTCTCGGGCGTGCCCGTGGCCGCCAAGGTTTTCGGCGCCGTCGATCCTTCCCTGACGGTTGCCATTTTGAAGCCGGAGGCCGCCCTGGTGACCAACGGCGATTGCGTGATGACGATCGACGGCTCCGCCCGGAGCATCCTGGCCGCCGAACGCACGGCCCTGAATTTTATGCAGCGCATGACCGGCATCGCGACCCTGACGCATCAACTGGTCAAGAAAGTCAAAAAGTACGGCGTGACGATCCTGGACACCCGCAAGACGACGCCCACTTTGCGCATTCTCGAAAAATATGCCGTCAATTGCGGCGGCGGCGAGAACCACCGGATGGGGCTCTTTGACCGCGTGCTGATCAAGGACAATCACATCAGCTTTTGGAAGCAGAAAACCGACAGCTCCCCGGCCGGCGCGGTGATCGCGGCGCGCGAGAAGTATCCGAATTTGCAGATCGAGATCGAGGTGGAATCGGTGGAGGATCTTCAGGAAGCCCTGAAGGCCTCGCCCGATTGGGTCTTGCTGGATAACATGACGCCTACCCGCCTCCGCGAATGCGTGAAGCTGTGCAAGGGCATCTGCAAGATCGAAGCCTCCGGCGGCATCACGCTGGACAACGTCGAGGTGGTCGCCGAAACCGGCGTGGACGCGATCTCGGTGGGCTATGTCACCCATTCCGCCCCGGCGGCGGATTTTTCGTTGGAGTTCGTAAGAGAAACCTGAGCGCCGACGCCTGGAACCGGCGGATGTAGAAAAATACCGTATGGATAGTCTTGCTTGCACGGAATTCAAGGAGCTTCAAGAGCAATTGGACCGGATGCGCATTGCGTTGGGTCGGCCGTTGCTTTGTTTTGACGAAGTCACCTCGACCAACGACATCGTCAAGGAGCGGGCGGAAGCCGGCGGGTCGGAAGGCTGGACGGTCGTGGCGGGCCGGCAAACGGCCGGGCGGGGCCGATGCGGACGGAAATGGCAGTCGGATTCGTCGGGCGGGTTGTACATGTCGGTCTTGTTGCAGCCCGATTGGCCGGTGGACGAATCCGGACGTCTGGCGATTCTCGGCGGCGTGGCGGTTTATTGCGCTCTGGAATCGTTGGGTCTTCAAGGCCTGTCCCTCAAGTGGCCGAACGACGTGCTGGTGCGCGGCCGCAAAATATCGGGCATCCTGGTCGAGCCGCGGATTGGCGGCGGGCGAATTGAGTTTGCCGTCATGGGCATCGGTGTTAATGTGGGCCAGACCGGAGCCGATTGGAACGAGGAAACCCGCAGCCTCGCCACTTCTTGCTCGTTGGAGGGCTTGAAGCATGCAAGGGCTTTCGTGGCTTCGAAGGTGCTGGAGCAGCTCGATTATCATTACAGCCAGACGAAGCGCGGAGGGGCCGCTTCCATGATGAAGTTCTGGGACGAAAGGGTCGTCCGACCTTAAGCGAAAAAGGGGAATCCAATGGCAAAACAAAAAGCCAACGAGTACGTGTTGACGGTCGATATCGGCAATACGAGCACAACTTTCGGGTTGTTTGCCAACGACCGGGTGAGCCAGATTAGCCGGTTGGATACGAGCATCGACAACCGCAAAACGATTTGCGCGCGGTTGGAACAGCTCTTTGGAACCCGCCGGATTGCCGGCGTGGCGATGGCCTCGGTGGCGCCCCGCGTGAATGTGTTGTGGCAGGGCGTGATGGAACGGTTGTGGCCGGACATCCCGGTGCTCTGGGTGAACCACAAGCTGAATCTGGGTTTGGATCTTGCCTATCCCAAGCCTGCGACCCTCGGCGCCGACCGGTTGGTCAATGTGTGCGGGGCCGTGAAGCGATATGGCGCCCCTGTGATCGTGGCCGATTTCGGGACGGCGGTGACGTTCGACGTAGTCTCCGACAAGGACGGCTTCGTCGGCGGCGTCATCGCGCCGGGGCTTCCGCTGATGTTCAGTTATCTGGCGGAAAAAACCGCGTTGTTGCCGGTCATCAAGCCGGAAGGCTTCTCGAATCGCGTCGGCAAGAGCACGAAGGAAGCCATGCAGATGGGTGCGCGCTGGGGCTATCGCGGCATGGTTAAGGAAATTTTGGAGCAACTGACGAAGCCCTGGAAGGGAAAACCTTTCCAACTCTGCGCCACGGGCGGCTACGCGGAATGGGTGATCCGGGGCTCCGGCCTGAAGTTTCAGGTCGATCCCGATTTGACATTGTACGGTTTGGGACAAGTGTATCTGTTGAACCGATAAGAAAAGGTGCTTTATGGTCTCTATGGATGAATCGGGCCGCATCGAGAAATGTTTCTCGGCCCTGCGGTTAAAAGATGAAAAAGGTTTTGTGGCCTATATCACGGCGGGCGATCCGTCGCTGGCCGCCACGGTGGAAATGGTCCGGCGCCTGGAAGAGGCCGGCGCGGATGTCGTGGAACTGGGCGTGCCGTTTTCCGATCCGCTGGCGGACGGACGGGTCAACCAGGATTCCGCCGCCCGCGCGCTGAAAAATGGCGTCAACCTTCAGGGCATCTTCAAGACGGTCGAAAAGATCCGGCGCGCGTCGGATATCCCGCTGGTGCTGTTTAGCTACATCAATCCCCTGATGTCGCCCTCCTTCGAAAAAAACATGCGCGAGGCCCATGCGGCCGGCGTGGACGGGGTGCTGATCCTGGACCTGCCGGTGGAGGAAAACCGCAAATACGTCCGAAACCTTTACGAAAACCGGCTGAATAACGTCAGCCTGGTCACGCCGACAAGCCCCGACGAACGCATCCGGCGCATCGTAAAATACTCGACCGGGTTCGTGTATTGCGTGTCGCGGGAAGGCGTGACGGGCATGCAGAAAAAGCTGGCGCCGAGCGCGACCGAACTGGTCAAGCGGACGCGCCGTCTGACGCCGCTGCCGGTGGTGCTGGGTTTCGGCATCTCGACGCCCGAGCAGGCGAGCGCCGCCGCCCGCGCGGCCGACGCCGTGGTGGTCGGCAGCGCGATCGTCGACCGCTTCAGCCGGGAACCCCAAAACCCGATGGGACGCCGCCGTGCGGCGGCCTGGGTGAAGACCTTGATTAAAGCCGTGAAGAGCGTGGAATGAACAAGAGCAATGCATATGCCGTGATCCTGGCCGGCGGCAAGGGCGAGCGGTTCTGGCCGCTCAGCACGTCGCGCCACCCCAAGCAGGTGTTATCCCTGGTTGGCGACAAGCCTTTGATCGGGCTGGCCGTCGAACGGATACGAAATATCGTCCCTCCTGAAAACGTCTACATCGTCACAAGCCACGACTTGGTGGACGTCATTTGCCAGGCCGTGCCGGAGTTGCCGGCCGGGAATGTCGTCGGCGAGCCGATGGGGCGGGATACCGCCGCCGCCATTGCGTTGGGCTCGACGCTGATCGAGGCCCGCGATCCGGGCGGCGTTTTCTGCGTGCTGACCGCCGATCACATCATCGGAGATTTGCCGGTGTTCGAATCGACGCTTCGGGAAGGGCTCGATCTGGCCGGCCGCGAGGACGTGCTGCTGACCATCGGCGTACAGCCGTCGGAACCCAGCACCGGCTATGGGTATATCGAGGCCGACGAATCGTATCGGGAACAAAACGGCGTCGCCTTTTTGAAGGCTCGCAAGTTTGTCGAAAAACCCCAGCTCGAAACCGCCCGGCACTATGTGGAGTCGGGCCGGTATTTCTGGAACTCCGGCATGTTCATCTGGTCGGTTCGCACGTTTTCCAAGGCGATGGAGGCTCATCGTCCTCCGCTGGCCGACATGATGCGACGGCTTCGTCCGCTGGTGGGCGCCGGCCGCTTTGCGACCGCGTTGGCGCAGGAATACGGCTTGCTCGAAAAAATCTCCATCGACTATGCCTTGATGGAAAAAGCCGACAACATCGTCATGGCCCGCGGACAATTCGCGTGGGACGACGTTGGCTCCTGGACCGCGCTGGAGAATCATCTGCCGAAGGACTCGTCCGGCAACACCCTTCAAGGTTCGTGCGAAATGCTCGAAGCCGGCGGCAACATTGTCTATTCGCCGGGGCGCCTCACCGCGTTGATCGGGGTGAGCAACCTGGTGGTGGTTCAGGCCGAGGGCGTCACGCTGGTGTGCCCGCGCGACCGCGCGCAGGACGTTAAAAAGCTGGTCGAACAACTCCGCAAGAGCGGCCGTTACGACGAGGTGCTGTAGATGCCTCGAATCTTAGGCTTGGATTACGGCGATGTCCGGCTGGGCTTTGCCGTCAGCGATCAGGACGGCATCATTGCCTTCCCTCACGGCATGGAAGTTTGCCGGACGCAGGACGAGGCCTTGAAGGCCGTCGAAAAGATTTGCCGCGAAACCAAGGCGGAGACGATCGTGGTGGGCTATCCGCTGAACATGAACGGAACGCGGGGGCCCCGCGCCGATTTGACCGACGCCTTCATGGAAAAACTGCGGCAGCGACTAAAAATCCCGGTGGAAAAATGGGACGAGCGGCTCAGTTCCAAGGCTGCCGAAGCGGTCTTGATCGAAGGCGGCACGCGTCGTGAAAATCGAAAGAAGCACATCGACAAGCTGGCCGCGCAAATTGTGCTGCAAAACTACCTGGATGCCCATGCGGCGCCTTTCGATCCGGATACGGAGCCATGACCCAACGGTACAAGATGATGCTCGGCTACGACGGGACCCTCTACGCCGGCTGGCAAACCCAGCCGGAGCATCGCACCGTCCAGGGCGAACTCGAACGCGTGCTTCAGGAATTGACCGGCGAACAAACTCGTATTCACTCCAGCGGACGGACCGACCGCGGCGTTCATGCCCGCGCGCAGGTGGTTCACTTCGATCTGGAGAAGCCGGTGGTCTGTTGGAAGCTGATGCGCGGTTTTAACGCGCTGTTGAAAGACGATATACGAATTCTTACCCTTGCAGAGGCGGCGTCCGACTTTCATGCGCGCTACGGAACGAAGGGCAAGGAATATCGGTATTTTATTTGGAACGGCCCCGTGATGCCCCCCGCCATGCGGTTTTACCGCACCTGGGTCCGGCCCCGGCTGGATGTGAAGGCCATGCAGGCCGCGGCCGATCGGCTCGTTGGGAATAACGATTTTGCCGCCTTTTCCGCCAATCCGAACCGGGAAATCGAAGGAACGGTTCGGCATTTGCGGGAACTAACCGTTCGGCGGCACGGACGCGAAATCACTTTGGTGGCGGGCGGCGACGGATTTTTATACAAAATGGTGCGCAGTCTGGCGGGGTTTCTCATTCGGGTGGGGACCGGCGAATTGCAGCCGGATGCGGCCTCGACGATTCTGTCTTCGAAAGTGCGAACAGCGCGGGTTCCGACGGCGGCGCCCCAGGGACTTTTTCTGTGGCGCGTGGATTATTAGCAGCTTAACATGAAGGATTGCGATCAGGTATACTACGTTTTAAAGGGCCTATAAAAAGAAAGCAGGGGTCTCATGTCGGAAATCAATTTTGATTGTGCGAACTGCGGCCAGAATCTGGATGCGCCCGAACACATGGCGGGGTTGGCCATCCTGTGTCCTGCCTGCAAAAACGAAATCAAGATTCCTCTGCCGCCGCCGCCGAAGGATCAGGAAATGGAAGACGGGCTGAAAGGCAAAACCGTCCGCATCGACCTGCCGCCCGATTTCGAAGTGCCCGAACCCAAGCGCCGCATCATTACCATTAAACGGCCCGATTGATCCCTATAACGTGTCCGGGAAGCCCGCCTTCGAGGCCGCTTCCTCGAGGTGGTCCGCACCCTGGCCCTAGACGGCATTTTCTTTTCACTGGCATCCCTCATCTTTCGCGATTACATTATTCCACATGAAAATTTTAGTTACAGGCGGTGCGGGTTATATCGGCAGCGTGACGACGGAGCTGCTGTTGAACAAAGGCCATCAGGTCGTGGTGTTCGACAATCTTGAACGCGGGCATGTGGAAGCCGTCGATGGACGGGCGAAGTTGGTGCGCGGCGACTTGCGCGACCGGGAGCCCATTTTGCAGGCGATGAAGACAGAGCGGCCGGACGCCGTCATGCATTTTGCGGCTTATGCGCTCGTGGGCGAGTCGATGCAGGATCCGATGTTGTATTTTCGCAACAACGTCGAGGGCGGCATTCACCTGGTCGACGCCATGCTGGCGGCCGGTATGAAGAAGATCGTTTTCTCGTCGACGTGCGCGACGTACGGGCAGCCGGATCGGATGCCGATGACCGAGGAGATTCCCCAGCATCCGACGAATCCGTACGGTTCGTCGAAACTGATGCTCGAAAAGATTTTGTTGTGGTGCCAGGAACGCAAGGGCCTGGAGCCGGTATTCCTGCGATACTTCAACGCGTGCGGGGCGACCGAGCAGTTCGGCGAGGATCACGAGCCCGAGTCGCACATCATCCCGAGCGTATTGAAGGTGGCCCTGGGGCAGAAGGAGCGAGCCGAGATTTTCGGCGACGATTATGAGACGCCCGACGGCACGTGCATTCGCGATTACATTCACATCGTGGATCTGGCGCAGGCGCACATCCTGGCGTTGAAACCCGGATTGGCCGGCGCGTTCAACCTGGGGACAGGAACCGGATTTTCGGTGAAGGAAGTCGTCGATACGTGCCGCGCGGTTTCGGGACATCCGATTCCGGCGATTGTTTCTCCCCGCCGGCCGGGCGATCCGGCGCGGTTGGTAGCCGGGGCGCAAAAGGCCAAGGATATTCTGGGCTGGAAGCCCCAATATCCGGATTTGAAAACCATCGTTCAACATGCCTGGAATTGGCATCAAGCGCATCCGCGCGGGTACGCCAAATGAAAACCCAAGTGGAATTGGTGGCCACGGGCAGCGAATTGCTCAGCGGCCGGATCGTCAATCGTCATGCCCAAGTTCTAGGTGAGGCGCTGCTGCCTTTGGGTTTGACCTTGTCGCGCGAGACGTCTGTACCGGACGATATTCAAGCCATTGCGGATGCCGTTCGGATGGCCTTGCAGCGGGTGGATGTCGTGCTGGTCAGCGGAGGACTCGGCGCGACGACCGACGATGTGACGCGTGAGGCGGTGGCGGAACTGTTGGGGCGGCGCATTGTCAAGGATGAAGCCTCCCTGTCCGGCCTGCGTGAAAAATACAAAATTTTCGGACGCGAGCTCTCGCCGATTTCCGAGCGGCAAATTTTGGTGGTGGAAGGCTCGGTGGTCCTGCCTAATCCGGTGGGGATGGCGCCCGGCCAGCGGATCGAATCGGGAGGCAAGGTCCTTTTTATCCTGCCGGGGCCTCCGCGCGAATTTAATGCCGTGTTGTCCACGCATGTGTTGCCCTGGCTGCAAGAGGCATTCCGGGGCGCGTTGAGCGTTACGCAAAAAATTTTGATGGTGTGCGGAGTGGGGGAATCGGATCTGGCCGCGCAATTGGAAATGGAAGGATTTCCTCCTCCGGGTCTGGATGTGGCTTATTGCGCCTCCGGCGGCCGGGTTGAAGTCCGGCTGACGGCGACCTCCGACCGGCAGGCCGTAATCGATCAGGCCTCCGAGGTGGTGCGCCGCGTATTGGGCCGGCACATTTTTGCCGAAGATCGTCTGACGATGGAAGAGGTGGTGGGGCGCTTGCTGTTGGAGCGCCGCTCCACGCTGGCCACGGCGGAATCCTGCACCGGCGGGGGCATTGGGCAGCGCATCACGTCGGTGAGCGGCAGCTCGGCCTATTACATGGGCGGGATCATCGCCTATGACAACCGGGTGAAAATTTCTCAACTGGGCGTGCCGGAAACGGAATTGGCCGCACAGGGGGCTGTCAGCAAGGAAGTGGCGGCGTCCATGGCCCAGGGCGTGCGGCAACGACTGGGCGCGGACTACGGCCTTTCCATCACGGGCGTAGCCGGGCCGACGGGTGGGACCGATGAAAAGCCCGTTGGTCTGGTTTGGATGGCCGTGGCCGACGCCGCCGGGACGGTCACGTCTTCGCGTCGATTTCCGGGGGATCGGGATTGGATTCGCGAGTCCAGCACATTGTTTGCCCTGGATTTGCTTCGGCGGCGGATTTTAGGGACGGTTTAAGAAAAATGTAATGGTTCCCCCTCTTCAGCATCGGGTATTTATTGTGACACAAAAATGCATCGGATATGTGTCATAAATAACGAAATAGAAATGTCATATAGTACTGATAAAAAGGTTCTTGCCAAAATATACGGACGCAAGAAGGGTTGGATATTTACTCCTGAAGATTTTAAGGGAGTTGGAACAAGGGATGCCGTTGCTTCCGCCTTGAAGCGCCATAAACAATCCGGTCTGATCCATCAGTTGGCTCGGGGACTTAAAGACATTCGCTATGCGCCCGGGTGGATTGCCGTTATTCTCCGGAAGCTGGCGGAAGGAAATCTGCTCCGTGGAAGTTGAAGATGGTTCGCCGGATGTGATCAATATCCGGTATCCATCCATATTTGCCGACCGTTATCTGCGTCCGGCTGACGAAACTCTCCTGGCGACTTCTTGAATTCGCGCTCATTCGCGGTTTCTTCCCTCCCCGCTTCCTTAGCGCTGAAATTTTGCATCGATTTATGCTGGCCTTTCATAAGTTGATATGCAAAATGCGTTCCAAGTGTGGTTTCACTGGGAAAGTGGAATCTGTTCTTTATGAGTATATTTTTGCGTTTTTTACGCAGTAGTCGTTCTACTTCAAACCCGCAACGTTTGTGTTTCCAAGAACGGAACTGTGAAGCGCGCCCATTGGGCGCGGCTTCAAGTTCCTTGTGTCTTGGATGCCGCGTTGCGGCGGTGAAGTAGGCTCAAGGGCTGGATGTCCGCGCTCATCGTTTTTCGCGGAATCCAACCCTGGGGACAGTCGATCAATCAAACAAAGGGGTGAAGGATGAAGCAATCAAGAAGGTTGAGGGTGGGATTGTTGTTTGCCGCAACGTTGAGTTCTTTGGCTGTATTAGCCGCCTTTTCAAAACAGCCCGAAAAGCCTGCTCCGGTCGATCCTGTGCGATATCAAGAGTTGATGGAGGCCGAGGTCTCCGATATCAGTGAATTGCAGCAGCTTCTCTTGGAAGAGTTCGATTTTTACCGGGTCATCACCCCGTCTTTTGACGATTTTATCCTCAGGCAACCGAGCAGTCCTTTTCTGTTGCCGTTTGCATCGTGGAGCGTCCTACCGGCAGAGTTCGCCCGTCTTCCCTACGAGTACGAGAATTCGATCAAAGTCTATCCGATCACGATTCGGGTCGATGGGGTTGCCCGGGAAGCTGTTTTTCAATCGACGCTCACCGGCAAGCGCCTTTATGCGCTGCCTCTGGGCTACGATCCGGATGCCCGATTTCTCCATGCCTCCGCGGCGCCTTGTTCCAGCGTGCAAATTTTGGCCAAGCTCATTCCGTCCGATTCCGTCGAAGCTTGGCTTTATGTATCCGACCGGCTCTCCGCCCAAGCCGTAAGTCTCCAAAGCCTGGACGGGGGCATGCAACTGATGCGCTCCGAAGAGGCCGCGACCAATATCGTTTTTGAAGCCATCTCCCGGC
>MHBK01000073.1 GCA_001804865.1 Lentisphaerae bacterium GWF2_57_35
TAGCTGCTATATTTGGGCGCATAAACATAGCGGCGGATGGACCATTGCGCCTCGTGGATCGGGGAAAGGTCGGGCTCCAAATGACAGGTCAGGTTGGTCGGCATCATGTTCACGGTAAGCGTTCCCGTCGGATGGCAGGTATACGTGTTGGTCGTAAAATACCAGACGTCGACGTTGGCATTTCCTCCGTCCGTTACGGTCACGGAGGTCGGCCCGGAGCGGGCCGCCGTACCGGCCATCGCCAACCGGCTGGTCCCCGCCAGGACCAACAGAATCGCAATGGATATCGTCTTGTACAAGCGCTTGATTAAAAATTGAAGCCATATCGTTTGCATCGCCCATCCCCCTTTATTTTGCTGCTCTCCAGACAGAAGTCCGTATTTGATGGTGATAGTCGCAATGAATTCGCACTTCGTTACCATGAAGCGAAATATCCTGGATGCACGGGCCGGGGAGAGGTCTTGGGCGGCTGTTGAAGGACATAGAAAAGGGCCGCGGCCCAGAGAAGGCCGCGGCCCGATAGATGGCTCAACGCCAGGTTTATGATCGGTTGCGCTTACGGATTCGAAACGTAGCTTTCCTTCACGCGGGTGGTTTTGCCTACGGTCACATTCACATTCTGATTGGCCGGCGCCTGCCAATTTTCCAGGGGCTTGAACTTGATCTGGTTGGCGCCCATCAACGCCGGAGCAACGGCCCCGCTGTTACGCCAGGTCTCTTCGGAGGAATCCGTTATCAGCGCCCACTGGGCGCCGGCGGCCACCGCCGTTGCCGGCTGCAAGGTCACCGAAACATAGCCGTGATTCGATACCCGCTGATAACCGGCGGTTATCGAGGAGACGGAATACAAAGACACCTCCACGTCTTGCGGAAGCTCCGGCGACCAACCGGGCGCCGTTCGGTATTCCACCGTATATGCCCCGGGCGCCAGCGTAATGACGCCGCTCTTTTCCCAAGCATCCGCTGTCCCCTTAATCCGCCAACGCGCGCCATGTCCTTCGGCATCCCCCAGATTAACGCGCAAGGCGCCTGTCTCGGGCATGAAATAGTGACAGTCAACGATCATATTTTGATCCGCCACCACCGTAATACTGGTCGGCCCGGAGCAGGCAACATAGGAATTGGGCTTGAGATAACTGACTCGATAGGTCCCCGGCAGAGTATTCGTCCTGGGTATCCCATTTAAAAACGCCGTGCTGCCGGATGACCGGTCGCCCAGATAACTCACCTGTAGAGATTGGGGGATTTCCGCGGGGGTTCGGCGAAACGTCACCGAACCCGCCATTGCCGCCCGCTCTTGACCCGCCAGAAGCATGGACAATGACGCCATCGCTATGAGCACTCCGTATCGAATCTTACTCGTCTGCATTACATCACCTCGTTGTTTGTTGCTTTTCATGTGCGCCTGTTGCAGTAACAGTCGTGAAAAAAAACGGTTTCGTTACCTCGAACGGAAAAAAAACGGCGAGTCTATTTCGGCAGGCGGGCATTTTCTTTGTCGCGTCGGCTGTGCAAATTCAAACAAAGAAAGTTGGCAGCGAATAGGATAAGCAACGAATAAAGAGCCGGTCCCGCCGCCTCAGAAATGCCAGATATTGGAGAGATAAACCTCGTGAATGGCCACATCCGTTTCCAGGGCCTCCTGGCCGGGGACAAGGCTGCCCATGACGTTCTGGCCCCAGGTGTACCGATAGGCCAAATCAATGACGCATTTGACCGGGCCCCGCCCCAAGGTAAGGCCGGCGCCGAGGCTGAGGCTCCAGTATTGATCGGGACGGTCCAGGGCCGGGCGCTCCTCCCAACCCACGCCGGCTCTCAAGGGAATTTCCGTGGCAGGAAGCATCCAAAGATATTCCGATCCCAGCTTGATGGCCCAACAATCGTCCAGCGAGGATTCGTCATGAGGAGCGCCATCGAGCGGATTCACCGCCGGTTCGCCCTCCACCTGAAAGGCAAAATCCGACCAATGGGTGCGGCTCACGTCCAGCATGGTGTAAAAGTCGTTGTTCCATTTCATCGTCGTTCCCACGGCCCAATGCAGAGGAAAATCGAACTGGACGTCCTTGACGGTCGTTTCGTCGGAGCGGTCCTCCTGCAAGATCCGCGTGCCATCCGCATTATAGGTCGTGACCTGATGGCGGATTTGTTTGGTCATCGTCGCGTCCGCGGTCCACGGCAGGTCGAGCGACAGGCCCACATTGAGAAAGGCCGCCGGCGTCCACAGCAGGCCCCACGTGGTATTCCAGCCAAAGAAGTCGCTGTAATCGTTGTCTTCTTCATAGACCCCCTCGATGCGATAGCGCGCCGAGCTTTTCGAGAGGTCGTGCTCCGTAAAAGGCTCCACCACGCCCTCTCCTTCGAAAGGCAGATCGTACGGGACCGGCACGCTCCCGCTGGGCTGAAAGTGCGCGACCCCCTCATAGGTGTAGGAACCGCTGGTTTGACGCCAGGCGTCGACTTCACCCCGCACATGGGAATAACCGGAATATTGGGCTTTCGTCGTGGAGGAAATCCCGCCGGACCCCAGATAGCCGTCGCGATAAAGATTGAGGGCGGCCCCCAGGGCCAGCCGGTTGTTCAAGTCCACCGCCAGGGCCGGACTGAGGGCATCCACTACGCCGCTTTGTTCAAAATCGAGCAAAGACACCACCTCCTGATTCATGAGTTGGCGCAGGGTGGAAGAGGTCTCCGTGGTTAAATGCTGTTGCACCGTCATGTCCACATCTTCGGTGTGATACTCCCGCGTCACCGTGTCTTGAAAGGTCCCGGCGCGGGAAGAACCCGAGCCGGAGGCGCGCAGAAAGGAGGGGCTCGCCGTGAACCGCTGCTCGAAGTCGTAGGCCTCCTGATAATTCATGGAGACCACCCAATTTCTTTGGGCGAAATACAAGGGATACACGAGGCTGAGATAATTCAAGGCCAGCGAATCGTACCGATCGTCCCCTACGCGAAAGGCCGGATCTTCGGATCGATGGGACTGGGTTTCGTCCTTGAATCGAAAAACATAAGAAAGCTCCTTGGATTCGAGCTGGGTCAGTCCGCCGGGATTCCACGACGCGGCCGTGGCGTCGTCCGCGAGTGCCGTAAAGGCCCCGGCCATGCCCAAGGCGCGCGCTCCGGAACCGCTGGGCAGCGGGGCGGAATACATCGTGGGCGGCAAGAAAGCCTGCGACCGGGGAGGCGGAACGGAGTTGAGATTCCCGGAGGGCCCCACCGGAGCCACATCGATTTCCACCGGCCCCTTGGGCGTCAGAATGACGATGCGCTCCGCGAGAACGGCTCCGGAAAAAATGGAAAGCATCAGCGCCGCCAGCGACCTATAAAGGAGGCTCGTCCTCCACGGGCGGCCCCGTCCCCGCCTCGCGATCGGATTCCTCGTTTTATTGCTTCTACACGCTTGCATGGCTTATGACTGTATCGTTTAACATATTCCTCCTTCAGAAGTCGCGCACGAATCTTGTTTCGTTACCGGCTTTCATATATTCTCCGTCTTCGATGAATATGGATGGGTCAAGAACTGCCGAGGAAAGCGAGGATCGTTCCGTCTCGCCGGATATCCAGAATCTCGCTGCGGAACAACAGGAAGCCTTGCTCCGCGGAGACGAGCGCGCCTGGCGGGAATTCCTCGAACTGATCCGCCCGCATCTGCGGCAGATTACCTGCTGGGCTCGCTGGCACTTTGACGAACAAACCCGGGCGGATATCCTCCAACTCATCGAATCCGAGCTGCCGGTGGCCCTCCAGCGATACGACCGGCAAAGCGCGCTGCTGACCTTTGTGCGCCGAATCGCCGCCCATAAGTGCATCGATGAAGTCCGCCGGCAGATTCAACAACGGCAACGCGGACTTCACGACACGCTGGAAACCGAGGAAGACGGCTCGCTGCTCAACCTGGTTCCCGACAGCCGCGATGAAGCCGATCCTCGCTGGACCATCGAACAGTCCGAGCTTTCGAACATGCTCAAGGACCTTATTCAATCCATCGGCGAGGGCTGCAACAAACTCCTCACGGCCTTCTATTTTGACCGTCTTTCCTACAAGCAACTGGCTGAATATATGGGCATTTCCGTCAATACCGTCAGCCCTCGCCTTTCCAAGTGCTACGATAAAATGAGACGGCTGATCGAAGAAAATAAATTACTGAGTAACTATTTTGGCCGCGCCGGCGACTGGAATGACAAGAACGGCGAAGAACATGAATAAATTTATTCAAGAACACATCCTCCGATGGATTCATGGCGAGATGCGAGAGGATGAACAAAAAATATTTGCCGAAGCCTTGCGCCAGAATCCAATATTGGCGCAGGCCGTTGCGAAAGCCCGGCTTTTCGATCGAGATGTCCAGCAATTGACGAATAGTCCGGATCTGCAAAGCGACGCTTATGCGGATCGTTTGCTTTCACAAATCGACCGGGAGGTCCCCTTGGAGAAGGCGTCTGCGCCAGGAACGGGGATTGCGGAGCTTCTCCCCTCGACCCAGGCCCGCCCATCGTTTCGAAAAACCGCGCGATGGATTCTGGCCGCCGCCGCTTCATTGGCGGTCCTGCTGGGCCCCGGCTGGCTGAGCTCCCCGTTGGAATGGGCGCCCTCCGAATTCATCACCGAATCGGAATACCGGCATCAGGGCTCCGTCGCGCCCAGCAAGACCGCTTCCCCGCAAATGAAGCAATTGGCCCAGGACTTGCAACAGCGCATTCAATCCACGTATCGGTCTTCGCAAGGCTGGACCTGGCGGCCTCACAAGGAATGGTCGTTGCGAGTAACCATTCAGACCATCCAAACCCATCGCCTGGCGATCACCGTGGTGGCAACCTCGGCCAAGCATCCGGGCCTGGAAAAAGACTGGACCGAATACTATCGCGACATGGACGCCTGCCGCTCCTCGCTGGATTTGTTGGGAAGCCGTATCGGATCCGACTTAGCGAAAGAGCCGGCCCATGAGAAACCGTGAAACACTCGGAGTCAAGTTTCTGCACCGGCTGGCGTTGCTCGGCGCCGGAATGGTTTTTCTTGCATCCTGCGCCTATTCGCCGCCCTCCGAAAAAGCAGCGGAGTCCGATCGCCGTCATACCAACTGGTGGAATTTTTACCGGCGGGGACTGGAGGCGTTCGATCGGCGCGATTACGCGCAAGCCCGCGACGATTTCGAAAAGTGCCTGGGACTGAAATCCGGCGCGCGCACCACCTGGGCGAAAGATTCCTGGAAGGAACGCACCTATGGCCTGCATACCCTGGAGAATTATTTCCCCCATCGGGAATTAGGCGTGTGCTATTACTATTTGGGCGATATGGAGTCCGCGAAAGCCCAACTGGAATCTTCGCTCCAGCAGGAACCTTCCGGACGGGCAAGACACTACTTCAATCGTGTGAACGCGGCCCGGTTGTCTCTCGTAAATCCGCCCGGTCCCTCCTTGAATTTGTCGGACAGCTCAACCCCCGTTTGGACCCGGGAACGAATGCGCGTCCTGGCGGGCCGCGCGGACGGCGCCGGATACATTGCCAATATAACGGTGAACGGACAGCGCCTCTACCGCGAACTGGCGGAACCCCATGCAACTTTTTCCGCGCCCATCCGCCTCCAGGAGGGAGTCAACGATATCCCCGTGACGGCGGAGGATCTGCTGGGGCGAAAAAATCGACAATCGGCGCACTGGATCGCGGATTGGAAGCCGCCCCAGGTGGTCATTCGCAAGCAGGACCGGAAAGGAGCGACCCTGGAGCTGTCCGGCATTTGCTACGACAACGGGGAATTGCTTCGGGTCGCCTTGAACCGAGAGCTCGTCCTGGACGCCGCGCCCACCTCGGACGTACGCGAAGTCTCCTTCTCGCTATCCGTCGCTCAGGGCGAGCAGGTCTTGTTGCATGCGGAGGATCGGGCGGGCAACCGCTTGGATTACTGGATCAAAAGCGATGACTTCTCCACCTCGGCGATGCAACCGCCCGGCATTCTCCTGGCCGCGGAAGGCGCGCCGCCCGGCATCCTGGCCGGCGCCAAGCCTTCCGCCGGGACCGACGCCCTCCGGCCCGTGCTGCGGATCGCGGGAGCCGGACAAACGCTGTCCATCCTGGGCGACGAGTACTATCTCGATGGAGAAGCCCTGGACCCGGGAGGCCTGGCGGACATTCAGGTTCAGGGGCAAAGTTGGATGCGCCCGGAAGACCAGGGCGCCATCATTCGGCGATTTGCGGGCCACCTGCCGGTGAGCGGCACGCAAACCATTCATATCGTCGCCATCGACCTGGCGGGCAATCGCGCCGAAGCCGCCATCGACATCCGGCAGAAACAGCCGGAATACCTGGACGAAATCTGGCGTTTGCGAGCCGTGTTTATGCCCTCGCAAACCAAAGAAGACCTGACCTGGGTCAAACCGGAGCAGGTGGACGAAATACTGCTGCTGCGCGCGCTCGAACCTCCCGTCCGGTTCCGCCTGCTGGCCCGGGGCAACGAATTAAAACGCATCTTGCAGGAACAGGAAATCAGCCTGTCCGATCTATCGGATGTCAAAGCGGCCCTTGAAATCGGCAAACTGGCGCCGGCCGAATATGTCCTGGCGTCCTCCCTCTTCAGGAATGGAGACGGACTCACCATTTACCTGCGCGCAATCGACACGGAGCAACGGCAGGTGCTGTGCAGCATGGATGTTTACAGCGAAGCCAAGCTGGAGGATCTGCGCTACCAACTCGACGGCTTGGTTATGAAGTTGGAGCAGTTCTTCCCCGTGACCGAAGCCCATATTACGGCTGCGGACCACCAGCGGGCCACCTTGAGCGCCGGCGCCCGGGAAGGCATTCGGAAGGGCAGCCGCTTCCTGATCGTCAACGACGGCGGCAAAGTGGCCCGGGAAGGCGAACAACCCATTGAACTACGCGTTGAAAGCGCGCAACGCGATTCGAGCCGGGCCCGCATTCGCCCCGCTCAAGCCTATCGCCAAGTGACCGTCGACAACCGGGTTTATGCGCGATAACGAAATGGAAGACTATGAAAACAATCCTTAACGAACATCAGGCATCAAGAAGCAGCCGGGCTTGGGCACGCCAGGTTTTAACGATTTCCGCCGCCTTCCTTTCCCTGTCGGCCGTCGCGTTGGCTGCGAACCCTCGCCAGCCCGAAATCTCAGCCTACACGGCAGAAACCCTGATCCCCCACTACCAGGCGATTGTGGTGGGCATCAACAACTATGAAATCAAAGGCCCGGCCGGCTGGGAAACCCTGCGGACCGCCGAACAGGATGCGGAAGCGGTGGCCCACGAATTGGAATCGCGTTATCGGTTTCGCGTCACCCGACTGCTCGGAAACGACGCCACGCGGGAACGCATCATGGCGGAACTGGACAAGCTCGCCATGGCTTCCCCCCAGGATGCGTTCGTCATATATTTTGCAGGTCATGGCAGCTATGACGAAAACCTGGACGAAGGATTTTGGATCCCGGTCGATGCGCGGGCGTCCGTCGACGGCCGCCCGGCGCGCGAAGACTGGGTCTGGAATGCCGTCCTGACGCGCATGATCAGCGCCTCCCAAGCCCGCCACATCCTGGTCCTCGCGGATTCCTGCTATGGAGGCTCCCTCTTCCGCGGGCCGACGCCCACGACCCAACCCGGCCCGGATCTCACGTGGTATGTCAGAGCTCTTTGCCGGCCCTCGCGCTACGTCATTACGAGCGGCGATTACGAACCCGTACTGGACAGCGGAGCGCGGCATAGCGTCTTTGCCCAACTCTTGCTCCATTTTCTGCAATACAACGAAAGCGGCGTCTTTTCCGCCTCCGAACTGGGCCTCGCCCTGCGAGACCGCGTAGCGGAAATGACCGGCCAAATGGTCCGCATGGGCCCCTTGCCCCTTCCCTCGCATGCCGGAGGCGAGTTTGTTTTTCTCGACCGCACCGCCTCCGCCTCCTCGTTAAGCAAAGCGCTTGACCATCTGCTGTCGAATCCCGTTCCTATGCTGGCCTCATCGCCCGTTGACCGGACCGAACGAACGTCTCTGCAAACGGCCATGGATGCCGCTTTGCTGGAAAAACGCGGCGCCACGAACAGCGCGCAACTGCTCTTGAGCCGAATGGACGATTCCCCTCAATCCATCCAAATGCGCAGCGCCATACAACCTCAAACCTCCGACAGCGCCGACGAAATCCGCGACCTGGTAGCGCGCTTGAGCCGTCAACATCCACGCACGGAACAGGCCGTTGGCACCCGCCAGACCGACGAACCCCGCCCCCGCATGGTAGCCGTGATGGAGACCGAAGATTCCTTGGAAAGCGCCGAGGTGGTCGCGCAATCGGATCTATTCGCCATCTGCCTCGTCTCCGCACTGTCCCGTGAACCCGGAGTCCGCGTGGTAGAGCGCAAGGCCCTTGAAAAAATCCTGCGCGAATTGGAGATCGGCTCCTCGGACTTATCCGATCCCAAAGCCCGCCTGGAGTGGCAGCGGCTTATTCCTGCCGCCACGCTGTTATACCCCAAAGCGATTCGCGCCGGCGCCAACACCTCGTTGTCCGCCCGCCTGATCTCCACCGAAACCTCCGACATCCTGTGGGCTGAAACCGCTCCGGAATCGTTCAGCAACAACCTGCCGGAGGCCTGCGCCTGGATGGTCAAAGAATTGATGGCCCGTTATGTTTCCTGCAACCCGCTAAAAAGCCCCGCGGACATCGTGGATGCCGGCCATGTCTATGCTCCCATGGGCGCTTTCCAGAAAATCACGCCGGCCATGTCCTTCCTCGTTGTAGAAGATTACGCCAGGAACCTATCCGCCGCTGGCGTTCGCCAAAAAAGCCTGGGTGTGGCCCGCCCCACAGAAATTGGCGCCACGCAAAGTCTTTTCGAAGTCAAGTGGGACGCGCGGCCCTCCACCAATGCCCTCTGGATGATTGAGCAAACCCCTTGAATCCGGCTTTTTCACCGGTCGCGGAAAAGCCGCGACCAAAGGCAGGTGCAGGCGGGCGTTGAAATTCTTCCTTGTGTTCTTTGGTTGCGGTTTAGCTGGCCGTGCTCTTTTCTGTTAGGACAGTCCGGTGTCTGGAATTTGTGTATAAAAGACAGTTGAGGGCAGGCCGGCTCCAGAAAAGGAAACCGGGACGGGGTCGTCCCGGCTCCATGCCTCAGGACCGCGGCCATTCCTGACCGCGAATCGCAGGCAGGAAGGCGTGCTGTCCCTCGATGACGACTGAAAGCCGACGCTATTGCTCAAATCCATCCCGAATGGCGGAGCGGGTGAAGAAATCCAGGAAGGACGCGTAGTCGGTATAGACTTCCTTTTGTTTTTCGGGCGGAGTGGAAACCATCACGGAGGCCACCAGGCCATTGGCAAAATGAGTGGCCGTCATGTCGCCCACAACTCCTTCGGTAGATAATCTTTGATTCACAAGCTCCAGCCGTTGTTCAGGCGTCCCCTTGGCAAAAGCTTCCTCTTTGAGCAAGTCGCTGTACTTCACGGGAGCCCCTTGAGCCGCTACGACGAAACAACCGATCACCGCCACGAACGACCAGATTTTTGTCATGATGTCTTCCTTCTTTGGATGAAGAAGCAGAGCCTCTCCCATCGGCACGGACACACATCCTATAACCGCCTCCTAAATAAGCACTTGCCCCAAGCCAGTGTGTCAAATTCGCGTCGATAACACAAGAAGGCAAGGACCGCAGCCAGTCCAGGCCGCGATGGCTCCCATGAAGTGTCGCTCGTCAACGCAGCGCTTCTCCTGTCTTCCTCCTTATCATAATCTTAATCGTAATCTTAATCGTAATCTCCTTCTGGATAAGAAAATGAAGATTATGATTAAGATTACGATTAAGATTATGAGGAAGAATCAGAACGACATCCGACCGAAATAGACTCTAATAAAATGAGCCGTTCGCCGCGTCTTGATTTAGAATTACAAAGGCTGGACTGCGGCCAAGTGCAGCTCACCACTGCCTGCAAAATTCGCCGTGGTAAGCCCAACCTCCATGTCGGGCGGATCGATCCTGCGGCAACCCCATCCGCCCAACAATAGAAGTCCATCCCCAAGAAACAACCGCTTCATCCCATGAGCCGGCGGCATCGCCAGCTCTGTCCTTTATAGATCGATTTTTTGCCTAGAAAATCGATCCATAAAGGCATTTTTACCCCATATTTGGAGGCAACCCATTTTCAGAAAACGCTTTATCGAGGTCCGACCCTGATGGCAAGTCCATACCCGAGAAACAACCGCTTCATCCCATGAGCCGACGGCAGCGCCAGCTCTATCCTTTATAGATCGATTTTTAGCCTCAAAAATCGATCCATAAAGACCCTTTCATCCCATATTTTGCGGCAACCTATTCTCAGTAAATGCCTTATCGAGGTCCTACCCTGATGGCCCTTCTCGTAGCTCTCCTTAATTGGCGATAAGCGAGTTGGTATTTCCTATTGTACCAAGGGCTGGGAAGTAATTTGCGGACGTATTTCCTGAAACAGATGCTGATGAAGCAGAAACAAGGGAACCATAAGCCGCAAGAATGCCATAAGCATTACCACTGGAAACACTTGATGAATTAAGTTCTATTGTTGCCGACCAACGAGCATGAAATCCACAACTACTATTACATCTAGCAACAGCGCATGTTGCACTAATTGATGAATTCATTGAGGCAAAGAAGCCGGTCAAATTATTACTAGCTATTGAACCTTGGCAATTAATCTGTGACCCAAAGTTTGCATAGTATCCAAAAGTTGTGTTCCCATAACTACTAGAATTCTTTGCAAAAACAGATGAATTATTGTTCGCAACAAACCCATTTACACAATTCATCGCTTTGCACCCCGATGCGACAAGATAGCTATTCGCTTCGGCCGCATATCCCCAATCAAATGAATCAATAATCATATTTGTTCCACAGATTATTGAACCGCCATATTGAGTAAGTAGCCCGCGAGTTCGATCTGAATCGGTCCCACTTAATTTAAATCCATTGATGAAACTCAACCTACGACTTATAACAGAAAAACCGGTCTGTCCTAGCGCAAACTGTAAGACGCATAGTTCACAGTTATTCGTGTTACCAATAATCATGACCTTATCACTATCACGATGTGTGATGTTAACACATGAATAATTCGTGTATATGCCATCGGCAACTTGAACAGTTACGTACACTCCATCCGCAATTGACTTATCGCTCAGAGAAGACAACGCACTCTGAATAGTTTCATACTCCGCCGGCACGTTAAGCGTAAGGTCCGACCGAATGACATTATCTTGCGACAACTGCCGCACCCAATCATTGGTCGTATCGCCTGAAAGCGCCTTCCACCATATTTTGGACGAGGCATTCACCAGTTCTGCGCCGGTGCACAAGGGCTTGATGGTGGTCACGTCAACCTCTCCGGTGACGATCAAATGAGGAGTCGCCTGCCACTCCCAGGAGCCGGAGCCGAACTGAGGGCGGTAGTAAATGCTGTTTCCGCCGTCGAGGTAGAGGGAACCGCGCAGGGTGGTTGACTGATCAAAAGGAGCCGCTTGGACTTTGGAGCCGATGGCGGTTCTGTTGATGCCGGTATTGGCTACGGCGCAATAACCTATGGCGATATTTTCGCGAGTAGACATTGCAAGCGACCGGGCATTAGCCGCATAGCCGATGGCCATACAACTGCCGGTTGGATTAAATCCGCCGCCAATCCAGCATTCCGCGTCTGCCGTAGCTCCGATAGCCACAGAACGACCCACACAACGGGCTTGATAGCCAACACTGACGCTTTGAAGTACGGCCCGTCCAGCGGATCCTACTCCAACGCTTTGTTCACTATACAGGGCGTAATTCTGATTATATGAAGATCCGATGGCCACGGAATTCAAACCCAGTGCGTTTGCAAGATAACCAACGGCCACGGAACCCGCGCTGCTTGCATTGGCCATATCTCCAATAGCCACCCCGGTAGCACTTGCGTTTGCACACCCGCCCACAGCAACGCCATCAGAACCTGCATCGTTTCGTGCGTTAGCGCTATGACCGATGGCTACAGAGTCATTAACTGATTTCGCCTCATGGCCAATAGATACACTCCAAGAAACCCCGGAAGCGCTGTTCCCAATGATGATGGGGCCAGAGCCTGTAGTTCTTATAACGATCCCGGTTGAATAGAGCCCAGAAGGATTGATTTTTGTATTTATGTAAAGCGGCCCCGTCATGGTGTCGCCCGAGCTACGGAGCGCATGCGATCCATCTGAGAATAAGAGGGTGTTGGTGGCAATGTTGGTGATGCTGTAGCCACCCATATCCAGATTGCCTGACATGGATCGACTTCCATCCGCTTTGACGTAGGCAGGTTCGGCGCTCGTCCAAATCGGATCGGACTCCGGTTGCACATAGGTGTTGGTGCGCAGCCAATCGCCAAAGGCGGGATCGGTTTCGGCATAGACAGGCGTTCCCGTCGCATAGCTGGCTTTTTCAGCGGTCCACACCGGATCGACTTCCGTGTAGGCGCCGTTGGGTAGGTTGGTGATGCCGGTTCCATTTCCATAAATCACGGCATTGGCAAGGCTGAATCCGCCCATGTCCAGAGAGCCGGTCATCGTGTCGCCGGAAGCATTGACATATTCTGCATCCAAAGCGGCCATATCCAATTGGGTCGTGCCGACGGTTCCTGTGGCAATCTTCGAGGAAGTAACCGCGCCATTTTCCAGGTGCTGCCCCTGAATGGCATTGGCTGAAATCATCTCGCTGGTGATGGCATTGCTGGAAACTCCGGCCGCGCGAATAGCGTAAGGCTGCGGCACGAGAGGCTCGCGGGGATTAAGCTCAGCTCCATCGATAATCACTTGCACATAGGTTTCACCGGAAGCCAGGGCGGCAGCAACCGAGCCAAAAACGGTGTCATCGCCGATGGTGGTCGAGTATAATCCATCCGTCACGGCGACGGTATTGGAATCTTCGTAATAGCAGGAGCCGCCGGTGGCCGCGTCATAGAGCTGCAACCGCAGGCTGACATCGCCCGTGAAGGGAACTCCGTTGGTGTCGGAATAGTAGTCTTCGAAGTAGAACTGCTGTGGAATTTCGGCAACCGCTGTGAATCTTGAGAAAAGTACAACCAGACAAACAACAACACCCGCGTTTCTCCAATTCATCTGAACCTCCCTATGTTGTGCAATGTTTTGGAAAGCAGAGAGCTAAATACCTGATGCCAAACAAACCAGCAAATAGAAAAGGATAGAATTTTCAGGTACAAACGGTTTACTGGCGCATTTTTACGTCTACAAATCCGGCCTCAAGAGTCCGTGTGAGGCCTTTGACACTGAGGTCAGCCAAGAAAATGAAGCTTTTAGAATGACTTTTGGAGGGTCGCGCTCCGTCGCGACCCTCCAAAATGCGGCCACCGGCCTGGGGGCAGGCCGGCTCCAGATGGACGGGCTTGAGGCGGGGCGCTTTTCTCAGGCGATATCGATTCCACGGCCTTCGGCGGGCTTTATGGCGTCGGTTTTTCGCCAGCATTTTTCGATTTCGCCGACGTACAGGCGATGGTGGTCGCTGCCGGAGTAGAATTCGTGGGTGCCGGGATCGATAAAGTTTTTGGGGATGAGGTCCTGGTAGTAAATCTTGCGGCATTCGAGGACGAGGCGGCCTTGTTCGAAATAGACGGCGCCGGATTCCGTGGCGTGCGGCTTGAGACCGGTTTTTTCGATCTTGTTCACGTTGCGTCCGGAGTTCGCGCCGCAGAAGGCCAGGGCCTGGCGGTAGGGTTCGTCGAAGAAGGTCAGGGTGAAGCGCTCGGATTTTTCCATGAACTCGAAGGTGTACCGCGTCGGGCGCACGAAAACAAAGCATACATTTTTATCCCAGAGTACGCCCCAACCGCCCCAACTGGCGGTCATGGTGTTGAAAGATTCCATCGTTCCCGCCGTGACCAGCATCCAGTCGGCGCCGATGCGGATGAAGGGGTTGTCGGTAAGTTGTTCGGGACGGATCAAGGTAAACGTGCTGTTCATTCGATTCCTCCAATTTCGTTTGTGCCAAACTGTACCACACGAATGCCCTGATGAAAATAGACGCCGTCCAGGAACAGCCATTGTAATTATGACGTTCAATATCGTCCCGCCAACACGACGCTTGTGTTTCATGTTTTGTTTGGGCATCCTTTCGGCACAGAAAATAACGACTGACCATGGAATCGACAGAACATCTACAGACGACGCCATGACCACGGGCATTTCCATTGTCATTCCCGCCTACAACGAGGAACAACGCCTCGGTCCGATGCTGGATCAGTATGCTCCGTATTTTATCGGAAAATATGGAACGCGGATGGAGTTTGTCGTCATCGTCAACGGTTCGCATGACCGCACGGAGGAAATCGCTCGCGGATACGCCGGAAAACACGAGCAGATCCGGGTGGTGGTGGAGCCTCGCGCGATCGGCAAGGGAGGGGCGATCATGCTGGGCTTTGGCCATGCGCGCGGGCGTTTGATCGGGTTTGTGGATGCGGACGGTTCGACGCCGCCGGAGGCGATGGACGAGCTTTTTGAGCATATCGACGGCGCAGGCATGATTATTGCCTCCCGCTGGATGAAGGGCGCGGAGGTAAGTCCCCGGCAGCCCCTGAAGCGACGCGTGGCTTCGCGTATTTTCAACCTGCTGGTCCGGCGTCTGTTTAATGTGCAAATCACGGACACGCAATGCGGCGCCAAGGTGCTTACGCACGAAGTGCTGGAGGCGGTGTTGCCTCATCTGGGGTTGACGCGCTGGGCTTTCGATGTGGATCTGGTGTTTCAGGTGCATCGGCTGGGCTATGCCATTACGGAGCGGCCCACCCGCTGGCGCGACGTGACGGGCTCGCGGCTGAATGTCACGCAGGCGTCCATCGAAATGTTCATCGCGATTGTCCGGCTTCGTTTGCTCTACTCGCCTTTCAAATTCCTCGTGACGCTTTATGACCGGACCCTGGGCCGGAAGATTCATCCGGCATAAAAAAACGGGGCCAGGCGGCCCCGTCGCCAAAGAATCAATACCGCAATGGATCCCCATGTCCGCTTTAGCGGCATGGGGTGGCTATCGCTTGGCGCATGGGGTCGGGCCGATTCTGATCGGCCTCAAAACGGGGGCACGTCAGCTTGGTTCAGTGGCAAGGCGGCGCAAGCCGGGCAGGACTTTTGTCCGCCCGGCTTGCGCCAACGCAGCCAATGGACCAAGCTGGCGCGCCCCCGTTTTGCCCCATGCGCCTGGCCTGAGCTTGTCGAAGGGCCAAGCGGGACTTGCGTTGGAACGCTAAGCTTCCCTCTTACCATTCCCTTCGACACAGCAAAGAGAGATTATGATTACGATTAGGATTATGATTAAGAGTCGGAAAAAGGACACTCGCCGAAATAGGTTCTCAGGCTTTTTCCGTCATCTTTGACCAGGAATCCTTCAACGTGGTGGTGCGGTTGATGGCGAGTTTGCCGGGTTGGGCGTCGGGGTCGATGCTAAAATAGCCGATGCGTTCGAACTGGACGCGGTCGCCCGGCTGGGCGTCGGCCAGGGCGGGTTCGCAGAGGCCGGTAACGATTTCCAGCGAGTGCGGATTGAGGTAATCACGGTAATCCTTGCCTTCGGCGGCGGCCTGGGCCATCGGATCTTCGACGGTGAACAGGCGGTCGTAAAGACGGACTTGCGCCTTGATCGCGTGCGGGGCGGACACCCAGTGGATGGTGCCCTTGACCTTGCGGCCGTCCGGAGAATTGCCGCCGCGCGAGGCCGGATCGTAGGTGCAGTGCACTTCGACGATTTCCCCTGCATCGTTTTTGACTACGTGGGTGCATTTCACCAGGCAGGCATACTTCAGGCGCACTTCCTGGCCGGGCGCGAGCCGAAAAAATTTCTTGGGCGGATTTTCCATGAAGTCGTCGCGTTCGATGAACAACTCGCGCGAGAATTTCACCTTGCGCGTTCCGGCGGCGGCGTCCTCGGGGTTGTTGACCGCGTCAAATTCGTCGGTCTGGCCTTCGGGGAAGTTGTCGATGACGAGCTTGAGCGGGTTCAGTACAGCCATGCGGCGGGGCGCGCGGAGGTTGAGGTCGTTGCGAACGCAGTGCTCGAGCAGGGCGACGTCCGTGAGGCTCTCGTACTTGGTGACCCCGATGACTTCGGCAAAATTCCGGATGGATTCGGGGGTGTAGCCGCGCCGGCGCATGCCGCAAATGGTCGGCATGCGCGGATCGTCCCAGCCGTTCACCCGGCCTTCCTGGACCAGCTCCAGCAGGCGGCGCTTGCTCATGACCGTATAGGTCAGGTTCAGGCGCGCGAATTCGTATTGGCGCGGGCGCGAGGGCAGATGGTCGAGGTTGTCGATGACCCAATCGTAGAGCGGACGGTGCACCTCGAACTCCAGGGTGCAGAGCGAATGGGTGATGCTTTCGTAGGCGTCTTCCAGCGGGTGCGCAAAGTCATAGGTCGGGTAAACGCACCATTTATCGCCCGTGTGCGGGTGATCGGAATGCAGGATGCGGTAAATGACCGGGTCGCGCAGGTGCAGATTCGGCGAGGCCATGTCGATCCTGGCGCGGACGCACAGCGTGCCGTCGGCAAATTCGCCGGCGCGCATGCGGTGGAACAGGTCGAGGCTTTCCTCGACGGGGCGGTTGCGCCAGGGGCTTTCCTTGCCCGGCGCGGGCGGGGCGCCGCGATAGTCCTTCCAGTCATCCTGGCTCAGCGCGCAGACGTAGGCCTTGCCCTTGCGGATGAGCTCCTCGCAGGCATCGTACATCTGCCCGAAGCAATCCGACGCGAAGTAAAAGTGCTTGCCCCAATCGAAGCCCAACCAGCGAACGTCGGCGGTGATGGAATCGATATATTCGACGTCTTCCTTGACGGGGTTGGTGTCGTCCATTCGCAGATGGCATTCGCCGTTGTTTTCCAGGGCCATGCCGAAATCGAGGCAGATGGCCTTGGCGTGGCCGATGTGCAGATAGCCGTTGGGTTCCGGCGGGAAACGCGTCACGACGCGTCCGTTGTGCTTGTTGCTTTTCAGATCGTCCGCCACGATCTGGCGGATGAAGTGCAGCGATGAATTGGCTTCTGTCGTCATCGTAAAAACCTTTTTTCTATAATGTACCATCGCTCCATGAAGAATTGGAGCGATGGAATGCTGGAGTAGTGAAATCGGAAGCCGACGCCACTACCCTTCTTACTACGTACCGATTCCCAGTGTTTTTACATGGAAAGCGTTCGTAAGGGAAATAAATTCCATCCGGTTGGAGAAAGCCGGTTTTTCGGATTAGAATGAAACGATGGATAGACCGCTTTTCACCGCGGCCCCGCAGGTCAGTCTTGTCAAGGAGCCGCAAAAAGCATACAGAACAAAGGAAACTAAATGGATTTATGTCATGAGCAATAAGATCAAACAGGGGCATTACGAACTCGCCGACGCGGAAGCGGCCAAGGCGCTGAAGCGTTTGCCCACCGAAAAAGGCTGGGGGCTTTTTACCCGGCCCGCCAATCCGCAGCCCGGCGTCGACGAAGACGGGCAGTTCATGTGGTTCGATAAAAAGAGCGATCTTTCCCGCTTTTTGCAGGAACACATCGTCTATTGGGCGAGCCTGAACTGCGGGCCGACGGAAGAGGATCTGCCGAAGATCTGCGAGGCGGCCGCCGTCCTGGTACGGCGCGCGGAGCAGGGCGAGGTCACGCTGGCGGAAGCGATGAACGAACTCAGCGACTGGCTGTACGAGTTTAACAAGGAAATCGCCTGGGCCGGCTCCTACCTCGAACTGCTCTCCAGCCCCGAAGAATTTCCCGTGGAAGTGCGCAGTTGGTTCAGGCAGGTGGTCGCCGACGAAACCATTCGCGAGGTCCGCCCCGAGGACGGCTACCCGCTGCGCAAGGAAGAACTGCCTGATTTTCTGCAATTGCTGGAGGACTATAGCGGCGCCAGCCTGGAAGACGACTTGGAATTCGAGGATACCCTATGACCGTACGCACCCGTTTTGCCCCGAGCCCCACGGGGAATGTTCATATTGGAAACATCCGCGCGGCCATCTATAACTGGCTCTACGCGCGGCATGAGGGCGGACAATTTCTGCTGCGCATCGAGGACACGGATCGCGAACGCTCGACGCCCGAGGCGGTCCAGGCCGTTCTGAATTCGATGAACTGGCTCGGGTTGAATTTTGACGAAACGCCGGTTTACCAATCCACCCAGCTTGCCGCGCATCTGGCGGCAGCGGAAAAACTGCTGGCCGGCGGCCAGGCCTACAAGCTGGACAAGGGCGGCGCCGGCAAGGGCGAATGCATCATGTTCAAGATGCCGGGCACGGACATGGCCTTTCACGACGAGATCAAGGGCGACCTGCGCAAGGCCGCCAAGGATTTGCCGGACTTCGTCATCGTCCGCTCCAACGGCACGCCGGTGTTTCATCTGGGCAATGTGGTCGACGACATCGACATGAACATCACGCACATCATTCGCGGCGACGATCATGTGGAGAACACCTTCCGGCATGTCGCCATTTTCCAGGCCTTGGGCGCGCCCATCCCGAAATACGCCCATTTGCCGATGATCGTGAACGCGCAGGGCAAGCCCTACTCCAAGCGCGACGGCGACGCCTACGTCGGCGAGTTCCGCGAAAAGGGGTACCTGCCCGAGGCGCTTTTCAATTACCTGGTCCTGCTCGGCTGGTCGCCCGGCGACGACCGCGAGGTGCTGGTCCGCGACGAGCTGATCCGCCTGTTCGATTTTTCGCGCGTTCAATCGTCCCCGGCCCAGATGGACATGAGAAAACTCCAGTGGATGAACGGCGAATACATGAAGGTCTTGCCCTCGACCCTGCGCAGCGAGCAGTGCCGCGCCGTACTGCAAACGCGGGGCCTCTGGCACGACGGGATTTCGGCCGACTATTTCGACCAAGTCCTGAACGTCATGGGCGAGCGCATCCGGCTGTTCACGGATGTGGCCGACCAGGCCGGTTATTTTTTCACGGACAACTATCCCTACGACGAGAAATCCGTTCAGAAACGCCTGAAAAAAGAGGGGGCGTCGGAAAGCCTGGCGGCGATTCGCGAGGCCTTTGCCGGATTGGAGGTCTTCACCGCCGAATCGACCGACAAAGCTTTGCACGCAGTGGCCGAGCAAAAGGGCATTCATCCCGGCGAACTGGTTCATCCTGTTCGGGTCGCCGTCTCCGGAACGGCCGCCGGCCCCAGTCTGTTTCCCATGCTGGAAGTCCTGGGCAAGAATCGCGTGCTCGCCCGCATCGACCAGACGCTGAAACAGTTCTTCGCGTAATGGGTTGCGCGTTTTTTCTTCGTCCCCTTGAGACTCCTGCCCCAGGTGTTACATTAAGGAAGAAGTGCGGCAAAGGCCGTCAAGGTCCACGTAATCGCGAAATCGAACGAGGGATCGAGGGAAATCATGAATAAGCTTACAGAACTGAAATGCAAGGCCTGCCAAAGCGGCGAAGCGCCGATGAGCCAGACCGAAATCGCCGATTTAAAGTCCGAGCTGCCGGACTGGAAGATAGTCGACATCGGAGGCGTAGCCCGCCTGGAGCGCGAATACAAATTCGACGATTTCGCCCAAGCTTTGGCGTTTACCAATAAAATCGGCTATCTGGCCGAAGCCGAACAACACCATCCGGCCATTCTAACCGAATGGGGCCGCGTCAAGGTATCCTGGTGGACGCATAAGGTGAAGGGACTTCATCGCAACGACTTCATCATGGCGGCCAAAACGGACGACGCGGTAAAAATGGAGCCGGCGGACATGCATGCCTACCGGTAACGGCCGAACGTAAATCAGAACATCCAATTTAACGAGGTCGTGGTCAGCAGGTCGTTCTTTTTCTTTCCTTCGGCCGGGGAGTTATCGTAACGATCCTGCACCACGAATTTCAGGCAAATATTACGAACTAACAAAGTTTCCAACCCCACTTCAGCCGTCGCATAGTAGACCCCGATGTCTTCCAGATTGGGCACATATTCGGACGACTGCCAGAGCCTGACGCTGGAATTCAGGAGGCGCTCGAAATAATTGGCTATGCGACCGGCCACGAAACCGTCCTGCATGCCGCCTTTTTTCTCGCGCACGTAACCCGGACCCAACTCGACATTCAAAATGGTTTGCTCGGTCCAGACGAGATGCCGGCCCAACGATACGTTGCCTAACACTCGATACGACAAATCGGCAATCTGGTCGTGCAAGGCCATGATGTTAAGCGAAGCATAGACCCGTTCCGTCAGGCCCCGTTCGTATTTGCCTTCGCCTTGCGCGCTTTCGGTGTCCTTAACGTTGTCGCTTTCTCCGTAACGGCCGCCAAGCTTTAGCCAATAGACGTTTTTTTCGTCTTCTTTTCGCGCGCTAACGCCCGCGTTATAACGAAGAATGTCGCTATTTCCGCGCGCCGTATCGAGCCCGAGTTCCAGGGTACGAACCCAATCGTCGTTTTTTCTTTGTATCGGGCGTTCAGGCAGCTTGAGAATGCGCTGGGTTCCATAAACGCCGAAGCGCGTTCCGCCCACTGTTTTGAAGGCCGTTGTCATTTCCTCGGCGCGGCGGGGAGGTGCTTTTTTTGTGGCCGTCGAGGGAGGGACAATCACGGTCATGGCATTGGTGATGGGCGGCAACACGGGCAAGGCATTGGTGAACGCAGGAAGAGCCGGCGTGTTGGTGGGCAGTACCGTCTCGGCGAAAACCGGGCGGCCTGCCAGAAACAGGCTCAAGCTCCATACCATCGTCCATTGCCAGGTTTTATTGCGTAATGACATCATAGATTTTGCCGAAAGGAAGACGTCTAAGTAACAACTGAGAGCCGCAGCGTCAAGCGGCGTCTCCGGGGGGGCAGCTATTGTAATTATGACCCAGGCTTGACTCCCAGGGAGTTTCTTACAGGATGCATCCAAGTGCTGCGCTCGTAAAAAAACAGTATTGAATGCAAGCGTCCGGTAGATTAGCGTTCATTCAAACCGTCATTATTTGCCCGTAGGAGTAGAAAAATATGAAACATCTGATTCTTTTGTTGTTCGCCTTCAGCGCCGTTTTTGCCGCCCCCTCGTTCAGTCAGGAAACGCATGCCCCGAAAATTGTCTGCGAAGAACCGACTTTCCAATTCGGCTCGCAAGACAGCTCTTCGGATGTAGAGCATACGTTCGTCATTCGCAACGATGGGGATATCACCCTGGAGATCAAACAAGTGCGACCCTCCTGTGGCTGCACCGTGGCGAATATCTCCGAAAAGATGATCGCGCCCGGCGCAACGGCCAACATCTCCACGAAGCTTTCTCTGCGCGGCCGCCAGGGGCCCCAGCACAAGACCATCACCGTGGAATCCAACGACCCGAACCAGCCGCAACTGATGCTCAAGCTCGAAGGCGAAGCGACCACCGAAGTGCAAGTCAATCCGCTGCAGTTGTTTTATGGGCGGCTGACTCCGGATGCAACGGTTACCGGGTCCGTCGAGGTGGTGGTGGCTGGCACAAACGTCATGCAGATCACGCAGATTTCCGTCGATTCTCCTTTTCTGACGGCGTCGATCGAAACCAATTCCCTCGGCAAGTCTTTCCGGATTGTTGTGGTCTCCCGTCCACCGCTGCCGGAAGGCCAGGCGCGCGGCATCGTGACGCTTAACACCGATCACCCCCGGTATTCGGCCATTACCATTCCCGTCACGGCTTTTGTCATGAAGCCCAGCCCGTAAAACACCCGCTTGAGAGGGAACGCCAAATGCGAGATATTCGAAGCCTAGCGGGCGGCCTGGCGCTGATAGTAGGCGTGGCGGTGGCCGCCGCGGTTCTCGCCAATCTCCTCCGGCCTTCCGGGCGGATCGCCTGGGTGGAGGACTGGTCGCACTACATTGAGGCCCGTGCTCTGGAGGCGGGTCTGCCGCTCGCCGATTTGCCCGCGGTGGAAACCATCGTCAGCAACGGACAACATGTCGTTTTCGACGCCCGACCGGAGGCGGACTATCTCCAAGGGCATCTCCCGGGGGCCTTGTCGCTGCCGTATACGGAAGTGGAAGACCGCTTCGAGGATGTGCAGTGGCGACTGACGCCGGAGCAACCGGTCCTGGCCTACTGCTCGGGCACGGAATGCGACGAATCGTTCCTGCTCTCGCAATTTCTGCGCAAGCAGGGCTTCACCAACCTGCTGCTGTTTGCCGGCGGCTTCGATGCCTGGCAAAAAGCCGGCAAGCCGGTCGAGAAGGGAGCGGCGCCATGAACTGGATTGTCTGGCTTTGCCGGTTGGCGCTGGCAGCCGTTTTCATCGGCGCGAGCATTCCCAAGATTATCCAGCCGCACGATTTTGCCTTGGCGGTCTTTCGCTATCAAATGGCCCCGTATGAATTGGTCAATCTCGTCGCACTGATCCTGCCGTGGATCGAGCTGACGGCGGGCATCGCCCTGCTGTTGATCCCCAAGCTGAGGGCTGCCGCCAACCTGCTCATCGCCGGCATGCTGGCCTTTTTCACCGTCGCCATTTCCATCAATCTTTACCGGGGCATCGATATCGCCTGCGGCTGCTTCACCGTCAATGCGGAAGCGGGACATATGGGCTGGTTGAACCTGGCTCGCAACATAGCCTTGCTGGCAGCCTGTGCGTTTTTGTGGTGGAATTCTTCGCGAAAAGAATCAAAGGTCTAACCTCTTCGTTTTTCTTTGGAGCCGGGGCGACCTCGCCCCGGTTCATCCGGCCTGAGGGCAGGCCGGCTCCAAGGAGAACAACCTTACGGCTGGACACGCGGATCGTCTTCCATCACCCGGTTCAACAAACGCACCGTCACGCGCCCGGAAATTTGCAGGCTCTCCGGAGAAATCTTGTCGATCCGATCCTCCGGCGTATGCCAGTAATCGTTTCGGCCGGGGGAACTGCCAAACAGGAAATCGATCAGGTCGATGGCCGGAATTCCGGCCCGCAAAAACGGATCGTGGTCGTCGCCGATTTCGTAGGGATACAGCGAAAACATGGAGCGCACGTCCTCGTCGCGGGCAGCATTGAACAGCCACGTCATCAACTTTGGCGAGCTGTTTCGCGGAACGGTGAACGTCAGATGGCGATCGCCGACCATGTCCAACAGGATCATGGCCTTGACGAGAGAAGCCTGGCCGTCCCGCTCCAGTTGTTTGACGAAGTGCCGGCTGCCTTGAAGGCCATCGGCCGCCCCGTAATGCTCCATGCATTCCTCGCCGTCGAAAAAGACAAACAGCAACGTGTCCCCGGGCTTCTGCCGGGCGGCTGCACGGGCCGCCAGGCCGGCCAATTCCAGGACGACCGCCGTGCTGGACCCGGAATCGTTGGCGCCTTGAAATTCGCCGCCGATGCCCATCTTGGTGTCGTAATGGCTGGCCACGATCACGAGGTTGGACCCTGTGCCGGGAAGGCGCCCGATGACGTTGCGAAAAGTGGTGGAACCCTGCGGAGAGGGGGCTACAAATTCGTCGATGTCCATGGTCAAACCCGAGGCCTTCAAGCGCGCGTGCAAATAGCGCGCCGCATTGGCGGCGCCCGGCGTGCCCGCATCGCGCGCCCCCAGTCCGACAAAGCGCTTGAGTTCGGCAAAGGCGGCTTGGCCGTCGAATTGGGCGGCATCCAGCTCGAAGCGCGATTCTTGCGCCGCTGGGCGGCAGCCGGAAAGAGGCGCCAGCAAGATCAAAACCATCAACAGAACGTTCCTATTCATAACCCCATCCTAAGGATTTCGCCCCAAGTTTTTTCCGCGGCGGCCAGGGCGCGGCCGCGGTGGGACATGGAATTTTTCAGCGGGCCGTCCATTTCGGCAAAGGTTTGGGTGTAACCTTCGGGAACGAAGAGCGGATCGTAGCCAAAGCCCTGCCGGCCCCGGAGTTCGTCGATAATCGTTCCTTCGCAGCGGCCTTCGACCGTGCGAATCGGGCCGGAGGGATCTGCGAGAGCGATCACGCAACGAAATCGGGCGCGACGGGTTGCCGCGCCTTCCAATTCTCTCAACAGCTTGCGGTTGTTGGCCGCGTAGTCCACGGGTTCGCCGGCATAGCGCGCCGAATAGACGCCCGGCGCGCCGTTCAAAGCATCGACTTCCAGCCCCGAATCGTCGGCCAGCGACCAAAACCCGGTGGCCTGAGTCAACGAAACCGCCTTCTTGACGGCATTGGCCTCGAAGGTGGCCCCATCCTCCACTACGTCCTCCAGCTCTGGGAAATCCAATGCACTGACCAGTTCGAGACCGGGCAGACGAAAGATCTCTCGAATTTCCTGCAATTTGTGCTTATTTCGGGTGGCAAGAACGAGTTTCATGGCGGCAGGGAGGGTCCTTTCGAAAAACCATCGTGGTGCTCGGGGGGGGAGTCGAACCCCCACGCCTTGCGGCACATGCCCCTCAAACATGCGTGTCTGCCATTCCACCACCCGAGCTTCAAGGCGAAAGTAAATTACCGGGATGCCCCGGGTTTAGCAAGGGCTTTTCGGCACATTGTCGCAGAAGGGATAAAGCCTCATATATAGGCGTGACCTCTGCGCGGTTCTGTGATTTGATTCCATCTCATGGAGGTCTTCATGCACAACGGTTTTGCATCGCGTATCCTGATCGTCGTCCTGTCCTTTGCTTTCATGGTCCTGTCCGCTTACGCCCAAGGCCCGATCGTTCCCACCAATGGGCCGGGGCTGTCCATGAAAACGCTCGATCAAGTCGAGGCCCGGATACCCATCTCCTCCATCCCAACCGTCCTTAACCAGCCCGGGTCCTATTACTTCACAGGGTCGCTCTCCATGACGTCCGCCGCCCACGGCATTCAGATTTCTGCCGATCAGGTCACCGTGGACTTGAACGGTTATTCGCTCTTCGGAACGACCAACGCCACCCGCAGCGGCATCTTTGTCAGCGGACTGCGTAAAAATATCGTGGTCAAAAACGGAGCCCTCGCCGGCTGGGGTTGGGATGGCGTTGACATTTACAACTCAGACAACGGGCGGGTTGAAGCGATCCAAGTCAAGGACGTCGGCCTCACGGCCATTCGGTTGGGGTTTAACGGGCAAGCCAACGATTGCCAAGTCTTGGGCTCACGGATTGGCTTATACTCCTTTGACGCCTGCTCGGCGCGTCGTTGCCAGGTATTCAATACACGGGAAAATGGCTTTGAGTTGGGAACCCGAGCCATCGTCGAAGATTGCCAAGCCTTCAACTGCGGCACCAATGGGATTTACGTGGGAGACGAAAGCGTCGTGAAGAACTGCCACGTGGTTTCCAATCGAGTTAACGGCATCACCCTTGGAAATCGCTGCGAAGCCTCCGGCAATCATGCGAATCGAAACGGCCTGAGCGGCTCCGGCGCCCACATCCTGTGCCGGGGCAACCAAAATCTCGTCGAACGCAATCAACTGAACGAAATTTCCGACGCCGTCATCCGCGCCCGGGGCAGCGACAACGTCATTGCCGACAATGTGGTATTGGACACCTTGACCACCTACGATCTTTCGGCCACCAATTCCATCAACATCCTGATCCACAAGCTGCCGGTCACCCTGAGCTGGCCCTGTTCCGCCCGGTTGGCCGGTTCTTTAACCGGGGTCGACGGCATCTTCATCGACTCCGACGGCGTCACCCTGGATTTGGGCGGTCACACGTTGAGCGGACGAGGGGGCACGTACGGCATTACCCTGGATGACGTTAATGACGTCACGATCCGCAATGGCGTCATTCGCGGGTGGAGCGGACGCGGCATCAACGGCGACAACTCGCAGGACTGCCGCGTGGAACAAGTCAAATTTGTCGACAACGGCATGGGGCTTATGCTGGACAATGGCGCCCGGATTTCTCAATGCGAATTTTATCTGAACCATCAGACCGGATTGTACTGCAATCAAGGCGCCCTTGTCACCGAGTGCGCCGCCGTTGAAAATTTGGATGGCATCCGCGTGGGCATGGGCAGCGTGGTCAGCCGTTGCGTGGCGCGATCGAACAATCGGGACGGCATTCTGGCGCTCGCGGGCTCCGAGGTAATGGAGTGCTCGGCCACCGACAACAACACCAACGGCATCCGCGTGGCCGAGGGCTGCATCGCCCGCAACAATAGCTGCGCGCTGAACCGGGTCGGCTTATCGGTGGAATCCATCGGCGGGTCCCGGATCGAGGACAACAACCTGGCGTTTAACACGGTTTATGGCATTCAGGTTTATCAGCCGGGCAACATCATCACACGCAATACCGCCCGACAAAACGGCAGCGACTACGCCATCGCTGTCGGCAACGCCACCGGCATTCTGGTGAACGTAACCGCCGGCGGAGCCATCGTCACCTCCAATCCCTGGGTGAATTTCTCGTTCTGAGGCGAAGCAACGCGGATATTTTTTCCGACGCGATAAAGCAAAGGGGATGAACCGCGCAGAAGCCTTGTCGAGCCTCTGCGCAGTCTCATCCCTCCATCCCTTCCGTTTTTCCTACGGGTGCAGAAACTTGGATACAAACGGCGATTCGCCGACGGTGCGTCGGCGAAAATGCCCCGACGGGCCGTGGGCCAGAAATTCGGCGAACCAGGCTTCGTGTTCGATTTCCTCGTGCAGAATCGCCAACGACAGGTCGTAGGTCCGGTGATCCTTGCCGCAGGTCAAATTACAGATATTTGTGTAGCCGTTGACCGCGCATTGCTCGGCCCGGAGCAGCACCTGAAGAATCGCATGAATGTCCTTGGGATTCTCCGGCAACCGCGCCGGCGGACAGGCGGACAGGTCGTGAAAAACTTTCATGTCGTCCGGCAGCTTGCCGCCCAGTTCGTAAATGCGGGGCGCCAGCGCCTCGAAGTGATTCCGATCCTCGATGCGCGCATCCTCGGCAATCTCCTTCAAGCCTTCGCCTTCCATTCCGATCAGGTTTACTCGCAGAATGGTGTAATAATAAAATGTCGTCAGCTCCGCCGCGGCATTGCTGACCAACAGCTTCACCAACTCTTCCACATTGATGCCCGCTTTTTCCACCAGTTGTCTTGATAGCAAGTTCATGGATCGCTCCCTTCTTTTTTGATTCCCTCTTTCTGACCGTTATCAGGTCAATATGCTCCCATGTTTGTCTTTTTCATGCTGAAAAGATGCCGATTCGCAGAACCGGCCTACAAAAGAGCGGTTTCTATTCAGGGCGGGCTTGCGATAGGACGGCGCTTTGCGGCGCCACCGGCGGAATCTCCACCACCAGTTGCAGCTTGCCGATAAGAACAACGCCGTGCCGAAGCAGGCGGTTGGAGGGATCGAACTGAAAAGATGCTTTCAAGGTTGCATTGGTGCGCAGCCGGCTGTTGGCCGCCTGATCCAGAACGAACGTATAATTCGCCCAAACGCCGAGCGACGAGTTGCTGCCGCTCTGTGCGGGGCCGAACACCTCCAGCACGTCTTCGATGGAGGGCACGAGTTCGGCCGTCAGGTTGGTGCACTGGGAGGCCCAGTCGAGTTTGTATTCGCGCTGGATCAGGCGGGATTTGCCGACGGCCTTGGCCGCCGACACGATCAAGTTGGTGCCCAGCACCTGGGCCATGGCAACGGGATAATCGAATGCGGTCAGTCCGTCGGCATTGTAACGAATCTTGAAGCAGAGCATCTGCGGCGGCGCCGACTCGGAGAGGCTGCGATAATAGTAGGCATGCTCTTGTTCCCCACCCGGCTTCTGTTCGATGAACGTGGGAGGAAACCCGGTCAAGTCGGTCAGATCGTCCGGTTTCACGACCGGCTTTAAAAAATCGAGCGTGCTGCCGTCGTTCGATACAGCCACGTATTTATCGAAGGCCTTGAGCTGATTCTTAAACGAGAGCAAGCGGGAATAAAAGCAGGAGGTACAAATCGTCAATAACAGGCCCACGGCCAGCGCTTGTCGTACTTTGAAGGTCCATTTCATGTCGGGCTCTTCTACTCCAATCCAAGGGGCGGCGTCAAAACTTGAATCGCAACTGGACCAAGGGAAGCTCCTTCCAGTCCGGCTCGAAGGAGGCCTGGCCCATGATATCCCGCTCGCAGTCTTCCAGCCGGCGACGATTGTACCGCGCCGCCGAATCGACGCCGCCGTAGATGCTGCCGGTGTACCAGGTGATTTCGCCAAAGGCAATGACGCTGAAGAAACCCCATTGCTCGTCTTCCGCCGTACTGGCCATGCCCCAAATGAAAAGCGCGTTGAGAATGATGGAGCGAAAGCCGTTGGCATATTCACCGCTGTAGAAATAGCCGAAGCCGGGGATGATGCCGAGCAGGCCGCCGAGCATCGGGCTTTTGTCTTTTTCGCGCCGGTACTTCTCGATGGCGGCCGCGCCGGCGGCCGCATCGGGAACCGACCGCAAGGCTTCAAGAGCGCCTTCGGGATTCTGCCGGCGGAGGTTCACTATCGCCAGCCGGCGCGCTGCGTATCGTTCGTAGTCGGCCGGCTCCTCGGCGGCCAAAAGTCCTTCCCAGTGATAGGCCGATTCGTCGTATCGCTTTTCGGCGATGGCGATTTCGCCGCGCAGAAGAGGTCGCGGCGAGAAAGAATCGGCCAAAGAATCTTCCGAACGATCAAGCATCTTTTCGGCCAGGTCGGTCTGACCGGCTTTCCAGTATTCGTAAGCCGACGCCCAGAACAAAGGTCCGCGATCCGAAGGCGTCCCGGCCTCCAGGGCTTGGCGCCGGAACTCCAAAGCGGCCTCGGCGGAACGACCGTCGCCGTCCAGTTGAACAGCCAGATTTTCTGCTTCGCCCGATGCACAGGCGCCCGCCCACAGGAACAAGGCAAGGCCTGCCGGAAGGAAGGTCTGACGGAAACGAGTCGTTGTTTTCACTATATTGACAGGCTCTCTTTCTTAAAACGGCACATGGTCGTCGACGGGATCGGCATAGCGGGTGGCTCCATTTACTACGACCGGCTTTTCGGCCTCCTTCACCACGCTGGGCTCGCGAATGAAACGGTCTCCCATCATGGGAAATCCCAGCCAGCCGTTTTTGCGGCAGGCCTGGCGAAAATATTCGGAGCAACTCGGTTCCAGGACGCACCGGGCGCCAATGGCCGGGGCAATCTGCGTGCGATAAAAGGAGACCATCAACTCTCCAGGCCAACTCCAGAAAGTCCTGCGCCGGGCCGTCGGACGAATGGCGCCCGCGCGCCGGATTTCCTTGTTCCAAGTGGGAAGACACTGAACCAGATTTGTGCGCCAATAACTCTGAATATCCGGCGACGCCTTGGTCCGCGACAGCAGGATGCAGGCGCCGAAGGAAGCTCGGGCACGAACTTGTCGATCCTGACTCTCCTGAAAAGCCTTCGTCAACGTGGCCAAGGCCTGCTCCTTGTCATTTCGAGCCCATTGCGTAAAGCCGACTTCAGATAAGGCCCAGGCTCGGGCTTCCTTGAAACCAGCCTGAGTCGACAAACAAAGCAAAGAGGTAAACGCCTGCTCATCGGATGGCGTCTGGCGAAGTTGGGCCGCTGCTTCTATCGCCGCAGCCATTTCGTCGGCAGGATGAAGGATCAGCACTCGATGAGCCTCCAACTGCGCGACCGCCCAGTTCGCCTCGTTAAACAACTCGCCAGCCAGAATAGGAACCGACGACGTCGGAACACTATCGGCCAGGCCGGTTATACAAATCCAAAAAAACAGGATTCCGAACCATGGGCCCGGAATCCTGTTAAACCGAAACACGCTCAACATAAATCAATAATAGGTCGCGCCGTATCGGGTAACCAAGTCGCTGCTCGTTACACCCTTCGCGCCTTCGATACCGTCCCAGATATTTCCGACGATGATCAAAGACAGCCATTCACGCCAATGGATGTTTTTTCCATCATTGTAAGCGCCCGCTGCGCGAACGCCAAAGCAGCAGCCGGCAATGAAACCCATGAAACCGCCACGGCCCGTAGTCGCGGCCATCGTCGACTCGACCGCACCCAGCAGAAACACAGCAATCAACAAACCTGCAATCAATTTCTTCATCAATACGCCCTCCTTTGTATCTGGCAAGCTATCATAACCTGCTCACAGGGGACAAGTAGTAATTTCAAGCATCCAGACGTTGAAGGCAGGATTCCCAACCCACCTGCGCTCGTAGCGAACTATTGAGACGGCGGCGTGTTGAACTTAACCCCAGGAAAGGCTTTCCCGGACTGGAAAGTCTCCGGTGGAATCGATGGGTTGACCCTCAGATTACTGAATCGTCGGCTTTCGCGGGCCTTCATCTCCCCCTGAACCGTTATTTCCGATTCCTGATGCAGCGCAAGCCATACGCCGGGAAGAGGCTGCTCGAAAGAGGAATAGTCGGTTGCGGCATAGCCATTCGTCATTTCCGGGGAGGTGTAAAATTCGAGCCGGGCCAGCCGATTGGAGGCATCGAACGACAACACGGCAAAGAGTTTTTCGGTGGAGTAACCCGTGCGCACCGGATAAGCCGCCGTGGCCGGCAAGTTGGTTTCCGACAGGTCTTTCAACCGCAGCAAATGCTCCATCGGCGAGGCCGGAATGCTTTGGGCCTGAATCTGCATGTCGAGGGGAAGCTGATCAAACGGAAACTGAAGCGCTGTTTGCCCCTCATCGGCATAAAAAAACTGCGTCGTTCCATCGCACAGAATCTTGCGCTTGATCGGTGTGGAATTTTCCACCAGCAGCCGATTGGGCGCTTCGAACCAGACGCGACTCAGCATCCGGCCCTCCCCCTCCGGCGTGGCTGTGTCCTTGCGGACATCGCAGGAGACGGTTTTGATGAGGCTGTAACCCGTCAGCAGTTGATCGACGCGATTCTGTGCCGATGCGCCGGATGACAACAGCAAACCGGCCAAGACCCACAGGATGTGTTTGAGCATAACAAGTTCCTTTTTTAGGAATTGATGCCTTCTACGCCCTGGACTGTCAACATAATCGCAGAGGCCACGCTCTTATCCCGCTTCGCCGTACCGCTACGTAGCCGCCGGCGTAAGCCCTGTCTTTTATATACAAATTCTCCAAGAGAGTCCGGTATTCAAACGAGTCCTCATTCCTTATCCGTGGGACGCTTTGCCATCCGTGGGGCCACTCTTTTAAGAGCAGAAGTAGCCCCACGGATGGCAAAGCGTCCCACGGATAAAAGAATATTTGGAATGCGTGATCCTTAGCCGGTGGCTGTTTTTTGCCGGCCCTTGATGCCGCGCCTTCCAGCACGAAAAAATAGCGTATGCTTTAAGAAAAGGTGAACCTATGAGAAAGCATCAACTGCTCGTTTCCGTGCGCGGTTCAAACGAGGCGCTGGAGGCCGCCCAAGGCGGGGCGCAGATCGTAGACGTCGAATATCCCGCCTCCGCACTCGGGGCGCCGTATCCGCTCAATATTGCCGCCGTTCGGACTCATTTAACCCAAGCGGGCTTTCAACACGTTCGCGTTTCCACCAATATTGGCGAATTTCAGTCTGTCCGGGCCTCTGCGTGCCAGGCGGCCCTGGGCGTCGCCTTTGCGGGCGCCGATCTGATCAAATTCGGGCTGGCGGAACAAACGTTGGCCTCCGCTTCCTATCTGGCCGATACCATCGTGCGCACAGTCCGAAGTCTGGCGTCCGAGGGCAAAAAGCTGATTCCAGCGATCTTTGTTGACGAAGATATGCGCCGCTTCTTCGATCCCTTTATGGAAAGCTTTGAACTGGCCAAGCAATGCAAAGCGGACGGCATTCTCATCGACACTTACAATAAGTTGATCGGCAAGGGGCTGCTGGATTATTGCAAACCGGAGGACCTTGCCGCCTTTGCTCGTGGAATGCATAGCCTGGACAAGGAAGCCTGGATTTCCGGATCGATCCGATTAAAGGAGATGCCAACCCTGTGGCAGACCGGAGTGGATGTGATCTGCGTCCGAAGCGCCGCCTGCGTAAAAGAAGAAGGAACCGAACGCTTCGGCAAGGTAAGCCGTACCATCGTAAGCGAACTGGCCGCGACGCTGCCGGAAAGCTCGGCTGCGGAAAAGGCGATTTAGTCATTCCATAGGACGGCGAGGCCGCTGTCTTTTATACACAAATTCTCCAAGAGAGTCCGGTATCCAAACGAGTCATCATTCCTTATCCGTGGGACGCTTTGCCATCCGTGGGGCCACTCTTTTAAGAGCAGAAGTAGCCCCACGGATGGCAAAGCGTCCCACGGATAAGAGACAGGCGAGGTCGCCCCGGCTCCATTTCGCAAGCCCGCTCCTTATTGAACGAAATGAATCTGCGGCCGTGTCGTGATGCGCCCAGGGCTGCGGCCTTGCGGCATTTTTTATTCGTCAAACGGCCTATTTTGGATACTCTGGCGATAATTTCACAACGCGAGGCGATTCTTTCAGGGAGGTTGGTATGCTTCATTTATTCACAAGAGCGCGCCATCGGCCGGCGCTATTAAACCGTGCAGGCTTTGCCTTCGTCATGGCGTGGGCTTGCTTTTTGTCGCTCTCGGGCTGGGCTGGCGGAATTGAAGGACGTGTGGTGAATACCAACGGATCTCCTTTAAATAACCTTTGGGTACAGGCAGCATATATTTCTTCTAGTCCTTATATGATAGGCGCATATATGGATATAACAGATTCCGCGGGTTCATTCGCTTTTTCCGGTCTGCCGGCGGGCAATTACAGGGTTAGGGTCAACGGAAGTGGATTTAACTACACCTCGGCCCAAACGAACGTGACCGTGACAGCCGAGGGGATTGCATCGAACGTCCATTTCCAACTTCGCGTCGGCAGCATCGTGGAAGGCCTTGTTACGGGCACAAACGGCATTGCCCTGACCAACCTGCTGGTTATCGCCTATGAAAACAATGTCTCGGCCGGGAGTTCGTACAGCGACGACAACGGCTATTTTCAGATCAAGGGGCTCTCTTCCGGTTCCTACCGGATTCAAGCGCAGGTTAGCGGGCAAAACTACCTGAGCGAGTGGTACGACGATGTGCCCGATGTTCAGGAGGGCATCCCGGCCGAAGCCGCGGCGGTGGCCGTGGTCGAGGGTCTCGTCACAGGCGGCCTTCATTTCGCCCTTTCCCCGGGCGGAGAGATCGCGGGGAGCGTTCGGAACAAATCAGGCGCTGGTTTGAGCAACATTTGGGTGCAGGTGGTGAGCAGCAACGGCACGCAAATCGCCGGCGCCGAATCCAACGAGGAGGGCGCTTACCGCATCAGCGGATTGCGGGCGGGCGGCTTCTATCTTAAGACTCAGGTAAACAATCAGAATTACTTCGACCAGTGGTATGGGAATCTGCCGCTCAGCAGCAGCATACCGCCTCCGAATGCGACGCGTGTTCAGGTGTTGGCCGGAAGCCTGGCCGAAGGCATCGATTTCGAGCTTCCTTCCGGATCGATCGTCCGGGGTACGGTCAGAAATCGCGAAGGAGGTTTGTTGGCCGGGGCTTCGATTGAGGCTCGGGAATTCCATAACCGTCATGCCGAGAGCGCTTCTTCGGACAGCAATGGATGCTACGAGATTGACGGACTCCCCGGCGGTTCTTTCGTGGTCTCCGCCGCTCACAACGCTCAAAACTATCTGGAACAAGAGACCGCGTTGCACATCGAAGCAGAAGAATCGATCGGGTCCATCGACTTTGCCCTCGCGCAAGGTTGCGTGATTCAGGGATTCGTCACCCATTCGGCCGGAACGCCGATTCTCACGGCGCGAGTCCGTCATCAGGAGCAGCTCGGAGGCTTCGTTCTTGCTCCCATTTCGCTCCCTGGATTTGGCTCACCCAACGTAGACTCCAACGGGTTCTATCGCATTTCCGGTTTGAGCGCTGGAGAATACATCGTTTCCGCGGCGCCCTTTGACGACAGTTATAGCTTCCAATACACGAACATCGTCCTTTCATATGAAATGCCCACGGGCACGGTGAATTTCTGCCTTGTCACGGCGTCTGTTGCGCGGATTTGCGGAGTGGTAAAGAATATGGAAGGCCAGGGGATTGCCCAGGTGCAAATGGCCGCAATCAACTCGAACGGCTCTTGGGCGGCGTCGGCTCAGACCGAAACGGAAGGCGAATTCACGCTGGCGCTATCGGCGGGAGGAACCTATTTCGTTCGAACCTTCGTCAGCGACGATTCTCCGCTGATGGATGCCTGGTATGGGGGCATCGCCGTAACGAACGGCTCAGGAAGTCCCATGCTGCCCCCATCTGCTGCCGTCACGGTCATGGAGGGAGAAGTGGTCTCCAACCTCGTAATTGAACTATCCAGCGGCTGCACCTTGTCTGGGCGCGTAACAGACAACGAGGGCATTCCGTTGGATGGGATCACGGTCAAGGCCGTCGACCACATCACAGGCTTTGCCGCGGCACAGATGAACACGACGACCAATGGAAGGTTTGCGCTCCAGGGTCTCTATCCCGCGGCATTCAAAACATACGCCGGAGGCAACGGTTATCTTGGGGAATGGTTTGACGGGATTCCCGGCGAGGGAAGCTTATCGAGCACGGGAGCCGCACCCATTGCGGTGTCCTTTGAAAATACGCCGACCAACATCGATTTCTTTTTATCGCAGGGCGCCACGCTTTGCGTGTGTGCGTCCAACCGTTATGAAGAACCGCTGGAGGGCGCTTTTATGTGTGTTGCTCAGGCTTCGTCGTATCTCTACGTCTATTACGTTTGGGGCGACACCGATGAAAACGGGCGCTATGAAGCGCGAGGCCTAAGCCAACAGGATATTCATGTGGTTCTATCCGCCGACGGCTACGAAAGTCAGCAGGCCGAGGCCTCGTTGACCCTCGGCGCCACCACCTCGGTTCACTTTGTTCTGTCGGAGATACCTACCGAAGCAGCAGCCCCTGCACTCCGTCATAACGACCTGACCTTTACTTGGGCCGTGCCGCCGCTGGGCTTGTACCGAATCGAACGGTCCACCAACTTGCTGGATTGGAGCCAAGCCCCGGAAGGGGGCGCCGCCGACCAGAAGAGCGAACGGTTGGGAAACCCGTCGCTTCGAATCGAGTACCGCCACTCGAAAAACCTGCTCGATGGCCAGGATTTTTACCGTCTGCGCAAGCTGCCGTGATTTCTTGAATGGGCCGCGTTTTCACCATGCGGCCTCAGAAAGCCGAAGAGCCCGTCTTCGCCCGCCTGCGCATCGCTCTGCGAAGCGTTGCGGGCAGGGAGAAGCCGGACCACCCTGAAGGGAAACGTTATGGTTCATGGGAAGCCATTCATTGTCGTGGGCCTGGACCTCGCCGGCTCTCCGCGCCGGCCAACGGGCCTGTGCGTACTGCGTGGACTAAAGGCCCAGCCGCAGGTTGTCTTTACGGATGAAGAAATCCTCGGCTGGATACAGCAAACGAAGCCCGATTTGGTTCCCATCGATGCGCCGCTCAGTTTGCCCAAAGGGCGCAAGACGATCCAGGATCGGACCGGCGAGCATTTTCGCGACTGCGACTTGGCGTTGCGGCGGCGCGGCATCCGGTTCTTTCCCATTACGTTGGGACCGATGCGTCTTCTGACCGAACGAGGCCTAAATCTCAAAGAGCAAATCGAAGCCATGGGTTATCGCGTGGTCGAGTGTTATCCGGGGGCCGCCCAGGATATTTGGAAGCTTCCCCGGCAACATCACGATCGGCCAGGGCTGCTGGCCGGATTGCAAAAGTACGGAGTTCGAGGCTTGGCCGAACCGCTGACCGGCGATGAATTGGATGCGGTAACGGCGGCTTTGGTTGGACGCTGGTTTTTGTTGGGCCGGGGGGAAATGCTGGGCGGAGAGCACGGCATTCTGGTCCCACGGGGTCGGCGTTAGCGGCCACGGCCTTACGGCCGCGGCTACAAGAGAGGCGCCGGCCTTCCGATCCCGCTTGAGCCGTTTTTTGCATTTCCATTTTTTCGCCGTATATTGCCCAAAAATGGAGATGCCTATGAATCTCTCCCTGGAAGGGAATAAAGCTCCCGACTTTTTTCTGGCGGGCTCCGACGGCAAGATGCACTCCCTAAAGGACTATCGGGGTAAAACGCTGGTCATGTATTTTTATCCGAAAAACAATACGCCGGGCTGTACAAAAGAGGCCTGCGCGTTTCGGGCTGTTCATGGCGCGTTGGAAGCCAGGAATACCGTCGTTCTCGGTATTAGCCGAAACAGCCTGGCATCTCATCAGCGCTTTATCAGCGAAAACAAATTGCCCTTTGTTTTATTGTCCGATCCTCAGAACAAAGCCATAAAAGCGTACAGCGCCTGGGGAGAAAAAAAGATGTTTGGTCTGCCAATTGTCGGCCCCATCCGCTCCACCGTGGTGGTGGGACCCGATGGAACGGTCCGCAAGCATTGGGAACGGGTCGAAAAACCCGAGGATCATCCTCAGGAAGTTTTGAAATATCTCGAACAGGCGGTCGCTTCGTAATGAGAGAGCCACCGGCTTACGCCGGCGGCTACTAAAGCAACCCTCAGGGACTCCGGCGCACCAGCACCCGATGAAAGATCTGCGCGGCGCTCGATTGGTTGGTGTAGGTCATCCGCGTTCCCGTTCCGATCAGATTGGTGTTTCCGACGACGCCCGCCCAAAGGCCGGTTACAACGGGCGCATATTCGATTCGATAGGTCCGTCCGGTTGCACTGGCCCACTCCACTACATATCCCTGCGCCGCGGCGGACGCTTGCTTCCAGGCGAAATAGTCCAGGCTGTTTTTAGGATCGGTGCCGGCGACGATTTCTCCGCCGTCGGTTTGCGCGTCGTCGTCGGTATCGGCGCTTCGCGGATCGGTGCCGTACTGATAAGCCTCCTGCGCGTCGAACAGCCCGTCGCCATCCTGGTCGACCAGGGTATTGGCCAATTCGTAGCAGCCTCGGTCAGGCCGAACCTCGCCGCCGTGGTTGCCGTCCAGCGGACGGGAAATCCCGTCGAGGTCCGAAGTAATTTCTACGTCGGTCTGCGCCGTATCGACGCAGGGCGAGTTAGTGACCAGATGAAAATCGGCGTCCCACGGAGCGGCGAACAAGGGATCGCTGACGACATTGGATACGCCCCCGGGATCAGGGGAGATGCAGGTGTAATCGCACGACTGCACGCTCGCGGCGTTGTCGTTATAATTGCTGTATACGATGCAATTCAGCATCCGGGAAAAGTACGTTCCCGCGCCGCCGGCCGCCTCGTTGCGCATCACGGTGCAGTTTCGCAAGTAGCTGGAGTTCGCGCCGCCGCCGCGGCCTTGGCTGCCATAGACGGTATTATAGCTAATCAGGCAGTTCAAAGCTTCGCCATACGTCATCCCGGCGCCGCCGCCGGAATACGACCCCAAGGACAGCGTATTGTAGCGAATGACGCAATGGCGGTTGGAACCGCCCTCGGTCCCGCCGCCGGTCGAATGGGCTACGTTGTTTTCGATGCGGGAATTAACGACGTAGGCATAACTCGCGCCGCCGCCGGAACGGTTGGCGTTGTTAATCTCGCCCAGCACTCCGTTCCAGAATTCGCCGCCATAGATTCCGCCGCCATCGAAGCCCGCGGAATTATCGGTCACCACGCAGTTGGTATAAACTCCGTAGCCGAAAATGCCGCCGCCGTACAGCGCCCCGTTATCGCTGACGATGCAATCGGCCATACGAGCGCCCTCTTCGGCCAGCAAACCGCCTCCAACGATCTCCAGCCACGCATCGTCCACCACATTGCGGCTTCTGCCCTCCAACAACGTGAAGCCCTCCAGAAGCGCCCCGCGACAAAGATAAACCGGCCGGATCGCATTCATGGTGGCGGAGGCATTGCCCTGAATGAATGTGTTCGACGCGCCGTTCACGCCTCGAAGTGTAATGGGGTTGGTGATCGCCACCCGGTTGGAGCTGAAGAGACTGACCGCACCGGTGCTGTACACGCCGTTGGACACCAGCACCGTTCCACCCTTGGCGCAGACATCCACCGCCGCTTGAAGGTTGGTCGCGGCCGTCGTCCAGGTTTTGAAGCCGCTGCTGTGACTGCCGCCGGGGGCGACATAATTGGTGCAGCCCGTCACGACCGAAACCCTCACGGTCTTGCTGATATCGCCGCTCAGATTGCCGGCCATGAAGACCACCGCATACGTTCCGGTATGGGCATAGATATGCGCCAGCCGACTGCAGCCGGCCCACGATTGGGCGTCCCCGGTCGTGAGCGTCGTCGAATTAATCCGTCCGCTGGTGTCGGCCTGAAAAATAATCGGATATCCCAACACGGCCTCGCCGCAATCCGCACTCAGTTCAAACTGCACCGGACCGGTATTTACATTGGCAAAAAATTCGTCGCAGCCGATGTCCACGATTCCACTCCGCAGGCGTGTTTTCCCGTCCAAATCCACAGCTCCTGTCATCCACGCCTGATTGGTGCCCACGTTTTGGCAGGGCGATAAGATCGTCAGGCGCGGGTTGCGAAGGCCGGCCACCTGGGGATCATTCGTGAAGTTGCCCTCGCCCGGCTGCAACGGCGTCGTGCAGGTATACCCGCAAGCCCCCAGCTCCGACACGTTGTCGTCCAGGTTGAAAGCCCGGTTGAAATAAATAATGCAGTTCGTCACCTTCCCGGCATATACGCCGCCGCCATCCCGGGCGTAATTGTCCAGCACCGTGCAACTCTCCATCGTCCACGGAACCCAGACGCCGCCGCCGGTTTGCCCGGCACGATTGCCCAGCACGGCGCAATTGCGCAGAAGGCCGGCATTGTAGACCCCGGCCCCATCCGACGTGGCGATGTTGCGTTCGATGAGGCAGTTCTGCACAAGCCCCGTGTAGGTTCCCAGGTAACCGCCGCCGATGACCGCTTTGTTGGCGCGAAGCGTCGAAAACTGGACGTTCCCATGATAAACGCCGCCGCCGGAATTGGCCTGGCAATTCACGACCAGGCAGGTGCGGATCGTGCCCGACTCTTCACAGAACGCCCCGCCGCCATAAAGCGCTGCATATCCATTTGTCAGGGTGAACCCGTTCAGCGAGGCATTGCTCCCCACATACGCACAGCGGATCGCGTTGCCGCCGTCGGGGCCGGCCCCGACCAGGGCGGTTACCGAGGGACCATTGACGCTTTGCACGGTCACTTCGTTCGTAACGGCCACCCGGTTGGTGATGTCGTTCACCAGAACGGCTCCCGCACTGTACACGCCATTAGTGACCAGGATCAAATCGCCGCTGGCGGAAACATGGATGGCCGGCTGGATCTGCGTCGCAGCCATCGACCAGTTGGTATAGGGCGCAAGATTCCCGCCGGAAAGGGACACGTAACGGTTTACAGCCCATGAGGAGAAAGGAAACCCCACAGATACGGTCAGGGACAAGACACAAATTGCCGAACTTAATCTGCTGTTCATAATCTCCCTTGTGAATGAGGGGAAGTTAGCAATTCCACGCCGTTTTGTACATCGGTTCTGATTCCTACTCATAATCGTAATCTTAATCATAATCATAATCTTTCCTTCTTTATCCAGAAGGAGATTAAGATTACGATTAAGATTATGAGGCAGATAGGAGAAGATCTGCGTTGACCCCAGGCCTTTTTCAACGGGAGGGACGGCGGCCTCGCCGTCCAAGGCCGGCAACAAGCGGCCAAAAACAGAACGGCAGGCAGCCCCTCTCTCGTCTATTGCCCGTTGGCTTCCAAGGCATCGACCACCGCGGGCATGTACGTGTAGGCCGGACCGCCCTGCATCACGACCGCCACCGAGGCGGCTTCCATGATTTCTTCCTTGGTCGCCCCGGCGTTCAGGCATTTCTTCACGTGCAGGTTGATGCACGGCTCGCAACAAGAACCCACGCCCATGGCCAGCGCGATCAGCTCCTTGTATTTGAGCGGAAGAGCGCCCTCTTTCATGACCGAAGTGAATAAAGATCCAAAGCCTTTCATCATATCCGGGGCCAGGGTCTGCACTTTGCCCATATCCTTTTTGACCTTTTCGTAATAAGCCTTTACCTTCTCCGACATGTTGCGCTCCTTTTTTAAGTTCGGGTAAGATACCGATCTTGAAGGCGATTGCAAACTCTGACAGGAGACGGACAAAGTGATTCAAGGCGTTGTTCCCGGAAAAAACATCGTATTGATCGGCATGCCCGGCGTGGGAAAAAGCACGGTCGGCGTTTTGCTGGCCAAACTCACCTCTCGGGAATTTATCGACACCGATGTCGTCATTCAGGCCCGCGAACAACGCCGGCTTCAAGACATCCTCGACAAGGAGGGCAAAGCCGCTTTTTGCCGAATCGAGGAAAAGCATATCCTGGCCCTGGACTGCCGAAGCCATGTCGTGGCCACCGGAGGCAGCGTCGTCTATAGCGACCCGGCCATGCAATATCTGAAGCGCGGCGGCGTGACGGTTTACATGACGCTGCCCCTGCCCCTGCTGGAACAAAGACTGACCAATCTGGATATTCGAGGCGTGGTTCGCGAAGCGCACCAAAGCCTGGCCGTCCTCTTCGAGGAGAGGGAACCCTTGTATCGCCAATATGCCGACGTGACCGTAGACTGCACCGGCCTGAATCACGAACAGACGACCCTTGCGATCGTCGAGGCGTTGAACACGCCGTGAACGGCAAACTTTCTTCGTCGTTTGCGTTTTGTTATTGTTTTGAATCCAGGAGATAAAAATGAAATTACGGAAAATTGCAGACGACGTTTGGTTGGGCGGGGCGGTGGATTGGGAGCGGCGGTTGTTCGATGCCTTGATTCCATTGCCGGAAGGCACCAGCTATAACGCTTACCTGGTCCAGGGCACGGAAAAGACCGTTTTGATCGACGCGGTGGACCTCGCCAAAATCGATATTTTGATGGAACAACTCGAATCGGCGCCCAAGCTGGATTACATCGTCTCCCAGCATTCCGAGCAGGATCATTCCGGTTCCATCCCCGCCCTGTTGGAGAAGTATCCGGAAGCCAAGGTGCTGGCCAGTCCGCAGGGACGGACGTATCTGATCGATCTGCTGAACCTGCCGCCGGAAAAAGTCACGGCGATCAAGGACGGCGAGACCTTGTCGTTGGGCGGAAAGACCCTGAGATTTTTGACGACGCCCTGGGTGCATTGGCCCGATACGATGTGCACGTTCCTCGAAGAGGATCGCATTTTGTTCACCTGCGATTTCTTCGGGTCGCACCTGGCCGCCTCGGAGACGTACGCGACCGACGAGCGACGCGTGTACACCGCCGCCAAGTTGTACTACGCGCAGATCATGATGCCCTACGCCAAGCAGGCCGCCAAAAACATCGAGAAAGTCGCACCGCTGCAGCCGGCGATCGTCGCCCCCAGTCACGGCCCGCTATTCGACCAGCCCGCGTTCATCGTCGATGCCTGGAAAGAATGGACCTCCGCTCCGCCCAAGAACCAGGCCGTCATCGCGTATGTTTCGATGCACGAAAGCACGCGCAAAATGGCAGAGCGTTTGACAACGGCCTTGGTTGCGCGCGGCGTGCGGACGGAAGTGTTCGACCTGACCGTGACGGATCTGGGCCGCCTGGCCATGGCCCTGCTGGATTCGGCCACCCTGATTCTCGGATCGCCGGCGGTACTCAATGGCCCGCATCCCATCGCTGCACAAGCAGCGCTGCTGGCCAACGCGCTTAAACCGAAGGTGCGTTTCGCCTCGGCGTTCGGCTCCTATGGCTGGGGCGTCAAGGCCCTGGAGGGTATTCCCGCCCTGCTGCCGGATCTGGGCGCAGAATTCATCCCACCCGTTTTTTGCAAGGGCCTGCCCAAAGAACCGGATTTCCAAGCCTTGGAAAAGCTGGCCGAGACCATTACAGAAAGGCATAAAAACGCTACTCTTGGAGTGTAAGGAGTAACGTTCATGTTTCATCGATGTGCCTGGCTTTTGGTTGTCTTATGGCCCTGGGCGGCCGCATGGAGCGCGGAAAATCCCGAGATTCCATACGCCGCCGCTCAAACCGGTCTGAATCGTTATCTTGCGGCCATGCCGCCCGCGGAAACGGCGTTGTATGGCGTGCCCGCAGGAACGGGCCGCACCGCCATTACGTTGGGAGAGCCTTTCCAAGTGTTTGTACCTTCACCCTCCACATTAACCCAGTGGACTCCGACCACCCCTATCAACGGCCTTTGGGAGGAAACGACGGCCTGGTGGTTTCCCATCCTGGTCCAGGGAGAAATGACCGCGCTGCTGATCGTGGATCGAATGGATTCCGAATGGCGAGCGGTATCGTTTGGCCGGGCGGAGATGGCCAAGGCCATCGGCCAGGTGGAAAAACAATGGGCTGGAAATCCGAATGGGCGGCCGCAATGGATCATGATCCCTCAGGCCGCGCAGTTGCTTTATCATATTCCCGGCCAGGCGCCGGATAATCTCACGCGGGCAGCCATTCCGAATTTGAACAACAAAGGCTCGTTAACACGGGCCGTGGACGTCATCCCATCCGCACGAAACGCGGCGGCAAAAAATATCGCTGCGTACAAAGCGGCCGCTTCCGCACAGAAGGCGTCGCCATGAAAGGACTCGCCGCCATTCTAATGGTCGCCGGCGCGCTCAGTTTGAGCACGGCTAAAGCGGGCGTGCTGAATGTCCGCCAGATCTACCAAATTGAAACCGAATGGTGTTGGGCGGCGTCCTGTCAAGCCGTCTTGGAATTCTATGGTTTGGTCCAGACGCAAACCAACCTGGCGAATTACGGCACGGGCGGAGCCAACGTTTGGAATTATCTTTGGGGCTCCGGAATGGAGCCCGACGGGATTTTCCGCCGGGGATGCGATCTCATTTTGAATCAATTCGGCAGCGTGGCGGGCTCGGGATTAACAGGATATTTGACGGCCATTCAACTTCAAAACGAAATCAATGCCGCCCGTCCCGTCATCATCAATTGGGAATGGAATGCCGGCGGCGGGCACATCCTGGTGGCGCGCGGCATGGTCTCGAACAATGTCTATCTGATGGATCCCTGGTATGGGCCCAGCATCGACGATTACAATTGGGTGCGCACGGGCGACGGGCATTCCTGGGAATGGACGCTGCAACTCAGCACCGCGAGCCTGGCCACGAACGGAGTGCCGCGTTGGTGGCTTGGCATCTACGGCTTGACCAACAATTGGAATGCCGCCGCCCTGGCCGATCAGGATGCCGACCACGTGACGACGTGGGAGGAATACGTGGCCGACACCAATCCCACCAACGCGAACAGCTACTTTCGCGCCGGCCTGCAAGCCGCCGCCAATGGGCAAATAGCCATCGCCTGGCAGAGCTCATCCAATCGGCTGTACACTCTTCAAATCCAGACCAATGCCATTTCCCAGCCCGGCTGGGGGAACGTGACGGGATGCATTCAAACCAACGGACGCGGCGGGACGATGTCCGTCACGAATCTTCCGGCCGCCGACTCGTCCTGCTACAGGCTTTTGGTTGCAACACCTCCGTAGGCATTTCCTCGGGCGCATCTTGACACGGCCCCCGCGCATACGAATAAGTATCCACGTCCTTACGGACGCGGCTACGTAGCCGCCGGCGTAAGCCGGTGGTTTCTTTCCAGTGCCAGACGTTGAGGAGGGGCAGCGTCAAGATGCACCCGACTTCCCTCGCAAACAAAACTCATGCTTTACATCGACCGCCAAGGAATGCCAAATTAGCCGGGCTTTTCATAAGCTGAAACAACAACGCACAAAGAAGGAACACCGTATGTCCACCCAAGATAATCTCAAAGCCGCCTTCGCCGGCGAAAGCCAGGCCAACCGGAAGTATCTAGCCTTTGCCAAGAAGGCGGAAGCCGACGGCAAGCCGGGCATCGCCAAACTGTTTCGCGCCGCGGCAGAAGCGGAAACCATCCATGCCCACGCGCACCTGCGCGCGATGAAAGGCATCGGCACGACGGCGGAGAATCTCCAGGCGGCCATCGAAGGCGAAGGCTACGAATACACAAAGATGTATCCGCCTTTTCTCGCCGAAGCCGAAGCGGAAAAAAACATGGCGGCCGTGGTTTCCTTCAAAAACGCCCTGGCCGTCGAGAAGGTGCACTTCGATCTTTATTCCCAGGCCGCGGAAGCTTACAGCGCGGGCAAGGATCTTGATGCGCAGGCTTTTTACGTCTGTTCCATTTGCGGGCATACGGTTGCCAACGGCGCACCGGATAAATGCCCGGTCTGCGGCGTGGCCCACGACAAGTTTTTTGAGGTGAAGTAGAGTTGGTTAACCCAAATCGGCAGGGAGCGCTGACGACTATGAAAAAATCCTGGATTTGCACCATTTGCGGATTTGTTCATGAAGGCGACGCTCCCCCTGAAATTTGCGTCGTCTGCGGAGCGGGCGCCGAGGCCTTTCAGCCGGAGGACCAGGCGGAGACCGCGGCGCCGGTCAACGCCGATATTCGGCGCGTTGTCGTGGTAGGCGGAGGCGTAGCCGGAGTGTCCGCTGCCGAAGCGGCGCGCAAGCAGGCGCCGGAGGCGGAAATCGTCTTGTTCTCCGCTGAAGAACATCTGCCCTACTACCGCATCAACCTGAGCCGTTACCTGGCGGGCGAGATAACCAAGGACGAGCTTCCCATTCATCCGGCCGGCTGGTACGAGGAAAACCGGATCGATTTTCGCGGCGGCGTACCGGTCGCACAATTGAATGCCGCCGACCGGTCGGTGTCCGGCGCCTTCGGCGTCGAGCGCGCCGATGCGATCGTCCTGGCTGTGGGCGCCCAGGCGTTTCGGCCTCCGTTCGAAGGCTCGCAGCAGGATGGCATTTTGACCGTCCGCACGATCGAAGAAGCGGACCGCGTGCTGGAGTGGGCGCGAAACGGCAAGGAAATCGTCTGCATGGGCGGCGGCATCCTCGGCATCGAAGCCGCCGGCGCCATCGCCCGGCAGGGCGCCTCGGTGACCTTGCTCGAAGCCCTCGATTGGCTGATGCCCCGGCAGTTGAATAAGAAGGCTTCCGACAAGCTCGCGGCATTCATGCTAAACCAGAAGATTCGATTTCAAGCGGCTTTCCGCACCCGCTCCATTACCCGCGCGAACGGGCGCTTCGTCATCGCCGCGGAAGACGGGAGAGTCGTTCAGGCGGATCATATCGTCATCACCGCCGGCATCCGTTCTTCTCTGGCCCTGGCTAAACAGGCCGGCCTGGAAACAAAGACCGGCATCCTGGTGAATTCGCGCCTGCAAACCTCGGCGCCCGGTCTTTACGCGGCAGGCGACGCAGCGGAATTCCAGGGCGTCGTCAGCGGGCTTTGGACCGTGGCGCAATATCAAGGCGTCATGGCCGGCGCGAACGCTGCCGGCGCCAGCCAGACGTTTGGCGGAATTCCCCGCTCCAATGCGCTCAAGGTGCTGGGCGTGGAGCTCATGAGCATCGGCGCCTTCGAACCGGCCGACGACGGCGACGTGGTGATCGAGGCGGAATACGACCACTCCTACGACCGTTTTGTGTTCCAACAAAACCGCCTCGCCGGCGCCATCCTGCTCGGCGATTCGTCCGTCGGGACGGCGGTGAAAAAAGCCATCGAAGAGCAGCGGGATTTAAAGAATCTCCTGCATGCCCGGCCGACAGCGGAGCAGGTGCGAGTCGCGCTGAAAACGCTTATGTAGGGGCTGCGCTTGCCTCAGCCCGCGGGCTGAGGCAAGCGACGCCCCTACATCACCGCACCGCCCGAATGCGGTAAAACGAGTTGGTGAGGCTTTCCAGCACGTTGAACGAGTTCGACACGGAGGTGGGGGGCGTGTTGGTGTAGACGAGTTTCCAATCGTTGGAAAACAGATTGGCGCTCATTTCCAAGTATTGGAAAACCCCGGTCCCGCCGGTCCAGGCCAGGCGTTGGAGCCCGGCGTCGAGTTGCAGGGCCTCTAAGCGTAGAAAAGAGGCGGCTCGGGTTGGATCGGTATCCGCCGCATATTCCTGCCAATCCAGCCAGGCGTCCTCGTCGTAATCCGTGGTATTCGTCGCGGTGGTCAAATCGCCGAACCACGCCAGCTCCCATGCATCCGGCATCTCGTCCTGGTCGCTGTCGGTTCGCGCAATGGAGACGGTCGTGAGGCGGTTTGAGCGGATATCCACCTGGACCAGAACAGCGGTATTCGAACCGCCGGCATAGTCGTATTGCGCCAGCACCGCGCCTCCGGTCACGACATAGCCGTAGCGGGCGCTGCGCATGTGAAACCGGACTCGGCCATCCCAGAAATCGAACGGCAGGCTGTTGGTGATAACCACGGTGTTGCTGCAGGCGGCGCCGTCGTTGGCCACGCGATAGGCGCAGGCGACATGGGGCGCGCCCCAATCGCCGACGGCGTTGAACCGCGTGCCGGCCGGATGGCTGGCGGCGCCCGGACACAGCCAGTTGGAGCCGCTCTTGTAAAAGGTTAGCAGGGACGCTCCGCCATAGTTGCAAGCCGGGCCGGAGGACAACACCGGATACGGCGAGCTTTGCAGCGTCGAAAAAGAGTGATTGTGTCCGACCAACATCAGGTCCGGATACTGCCCCGCCGTCGGCGCAAAGAAGTACGGGTTCTTCCCGTCGCCGTTGGAGTTGTAGTGCTGGCCGATCAGTCGATAGGCAATGTTCGAGTCGGCAAACGCTGCCGCGTAGTCGTTGGTGAACCAGGCCCGCATCTCGTTGCCCCGGGTGTCGTTCATGCAAAGGTAAAAGGAGCCCATGGTCAGGGAATAGGCCGCCTGGCCGACATTGGTTTTCCAGTGGCCGAAATCGCCGCGGTCGTTATTGCCTCGGGTGATCAGCAGCGGCGGGCCAAAGGCGGCGATGGCGTTGAGGTACGCGGCGTACCGGTTGGCGGTGTCCACGTCGCCGTCGTCGATTTCGTCCCCGGTGTTGAAAATAAAGCGGGGATTGATCAGGCTGAACACGGGCGCGTGCCAGGAAAGCTCCTGAAGGCTCCCGTAAGGCGAGTTTTGTCCGCTGCCCGACAGCGCATTGGAGCCGCTGATCTGCGGGTCGGCATAATGCAGCAAATAGAAATTGGTTTCCAGCACCGGCGCCAAGCTCACCGCGCGCCGGTTTGTGGCGGCGCCGGCCGCCGCATGACGCACTTCCAGAGAGAACAGCTCCGGAGGCGCTTCGGACGGAGTCCGCACCTGCAATCGGTAGCCGACGAGTGAGCGGTTGTAGACCTCCAGCCCATAGTCGACCTGCTCCACCACGCTGTTCGACCAAGCCCGCAGATCGTTCCCCAGGATCACGCTCCAGCCGTTCGAGGAAAGCCCAGCCGGCGCGAGAATCTCCACGCCAAACGGCTGTCCGGGTTCGGAAAATTCCGTCACGCCGGCTTTGGGGCGGAAAATTTCAAGCCCCCGGCTGCTGCCGGCCGACAGGCTCAGGCATAACCAGATGAATAGCCAATGAATCGTGCGCATGGTGTTTCCGCCCCCGATCCTCACCATACAAACAAACCCGCCGCCTGTAAAAACGGCGCCCCGCTATTCTCTTGTCCGTATCCAGTAGAACTTCGCCTCGGCATGGTCGACGGTCGCCGTGAAGGTATTGTCCGGCGGCGTCGCCAGAATGTCGGAGCCGATGGCCACGGCATTCGCGCCGGGCAGAAGATTCGTGCTTGCCAGCACGTCGTAACGCTTGCCGCTGACGCTGCTCCAGCGGACTGGGAACCCCTGCGCCGTAGGCATTTGTGCATGATGCGCCTCAAAGCAGGACCAGAAGCTCTTGGGATCCGTGCTGGCCAGATACTCGTCGCGGTCGGAAAATCCGTCCTGGTCGAAGTCCGAATCTTCACCGGCCGTGGCGGTGTCGCCGAACCGGTAGGTTTCCCATTCGTCCGGCATGCCGTCATGATCGAAATCGCCCGCCGGCTTGCCGACGGCCATACCGTTCAAGATGACGGAACTATAACCAAAACTCCCATATTCATCCTTGGCTCCGGAGGTCGACGAGTCGCCGAAAAACTTGCCGGAAACGTAGCGTTTGTTGGTGACGACACCCGAGCTGACGAACAGACCGGCGATGTACACGTTGGTGATCGAATCGATGCCGTTGGGCGCTTCGAGCTCCGACCATGGAATGCGGCATTCCCAACGGGTCATGAGGCGGTCGCCGGAGTCGTAGTTGCCCACGCAGGCGTTGGCGCCGGCGCCGTCGAACTGGGAGACGCGAGCCTCGTACAGCGGATCGAACGTATGGTGGGAGACATTCAGCTTAAAGACGCCCTGGCCGAATGGCATGCTGGGGTCCGCATTCAAATCGAAGTTGGTGGCCGTGCCATCGCCCCAGACGTCGCCCAAAATAATCGCAAGGTCCATCGCAGGAGAAAAAGCCACGTTGTGCATTTTGTCCAACGCGTAGGGATCGACGCCGTTGAAATTCTCCAGAGTTCCCGCGTTGCACGCGAGCGAATCGAACGCGAGGAAAACGATCATGCCATTGTTGGCGCCCACCATGTCTACGCCTTCGCCGCCGACGTAGAAATAGGTTGCATCGTAGTTCACGTAGACGCGGCCAAAGCTGCCGAAACCGGAGCTGCCCTTCGTTTGCGCGGCGCCGCCGGTGGCGACAAAGTCGAAGTTGTCGCCGGCATTGTTTGGATTGCCCGCCTCGTTGATCGCCGGAGAGCCGTAGGCGAAACGGATGGTCGACATCGGACCGGTGTTGCACGTGGAAACAATGGCCGACCAGTTGGCGCCCGAGTTATCCACCACCGCGGCGACATCGTTGCTGAGATCGCGGAAGTTCGCGGTCACGCCCGGCGAGTCGGCCGGGACGGCAGTCTGATACGACCACATTCCGGCGCCGCCCTGCATGCGATGATGACTGTAGTGCGCCCATTGATCGAATGTCAGCGTCGCGAACACCTGGGTGGCGGCAGACAGCGCAGTGCCCTCGGCGTTGAAAGTCACGGTCAAGAGGTCGCAATCGCGCGGGGCCGCCGGATTGAAGGAGGCGACCACGTTGGTGCTGGAACAATCGGAGACGGCGACGTTGTAGTCCTGGCCGTTGTTGCTGTCCCATATCGCGCCGCCGTTGTTGAAACAGCAGTCGATCTGGTAGACGCCGCCCGGCGGGTAGAACCAGTATTCCCACGTGCCGGCATTATTGGTCATGGCGGGATCGGGATTGGGTACGCCCTGCCAGCCGTTGTAGCCGACGTGAATGCGGAGGGGCGAGGCATTCGAAAGCACGCCCTCGTTGGGCTGGTAGCGGATCAGCACGGGATCGCAGCCGTTGGGCGCGGCCGGGCTAAAGGTCGTCGCAGACGGCGTCGAGCAATGAGAGATCGCGATTGACCAATCTTGCCCGCTGTTGTTATCCACGGTCGCGCCGTTGCGGAAGCGGATTTTTCCACCCGCGGCGCCGCCGGGAATGGCGTTGGTATAACGCCAGTAGCCGCCGGTGGCGCCGGACATCGCGTATTCGTTGGTCGTGGTCCAGTTGTCGAAGGTGACCATCAGGGTGACGGGATTGGCAGCGCTCAGGGAACGGCCGGCCGAATTGTACGTCACGACCAGCGGATCGCAGTCGCGAGGGCTGGTGGGCGAGAAAGCGACGGGCGCGCCGCCGGAGCTCTGGCCCACATAGACGTGCATGATGTCGCTGCGGTTGGTGTTGCCTTTCGTGTCGACGCCTTCGACGAAGTAATCGATCAGGACATTGTTCTGTCCAAGAATCGAGGCTTTGTACATTTGAGCGCGGCAAGTGGGGTTGGGCACAATGTTGTCCGGGCCTTTCACGGACGGATCCCAGGAGCCGCTCATGGTTTCGGTGTTCCAGGCATTTACGTCCGAGCCGCCGGCGTAGGTTTCGTTGTCGATCGAGGAGAGCGGATTGAACCCATCCTTGTCCGTGCGCCAGCAGAGCTTCACGGCGTTGAGTCCGCTGACATCGTCCACGTAACTCCAGACCTCGAAGTCCGAGGCGGCGGGCGAGGCCTCGTTCCACATCTTGCCGCCGGGATTGTAGAGACTGCGTTGCGGAGGGAAGATGCTCGGGCCCTTGGCGTCGACGCCTGAATGCCGGCTGATCACCTTCTGCGCTTCGGCCACGGCCATGTTGCAGGCGCGGGTCACGTTGCCGTCCCAGGGATTGGCGCGGTCCATGTCCCAGTACCAGTAGCAGGAGGTCTCGCCGTTGAGGTAAAAGTGCCAGGCCTTGGCGGTGTCGGAGCCGATGCCCCATTCCACGTCGTTCATCGAGTAGCTGTTTTCCAGGCTGTCGGCCAGGATCACGCGGTTCTGCGCCGCGACGAGCACGGACCACGACCAGCGATCCGGGTTCTCGCCGTTGACGTACGTGGAGGAGAGCCATTTTTCGAAGTACGGCGTGCCGCCGTCGATGCCGATCCAGGAGCCGGGCTCGACGTGAATCACGTCGTTAACGTTAGGCGGATACATGTCCAAATAGTCCTGCACGGAGGCCGTATCGAAATCCGGATTGCTTTGGCACATATTCAGAAAGGCGCTGTGCTGGCCGTTCCAGGCATCGGAATTTTTCATGCCGTAGTTATCGCCGTCGCTGTGGCAAAGAAGCAGCATGGGTTTCGATCCGTTGTTGGCATCCATGTGCGAACCCCACACATTTTCCGGCTTGAACGCGCCATAACCGCCGCGACCGTTTTCATTGCCTTCGTAGCGGCCGGCCGGAACGGCAACGATTTTCTGGATCTGGCCGCTGGTCGGGTTCACGTATTGCACGTAATGCGGTTGGTAAGACCACGGCGCGAGTACTTTTGTCGGCGCCCAGACATTTTGCAACTGCACCCATTGGCTGCCCAAATCGGTCGAGCTGGGATTGATCACATCCGCGGGATTGGGGCGGCACGAGCTGCCGTCGTTCCAGGCAAAATCCGGCACGGTGCGAAACAGATGGCCGTTATCGACAATGACCCACTCCAACCCTTCCTCCACCAACGCGGGAATGATGGATTCCGAGAAGGCGCATTCGGGCGGCCAGAAGCCTTTGGAATAGGAGCCGCCGGTATCCCAGACATCCTTGTATTGCTCCTTGTGGAGCTTGATCTGCATGATCATGGATTCCTTGCAGGTCAGGGGCATCAGGCTGTGATGATAGGGAATGCCCACCAAGTCCAACCGCGGATTGTTCCGCGCGGTGCGCAGACTGTTGCGCGCCCAGCGATACGCGCCAGGCCACGAATTATAGCCCCATAGATTGTTGGCATTCTCTCCCAACGAACCCGAAAAGCTCACCTGGGCGCCCGCGTTGGGCATGTTCCGGTCGGCGCCCTGCTGCACGGCGTCTTTCGGCCAGTGCTGATAGGCGGCGGTGCGGTCGCCGTCGAACACGCCCGGCACGCTGAAGTTGTATTCGGTGGTATCGTTGATGTTCTTATACGGAAAATAGATCGGCTGATGCATGTGCCATAGATAGGTCACATAAATCGGATCGCTCGCCAGAGCGGCCGATCCGCCAACCAAAATCAACAAACCGCCGCACATCGACAACAACTTCTTCATGCTTTTCTCCCTCTGCATTGAGCGCTGCAAATCCCAGCGATCGCTTTATGGAACTTTGACGCCGATTCGATAGAAAGCGTTCGATTGAATATTGGTCACCGATAGGAAAATAGAATCGCCGTTGGCCGCGCCGGGAACGTTCAGGTTGTGCGGCGTCCATACGATATTGTTTTCCAACTGAGTCGCGAACCAGGCGTCGTACAGGCGGCTGTTGGTGGTGGGCGACGGCACGGTCAGTTGCAGACCGCCCTCGCTGCCGAATCCATACACCTCGTTCGGGAAGTGCGAGCTGATGTTGGTCGGATCGGTATCGACCATCCATTCCTCCCGGTTGGGCGCGCCGTCGCTGTCGTTGTCGTCGCCGGCAATGCTCGGTCCCGAGGGATTGAATTGATAGCGGACATACCAACTGTCCGGAATGCCGTCGCCGTTGCTGTCTTGCGCGCCGGGCTGGCGATTGATCGTCACCGATGCCGAATAAATGACCACCTGAGTGGAGCCGGGTCCGCTGGAGGTTTGGTCCAACGAGATGTCGTTAAAGAACGAATCGTAGCTGCCGCCCTCGCCCGCATTGTAGCTCCAGAAGCGCAGGCGGCGAATGGCTTGGTCGGAATGGACGGCCAGCGTCCCGGCGATCACGTTGGTGCCGACCAGCAACCGGTAGGACGACGCGCCGGTCAATTCAAAGGCCAGAGGCCAACCGCTATCGACATATGGAATGTCCGTGGCGCGGCCGGCCTGACTGTCGCTCACCTGATAGTTCGACTGCCCGCCGGCAAAGTAGAACTCGAACAAGTTCGTCCCGCCGAAGTTTTGCACGCCAAAGCCGACGCTGCCGCCAGTTTGAATCCAGTTGTTCTCCATCTTGGCCCGCAAGATCTGGCCGGTGGACAGAGGCAGAGACAAGGGCCGGACCGCCGACGCCACCGAGCCTTCCTTCGACCACATGCCCCACGCCGGGCTGGGAAGATTCAAATTGGGGTTCGCGTTGCTAGTCGCGCGGAAATGACCTGAATTCGTACTGCTGGTCGTCAGAATCCATGCCCCTCCCCAACCGAAACCGCCGTTGTTTCCGTCGGCCCAACCTGTGTTGTAGACGCTGTTCGAACCGGAGTCGGCTGCCAGGGAATTGGTGAGGCTGCCCCCGGCAACGATCATGACATTCGAACCGGCTACGGTGATGATATTCGTTCCGGGCGACAATAGCACACTGGCCAGCGTCCAGTGACTCGTCCGCGCGAAGGCCCCCCCGCCTCCGGACGAATTGTTCCACACGATGTGCGGCGAAGAGACGTTGGAGCCCGCGGTTCCCAGCAGCGTATATTCCGTGATCTCGTTGCCTACATTAAAGGAAGAAGCCGACAAGTTCGTGATGACCACGCCGAGAGGAAGCGGCGTATTGGTGGAGACCGTGCAATTGGTGACGCCAATGTGCCAATCCAGCGTCCCATTGTTGTCCCAGGTGCTCGCTCCATTGTTAAAGACCACATCGATCAGGTGTGTGCCTTCAGGAATTTCATAGGTGTGGTACCAGGAATTGCCGCTCTTCCTCATGGCCGGATCGGGCGAAGGCACGCCCTGCCAGCCATTGTGGCCGACATGAATATAGACCTGCGAAGCGCTCTCGAGATTGCGACCGGAGGGGTTGTACCAAATCGTAACCGGATAGCAGCCGTTCGGCGCGGGCGGCACGGTCCAGACGGCCCCGGTGGGAGCGTAGCAGTCTCGTATGCCGGTGCCCCAATTGGCGCCGTCGTTGCCGTCGGCATGCGAGCCGTCGTTGTTTTCGAACCACACGGTGGCGCTGGACGCATTGGTGGGAACCGTGTTCGAATACACCCAAAGATACGCGCCTTGAGAGGCCATCTGATGGCGGGTCCAGGAAGCCCCGCTGTCGAAGCTGACTTGCTGATAAACCGGGCTATCGGATTGCAGGACGCGGTTGGACGCGTTGTACGTCACAACGAGCGGATCGCAATTGCGGGGATCGCCGGAAAAGGTGACGGCCACGGGCGGCGGCGGCGCGGAACCGTCGTCTTCCACCCAGACATGCTGGACTTCGGATTTGTGGGTGTTGCCCCGGGCATCGGTCGCCTCGATATAGTAATCCAGCAGCTTGCCGCGGTAGCCGGGAACATTTTGGTCTGTAATTTTGACGAAGTAGTAATCCGCGATATGAGGCGACGTGATGAAATAGTCGATCTGGCTGTTGTTGGCCGCGAGGTTCAGGGCTTCCCGCGTATTGGGCAGCACGCGCTTGTTCATGGGAATCGTCACCCAGACGCCTACATCGCTGCCGCCGGCATAGGTCTCGTTCTGGTTGTTCGCCAGCGTATTGGCGCCGTCGTTGTCCAGACGGACCTTGGCGACTATGTTCGTGACGCCGGACACGTCGTAGGCGTGCGTCCAGATGTAGAATTCGGACTTCATCCGCTTGAGGTAGCTGGCATTCGTGCCGGAGCCATAGCTGTTGAACCAGCCGAACGTATACCAGCCTGGGTTGTAGGGAAACCGTTGAGGCTTGAGCACCGTCGGCGGCGTATGGTCGTTGGCCATATTCGTGCTCATGAAATTCTGAAGCATCTCGATCGCGCGGCGCGTGGCCAGGGAAGGTTTGACTTCATCGTCATTGCCCAAACCGCCGTAGTAATTGAAGCCGGAATCGAGCCCGCCGAGATAAATATGCCAGGCGCGTTCGACCTGGTTGGGGCCGGTATGATCGCCATTCCAGTCGTAAGGCGCCTGGATTTTCCACGCCTGGACGCTGCCGCCCAGATTGGTGAAAATCTGCTCGGCTGTCTCGCACCAGTTGGCGCCGGCCATCAGAGGAGCGTAACTCCAAAACTTCAAGGCAAAGCCCGGGGTTTCCATGTCCGCCATCGTATACGGGACGTTATTCGATCCGTTGGGTTTCACCGGCGGCTCGATCCATTTCAGGAAGTAGGGAGAGCCGTAATCCATTTCCGGAAAGATCCAGGCGCCGTCTTCGATATGCGCCACGGGCGCCGCCGCGCCGTGCGCATTGACAAAATCCTGCGGCGTGCTGATGCGATAGCCGGTGTTGGCGCTATCGTTGAAAAGCTGCGGCGTGGCTTCCATCCAGGAGGAACTGCCGCCGCCCCAGGCGTTGTCGCCGTCGGTGGCCGGCATGACCATCACCGGGCGGCTCGAATCGTTGGCGAACGGGGCAATGTAGCTTTGAATCTTTGTGATGCCTTCGCTGGCATAACCGTAGCGGTAGCTCAGCACGTCGTCGGATGGGACCGCGATCATGGTCTTTTCGGCGCCGGTCTCGGGGTTGACGTATTTGATCTTCTGCAATTGATACGCGTAAGGCGAAACGTTCCAGGCCGCATTGCCGGGATTGGGTTCCGAGAACCACCAGCCGGTGGTCGGCGAGGGCCCAAGCTGGTCGGCCTTGTTCGGGGGACTGGACTTGACCTGGAAAGTGCCTTGCGGATTGGCCTGCTGGTTGTACGTCGGGCAAGTGCGGCTCAAGTGATGGCTCGCCACGATCGACCACTGATAGCCTTCGTCGACCAGTACGTCGATCATGGTCGACGAAAACGCCATTTCCGTCGGGAAATACCCTTTGGAATGATCGCTCAAATCGGAATTCTTATTCCACGCCTTCCACCAGGCCTGCTTGAAAATCTGCAGCTCTTTTCGGAATACCGATTTCGGCAGCAGCGGCGCCAGGGAGTGATGATAGGTAAAGCCCACCAAATCCAACCGACGACTGCCCGACGGCGTCAACCATTCGCTGGCTTGACGGTTTCCATCCCACCAGCCGCTGCCGTAGCCCAATTGCCCGGCACCGCCCAAACTGCGCACGTTGTCGATCAGCGATCCCGAATAGCTCAGGGCAAACCCGCCCGCGCTGCCAAAAGTGCCCAGCGACTCGCGCGGCCGGTTTTGGTACGCATTCCGACGATCGTCCAAGCCAAAGATATCCGTCAGGTTGTTGTCCGGATGTTCCGAAGCCGTGTCGTATTTCTGCGCAGGCTTCAGGACGATCGAATCCCACGCGTACTGGATGCGTTCGGTTTGGGACCCATTGCCGTTCCATTCGGGCCAGTAAGTGGGTTGATGATTATGCCAGAATCTGGAGACGTACACGTTATTGTTGTCTGCCAGCGCCAACATCGCATTGGCTAGCGCCATACAGCCAACCGCCGTGATGGCAACCGATCGCTTCGTCCAACGTTGAACATCCATTTTCATACCTTTTCCGTTGTAAAACCAGTGCTTTTGTCCTACGGAAACACCTGCCGGTTCGGCAAAATTCGACTCACAGGTAAAACGTTACACCTAAGTTTTAAATGCGTATAGTTTTATTCCAAAAATCTTCTCGGGCGGCCTTCTTCAATCGAGGCGCAAGGGGGATCTTTTCGAGTATAGTTTGTTAAGTTACTTGCAGCAAAACACTAACGATAAATGCCCAAAAAGTGCCGTTTTTTTGCCAGTTCTTCTAAACAAGAACAATTATCCCGCGTATACATAGGTTCGGATTGACACAAAGGCGATAAACGTTATTGTGCGCAGTCAAAATTAATACCCGATACGTCAATGCATGCTTATGTGGACCAGGGTTGTCATCCACGTAGCGTTACAGGAAATTGGGAGGAGTAAGGGTTGTGGAAAATCAATTGTTAAGTGAACGTATTCAAGTCGAACGAAAGCTATTCTATTTTGACCTTAAGGAGAATCCCCGAGGACGTTTCCTTAAAATTACGGAGGAAGTGGGCGGTCGCAGAGACACCATCATTATTCCCTCCACCGGTTTGGAGCTGTTCCGCGACACCGTCGAACAGGCCATTCAAGCCGATAAGCAGAACCCTATTGTAACAACGGCGCTGGCGGAATAGTCATCCGCTGCCTCGTTCTTAACATCTGCTGCTACGGAGCCCAACCAGCGGACTATAGGTTGTGAATTATTAACCGGGTTCGTGCTCGTATTTTGAGCCTTCGCAGTTATAATGCGATGCCATCATTATGAATACGGATCAGGCCCAGATCGGCGCTTTACCGTTATCGAAGGAGGAGGAACACCTTCTCCTTCAAAAAGCTCTCCATCGGGATTTCGAAGCCTACGCACAGTTGATCCGACTTTACCACGGCAAAATCTTCGGCTTGGCATACAACATGACAGGCAATCGGGAGGATGCCGAAGATCTCACGCAGGATGTTTTCATCAAAGCCTACGATGCATTGCCCCGATTCCAGGGGCAATCGTCATTTTATACCTGGATCTACCGGATCGCCGTCAACCGGGCGATCAACTTCCTCAAGAAAACCAGAAAACGCACGATTCTGAGCCTGGATGACGTGAATGAAGGAATCGAGCGCGATCCGGCCTATGTGGAGTTGTCCGCCAAGGAAACGCCTTTAAAAGACGTAACCCTCGCCGAATTGCAGGAAAAATTGAACAAGGCGCTGCTGACGCTGTCAGAGAAACATAGAGCAGTGGTTGTTCTTCACGATATTCAAGGTTTGCCACATGAAGAGATTGCCAAAACGTTGGGGTGTTCGACCGGGACCGTGCGATCCCGGCTTTTCTACGCGCGACAATGTCTCCAGGGGGAACTGGCGGAGTATCTATCATGAATTGTCAGCAGATACAGCGGCGTCTTCTTGAATCGGATGAGAGCGCATGGCCGGTCGAGCTACAGCAACATCTCGGCCAATGCGCAAACTGCCGGAAAACTTGGGAGCAGACGCTCCGCCTGCGCCAGTTAATCGGGCTTAAGCGATATGAGCAAGCCCCTCCGGGCCTGGACGAAAAATGTGCGGTCGACGTCATTCATCGTCTAAAAACCGGCGAAACCTCAACCGAAAGCTTGTCCGAGCGCTGGCAGGATTTCCTCGCCTGGCCGGAAACCCGCGCAAGTCTGGCCCTGGCCGCCGCGGCGTTGATTTTGCTGGCCGCAGGTCTTCTCTGGATTACCGGAAGATTGGATGGAAGCCGCCACTCGACCAAAAGCCTGGCCAATTCCTCAACGAATCTCACGACCGATCAGGAATTGCCGGCCAACCAGATGCTCGACCGCCTGTCGATCACTAATATCGACCCGACCCGGATTGAATACGGAGCCCAACCCTCGCGCGTGGTCGATTTCGAAGAGAAGTAGGCCTCTCTTCGTAGCCGCGTCTGCAAGCAGGCGGCCCGGCTTCTTCCGCCTTCGCTTCACATCTTATTGTTTACTGATCACTGACAACTGATCACTTCTTCTCTTCCCGTCCCTTACGGCACCGGAAACCGCGACGTCAGCTCTACGACCTGCTCCCGCACGGCCGTAATGGCCTTTTCGTTTTCCCAGTCGTTGAGCACCGCGCGAATGCATTCGGCGATCTGCTCCATTTCGGGCTCTTTCATGCCGCGGGTGGTCACCGCCGGCGATCCGACGCGGACGCCGGACGTGACGAACGGGCTCTTGGCATCGAAGGGGATAGCGTTCTTGTTGACCGTGATCCGGGCTTTGTCCAGCGCGGTAGCCGCGTCTTTGCCGCTCACGTTGACCGGATTCAAATCGACCAGCATCAAGTGATTGTCCGTGCCGCCTGAAACAATGCGCAACCCGCGCTTTTCAAGAGCGGCGGCCAGCGTCTGGGCATTGCGAATGACCTGCTGCGCATATTCCTTAAATGCCGGCTGAAGGGCTTCGTAGAAGCAAACTGCTTTGGCCGCAATTACATGCATCAGAGGTCCACCCTGAATGCCGGGGAAAACCTGCCGGTCGATGTCCTGCGCAAAGCGTTCGCGGCAGATGATCAGCCCGCCCCGGGGGCCGCGCAAAGTCTTGTGCGTAGTGGTAGTCACAAACTCGCAGTACGGCACCGGATTGGGATGGCACCCAGCCGCCACCAGCCCGGCAATATGCGCCATGTCGACCATCAGATACGCGCCGACGCTGTCGGCGATGTCGCGCAGCCGCTTAAAGTCAATGATCCGGGAATAAGCGCTGGCGCCCGCGCAAATGAGCTTGGGCTTGTTCTTGGAGGCCAAATCCTGGATCTCGTCGTAATTGATCCGCTCCGTCTCCTTGTCCACGCCATAGGACACTACATTGAAGAAGCGTCCCGAGAAATTGACCTTGTGACCATGCGTCAGGTGCCCGCCATGAGCCAGGCTCATCGCCAGAATCGTATCGCCCGGCTGGAGCACGGAGAAATACACGGCCATATTGGCCGAACTTCCGCAGTGCGGCTGCACGTTCACGTGCTCGGCGCCAAACAGTTCCTTGGCCCGATCGATAGCCAAACGTTCGGCTTCATCGACGAATTCACAGCCGTTGTACCAACGTTTTCCGGGATAGCCCTCGGCATACTTGTTCGTCATGACCGAGCCCTGAGCTTCGCGGACAGCGCGGCTGACGTAATTTTCGGAAGCAATCAGCTCCAGGTTTTCGCGTTGGCGTTTCGTCTCGTTGCGCAAGGCGGAATAGATCTCCGGATCGGAATTATAAACGGCCACGGGATCTGCCGCGCTGACCGCGCAGGCCTGCATCTTGTTCACCCGGCGTTCGTGACGGGTGCCCGATTCGAAATCGCTCTTCAGCCATTCAGCTAGAATACCGGCGCCTTCCTCGGCCGTAACCAATCCGCCGCCCAACACCAGGACATTGGCGTTATTGTGCGCCCGGGCCATCTTGGCCATACGATCGTTCAAACAAAGCGCCGCCCGCACCCTCGGGAACTTGTTGGCGGCAATGCTCATCCCAATGCCCGTCGTACAAATCAAAATTCCTTGATCCACCGTTCCTTCGGAAACCCTCCTCGCCACTTCACAAGCGAAATCGGGGTAATCCACCGATTCGGAACTAAAACACCCAACATCCTCCACCTGGACTTTCTTCCCATCCAGCAGCTTCTTCAGATGTTCCTTGAGTTCAAAACCCCCATGATCCGTGCCAATTGCCATTTTCATCGTATATGACCTTTCTGCCGGAGGCATCTTCAACAATCCCCGGTCCATCATGTGCAAAACAAAATCCGAAATCGCCCCGTCAATTTCGTCCCTCGCCTGCCGATAACGTTGTACGGACTGGCCGATCGGATCGGCAATGTCGCCAACCGCTTTGTCCGTTCCAAACGACTTCAACAAAAACACCTTGTCGGCGGCTTCAGGAAAGGCATGGACAATATCTTGTTTATGGCTTTCCGTCATCACCAGAATCAAGGCCGCTTTTTGAACCAAGTCGCGGCTCAGCATCCGGCTCCGATGAGGCGACAGATCCAAGCCCCACTCCGCCAACGCCTGCACCGCTTCGCGGCTGGCCGGCATCCCGATGGGCGCCATGACCCCTGCGGAACTAATCTTCCACTCGATGGTTTTTCCCAACCGATGCCGCAGGATATATTCCGCCATAGGGCTGCGGCAGACATTTCCGGTGCAAACTACAATAATTTCCCGCTGCTTGGCCATTCTATGCCCTTTCAAATCCTCTGTGCTTCCATATAAATTCTCATGATATCTTCTGGCGCTATGGCGCCCGCGCGCAGGATTTCCAACGTCCCGCCGCTCGCCTTCACCACAGTGCTGGGAATGCCGCCGGGCGACGGTCCGGCATCCAATATAACGCCCACTCGCTCGCCCAACGCCGCCCGTGCCGCTTCGGCGGTTTCCGCCGACGGTTCACCGCTCCGATTGGCGCTCGTAACGCCCAAAATCCGACCGACTTTTTTCAGCAGCGCCAGCGAAACCGGATAATCCGGTATGCGAAACCCTTTGAAGCCGTCCCCCACCCTCAAAACCAGCGTCAAAGGCCCTGGCCAGAATCGTTCGGCCAGCGCTCTTTCGCCTGGCCCCAATTTCGCGCCGGCCTTTTCGATCCAGCTCACCTCCGCCGCAAACAAAGGAATCGGCTTGTCGTCCGGCCGGCCTTTCGCCCGGTACATCTTTTCCAGGACGCCCGGAATCTCAAGATCTCCGGCCAGACCGTACACGGTCTCCGTGGGCACGACAATCAGTTCACCCTGGTCAAGAAGGCGGACGGCCCTTTCCAAGACATCCTCTGCCGGCTGCAAGGGATTAATTTGCAGGCTTTTCTGGAATTCCAAATCCACGGATATTCAATGCCTTCAAACCCAATAAAACGTCCACGGCCCGTCGCAAGGCAGCGTCGCCCCGCACCCGTTCCCGCAATTGCCGATCCTCTTTTTCCTCTTCCGACAGTTCCTTGGCGCCCATCAGCGGTGTGGAGGGCTCATAATCGGCCAAGGCGTTTTCCTCTTCCGAAATTTCGACCGCCGGAACAACTCCTTCCCACCCGTTATAACCTTTGCCGTTGGCCATCACCAATTTCCGCGTGGTCACATACAGCTTCTCGCCGGTCGGAAGTGGAACGATTTCGCGCACCATCGGATCGCCTGCGGTCGGCTCGCCCAACACCATCGCGCCCCGAACGCTGGCCGCTAAAGCGGCCGTCAACACCTCGGCGGCGCCGGTCGTATACCGATCCACCAGGACCATTGTCGGCATGCCCAAATGGGAACCCCCGGCGCTTTTCACCACCTGGAGATCCTGATCCCGGCGATCGCGCAGAGAGAACAGAACCGCACCGCTCTCGGCAAACAAACCGGCAATATCCCCAACGCTCTCGAGATCCGCCCCGCCCGCGCCGCGCAGGTCGATAACCACTCCAAACCGACCGGATTCGCTCCAACCCCGCAGGAGGGACACGACGGCTCGTCCGGACCCTTCATACACCCCGTTCAACTTCACATAGCAAAAACCCACCGGCAGCTCTTCCGTCTTATCGATCGCCGGCAAACGACGTTCCTCGCGAGGCAATTGCGCTTCCCGGCTCTTTTCGTTTACGCGACGCACCATCAAACGAGCCGGATCCGGCTCCAAACTTCGCAGCAACCGGGTCACTTCGGCCGGAGCCGTATTCGAAAGCAGTTCGTGATCGTCTATTTTTTCGATCAGGTCGCCAACCTGAAGGCCCGCCTTGGCCGCGGCAGATTCTGGCGCCGAGCCCGTGATGGCCGGCAAACCGTTGGTCGAGCTGAATTGCAGCGGCGCTTCATATACCAAGCCCATCTGCTGCTCGTGCATCTGCAAGATTTCCGCTTCCGTCATTACGCGACTGCCGGGATCGGCCGTACGCGTCAGGGCCTCGATCATGGCCTTGGAAGCCCGCTGAGGCTCCAACGGCAGATTGAACCGCTTAAAAAACTCCACCATTTCCGTCATGGGCTTTAAAAGACGATCGGCTTCTTCCGGAGACTCGCCCGCGAGCTCTTGGGACGGCGCCGCGGCATAGGCCGACGAGAAAAGCAGCGCCCACCCCGCCAAGGCGCACGCTCCGATTCGCAGCAGGCCACAAGGAATCGTTTGAACCTTCATGATTTTTTCTCCTGCTGCGCCGCAATGCGCCGATTGCCCTCTTCGACCTTTTTCTTCAACTCCTGTTTATGCTGGAGCAATTTCTTTTGAAGATCGGGCCGGCTTAAGGCCAGCATTTGCACCGCCAGCAACCCCGCATTGACCGCACCCGAGCGGCCCAGCGCCACCGTGGCCACCGGAATGCCCGCCGGCATCTGTACGGTCGCCAAAAGCGCATCCAACCCATCCATTGCCCCGCCCTTGATCGGAATGCCAATCACCGGCAACGTCGTATGCGCGGCGATTACGCCCGCCAGATGCGCCGCCCCCCCCGCGGCCGCAATAATCACCTTCAAACCCCGGCTCGATGCTTTGGACGCAAAAGATGCCGCCTTTTCGGGCGTGCGATGCGCTGAAATCACCTGCACTTCGGATGTTATGCCAAACTTATTCAAGGTTTGAACGGTTTCTTCGACCACCGGCCAATCCGAGTCGCTGCCCATTAAAACCGCCACTTCCACATTTTTCACGGCTGTCTTTGCCATACCGTCATCCTCCTGCTCACAAGGCCCTGGCCGCAATATCCTTTCGATACTGGGCTCCGTTAAATTGTATTTTTCCCGCCGCCAGATAAGCGCGGCCCACCGCATCCTTCAAATCCTTCCCCAGCGCCGTCACCCCCAGAACACGTCCTCCGGCGGTCGCCGTTTTCCCCTCTACCAACTTCGTTCCCGCATGGAAAACCACCACATCCCGCAGCTTGCCCGCCTCATCCAACCCCTCGATCGCATCGCCGGTTGCGTACGAGCCCGGATATCCGCCCGCCGCCATCACGATGCAAACACAAGCCTCCGGCTTCCACTGCACCATGCGATCCTTCAACGTCCCGTCCACGCAAGCCTCCAACGCCGGCAGCAGATCGCCCGCCAAACGAGGAAGAATCGCCTGCGTCTCCGGATCGCCGAATCGGCAATTAAACTCCAGCACCTTGGGCCCGCGCGAACCGATCATCAGCCCCGCATAAAGAACGCCTTTGTAGACTATACCTCGCCGCCGCAACTCGGCCAGCGTTCGTTCGAAAACCTGCTCCCGAATTACCGGCCAGAGATCCCGCTTGACCACCGACGCCGGGCAATATGCCCCCATCCCGCCCGTGTTCGGCCCCTGATCGTTATCGAAAATTCGTTTGTGATCCTGCGCGGACGCCAGCAAAACAATCTCCCGGCCATCCACTAACGCCAGAATCGACGCCTCTTCACCGTCCAGAAACTCCTCGATCAGCACCGACCGGCCCGCCGCGCCGAAAACGCCTTTCACCAGCATCTCGTCAATGGCCGCATCCGCCTCCTCCGGCGACTGACAAATCACCACGCCCTTGCCCGCCGCCAGACCGTCCGCCTTCACCACCAGCGGAAACGACTGCCCGCGCACATACGCCGCCGCCGCCGCCGCTTCGGTAAATTTCGCCGCCTTGGCCGTCGGAACGCCCGCCGCCTCCATCACTTCCTTCGAAAAAATCTTGCTGCCTTCTAATTGTGCCGCCGCCTGGCTCGGACCGAACACCCGCAAACCGCTCGCCTGAAAGCGATCCACCAGCCCCGCACACAACGGCGCCTCCGGCCCCACCACCGTCAAATCCGGACGATGCTCCAGCGCCCAGGCCAGCAACCCCTCGACATCCGTTGCCGCCAGGTCCAAGTTCTGCGCCAACCCCGCCGTACCCGCATTGCCCGGCGCACAAAACACCACTGGACGCCGACTATCGTTTGCCAGTTTCCAGACCAGCGCATGCTCGCGCCCGCCCCCGCCTATAACCAGTACCGTCATGGGATCTTTTGCCATGTATATCTCCAGAAAATGAAGAGGCCTAATGTAACGAACCTCCCCCAAACATACAAGCGTCTGCCTCGGGGCTTTTCTAACCCTGAAAGAGTGGCTCGATTGGCAAACTGAATGCGCCCCCGGCGGAGCCGGGTAGGCGCATTCAGTCTGCCAAGGGATGAGGGCGCAATAACCGTGTCGTTG
>MHBK01000074.1 GCA_001804865.1 Lentisphaerae bacterium GWF2_57_35
GGTCGCCCCGTGCGCCTTCAGCCCCCTTTTCGGATAGACTAACTGCACCCCAGGCTCACTTACTCCGCCAAAGGCTAACTTACTTTGTCAATCGACCTCCAAGGTCCAAGAAGTCCAAAGTCGGAAGATGAAGAGTGAATGCTTTCCGACTTTGGACCTTGGACTCTTTGGACTTTGGACTTCTTGGACTTTGGACTTCTTGGACCTTGGACCTTGGACTCTTCTTATTTCCCGAACAGGAACGCCAACCATTCGGGCGTGTAAAGGGCCCATGACGATTCCCGATGGACCGCCTTCGCATCGGTTTGAACCGCCAGCCGGCGCGCATCGCAACCCTTTTTGCGCAACGCCTTCTCCATTTCGCGCACGCCTTCCATCAGCTCGCGCTCCGTGGCGTCTCCTTCTCCGCAATACAGATAAAACTTTACGTCCGGCACGCTTTTCGCCTTTTTAACCATCTCGGGGATCGTGGAATCGTCGCGGAATCGAAAGGCCGGCGACAGGCAGGCGGCCCCAAAAAATATGTCGGGCCGGGTCCACGCCAGATGAAAGGCAATGCTTCCGCCCATCGAGGCGCCGGCTACGGCCGTAGCCTCGCGGCCCGGCTGCGTCCGGTACTGCTCGTCGATGAAGGGCTTCAATTCCGTGATCAGGAACCGGGCATATTCGATGCCGGCCAGCGCCGGGTGGTATTCCAGGTACCGGTCTTCGGTCGAATAAACCGCCACAACAATCGTCTCCCGCAGCTGCCCGTTCAGGATCATTCGCTCGCAATGCTCGTCGACCTGCAAGTCCTGATTCCACGTCGAAGTCTGCGGATCGAAGACCTGCTGGCCGTCCTGCACGTACAAAACGGGATAGCGCCGATCGGGATTCTGCTCATAAAACGGCGGCAACCAGACGATCACGCGCCGGTCGAAACGCAAGTACTGCGAATGAAAGCTCTCGTGAACCCGGTAATTGCCCGTGATGATCGGCGCAGGCGCCTGCTGCTTGTCCTTCCACGTATGCACGCGGTGGCTGGTCCGGCTCTCTTCGCCGGGCTGGATGATGTAGTTGCCGGGAACCCGGCCGTCCGACAGGACCTCTTCGGCCGCCCAGTCGCCGCGCGTAATCTTGTATTCCACCTTTTCGTGGGCCGGGATTTCCACCACCCCCGTCCACAAGTTGTCGTCCGTGCGCATCAGGGGAAACCCATCCGGACGCCAACTGCCCAACGATTCGCAACTGCCGCTGATAAAGACCTGATCCCCCACGTTCAACGGAATCGTCGTAAAGATCTCGAATCTCGCATGTCGATGATGTATTGCCGGCGTCTTGTTCATCCCGTTCTCCTCCTGCAAAATACCCAATCGTTTGGCCGGGCATCTTAACGAGGCTTCCGGCTTAAGAACCAGTCTAAAATTCGACAACTTCCATGAGCGCCTCCACGCCTTTTCCAATCATTGGAAAATGTACCGGCTTTTTTTCCAATCATTGGAAAAATTGTCATAAAATTTTCCAACGATTGGAAAAAGCAGCGAGCTGCGCCCCTTCCGCTTCTACCCCCACACTTGCAGTTCCTCCCCGCTCTGGTAAAGTCTCCCCATGAAGCAAGAACGAAATTTGGGAGAACAACCCCTGGCCAAGATCATGGCGGAGCTGGGCCTGAAGCCGCACGACCTGGTCAAGGCCTCGACCGATCCCATGACGCACAAGATGATCGCCCGCGCCTGCAAGGGACGCTGGCTGACGCTCAACACAAAGTCCAAGGTCCTGGCGGCCTTGAACAAAGCCGCGGGAAAAAACCACGCGCTTAGCGACCTCTTCAATTACTAACCGGCCGCACCGCGGGACTGAACACTTCGTTGGTTTGCAGCACGGCCGCCACGCAATAAAACCACGCCGAAGTGCCGGCGCCTGGCGCGCCCATCCATAAACTGACATCTCCCCCGGAGGCCAGATTCGTCGCCACCGGCTCCCAGGGATTGCCGGACAACTGGGCCGAACGATAAAGGTTGTAGGTGCGCGGCTCGTCGAAGCCGTCCGGGCGGCTGATCCAACTGACGCTCACCGAGCCCGTGGGCGACAAGGTAACGGCGCTCAACCGGAGAAACGAATCGCGGTCGGTCGGATCGGTATTGGCGATGTACTCCTGGAGATTGGACAAACCGTCGCCGTCCGGATCGGCCCCGGGGTCCACCGCGTTGGTCCGGCCGAGCTCGAAGATCGTCGCCCACCAATGGGGTATGCCGGCATGGCCGGCGTCGGAAAGCCCCACGGCTTCCACGGCGTCAATCCGCCCCCAGCCGAACGTGTTGTTCGGGATGTTCGTGCCCGCCAGACCTCCGCAGGTCTGCGCGCTCGTCAGGCGAACCGCGGTTTGTTCGATCAAGTTTTCGATGCGATCCACCTGGCCGCGCAGCCCGGGATGAGCGCTGAGGATCAACGCCGTCAGACCGGCCACATGCGGCCCGGCCATGCTGGTCCCCGACATATAGCTATAACCCGTTCCCGGCACGCAGGAGCGGATCGACGTACCGGGCGCGGAGATGTTGGGTTTTAGCCGTCCGCTCCCGTCGACCGTCACCGGCCCGCGGCTGCTGTCCGAACTGATGGCATCGCCGGACGTGGTGTTGCCCACCGTGAAGGACGCTTCATAGATCCCCGGAGGATTGTCCACCGTGCTGCACCCCGGCCCGCTGTTGCCGGCCGAAACCACCACCACAATGCCCGCCGCCCGCACGCTCTCGACCACAATTTTCAGGACACTCGGATCGGTGCAGCCTTCGAAGGGCGGGCAACCCCACGAGTTGTTGATCACATCGGGCGCTTTGGCCGGGTCCGGATTCAGGTCGTTCAAATCGGTCGGGGCGAGAAACCACTGAAAACATTCGGCGTAGGTCGCCGGCGTACCGTTGCCGCGATCCATGTTTCGGCAGCCGATCCACCGGGCGCCGGGCGCCATGCCGATTTGATTCCCGGCCCCGTCGTCGCCCACCATCGTTCCCATCGTATGCGTGCCGTGCTGGCTGTCGTCGCAGGGCGCCGGGGCGTCGGCGCCGCAGACGCCTCCGCCGCTATGGATGGCGTCATGCCAGTTGTAGTTGTGATTTGCGTTCGATCCATCCCAGCCGCGATAGCGATTTTTGATCGCAGGATGATCCCAATCGTAGCCGGTGTCCTGCCCGCCGATCACAACCCCCTGCCCCGTCACGCCGTTGCTCCAAACCTCCGGCGCGCGCGTCTTGGCGATGTTCCATTCCGCGGCCAGGATTTCCTCCGGCTGCCGGGACAACGGCTCGGGCAGCGCCATGCGCACCGGCGGATTGGCGCTGATCTTGCGCACCTCCGCGCGCTCCGCCAGCGATTTCACCAGCAACAAATCGCCCTTCGCCCAGATCATGTTTTCGATCCAAAACGATTGAAACGGAACCGCCGTCTTTTGCAACTCGGCTGCCAGCGGCGCCTGGGTGCGCTGGGCCACGGCCTGCAACCGCTCGAAGACGTACCGGCCTTTTTCGGTTTTACTGCGAAGGGCGGCCGCCCCGCTCAGGTCGGCCTGCTCCTGCAGAACAATCAGGAAGTCGGTCTGCCATTCCTTGGAGGCCAGCGCGGCGCGAAACACCTCGGGATCGACTTTGCTTTCCCACGAAGGAGACTGGACGTTCGCCAATACGCATGCCGGCAGGCAAAGAAGGAACCAACACCTCGCAAGAAAAGGTCCGAGAGGCCGCGGACTCTCCCGCTGGCGCCCAAAATGGCTGGTTGATATCGGGAGGGACGGCGGCATCGCAGTCCTTTTGATTGCTGTAACTGCCCGTGGTTGCGGCCGCATCAAGATTCGCCCTCCATGACCCGGACAAAACGGTTCCACTCATCCGGGGTGTTAATGTTGTTTAAAATGGCGGCGTCCTCGGTGGGCCAGGATTCGGCTTGGTCGCGAATCCACCGATCCAGCCGAAACTCGCGATGCTCGCGGTGAAGCTCGAGAAGTCGATCCGCAACGCGGCGGGAAAGCCAGAGGATTTTTCCGGGCTCTCCTCCGAACGTCGGACGAATCGCCGAAGCGCCGGACGAATCGGCCAAGGCCAGCAGCGAAGAGAACGTTTCTTCCCGCACCCCCGCCGTATCCACCGGCAGCAGCAAAATGCCGTCGGCTTCCCGGGCGGCTTGGAGGCCGGCGACAATCGATCCGAAGCGCCCCTCCGGCCAATCGGGATTTGTCGCGGTTTCGACCTCAGGCAGTTCTGCGCGGATGCGGTCCGCGTCGCAACCCAACACAACCAGCGCGCGAAAGCATCCCGCTTTTTGGAGAAGATGAATCTGGCGGAGGGCCAGAGGTACATCGTCGGCAGTTTTGAGCAGCGCCTTGGGAAAACCCATGCGCGAGGAAGCCCCGGCTGCCAACACAATGCCCGCATGCCGCATCTGGCCTGCTCCTTTTGCTTAGCCCCGTTCGGGCTTCGGATCGCGCGTCATCAGGGTTTCTACTGCTTTGCGCGGGTCCTTGCCGTTGTGGATCACGGCCGTCACCTCGTCGGTGATCGGCACCTGCACCTTGAGCTTACGGGCCAAATCCCGGGCCGTTGTGCAAGTCCATACCCCCTCCGCCACCTGCTGCATGCCGGCCAAAATTTGTTCGATGCCCTCGCCCTTGCCCAGGCGCTCGCCCACCCCGCGGTTTCGGCTGTGCCGGCTTGTGCAGGTCACCACCAAATCCCCCATGCCGCTCAAACCGGAGAAGGTGGCCGGATGCGCGCCCATCGCCGCACCCAACCGCCCGATCTCCGCGAGACCCCGCGTAATCAGCGCCGCCTTCGAATTGTCGCCGTAGCCGATGCCGTCGCAAATGCCCGCCGCAATGGCCATGACGTTCTTCAACGCCCCGCCCAGTTCCACGCCGACCACGTCGTCCGACGTATAAACGCGAAACAGCCCATTGTTGAAAACCGATTGCAATTGAACCGCCGTCTCGTGCCGCGAGCAGGCGATCGTGACCGCCGTAGGAATGCCGCGCGCCACTTCCGCCGCCAGGCTCGGCCCTGACAGCGCCGCCACGGGCTCGATCCCCAACACCTTCTCGGCCACCCGCGTCATCCGCTCCCCCGTGGCTTCGTCGAGCCCCTTGGTCACGCTGACGAACAACGGCGTGCGACGGCTCGTGGTCTGGACGGCCGCAAAGTCCGTCAGCACCTTCTTGAAAAACTTGGAGGGCACGGCGATAACGACCACCTCCGCATCCTCGGCCGCTCTTTCCAGGGAGGACGTCCACTCGATTCCGGCCGGCAGTTTCACCCCCGGCAGGAACCTCGTATTTTCGCCCCGCCGGGCGGTCTCTTCGATGTAATCCGGAAAGGGCCCCCACACCCGGACCTGATGCTTATTGTTGCGTAAAATCAAGGCCAGGGCAGTACCCCATCCTCCGTCGCCGATAATCGATATGTGTTTCATAGGGTTCGTCAAATCTTGCGTCCAAACCGATGCTCCTCGCCCCGCATCAACCGCCGGATATTTGCGCGATGCTTCCATATAACCAGACCGCCCAGCACCGTCAAAACAATAGGCAGCAACAAGCCGTCCTTCGCGTACAGCCACCACCCGGCCGCCGGCACGACGGCCGCCGCCCCGATCGAAGCCGCCGAGACGTAACGCGTGACCCCCACCAAAAGGCCCCACGCCAGAAATCCGATTCCCGCCGCGGCCGGCGCAATGCCGATCAGCATGCCCGCGCTCGTGGAAACCCCCTTGCCGCCTTTGAAACCCAGATAAACCGGCCAATTATGCCCTGCAATCGCCGCGCACCCGCACAGGATGCCCAACCAGGACCCCGGCTCCGCCTGCAAAAAATATTTTCCAATCATGGGAAAAAAGAACGCCGGCACAAAACCCTTCACCGCGTCGCCAACAAACGTCGCGATCCCCAGCGGCTTGCTCACGCAACGAAACACGTTCGTAGCCCCGATATTGCCGCTGCCGACCTTCCGGATGTCCACCCCTTTGCACCACGCAAAAAGCAACCCCAGAGGAATCGCCCCCAAGAAATATGACAATCCAATCAACGCTATTTCCACCCTCATCGTCCGCTCTCCTCCTCCACCCACCGCACAGCCTCCCGCAAGAGTTGCGCCGAATCCTCGCATTGCAGCTTTTTCTTGATGTGGGCGCGATGCACCTCCACCGTGCGCGCGCTCAAACCGTATTTCTCCGCAATCTTGCGGCTCGTCATCCCCTGGCCCAGGCAGGCGAAAATTTCACGTTCGCGTTCCGTCAGGCTGCCGATCCCCGTGCCGCCCGCCTCGTCCTCTTCGCCCTTGATGAATTGCGTCAGCATCCGCGCCGACATCGCGCCGCTGACGTAAATCTGTCCGCGCAAGACCGTGCGGATCGCCTCCACGATCGTTTCGTCCGCGTTTTCCTTCATCACATAACCCATCGCCCCCGCGCGCAGGGCCTTTTCGGCATAAGAAGCCTCGTCGTGCATCGAAATCACCAGCGCCCGGGTCGCCAAACCCCGAACTTGGGCCTCGCGGATCAAATCCAGGCCGTTGCGATCCTTCAACGTAATATCCACCAGCATCAAATCCGGCTTCAGCGTTTCCAAAGCGCCCAGCGCCTCCTCATAACTGGCCGCCTCGCCGCAAATCGCCAGATCCGCCTGCTTCGAAAGCAGCGCCGTCAACCCATGCCGGACAATCGAATGATCGTCCACAATCAATATCCGAATTTTTGTTTCGCCTGATTTCATAAAAAAAACTGCTAGCCAACCACTAATAACTGATCACTGTTCACTGCTCACTGCTCACTGATAACTGATCACTGATTACTGATCACTGCTCACTGATAACTGATAACTGATAACTGATTACTGATCACTTCCCCTCACCTCCCCTCACCTCCCCTCCAAACTCCCAAAACAACACTTTACCTCCGTCCCCCCCTCCGGGCGATTCCTAATTTCCAACACACCCCCGACGATGGACGAACGGTACTGCATGATACGCAACCCCATCCCGCCTTTTTGCGCCGCATCCTCCGGCATCCCCAAGCCGTCGTCGGTAATCGACAAACAGCCGCCCGCCCCATTCAGGGCCAGCTCGATCACGATTTCCGCCGCCTGACCGTGGCGCACGGCATTATTCGTCGCTTCCTGCGCGATGTGATAAAGATGTTCCGCCGCCAGACCCGACAGCGTCGAGGCATCCCCCTTCACGACCACCTCGCAAGGCACGTCGTACGCCTCGCGGCTCTCGTCCGCCAGCCGCCGCAACGCATCGACCAGCCCGTCTTCGCTCAAATCGATCGGCGCCAGCCCGCGGGCAATCCGGCGGACCTGCGCCACCGACTCCTTCAAAATGGCGTTGATCTTCTCCGCCTCCGCCCGTTCCTCCGCCGGCGCTTGCTCCAAATGCGCGATCATCGCCCGGCTAAGATAGACCGCCCCCGTCAGCTTCTGCCCCAGCGAATCGTGCAGATCCCGCCCCACGCGCTGCTGCTCCCGGCTGGCCACCTCCAAGACCTCGTTCTCCAGGCGCAGGCGCTCCGCCATTTCCTTTTCCAGCCGCCGGTTCGCATCGCTCAGTTCGGCCGTCCGCAGACGAACCACCCGCTCGACCCGACGGGCCCGTCCCGCCATCAGCAGCAACAGCGTACTCAACAAAGCCGTAATGAGCAGCCCGGCCGTCAATAGAATCTCCGGCTGACGCGTTTCATGCCGTCGGACATACTCCGTGTTCGCCTCGCAGCGGAACACCCAGGTCCGGTTCGCCACCCGCATCGGCGCTTCCATCGCATAGGCAACCGACGGCGCAGGCGCCCGCAGCAACACCGGACGGGAAGGTACGGCATTGCGGCCCGGATCGACCAGGCGGACACGCAGATCCTGCATCCCCGGCCCCGACATCACCTCGTCGATGATTTCCTTCGGCTTAAACAACGCCACCGCAAACCCGACGAAATAGATCGGCACGACCTGCTTGGTTTCGTTCGTGGCCGTGTAATAAATCGGCACATACACGTAAACTTCGGAGCGGCCGTCGTCTATGCCGTCCGGCGTCAACCGGCTGCCGACGGCCGGCCCGCCGCTGGCCGCCATTTGCTCGATAGCCATCCGTTCCTGCTCCATCGAAGCGAAGTCGAAACCCACCGGCACCCCCAGGGCATTCGTCGGGGTTTGGTACGTCAGAGGATAGTACTCGGGCCGTTCGGCGGCCGGCTGAAAACCGCCAAAGCCATCGAACTCCACCAGCCGCAAAGAAGGCCCGGACGAGCCCTCCACGCCCTGCTCCAGAACCTTCCGCAGATCGTTCGGAATGCGCTGCGAAAAGCCGAACGCCCCCAACACGCTCTGCTGATAAAGCATCCCCTTGTCCACAAACTCGTTGAAATCCTCCGCGCTGATGCGCTCGGAAATATTGTGCAGGTAACGGACCGAATCCAGCACCTTCATGAACAGCCCCGTCTCCCGCTCGACCCGTTGCTGAAGCGTGGACGCCTCGATAAAAAACTCCTCCTCGATCCCCTGCCGTTCCGTCCGAATCCGACCCTGCCAAAGCGCAAAACTCAACGACACCCCGGCCAACACCGTGACAAAAGCGGAAACCCAGGGCCATCGCGCCCCCCGTTTGACTTGTGGAATGGATTGCATAGCCCGCAGGATAACGCCGCCACACGCCAAGTTCACGAAAAAAAGGTCGCGACGGAGCGCGCCCCTCCAAACAGCAAAAACCCGTTTCTTCTCTCCTGATAGGGGTAGGGACGGCTCATTGGGTTGAGCCGCCCCTCCCTCCGAACCGGACGTGCAGATTTCCCGCATCCGGCTC